>NZ_JBIAMJ010000005.1:0-484346 GCF_042874035.1 Streptomyces sp. NPDC004284 | reverse complement strand
TCTGGCGTTGATTTTTGGCACGCTGTTGAGTTCTCAAGGTGCGGACGCTTCCTTCGTTCCCGTTTCCGGGCCCTCCGGGCGCTTCCTTCGTTTCCGACTCTATCAGATCTTTCCGATCCGATTTCCTCGGTGCTTTCCGGTCCCTTTCGCTTTCGCTCCGGGCCCTTCCGGCGTTTCCGACTCTATCAGATCCTTTCGGCGTCTGACTCCCAGTCAGGGGGGTTTGTCTTTCCGGCTGTTGGGCCGTTCCGACGTCTCAAACTCTAGCGGGTTTCCCCGGCGACTCATAATCGAGTCATTCGAAATGAATTTCGGCATGCCGAAATTCGTCCCGGTGGGGAGTTGTGCTGAGT
This sequence comes from Streptomyces sp. NPDC004284, assembly GCF_042874035.1. NCBI lineage: Bacteria > Bacillati > Actinomycetota > Actinomycetes > Kitasatosporales > Streptomycetaceae > Streptomyces > Streptomyces sp. NPDC004284. The sequence goes on along the minus strand of NZ_JBIAMJ010000005.1, from coordinate 483,993 downwards.
AGAGGTGCCGCATCTGCGGCGGGAGTGGTTGTCGAAGAACCGTTCCGGCTCCGTGACAACTCGGAGAACCTTACGGATCCGGAGGGGGCGTGTCAACCCCCGGCCGGTGGGGTCAGTCGAGGTCGGTCAGGCGGCCGCCGGCGTCGGGCTGGGTGAGCTCCACGCGGCGGAGGAGGCGGATGAGGACGTCGCCGAGGACGCCCCTCTCCTGGGTCGTGAGGTCCTGGAGGAGCTCCTCCTCGAAGTCGGTGGCCATGCGCATGGCCTCCAGCCACTTCGAGCGGCCCTCGTCGGTGAGCTCGACGATGACGCGGACGCGGTTGTTCTCGTCGCGGTCGCGGGTGACCAGGCCCTCGCCGGCCATGCGGTCGATGCGGTGGGTCATCGCGGCGGGGGTGAGGCCGAGGCGCTTGGCGAGCTCGCCGGGGCCGAGGCGGTAGGGCGCGCCGGCGAGGACGAGGGTCTTGAGGACCTCCCACTCCGCGTTGCTGATGCCGAGGTCGGAGAGCTGGCGGCCGTACGCCACGTTCATCCGGCGGTTCAGCCGGCCGAGGGCGGAGACGACCTTCTCCACCTGCGGGTCGAGATCGCGGTACTCGCGCTGATACGCGGCGATCTGCTCGTCGAGGCTCGGCTCCTGGGGAGCGGTGTCGGACATGCGGTGAGTATCCCACGGGTCACGTTGCCATTGAAGTCCTTCGGCATGTACTGTTAAGGCCTTAACTTTAGTGTTGAAGTCTTCAGGGTTCAGGCGTACAGGTCTGAACCCGCGACCGAAGTGGGTGAGTGTGACCAAGGCGAGGGGCGCAGCGATGCGCCGCATCCAGGCAGGCAGTGCGCTGAGCGCGTTCGGACTCGGCTTCACCGTGCCGTACCTCTATGTGTACGTGGCGCAGGTGCGGGATCTGGGCGCCGCGACGGCGGGCATCGTGCTGGCCGTCTTCGCCATGGCCGCGCTGGTGGTGCTGCCCTTCAGCGGGCGGGCCATCGACCGGCGCGGGCCGGTGCCGGTGCTTCTGGTGGCCTCGGTCGCCGCCGCGGTGGGTGCGGTGGCGATGGGCTTCGCCTCCAGCGTGCCGGCGGCCGTGGGGGCCGCGGTGCTGCTGGGTGCCGGTACGGCCGTGCTGCAGCCGGCCCTCGCCACGATGATCGTCTGGTGCTCGGAGCCCGCCGGGCGCACCCGGGCCTTCGCCATGCAGTTCTTCCTGCAGAACCTCGGGCTGGGCATCGGCGGTCTGATCGGCGGTCTGCTGGTCGACACGAGCCGGCCGGGCAGCTTCATCCTGCTGTTCTCGATCGAGGCGGCGATGTTCCTCGTGCTCGCCGCGATCGTCGGGACGGTCCGGATGCCGGGCTCCCCCGCGCTCCAGGGCGCCCGTCCGGCCGAGGGCGGCAAGGGCGGCGGTGTCCGCGCGCTGCTCGGGCACAAGGCGATGGTGCAGCTGTGCGTGCTCGGCTTCGTGCTGTTCTTCGCCTGCTACGGGCAGTTCGAGTCGGGTCTCGCGGCGTACGGCACGGAGGCCGCCGGCATCCAGCCGTCGACGCTCGGGATCGCGCTGGCCGCCAACACGGCGGTCATCGTGGCCGCCCAGTTCCTGGTGCTGAAGTTCGTCGAGCGCCGCAGGCGGACCCGGGTGATCGCGGCCGTGGGTCTGATCTGGACCGTGGCGTGGCTCATCGCCGGGTACGCGGGTCTCGGGCACGGCAGCCAGGCGATGGCGACGGCGGCGTTCGTCTCCACGTACGCCCTCTTCGGGCTCGGTGAGGCGATGCTGTCGCCGACGGTGGCCCCGCTGGTGGCCGATCTGGCGCCGGAGTCGATGGTCGGGCAGTACAACTCGGCCTTCGCCCTGGTGAAGCAGCTGGCGCTGGCCGTCGGTCCGGCCGTGGGCGGGCCCATGGGGGCCGCGCTGCACGGGCCGTACATCGTGACCTTCGTGCTCTTCTCGCTCGGGATCACCTTCCTGGCCGTCCGGCTGGGCAAGCAGCTCACGCCCGAGCAGGACCAGCCTTCGCTGGCCCTCAAGCCGTCGAAGGTGGTCGCCCGGCACGAGCCGGTGCGCGAGGGCGAGGCCGCTGCCGTCTAGGACCTGTCTCTAGGACCTGTCCGGCAGGGCGAATTCGCACCAGACCGCTTTGCCGCCGCCCGGTGTGCGGCGGCTTCCCCAGGACGAGGCGATCGTCGCGATGATCGAGATTCCGCGACCCGCCTCGTCCTCTGTTTCCGCCCGGCGGCGGCGCGGCAGGTGGTCGTCGCCGTCGGTGACCTCGATGATCAGGCGGCGATCGGTGCGGCGGAGCCGCAGGCGCATGGGCGGGGTGCCGTGCTGGAGGGAGTTCGCCACGAGCTCGCTGGTGGCGAGGACGCCCAGGTCGCGCAGTTCGACCGGGAAGCGCCAGGACGACAGGACGCCGGAGGCGAAGGCACGCGCGCGCGGGGCGGCCTCCACGCCGCCGAGCAGCTCCAGGGCCGCGTTGTGGAAGAGCTCGGCGTCCGGGCCCTTGCGGGAGGGGTGCTGGACGACCAGGACGGCGACGTCGTCGTCGTGCTCGGCGGTGACGCCGAGGGCGCGCAGGAGCCGGTCGCAGACCACCTGCGGGGTGCCGCTCGCGCCGGACAGGGCGCGGGCCAGGGCGGCGACGCCCTCGTCGATGTCCTCGCGGCGCCGCTCGACCAGGCCGTCCGTGTAGAGGACGGCGGTGGAGCCGGGCGGCAGGGCGATGGAGCCCGAGGCGTGCAGCCAGCCGCCGGTGCCGAGGGGCGGGCCGGTCGGGTCCTCGGCGCGGCGGACGGTGCCGTCCTCGTCCCGTACGAGGATCGGGAGGTGGCCGGCGGAGGCGTACACCAGCTTGCCCTCGTTGGGGTCGTGGATCGCGTACACGCAGGTGGCGATCTGGCTGGCGTCGATCTCGGCCGCGAGGCCGTCGAGGAGCTGGAGGACCTCGTGCGGGGGCAGGTCCAGGCGCGCGTAGGCCCGGACGGCGGTGCGGAGCTGGCCCATGACGGCGGCGGCGCGCACGCCGCGGCCCATGACGTCGCCGATGACGAGGGCGGTGCGGCCCGCCCCGAGGGTGATCACGTCGTACCAGTCGCCGCCGACGGCCGCGTCCGCGACGCCGGGCTGGTAGGTGGCGGCGATCCGCAGGTCGTCGGGCTGCTCCAGCTCCTGCGGGAGCAGGGAGCGCTGGAGGGTGACGGCGGTCTCGCGGTGCCGGCGCTCGCTGGCCCGGAGGCGCTCGGCGGCCTCGGCGTGGTCGGTGACGTCGGCGGCGTGGACGAGGACTCCGCCGCCGTCGAGGCGGGGGCTGTCGACGGGCAGGCACGTGACCGTGTAGAAGCCGCCGTCCCGGGTGCGGCGGGACTTGACCGTGCGGGGCTTGCCGCTGCGCAGCACCTGGTCCATGAGGGGCAGCAGGCCGAGCTCCTCGGCCTCCGGGCAGGTGTCGGCGACGGTGGCGCCGGCGCGGCGGGGGCCGAAGGCGGCGGCGTACGCGTCGTTCACGTAGGCGATGCGGTGCTCCGGGCCGTACGCGAGCGCGATCAGGCCGGGGAGGCGGCCGAGCAGCTCCCGCACGGAGAAGTCCTCCAGGGCGGGGACGTCGGCGGCCTCGCCGGCGCTGTCGGCAGTGTCTGCGGGGTGCTCCAGCTGCGGACCGTACTCACCGCGGGCGGCGGGCACGGAGCCTTCGGTCCCCCGCGCCGCGCGGCGCTGCGTGCCGGGGAGCCGGGCGCTCCAACGGGTGAAGTTCACGGATCTGTATGCCTCGTGGTGTCGGTGCCGTGCAGAGTCACGCTGTGCAGGTGTGAGCCCACCTATGGTCACACGTCCAGTGTGGACGAGTGCACTGACAGTGATGTCAGGACTGCGGCTTGTCGCCGTCGCCGGGGGGCGGTGAGGCGGCGAGCTCGAATTCGGCGCGGGGGTGTTCGAGGGAGCCGAGGGAGACGATCTCCCGTTTGAACAGGCCGGACAGGGTCCATTCGGCGAGGACCCGGGCCTTGCGGTTGAAGGTGGGGACGCGGCTGAGGTGGTAGGCGCGGTGCATGAACCAGGCCGGGTATCCCTTGAGCTTGCGTCCGTAGACGTGGGCGACTCCCTTGTGGAGGCCGAGGGAGGCGACGGAGCCCACGTACGCGTGCGCGTACTCCTTGAGCGGCTGCCCGCGCAGGGAGGCCGCTATGTTCTCGGCGAGGACCTTGGCCTGGCGGAGGGCGTGCTGGGCGTTGGGCGCGCACTCCTTGCCGGGTTCGTCGGAGGTGACGTCGGGGACCGCGGCGGCGTCGCCGGCCGCCCACGCGTGCGCGGTGCCCTCGACGGCGAGCTGGGCGGTGCAGCGGAGCCTGCCGCGTTCGTTCAGGGGCAGACCGGTGGCGGCGAGGACGGGGGCGGGCTTCACGCCGGCGGTCCAGACGACGGTGCGGGTGGGCAGGCGGGTGCCGTCGCTGAGGACGGCGACCCGGTCCTCGCAGGATTCGAGGCGGGTCTCCAGGCGTACGTCGATGTTCCGGCCGCGGAGCTCGCGGATCGCGTACCGGCCCATCTCCTCGCCCACCTCGGGGAGGATCCGGTCGGAGGCCTCGACGAGGACCCAGCGCAGGTCCTCGGGCTTGACGTTGTGGTAGTACCGCGCGGCGTAGCGGGCCATGTCCTCCAGCTCGGCGAGGGCCTCCACGCCCGCGTAGCCGCCGCCGACGAAGACGAAGGTGAGGGCGGCGTCGCGGATCGCGGGGTCGCGGGTGGAGGAGGCGATGTCCATCTGCTCGATGACGTGGTTGCGCAGGCCGATGGCCTCCTCGACGGTCTTGAAGCCGATGCCGTGGTCGGCCAGGCCGGGGACCGGGAGGGTGCGGGAGACGGAGCCGGGGGCGATGACCAGCTCGTCGTACGTCATCTCGACGGCGCCGGTGCCCTCCTCCTCGGTGGCGAGGGTGGAGAGGGTCGCGGTGCGCTTGGCGTGGTCGACGGACCGGACCTCGCCGATGAGGACGCGGCAGCGGTCGAGGACGCGGCGGAGCGGCACGACGACGTGGCGCGGGGAGATGTTGCCGGCCGCGGCCTCCGGCAGGAACGGCTGGTACGTCATGTACGGCTCGGGGGTGACCACCACGATCTCGGCGGTGCCGGCTCTGAGCTCCGCCCCGAGCTGCCGCTGGAGGCGCAGCGCGGTGTACATGCCGACGTAGCCACCGCCGACCACGAGAATGCGCGCAGGTTCGGTCACTGTCCCATGACGCACCCCCGTCCGTTGTTTGTCCACAGGCTCGGCAAATTGTGTGACCGGAGGGGTACGGAGGCGTGGGGTGGCGTATGAGGGGGCTGTGGGGGAAACCGTGCAGGTCACGGCGGGTAGGGCGGGTTCGGAGAGCGGTCGGAATCGGGAGTCTTCCGGGCCTTGCTCCGATCGGGGGGCGCACCGTACGGAACTCCCCCTTCTGAATTGACCCCGACTCAACTATGTTCGTACCTCATCGGGGTGTCGGATCGGAGCGCGCGTGGACCGAAGCGCTCGTCCGCCGGAGGCCCCGTGTCAGGGCGGGGAGTCTCCGGGGGGAGACATCATGAGCGGGGGAACGCTTATGCAGATTCAGGATTCACGCTGGCAGTCGGGCACCGGCACGGCGACGGTCGACGGGCACGTCCCGGGGACGGCCGACGCGCGGGGCGCCGCGCCGCTGGCGGGCGGCAGGTCCGCGCCGCTGCGGGTGGACGCCCAGCGCAATCTGGAGCATGTGCTCCGGGCCGCGCGCGAGGTGTTCGGCGAGCTCGGCTACGGGGCTCCGATGGAGGACGTGGCGCGCCGCGCCCGCGTCGGGGTCGGCACCGTCTACCGCCGCTTCCCCAGCAAGGACGTGCTGGTGCGGCGGATAGCCGAGGAGGAGACCTCCCGGCTGACCGAGCAGGCGCGGGCCGCGCTGGGCCAGGAGGACGAGCCGTGGTCGGCGCTCTCCCGGTTCCTGCGGACCTCGGTGGCCTCGGGTGCGGGCCGTCTCCTGCCGCCGCAGGTGCTGCGGGTGGGCGTGGACGAGTCCGGGGCGCCGCTCGGCGCGGACGAGGCGGACGAGGCGGCCCGGGTGCCGTCCCAGCGGGGTGTCGCCGAGCAGGGCGACGGGCGCGTGGTCGCGCCGCGTGCCGTGCCCGCCGGCGAGCGGGACGACGCGGGGGCCTCCGAGCTCCTGGAGGTCGTCGGCCGGCTGGTCGACCGGGCGCGTGAGGCGGGTGAGCTGCGGACGGACGTGACCGTGGCGGACGTCCTCCTCGTCATCGCCACCGCCGCGCCGGCCCTGCCGGACGCGGTGCAGCAGGCGGCGGCCTCGGCCCGGCTCCTCGACATCCTTCTCGAGGGCCTGCGCTCCCGGTAGGACCTCTTGCGGACGGCGGTCTTCCACGGACCGCGGTCTTTTGCGGACCGCGGCCTTTCAGGGACTGCGGCCTTTTGCGGACGGCGGTCTTCGTGGTCCGGGTGGACCCACGAGCATGACACGAACGTGTGAGCGGTTACGCCCGGATCCCTGAAGTCGCCCCGGATGAGTGGTAAGTGGACGCGGCGCTTCGGCATGCCCTGGCTCTGTGGCAGGCTTGGCCAATATTTCGGGTCTGGGCGTGCGTACGGGGGCTTCCGCGATGAGCGGTGAGGGTCGGGACGAGCCGCTGGGCAGCGGTGGTGGCGCGGAGACCGGGGATCTTCCCTCCCGGCAGGTTCCGAGCCAGGGCGGGCCGGGGGGTCTCTCGGGCGCGCCGGCTTCTTCCGCACCCGCCGCTCCGCTCGACGCCAGCGTGCCGCAGCAGCGTGAGGGCAAGTCCGCCAGGAAGGGTGCCGTCGGCAGCGGTGTCGGCGAGGAGGACGGCGAGACCGACGAGCCCGACACCGTGCTCCCGCCGCCGCTCGAACTGCCGCCCTCCGACGCCGAGCTCGTCCAGCTCATGCGGGACGGCGACGACTCCGCGTACGAGGAGCTGTTCCGCCGCCACTCCGACGCCGTCCGCCGGTACGCCAGGACCTGCTGCCGGGACGCGCACACCGCCGACGACCTCACCGCCGAGGTGTTCGCCCGCACCCTCCAGGCCGTCCGCGGCGGCGCCGGGCCCGAACAGGCCGTGCGCGCCTACCTCATGACCACCGTCCGGCGGGTCGCGGCGAACTGGACCAGGACGCAGAAGCGGGAACACCTCGTCGAGGACTTCGCGGTGTTCGCCGCGGACGCCGCCCGCTCCTCCGAGGTCTCCGACCAGGACACTCTGGACCTCGGCGCCGACGTCCTCGCCCTGCACGAGGCCGAGCAGTCCCTCGCCATGCAGGCCTTCCGCTCGCTGCCCGAGCGCTGGCAGGCCGTGCTGTGGCACACCACCGTCGAGGAGGAGTCCCCGAGCGAGGTCGCCCCGCTCTTCGGGCTGACCGCCAACGCCACGGCCGTGCTCGCCAGCCGGGCCCGCGAGGGCCTCAAGCAGGCCTACCTCCAGGCCCACGTCAGCCAGTCCCTCACCGCGGGCGGCGACTGCGCCCGCTACGCGGACCGGCTCGGCGCCTACGCGCGCGGCGGGCTGCGGATGCGGGCCGAGCGCGGCCTGCGCAAGCACCTGGACGAATGCGCCAAGTGCCGGCTCGCCGCCGGTGAGCTGGCCCATGTGAACGCCGGGATCCCCGCGCTCCTGCCGGTCGCCGTCATCGGCTGGTTCGCCGCCGGGTACTCGCTCAAGGCGGCCGGCGTCGTCGCCGGTGGCGCCGCCGCCGCGGCCGGTGCGGGCGCGGCGGCCGCCGCCTCCGGATCTTCCGGGGGCGCCGCCTCGGGAGGGGCCGCCGCCGAGGGCCTCGGAGCCCCCGCGAAGGCCGGGATCGCGGCTGCCATAGCGGTCGCCGCGGCCGCCGGGCTCGTCTGGGCGATGGCCGGGGACCCGCAGCCGCAGCCCGTGGCCGCGCCCAAGGCCACGCAGCCGGTCGTCACCCCGGTCGCGCCGGAGCCCGCGCCGCCGTCTCCGAAGCCGAAGCCCGCCCCGCCGGCCCCGCCGGTCGCCTCCGAGCCGCCGCCCCCGCCGCCGTCTGCCGAGCCCAGCCCCAAGCCGACGCCGAAGCCGACGCCTCCGCCGGCCCCGAAGCCCAGCCCGAAGCCGACGCCCAAGCCCACGCCGAAGCCCACGCCGACCCCGACCCCGAGCCCGACGCCGAGCCCCGAGAAGCCCAGCCAGAAGCCGGCGCCGCCCACCGTCTACCAGGTCAACGAGCTCCAGTACGGGGTCTTCGGCGACGGCACCGAGCCCGAGGTGTCCCTCTCGGACAGCGGCTGGATGTGGCAGCGCGACGGCCTGTCCATCGGCGGCACCACGTACGCGCACGGCGTCAGCGTCCACGCGCCGTCCTCGCTGCTCATCGACCTCAACCGGCAGTGCACGAGCTACGACGCGACCGTCGGCATCGACGACCTGAGCGCCCAGCTCGGCGTCGGCGGCGTCCGCTTCTCCGTCTACGGGGACGGGGAGCGGCTCTGGCGCTCCCCGGTCGTCCGGGCGGGCGACCCGCCGGTCCCGGTGCACGTCGACCTCTCGGGCCGCTCCTCGATCCGCCTCGTGGTGGAGGAGCACACCCCGTTCGGCCGGGCCGCGGTCGCCGACTGGGCGGAGTCCCGGATCAGCTGCTCCTGACGGCCCTTCCGGCGTCCGGCGGGGCCGGGGCGAAGGGTGCGACGAGGTCGAGGACCTCGTCGACGCCGAGTCCCGCGCCGGCCGCACGGGCGGCGGCCAGGCCGGACGCGCCGAGCCGGGCGAGCGCCCGCTCCGTCACGGACTCGACGTCCCGCAGCTCGGGGACCGAGCGGGGCATGTCCCGGCGCCACCGCTCGACGGCGGCCAGGATCCGTACGGCGAGGTCGGCCTCGTCCGCCTCGGCCAGGGTGATGGCGAGCACCTCCCCCATGCTGTGGGTGACGAAGTCCGCGCACTGCCCGTCCCGCGCGGTGCGGAGCGCGACGGCGGCCGTGGCGACGGCGGCCGCGCCCCTGTCCTCGTACGCCTCGACCCGGGCGGAGAGTCCGATCATCGCCGCCTCGAAGTGCGGCGGCTGGGTGCCGACCGCGGCCGCCCGGCCCGCTTCCTCCAGCTGGGCGCGGGCCTCCCTGACGTCGCGGCGGTGGAGGGCGAAGGCGGCGCGGAGGAAGCAGACGTACGTCTGGCTGTCCCGTACGCGGTAGCGCTCGGCCTCCCGCGCGGCCTCGTCGAGGGTCCGCTCGGCGGTCTCCATGTCGCCGGTGCGGTAGGCCAGTTCGGCGAGGCGGGCGAGGAGGAACGGGGCCTCGGCGTGGGCGCCGACCTCGCGGGCGAGACCGAGGGCCTCCTCGTACGCCTCGCCCGCGTCCGCGTGCCGGCCGCGCATCGTGTGGGCCTCGCCCGCGGCGCTCGCGATCTGGGCCGCCATCCAGCGGTCGCCGACGCGCCGGGCGATCTCGCGGAGTTCGGCCAGGGCCTCGTCGACATCGGGCATGTCGCCGGGCATGTCGACGGCCATGTGCGTGCGGAACATCAGGGTGACGCCGAGCTCCCAGTCGCCGCCGTGGCGGCGGCAGTTGTCGACGGCGGTGTCGAGGAGGGCGCGGATCGTGGCCGGTTCCTCGGTGATGTACGCGGTGAAGGGCCAGAGCAGGCCGGGGAAGCGGGCCGCCTCGGGGCCGGGGTCCTCACCGAACGCCTCGCGCACGCGCCGGATGAGCGCGATGGTCTCCGGCTGCTGGAAGTCGCCCATGGTGCTGCTCTCGACCGCGAGGAAGAAGTGCAGCATCCGCAGGTCCATGCGGGGCCAGTGACGGGGGTCGGCGGGGTCGTCCGGGTCCTCTCCCAGGGCGATCGCGCGGTCCGCCCAGGCGAGGCCCTCGGGGCGGTAGTTGCGCAGCCACCAGAACCAGCCCATGGCGAAGACGAGCCGGAGGGCGGCGGCCTCGTCGGGGGCGGTGACGAGGGTGCGGTGGAGGGCGGCCCGGATGTTGTCGAGGTCGCGCTCCAGCCGGTCGATCCAGGGGAGCTGCTCCACCGAGCGGAGCTTGGGCTCGGCCTCCTCGGCGAGGGCGGTGAAGTGGGCGGTGTGGGTGGCCTCGGCGGCGGCGAGCAGGGCCGGTTCCTCGGCGGCGCGCTCGGTCGCGTACTCGTGGATGGTCTCCAGGAGCCGGTAGCGCATCTCGCCGCCCTCGGCGGGGGTGGCGACGACGAGGGACTTGTCGACGAGGGCGCCCAGGGTGTCGGCGGCGCCCGGGGAGAGGGCCTCGGCGGCGGCCAGGTCCCAGCCTCCGGCGAAGACCGACACCTGGCGGAGGAGAGTCCGCTCGGCCGGGTCGAGCAGGTCCCAGGACCAGTCGACGACGGCGCGGAGGGTCTGCTGGCGGGGCAGGACGGTCCGCGAGCCGGAGGTGAGGAGGAGGAACCGGTCGTCAAGGCGGTCGGCGATCTGGCGCGGGGTGAGCAGGCGCAGCCGGGCGGCGGCCAGTTCGATGGCGAGCGGCAGGCCGTCGAGGCGGCGGCAGATCTCGTCGACGGCCTCGCCGCCGTCCCGGGCGAGGTCGAAGGAGGGGCGGACGGTACGGGCCCGCTCGGCGAACAGGCGGTGGGCGGGGTCCGGCGGGAGGGGTTCGACCGGGCGGACCGACTCGCCGGGGACGCCGAGGGGTTCACGGCTGGTGGCGAGGATGCGGAGCTGCGGGCAGTGGGTGAGCAGGGTCTCGGCGAGGGCGGCGGCCGCGTCGATCACGTGCTCGCAGTTGTCGAGGACCAGGAGCAGCGGGCGGCGGGCCAGGTGCTCGACGAGGTGGGCGGTGGGGTCGTCCTGGAGCGGGACGCCGTCGCGGGTGAGCAGGTTGATCTCGCGGAGGCGGAGCGCGGAGAGGACGGCGCCGGGGAGGGCGTCGGGGTCGTCGAGCGGGGCGAGTTCGGCGATCCAGGCGGCGGGGCCGACGGCCCGGACCGCGGCCTCCTCGGCGAGCCGCGTCTTGCCGGAGCCGCCGGGTCCGGTGAGCGTGACGAGCCGGGAGCGGGTCAGATCGGCCTGCAGCGCGGCGAGCTCGGGCTCCCGGCCGACGAAGGAGGTGAGGCGGGGGCGGATGTTGCCGGGGGGCTCGGTGGGGGTGGGTGTGCCGGTCGCTGCGGCTTGTCCGGCCGGGGCGGGGGCTTCGGGGACGGACTCGGGCGCGACCGGGGCTTCGGCCGGGGGACGGGTCGGGGCCGGGGTACGGGTCGGAGTCGTAGTACGGGCCGGGGCGGTTCCCGTGAGGAGTTCGTGGTGGAGGGCGGTGAGTTCGGGGCCCGGGTCGGCGCCGAGGGCGTCCGCGAGGGTGCGGCGGGCCGACTCGTACGCGGTGAGGGCGTCGGCGTGGCGGCCCTCGGCCCGGAGGGCGCGGATGAGCTGGGCGCGGAAGGTCTCGTCGTACGGGTACGTGGTGGTGAGCTCGGTCAGCTCCGGTACGAGTCCGTCGGTGGCGCCCCGGCGCAGATCGGCCTCGACGCGCTGCCGGAGCGCCGCGAGCCGCTGGGCCTCGGGCCGGACGCCCGCCGGGTCGGGCAGGTCGGCGAGGGCGGGGCCGCGGAAGAGGCCGAGGGCTTCGCGGAGGAGGGCGGCGGCGGTGTCGGGGTCGCCGGCGTCGAGGCGGGCGGCGGCGTCCCCGACCCGGCGCCGGAAGACGTACAGGTCGATGTCGTCGGGGGCGGCGGCGAGCCGGTAGCCGGGGCCGGGGGTGGAGGCGACGGCCTCCCTGCCGAGGGTCCGGCGGAGCCGGCCGACGAGGGCCTGGAGGGCGGCGGGGGCGTCCTGCGGCGGGTCGTCCCCGTACACGTCGTCGGCGAGTTCGCCGACGGAGACGGCCCGTCCGCCGCGCAGCGCGAGGGCCGCGAGCAGCGCGCGCAGCCGGGCGCCGCCGAGGGGAAGCGGGGTGCCGTCGGGACGAAGGGCCTCGGTGGTGCCGAGGATGAGATACCGCACCGGCCCATTGTGTCGGCCGGGCGGGGCGTGCGCCTCAGGGTTTGCCCGGGCGGGTCCCGGAGGGCCGGAGGCGCGGGGCACGTGTCCCCGGGGCCTCACGCCGGCAGCGACCTCGACGCCGGGATCAGCGGGCCCTGTACCGCGCGGTGGGCGCGGGGTTCCGTCGTGTTGGTCCAGCAGGAGCCGCGGCGGGCGAGGAGGCGGCGGAGCCAGAGCTCGGTGGAGACGAGGTCGGCGAGGCCGTCGAGGGGGACGGGGGCGCCGTCGGCGGCGGCGGTGAGGGCCTTGCGGACGACGCGGGCCTCGATCAGGCCGGCGTCGGCGAGGAGGGGCGCGTCGAAGAGGGCGAGGAGCTGGGGGAGGGCGGCGCGCAGGCCCGCGCGGGCGGCGGCGGCCGGGACGGCGGGGTGGGGGGCGCCCCAGCCGGCGGGGAGGTCGTGGACGCCGGCGCCGGTGAGGACCGTGCGCAGGATGCCGGCCCGGGCGTCCGGCTGGACCCGGAGCGATTCGGGGAGGTCGCGGCAGGCCCGCACGACCTGGTTGTCGAGGAAGGGGGCGTGGAGGCGCTGGCCGCGGATCTCCGCCGCCTGTTCCAGGACCCGGTGGTCGGCCGCCGCGCGGGCGAGGGCGGCACGCGCGCGTGCCTCGCCGGGGCGCTGGACGGAGGCGGGGAGGGTGGCCGCCCGGTTCAGGCGAACCGATACTTCGGCGAGGGCCTCCCCCGTCAGCCAGCGCGCGGCCGGGCCGGGCCGGGACCAGGCGAGGGCCGAGAGCGAGGCCTCCAGGGGGCCGAAGCCGTCCGGGGCCGTGCGGTTCGCCTCCAGGACCCGCCTCGCCGCCGCCTCCAGGCCCGTCCGGTACGGGGTGCGGGCCAGTTTCCGCGCCGCCCGGTACACCGTCAGCGGGACGAGCAGCGAGCCCGCCGAGGGCCCCGAGGCCTTCGCGAGCGCCGTCACCGGGCGCACCAGGGAGCGGCGCCTGCGGTCCATCAGGAGGTCGGCCAGGCGCGCCGGGTGGGCGTCCAGGACCTGCTTCGCGCCCATGCCCGTGAAGTGGTCGGCGCTGCCGCCGACGAGGCGCCTGCGGTGGCGTTCGGCCGAGACGAGCGCGGGCCCCGGCTCGTCGGTGAGCGGGCCGTCGAGCGCCGCGTACGGCAGCGCCTCCTCGCCGCCCGTGACGACCACGTGGTGCAGGCGGGGGTCGGCGGCGATCGCGCGGGCCCGCTCCAGCTCCGCCGTGCGCCGTGCGCCGGCCCGCGTCGCCAGGTCGTTGAAGGTGACGGCGAGCAGTCGTTCCCCCGCGCCCGTGCCGTGCCCGGTGATCGTGCCCGGCACTCCCGGGAGGCCCGCCGCGAGGAGGGCGAGCGTGCCGGAGGCGCTGCCGCCGGACAGGTCGGCGCCGATGCCGGGCGCCGGGCCCGCGCCCCGGGCCGCCCGCCGGTCGGCCGGTCCCATGCCGGGGACCGGGCCCGGGTCGGGGAGCGGGGCCTCGGGCGCGTGCCGGGGGGCGGTGAGCCGGGCGCGTACGGCCTCGACCAGGGCGTCCCGCACCCCTTCGACGGCCTGCCGGGGGTCGGCCTCGGGTGCCGCGACGGCGAGCGAGGCCACCTGTTCGTAGCCGGTGATCTCGCGGGAGCCCTCCCGCAGGATCAGCGCGTGGCCGGGCGGCACCCGTCTGACCCCCTCGTACGGGGTGGAGTCGCGCAGGGCCTCCGGGGTCTCGGGGCAGGCGAGCAGGGCGGCGAGGTGGCCGATGTCGAGCTGGGCCTCGACGAGGTCGGCGAGCGGCAGGGCGGCGGTGGCGTAGGCGGTGCCGCCGGCCCACGGGGTGTGGAACACCGGCCGGGCGCCCGCGAGGTCGCCGGTGACGGTGACGCGGCGGCCGGTCCTCACGACGGCGGTGTAGCTGCCGGGCCAGGCGGTCAGGTGCCGCAACGCGCCCCCGCGCGCGGTGAGCAGGCCGATCCGCAGTTCCTCGTCGCTCGCGGCGCAGCAGCCGAGGACGGCGAGGCGGGTCCGGTCGTCGACGGCCACCACGCGCACCTCGTCGGGGCGCCAGTCGCCGACCGCCCAGAGCGGGTCGGGGTCGCCCCACAGGAGCTGCGCGCCCACCGGCTGCACCGTGCGCCCCTCGGCCGCGCGGTCGGGGCCGGGGGCGTATCCGGAGTCGTACGGGGAGGCCGAGCCGTACGCGCCGCTCGCCGCACCCGGCCTGGGCCCCGCGGTCGTGGCGTAGCTCGCGGCGACACTGCTCCAGCCCACCAGCCATCGCATCGGCGCCTCCACATCCGTTTCGGTGGAGGACATGCTGCCACGACAACGGCGCACGGGGCGGGGTCCGGGTGCACGCGCGCCAAAGCCGAATGCGCCCCTGGCATGGGCCAGTTGATGATCAGCCCGCACCGGCGTCATTCGGCCAAATATCGATCCCCCGAGGAGGTTTGGGCGGGCGTCCAGGTGGCATGCCGGGGATCGGCAGCCCGGGAGGCGCTCCCGCCTCCCGGAGCCGTCCGCCGCCCGCGGGGAATGGGGCGGCGGTGTCCCCCAGCCCACTGGTCCGGTACACCGTTCCCGGCCGAGCGGGCCGACCCACGCACCGTTCATGGAAGCGCTCCCCCGTCGGCCGGACGAGAGCGCACGGCCGGGCGCACGGCCACACGGCCGGAGCACGAGCCGCCGCGCCGGCCCCGCCGGTCGCACCTTCACACAACAATCTCGCCATACGGAACACCGCCCCTTAACGGTGGGGATGCGGCGAACTACGCTGTGTTTACGAATGCCGCACGCCTATGCCCGGCGTCGTGGCGGCCGTCTGGGTTGTCGAGGGGTGGCGTCATGTCCAGGGAGCAACGCGGGCCGAACGAAAAGCTCGGCACGGTTCTCGCCCTCGCGGGAATCAGCAACGCCGGGCTCGCCCGGCGCGTCAACGACCTCGGTGCGCAACGGGGTCTGACGCTTCGTTACGACAAGACCTCGGTCGCCCGGTGGGTGTCCAAGGGCATGGTGCCGCAGGGCGCCGCCCCGCATCTGATCGCCGCCGCGATCGGGCAGAAGCTGGGCCGGCCCGTGCCGCTGCACGAGATCGGGCTCGCGGACGCCGACCCGGCGCCCGAGGTGGGGCTCGCCTTCCCTCGCGACGTCGGCGAGGCGGTCCGCTCGGCCACCGACCTGTACCGGCTGGATCTGGCCGGGCGGCGGGCCGGCGGGGGCGGCATCTGGCAGTCGCTCGCCGGGTCCTTCGCGGTCAGCGCGTACGCGACGCCCGCGTCCCGCTGGCTGATAACCCCGGCCGACCCGTCGGTGGAGCGCGAGGCCCCGCGCCCCGCCGCGGGCGCCGGCACGGCGGCGGCCGCGGAGCACGCGCGCGTGGGCCACAGCGACGTCGCCAAACTCCGCGAGGCGGCCGAGGACGCGCGCCGCTGGGACTCCAAGTACGGTGGCGGGGACTGGCGTTCGTCGATGGTGCCCGAGTGCTTACGCGTGGACGCGGCGCCGCTGCTGCTCGGCTCGTACTCGGACGAGGTCGGCCGGGCCCTGTTCGGCGCGACCGCCGAGCTCACCCGGCTCGCCGGCTGGATGGCCTTCGACACCGGGCAGCAGGAGGCCGCCCAGCGCTACTACATCCAGGCCCTGCGGCTCGCCCGCGCCGCCGCCGACGTGCCCCTCGGCGGCTACGTACTCGCCTCCATGTCCCTCCAGGCCACCTACCGGGGCTTCGCCGACGAGGGCGTCGACCTCGCCCAGGCCGCCCTCGAACGGAACCGGGGGCTCGCCACCGCCCGCACCATGTCCTTCTTCCGGCTCGTGGAGGCCCGCGCGCACGCCAAGGCCGGCGACGGGGTCGCCGCCGCGGCCGCGCTCAAGTCCGCCGAGGGCTGGCTGGAGCGGTCCCGGGAGGGCGACGCCGATCCGACGTGGCTCGGCTTCTACTCGTACGACCGGTTCTGCGCCGACGCCGCCGAGTGCTACCGGGACCTGCGGATGCCGGGCGAGGTGCGGCGCTTCACCGAGCAGGCGCTGTCCCGGCCGACGGAGGAGTTCGTCCGCTCGCACGGGCTGCGGCTCGTGGTGTCGGCGGTGGCCGAGCTGGAGTCGGGCAACCTGGACGCGGCCTGCGCGGCGGGCACGCGCGCGGTGGAGGTGGCGGGGCGGATCTCCTCGGCGCGGACGACCGAGTACGTACGGGACCTGCTGCACCGGCTCGAACCGTACGGGCACGAGCCGCGGGTCATGGAACTGCGGGAGCGGGCCCGGCCGCTGCTCGTCGCTCCGGCGTGAGGAGCAGTCGATACGCAGAAGTGACACGCGTCCCACGGTGTGGGCGTTTAGGGGCGTTGTCAGTGGGCCAGTGCACTATCGGGGGTGGGAGGTGGCGCTGGTGTTTGACTGTGACGTGCTGGTGATCGGAGGCGGGATCGTCGGCCTGTCGACGGCGTACGCCCTGACGCGCGCCGCTCCCGGCACCCGGGTCACGGTCCTGGAGAAGGAGCGGGCCCTCGCGCGCCACCAGACGGGGCGCAACAGCGGGGTGATCCACAGCGGGATCTACTACCGGCCGGGGTCGCTCAAGGCGCGGTACGCGGTCGAGGGCGCGGCCGAAATGGTCAAGTTCTGTACGGAGTGGGGCATTCCGCACGAGGTGACGGGGAAGCTCATCGTCGCCACCACGCGCGAGGAGCTGCCCCGGCTGCACGCGCTCGTGCAGCGCGGCCGGGAGAACGGCATCCCCGTGCGGGAGCTCGGCCCGGCGCAGATCAGCGAGTACGAGCCGCGGGTGCGGGGGCTCGCCGCGATCCACGTCGGCACGACCGGCATCTGCGACTACGGGGCGGTGTCGGAGCGGCTCGCCTCGGCCTCCGGGGCCCGGATCCTGTACGGCGCGGAGGTCACCGTCATCGACCGGCGGCCCTGGGGCGTCGCCGTGCGCACGGCGGACGGGCGCGTGGTGCGGGCGAAGGTCCTCGTCAACTGCGCGGGGCTGCACTGCGACCGGATCGCGCGGCTCGCGGGCGACGACCCGGGCATGCGGATCGTCCCCTTCCGGGGCGAGTACTACGAGCTCGCGGACCCCTCGCTGGTCCGGGGCCTGGTCTACCCGGTCCCCGACCCCGCCTTCCCCTTCCTCGGGGTGCACCTCACCCGGGGCATCGACGGCGGCGTCCACATCGGGCCGAACGCGGTCCCGGCGCTCGCGAAGGAGGGGTACGGCTGGTCCGTCGTCCGCCCGCGCGAACTGGGCGCCACCCTGGCGTGGCCCGGCTCCTGGGCGATCGCCCGCGCGCACTGGCGGTACGGCGCCGGCGAGCTGCACCGCTCGGTCTCGAAGCGGGCCTTCACGGAGGCGGTGCGGCGGCTGCTCCCCGTCGTCGAGGAGTCCGACCTGCGGCGGGCGGCGCCGGGGGTCCGGGCGCAGGCGGTGCTGCGGGACGGGACGCTGGTCGACGACTTCCTGTTCCGCGAGGCCGAGCGGACGGTCCACGTCCTGAACGCGCCCTCGCCCGCGGCGACGGCCTCGCTCCCGATCGGCCGCGAGGTGGCGGGCCGGGCCCTGGCCCACCTGTAGCACGGCACCGCACGCCCGGCCGGGTCCCCGTAGACTTGGCCGCATTGTGTCTGAGCAGATCGAGAACAGCCCGCAGCCCGTCGCCGACCCCGGCCAGCCCGTCGCGCGCCGGGGCAGCCGGATGTTCGCCCCCGGCGAGGGGCCCATGCCGGATCCCGCCGGGGCCCACCACGAGCGGCGGATCCGGAGCTTCCAGCCGCGCCGCAGCCGTGTCACGTACGGGCAGGCCGAGGCCATGCTGAAGCGGTGGCCCGACTGGGGCCTCGACATCGACGGCAAGCAGGTCCTCGACCTGGGCGAGATGTTCGACGGGCTCCCGGTCGTCCTGGAGATCGGCTTCGGCATGGGCGAGGCGACCGCGCAGATGGCGGCCGCCGACCCGGGCACCGGGATCCTCGCCGTGGACGTGCACACCCCCGGCCAGGGCAATCTGCTCGGCCTCGCCGACCGGAACGGGCTCACCAACGTCCGGGTCGCCAACGGCGACGCGGTCATCCTGCTCCGCGAGATGCTCGGCGACGCGGCCCTCGACGGCTGCCGGGTCTACTTCCCGGACCCGTGGCCCAAGGCGCGCCACCACAAGCGCCGCCTCATCCAGCCCGAGTTCCTCAGCCTCCTCGCGCCGCGCATGAAGCCCGGGGCCGTGCTGCACTGCGCCACGGACTGGGAGGAGTACGCCGTCCAGATGCTGGAGGTGCTCTCCGCGCATCCGGACTACGAGAACACGCAGGCCGACGGCGGCTACGCGCCCCGCCCCGACTTCCGGCCCCTCACCCGCTTCGAGGGACAGGGACTCGACAAGGGGCACGTCGTGCACGACCTGCTCTTCCGCCGGAAGTGACCGGGAGCCTTCGACGCGGAAGTGACCGAGCGCCTCTGACGCCGAGGTGACCGAGAGCCGGTAACTTCGTCGACCACTGTCGGTGGGGGTCGTTAGGGTCGCTGACGTGTTCAACCCAGCCGCCGTCCCGCACCGGGACACCGAGGAGCCGGCCTTCCCCGCCGTCGCCGACCGAACCCAGTGGCGCTACCGGCCCCGGCGGGCCTTCTGGCGCAGCCGGGTGGTCCGGGCGATCACCGTCGTCACGCTGCTCGCGCTCTGTGCCCTGGTCATCCTGGCGCTGGTCCGCGAGCAGACCGGCACGCAGGGCTTCCTCGTCGGTCTGGGCCTCGCGGTGTTTCCCGTACCGCTGCTCATGGCGGCGTTCCGCTGGCTCGACCGGGTCGAGCCGGGTCCCTGGAAGAACCTGCTGTTCGCGTTCGCCTGGGGTGCCTTCGCCGCCGCGCTCGTCGCGATCCTGGCGAACTCCTTCGCGGTCCGCTGGATCGCCACGGCCACGGCCGATCCGGACTCGGCCGACACCCTCGGGGCCACCGTCGTCGCCCCGGTGGTGGAGGAGAGCGCGAAGGCGGCCGCGATCCTGCTGCTGTTCCTCTTCCGCAGGAAGGACTTCGGCGGTCTCGTCGACGGCGTCGTGGTCGCCGGTTTCACCGCGACCGGCTTCGCCTTCACCGAGAACATCCTCTACCTCGGCAACGCCTTCGGCGAGGACCAGGAGTTCGGCTCGACCGGCCTGGGCTCGGTGACCGCCGCGACCTTCTTCGTGCGGGTCGTGATGTCGCCGTTCGCGCATCCGCTGTTCACCGTGCTCACCGGCATCGGCTTCGGTCTCGCCGCCCTCGCGCCGCCCGGGAAGCGGCTGCGCCGGGTGCTGCTGCCGCCGGCCGGGCTGCTGCTCGCGATGAGCCTGCACTCCGCGTGGAACGGCTCGGCCACCTTCGGCGGCCCGCTGGCCTTCTACGCGGTGTACGGGGCGCTCATGGTCCCGGCCTTCGGTCTGCTGACCTGGCTGGCGGTGTGGAGCCGGCAGCGCGAGCTGCGCACGATA
The DNA here is from genome assembly GCF_042874035.1 of Streptomyces sp. NPDC004284. Classification (NCBI taxonomy): domain Bacteria; kingdom Bacillati; phylum Actinomycetota; class Actinomycetes; order Kitasatosporales; family Streptomycetaceae; genus Streptomyces; species Streptomyces sp. NPDC004284. The sequence goes on along the minus strand of NZ_JBIAMJ010000005.1, from coordinate 464,593 downwards.
TCCGGGGAGCTCCCGGCGTACGCGGCGGCCGGCTGGCTCGCCCCCACGGAGCCGCTCGCGCTGTCGTCGATGCGGGCCCGGAAGATGGCCCGGGCGTTCGCCGCCCGGACGTACGGGGCGCCGGCCGCGCGGGCGGTCGGCGAGTACGAGTCCTTCGCGACGACCCTGGCGTTCCTGCGGGACCGGGCCCGGCGCGGCACGGCGGGACCCGATTTCCCGGCGCGGGAGCAGGAGCTGCTGCACCACCTGTGGCAGCGCCGCGAGGTCGCCTCCCCCGCGCTCACGTACGCGGCGCGGGCGACGGGCCGGGTCTGGGCGCCGCCGCAGTACCTGGACTACGACGGCTACAACCCGTACCGGAGTTAGGAGCTGCTCAGGGGTTCAGGCCCTTGGAGCGGAGCCAGGCCGCCGGGTCGATGCCGTCGCCGCCGGGCGTGTGGACCTCCATGTGGAGGTGGGCGCCGGTGACGTTGCCGGTGGCGCCGACGCGGCCGATGGTCTCGCCGGTGCCGACGGTCTGGCCGGCGCTGACCAGCATGGACGAGAGGTGGCAGTACCAGACCTCGGTGCCGTCCTCCAGCTCCAGGACGATGCGGTAGCCGTAGGAGCCGGACCAGCCCGCCGACTTGACGGTGGCGCCGTGGACCGCCTTGAGCGGGGTGCCCGTGGGGGCGGCGAAGTCGAGGCCGGTGTGGTAGCCGGAGGACCACATCGAGCCGGACTGCATGTAGCTGGCGGTGAGGGTGTACGAGGAGACCGGCAGCGCGTACTCGGCGGCGAGCTTGGCGAGGCGCTCGGCCTCGGCGGCCTCGGCCTTCGCCTTGGCCTCCGCTTCCGCCTTGGCCTTCGCCTCCGCCTCCGCCTTGGCCTTCGCCTCGGCGGCCGCCTTCTCCGCGGCGGCTTCCTTGGCCGCGGCCTCCGCGGCGGCCTTCTCGGCCGCGGCCTTCTCGACGGCTGCCTTCTCGGCGGCGTCGGCGGAGGCCTGCTGCTGCTCGGCCTGCTGGAGGATGCGGGCGCGCAGGGCCTCGCCCGCGGCGGGGGCGGAGGTCTGCTCCTCGGCCGTGGTGGTGTAGGTGGCGGAGGTGAGCGGGTTCGCCTCGGCCTGGGCGGCGGGCGCGCTCTCCTCCGCGGGAAGGAGGTCGCCGACGCCGGGGATGTCGTGGGCGTCCGGCAGGTTCAGGTCCGGGAGGTCCGGCAGGGATATCGCCACCGGGGGCTTCTCCTGCGCGGTGGCGAGGCCGCCCGCGCCGACGGCGGCGATCACGCCGACGCCGAGGACGGTGGAGGAGCGGGCGAAGTTGGAGCGCTGCTTGACGACCCGGTGCCGGCCGCCGGAGCGGCTCTCGGAGCGCAGGGAGCCCTCGGTGGGGTTCCACTCGGTGTCCGGGGCGGAGGGAGCCGCACCACCACCGAAGGCGTCGAAGGGGGCTTCGGATGCGGGGGTGTTGGACGCCACGGGGGCGCGCTCCTTTCCTTCCGTCTCGCCTACCGGGTTAGCTGACGGGTTCGGAGCGGGAAGGTCTCCTACGGGCTCGGCCGCCCGCGTGCGTGGTTCGCACGGGTGCGAAGGGGCCCGATTCACCCCAAGTGGTGGTTCCCCGGTTCCTTTTCAGGATTCGGCGCGTGCGCACGGTGCCGCCTCTTGCGACGGCTGGGACGACCGCGCTGCGTTATCGAACGTTAATAGACAGGGGGTCCCGATTCCAAGCCGTCCTCCTTGATCGTTCATTGAATTATGGGGCTATCGCCCGAGTTGACCCCCCTTCAGCAAGGCCTTCGGGGGATTCCGCGAAACCCCCGCGATCTGACGTTGTGTCAATTGTTATCGCAGTGACACCCCTCGACTACGGCCGGTGACCGGGCCCGCCCGGCGGCACCACCGGCATCGTCCGGCGCCGCTCCGGCTGCCCCGTCGCCGGGCGGCTCACGGCGAGCAGCGCCATGTCGTCCGTCGACCCGCCGCCCGTGTGGAGCCGTACGTCGTCCACGAGCGCGTCGAGCAGCTCCTCGGGCCCCGGGAAGATCCGCCCGGCGAGGCGCGCCGCCGGATCGTAGAAGACGCCCCGCGCGTCCCGCGCCTCCGAGAGGCCGTCCGTGTAGAAGAGCAGCGTCGCGCCCGGCGGGAGCGGCCACGCCTCGACCCGGTCCGGCCACTCCGCCAGTTCGCCCATCCCGAGCGGCAGCGCCGCCTGGCCCGGCTCCAGCAGGTCCAGGCGCCCGTCCCCGTACAGCATCAGCGGCGGCGGGTGCCCGCGGTTGACGACCCGTACGAAGCCGTCGAAGGTCCCGCCGCCGTCGCCGCGCGGGATCTCGGCCAGGACGGCGGTGGTGAACCCCTCGAAGGAGTCGAGGTCGTCCCGGCGGGTGCCCTCCCGGGCCAGCGCCCGCTCCAGGCGCCGTGCCACGCCCTCCAGGCTCCGTTCCGTCTCGGCCGCCTCCCGGAAGGCGCCGGTGACGACGGCGACGGCCTCGACCGCCTCCATCCCCTTGCCCCGGACGTCCCCGACCACGAGCCGCACCCCGTGCGGGGTGTCCTGGACGGCGAACAGGTCGCCGCCGATGAACGCGTCGGCCTGCGCCGCCTCGTACCGCGCCGCGCACTGCAGCCCGCCGATCCGCTCGGCCGGCGTCGGCAGCACCGCCTTCTGCGCGGCCTCCGCGATGACCCGCGCCGAGGCGAGCCGCTCGCCGCTGCGGCGCACGACCTGGTTGATGAGGAGGGCGAGCGCGGAGACCGTGAGGACGGTCAGGGTCTCGGTGAGGGACGCGATCTCGTCGACGGTGCCGTTGTAGGAGTGCAGCCCGATCGAGGCGAGGACGGCGGCGATCCCGGTGAGCAGGGTCGTGAGCAGGGAGGAGAAGGGCGCCGCGACCAGCGGGGCGGCGGAGAAGAGCGGCGCCGCCGTGTACGCGGGCGGGGTCGCCACGTCGAAGACGACACCGCCCGCGATGATCAGCGGGGGGAGGGCGCGGATGAAGCGGCGGGCGCCGCCGTACTCGGGGCGTTCCCCGCCCCGCCGCCCGCCGCCCGCCGCTCCTGGCCCCACCTGTGCCCTCCCTGCCCGGTCCGCCCGGCCGCGGTCCGCACCGCGCCCTCCCAGGGTGGCCGCCGCCGCCCGGGGCGGCGACTCCCACGGGGCCGACTGGCGTACGGGGTCGGCCGGCCCCGTACGGGGTCAGCCCCCGGTCACCCCCTCCGCCAGCCGGCCGCCCCGGGCGAGCAGCGCCATCGCCGCCGCGCACACCAGGCCCACCGCGCACAGCACGAGCCAGGGCGCCGCCGACCAGCCGGTGACGTCGAGGAGCGCGCCCGTCCCCAGGTTCCCGAGGGTGATGCCGACCCCGCACACGGTGTTGTAGAGCCCGTAGTGGGTGGCCACCCAACGCCCCCGGGACAGGGCGACGACGGTGTCCATCTCGTACGGGTAGAGCACCGCGTTCGCCACGGCCAGGACCGCCGCGCACAGCAGCAGCGCCGCCAGGCCGCGCCCCAGGGCGGCGGGGACCAGGAAGGCCCCGCCCATCAGGGCGAGCCCGAGGACGAGACACCGCTCCCGGCTGAGGCGGCGCCGGCACCAGGCCGTGATCCGCAGCTGTCCGGCGAGCGCGACGAGCGCCGAGACGGCGAACAGCGCGGTCGTCCGTCCCGTCCCGCCGGCCGCGAGCGGCAGCGCCAGATAGACCTGGAAGGACAGCACGTACGAGCCGGTCATGGCGAGCGAGAAGAGCCAGAAGGTGCGGTGGGAGAGCACCGTGCGGAACTGGCCCCGCTGCTCCCGCGGCGCCTCGGAGACCTGTACGGGCAGATGCCGGAGCTGGACGAGGGTCAGGCCGGCGAACAGCACCGCCGCGACCACGCACGTCAGCCGGAACGACACCCCCGTCAGGGCCACCCCGACGAGCGGCCCGAGCAGGATGCCCGCCTGGTAGTACGTGTTGAACAGCGCGAAGGCCTCCACCCGGCGCTCCTCCCCCGCCTCCGCCGCGAGGCAGGCCCGCACGGCGGGGTTGAAGAGCGCCCCCGCGAGGCCGGTCGCGAGCGAGGCGGCGATCAGCGTCGGCAGCGACTGCGCGAAGGCGAGCGCCCCGAAGCCGACGGTCCGCAGCGCGCATCCGGCCACGATGAGCGGCTTGAAGCCGAACCGGTCGGCGAGCGCCCCGCCGACGAGGAACATGCCCTGCTGGGAGAGGTTCCGGGCGCCGAGGACGAGCCCGACGGCCCAGGCCGCCATGCCGAGCCCGTCCGCGAGGTACGCGGCCAGGTACGGCATGAGCATGTAGAAGCCGAGGTTGATGGTGAGCTGGTTGAGGAACAGCAGCCGTACGGCCGGATCGAAGGAGCGGCTCTGCTTCCAGATGCCGCCCCCGCCCTTGGCGGGCGCGGTCGCCGTGGTCACTCGGCCCGCTCCAGGACCCGGCGCGTCCAGCCGCTGACCGTGTCGTCGGAGACGTACGCGGCGGGGTCCTCCCGGACGGGTCCGTCGAGCAGCCCGTGCGCCGCGCAGAACTCGTCGTTGAAGACGGTGTCGAAGTACCGCTGCGGCCCGTCCGGGAAGACGGCCGCGATCCGGGTGCCGCGCGGCCGGGTGCGGGCCAGCCAGCCGGCGACGAGGGCGACCGCGCCGACGCTCCAGCCGCCGGTCGCGAAGTGGCGCGAGGCGAGGCGGCGGGCCGCCCGGACGGCCTCCGCCGGACCCACCCAGTGGACCTCGTCGAAGGCGCCGTGGTCCACGTTGCCCGGGTGGATGGAGGAGCCGAGGCCGCGCATCAGCCGTTCCCCGGCCGGCAGGCCGAAGACGGTGGAGTTCACGGAGTCCACGCCGACCAGCTCCAGGGCGGGGCTGCTGGTGGCGCGCAGGGCCCGGGAGATCCCGGCCGAGTGGCCCCCGGTGCCGACGGCGCAGACGAGGACGTCGATCCGGTCGAGCTGCGCGGAGAGTTCGGCGGCGAGCCCGGTGTAGGCGGCGGGGTTGTCGGGGTTCCCGTACTGGTTCGGCCACCAGGCCCCGTCGAGGGTGGTGAGCAGTTCGGCGACCCGGTCCATCCGGGCCTGCTGCCAGCCGCCGTGCGGGCTGGGCTCGGGGACGACGTGGACCCGGGCGCCGTGGGCGGTGAGCATCCGCTCGACGATCGGTTCGAGGCCGGGGTCGGTGACGACGTGCACGGGGTGGCCGTGGAGCACGCCCGCGAGGGCGAGGCCGAGGCCGAGGGTCCCGGAGGTCGACTCGACGATCGGGGCGCCGGGCCGCAGCTCTCCGCGGCGGCGGGCCTGCTCGACCATGTAGAGGGCGGCGCGGTCCTTGATCCCGCCGAAGTTGAAGCCTTCGAGCTTGGCCCAGTAGCCGTCCTCCGTCCACAGGACGGGGGTGTTGCCGACGGTCTGGCCCTCGACGGGAAGCATCAGTGGTGCGGTCATGGGGGTCTTCCTCGGTGTGGGTACGCGAAAGGGAGCCTGGTCACGTGAGTGCGGGACCCGGCTCAGTTCCGGTCCACCCCGAGGGCGATCAGCAGTCTTCCCGGCTGGGGGCCGGGGCCCGCCCGGCTGCGGACGCAGCGCGCGCGGGGATCGGTGCGGAGGTCCGCCGTGTACGGCAGGACGGCGGCTCCGCCGGCGTCGGGCGCCGTGGGCTGGGAGGCCGCGGCCTGCGCGGGGAGGTGGGCGTCGAAGGTCCAGTCGTCCCCGGACCGGTCGCAGCCGTGCGGGAGCGCCGGGGCGGAGAAGGTCGCGGTGCCGGAGACCGGCAGCGCGTGCCCGTGGGGGCCGTGGCAGACGCTCACCAGGAGGGTGAGGAGCGCGAGCAGGACGAGCACGGCGGGCGCCCGCCGGCTCACATCGCTCGCACACGTGTCACTCATGGTACGCGCGAGACTACGGTGGGACACGGCGCGCCCGCAAAGAGGCGGGCACGGTTTTGGCCACCGTTTACTTCCGTCAGCTGATCACTAAAGGTTCCGCTCGGCGTAGACCTTCATCGCGTCCCGGACGAGGATCGCCGTGCCCTCACCGTGCTTGTCGTAGTTCGCGGTGAAGCGCGGGTCGTCGACGTACATCTGCCCGAGACCGATCAGGTACTCCTTGCTCGGCGTCGTGGTCGCCGACAGCCAGGCGACCTGGCGCCGCGTGATCGCCTGCACCTCGTCGCCGTCGGCGGCCAGGCCCTCCCGGGCGGCCCGCCCGAAGTCGCGGGCGATGCCGGCCTGCTCGTCCATGAAGGCCTTCTTCTGCGCGTCGGTGAGCGAGCGCCACCAGCGGTCGCTCTTCTCGTACGCGTCGCGGCCCCAGCGCTCGGTGACCTCCTCCTCGTACCGCGTGTGGTCGAAACCGTCGAACACTTCCTCGGCCATGAGCTCTTCTCCCTTCTCGGTCTTGCGGAGAGTGGTCCGCACCGACGCGATCTGGCGTCCGATGCGCTCGCGCTCCTGCTCCAGGAGGGCGAGGTGGGTGCGCAGGGCGGCGGACGTGTCCCGCTGCCCCGCGAGGACCTCGGCGATGGCGGGCAGCGAGAGCCCCAGCTCGCGCAGCAGCAGGATCCGCTGCAGCCGCACGAGCGCCGCCTGGTCGTAGTACCGGTAACCGTTCGCGCCGATCCGGCTCGGCTCCAGCAGTCCGCGCTCCCCGTAGTGGCGGAGGGTGCGGCTGGTGGTGCCGGCCTTCTTGGCGATCTCCTGGATCGACCACTCCATGCCGAGAACGCTAGATCTTGACGTTGCGTCAAGGTCAAGCGAAGGGGATCCGGGAACACTTTTCGGGAACACGACGAAGGCCCGGATCCAGTGAATGGATCCGGGCCTTCGTTGCTACTGAGTAGCGGGGACAGGATTTGAACCTGCGACCTCTGGGTTATGAGCCCAGCGAGCTACCGAGCTGCTCCACCCCGCGTCGGTGAACCAGACTCTACGCCATGACCGGGGCGATCACGAAATCGGTTTCCCCCGGCCCGGCGTCAGCAGCCGCAGTCGTCGGAGTCGACCGGCGCCGTCAGCGGGTCGGCGGCCTTCTCCGCGGGCCCCTCCCACGTCTCGTACGCGAAGCCCTCGCGCACCCAGTACTCGAAGCCGCCGAGCATCTCCTTCACCTGGAAGCCCCGCTCGGCGAGGGCGAGCGCGGCGCGCGTGGCGCCGTTGCAGCCGGGGCCCCAGCAGTAGGTGACGACGGGGACGGCCTTGTCGAGGAGCCGCTCGGCCTGCTCGGGGATGAGGGCGGTCGGCAGGTGGACCGCGCCGGGGACGTGGCCCTGGTCCCAGGAGGCGGTGGACCGGGAGTCGAGCACCACGAAGCCCGGGTCGGCGCCCTCGGCGGTCGCGGTGGCGAGCGCGGAGGCCACGTCGGAGACGTCGGCGTGGAAGGCGAGGCTGGCCGAGAAGTAGGCGGCCGCGGCCGCGGGGGAGGCCGGCGGGGTGCGGAGCACGGGGTTGACCTGCGTCGTTGTCGTCGTCATGGTGATCAATCTACGGACGAAGATCACCGTGCTGAAGTGAGGATTCACGGTGGTCGGGGGCTTCGGCCGGGGAAACCCGGGCGTTCGCCACGAGACGGCGGGGATCTCACGCACCGGGACCGGCACCGGGCCGTCCGGCTCGCTCCGCTGTCACATCTACGGGACTTGATCCGTCATGACGGCACACGGCATGGCGGGACGCGAACGGGGAGATCGACGAGTGGACCACGAGACCCAGAACCAGACCCTCGACAAGGAATCCCTGGCCCGGCGCTTCGACGCCGACCGCGGCCATCTGCGGGCGGTGGCCTACCGGATGCTGGGCTCGCTCAGCGAGGCCGAGGACGCCGTCCAGGAGGCCTGGTTCAAGCTCAGCCGCAGCGACGTCAGCGGCGTGGAGAACCTCAGCGGCTGGCTGACCACGGTCGTCGGCCGCGTCTGCCTCGACATGCTGCGCTCGCGCGGCTCGCGCCGCGAGGACCCGCTGGAGTACTACGTCCCCGACCCGGTGGTCCGCGTCGCCGGCACCGCCGACCCCGAGCAGGCCGCCGAGCTCACCGAGTCCGTCGGGCTCGCGCTCCTCGTCGTCCTGGACACCCTGGGCCCGGCGGAGCGGCTCGCGTTCGTGCTGCACGACATGTTCGCCGTCTCCTTCGACGAGATCGCGAAGATCGTGGACCGCACCCCCGCCGCCACCCGCCAGCTCGCCAGCCGCGCCCGCCGCCGCGTGCAGGACGCCACCCCGGCCCCCGGCCCGGACGCGCGGCGCCAGCGGGAGATCGCCGACGCCTTCCTCGCCGCCGCGCACGGCGGCGACTTCGAGGGGCTGCTCGCCGTCCTCGACCCGGACGTGGTGCTGCGCGCCGACGGCGGCCGGACCCTCGCGGCCGTCTCCAAGGTCGTCCGGGGCGCCGAGGCCGTCATCGCGCAGGCCCTCACGTACGCGAAGTTCCGCACGGGCGCGCTGCGGGTCGTGGCCAACGGCCAGCCCGCGGTCGTGTCGGTCGTCAAGGGCCGCCCGGGCTCGATCATGACCTTCACGATCGTCGAGGACCGCATCGTCGAGCTCCACATCCTGGCGGACCCGGAGCGGATGGCCACGCTCGGCCTCACGGAGGAGGACCTGGCCCTCGCGGAGTACTGAGCCCGGACGGAGCACCGAACCCGGGCGGCGTACCGAACCCGGGCGGCGCGGCCGCGCCGATCGGGTTCGGCGGAAGGTCACTCCTCCCTGGCGGCCCACCAGCTCACGGCCCCCAGGGAGACGCCCGCGCTGGCGACGCCGAGGAGGGCGCCCGCGGTGACGTCGCCCGGGTAGTGCACGCCGGTGTGGACCCGGGAGTAGCCCACGGTCCAGGCCAGGGCCCAGAGCGGCAGCGCGGCGGGGGGGAAGACGGAACCGACGGCGCTGGCGAAGGCGAACGCCGAGGCGGTGTGCCCGGAGGGGAACGAGGCCGAGGCCGGCATGCGGACGTGACGGCCCGTCACCACCCGGGCCGCCTCCCGGTCCGGCCTCGGCCGGTGGACCAGGTGCTTGCCCAGGAGGTTCGCCGAGGCGGAGGCCACCGCGATCGCCCCGGCCCCGGCGAGCGCGGCCCGCCGCGGCCGGCCCGGCACGAGCGCGAGCGCGGCCGCGATGCCGAACGAGATCTTGGAATGGTTCGCCGCCGTGGACAGCCGGCGGAACGCCGTGTCGAGCGTGGGCGTGGGCGTGGCCGCCACGGCCGCGTACACGGCGCCGTCGACGGCCCGGATGTCGTGCAGGATCGCCCGGAGGGTCCCGGTCGTCGTGTCGGTCGTCGTGTCGGTCGTCATGCGCCGCTCCTAGCAGGTTCAGGGGGTACGGGGGTCACGGAGGTTCACGAGGCGCGGGGGTCCCACGGACCGGGCGGCACCGGCTCCTCGGGGAAGGCCAGTCGGGTCAGCCGCCTCCAGTCCAGGGGCGGCGGGGGCAGCGGCGAGCCCGGGCGGGCGCGGGGCACGAGGACCCGCAGGGCGCGCGGGCGCAGGGTGCAGACGACGGGCGTCGGCAGGGTCAGCGCCTCGCCGTCCACCGCGACGGAGATGGCGGTGCCGGGGGCGCCCCCGACCTCCACCCTGTGGGCCGTCAGCACGTTCAGACCGGTCGCCCGGTTCCCCAGGACGGCCAGCTCGGCGGCCTGGGCGGCGCCGTCCACGCGGATGCCGATGACCCCGAGCTCGCCCCCGTCGAGACGGGTCCGGCGGGCGGCGACCGCACCGAGCGGATCGGGCGCCGCGTACGGGTTGTTGCTGACCAGGAGCGCCTGCTGCCCGGTGAGCGGGGTCGCGTCGGCGATCGCGTCGAGACGGTCGCCCAGACCGCCCTGGAGGAGGTCGGGCAGGACGTCGAGCGCGGTGCCGGCCTTGTCGTCGCGGTACTCGGGGCGCTGGACGACGTCCGCGTACACCCCGAAGGAGACGGTGTTGACGAAGGGGCGCCCGGCGACGTCGCCGAGGTCGACCCGGAGCTCCTCGCCGTCGCGGAGCGCGTCGAGGCAGCGGGACGGGTCGGTGCGGTCGAGGCCCAGGTCCAGGGCGAAGTGGTTGCGGGTGCCGGCCGAGATCACCAGGAACGGCAGGTCGTGCGCGGCGGCGACCTCGGCCACCAGGGCCTGCGTGCCGTCGCCGCCGGCCACGCCGAGCAGATCGGCGCCCTCGGCCACGGCCTTCCGCGCGAGCCCGGCGACATCGGCCGGGGCCGACGGGTCGAGCAGGATCACCCGGGCGCCGAGCGCCTCCGCCCGCGCGACGAGCCCGAACCGCGCGACCTTCCCGCCGCCGGACTTCGGGTTCATGATCAGGACGGGCCGGCGGGGCGGTACGGCCGGCTCGCCCCGCATCAGGGCCTTCCGGTCGTCCTCCGGGCGGCGCAGGGCGGCCCGCGCACAGGACAGCGCCACGCCCCACAGGCCCAGCGCCACGAAGGCGTTCACCCAGACGCCCCAGGCGACGTACAGGACGAGGGTCGTGAACGGCGCGGCCACCGCGAGCAGCGCCCCGGACACCCTCAGCGGCCCGCGGTGCGCGAGGAACCACCAGACGCCCACGGCCGTCGCCGCGAGCCCCAGGACCCCGCTCAGCAGGATCACCAGACCGCTGCCGAGCGTGGCCAGCAGGGCCACCGCCGCGCCTCCCATGGCGAGCAGCGCCCACCGGGCCAGCTCCCTGGCCTCCCCCGCCGGACCACCGGAACCTCTCGCCGCCACCGACCCCACCTCCGCACTCCGCGTCCACGCTTCCCCACGTTCCCCGCCGCCGCCCCCGGGGCGGACCCGTTCGGAGGACGGAGCCTCGACGGGGCCCTTCACGGAGCCCTTCACGGAGCCCCCGGGGAACAAGACATCGGGAATCCACGGAAGGTTCTCAGGAAAGCGCGGGGTCGTACCGGAAGGGGGCCGGAAGCGGCACCGGGGTCAGCGCCGCCGCGGTCCGCCCGGAGCGGACGTCACAGCCACCCGCGCTGGGCGGCCTTGAGGCCGGCCTCGAAGCGGCTCCGCGCACCGAGCCGTTCCATGAGCCCGGCCATCGTCCTGCGAGCCGTGCGCGGCGAGATGTGCATGCGTGCCGCCACCGCCTCGTCGGTGAGGCCCTCGCCCGCCAGCCTGAGCAGCTCGCCCTCGGTCTCGGAGAGCCCGTCCGCCTCGGGCCGGCTGTCGGCGCCCAAGGGGGTCGACAGCTGCCACACCTGGTCGAAGAGCGCGTGCAGCGCCGCCACCACCCCGGGCCGGGTGACGTAGACGGCGCCCCGCCGGCTGGACTTCGGGTCGAGGGGGACCAGGGCGGCGTGGTCGTCCACCAGGATCATGCGGGGCGGCAGGGAGGCGGCCGTCCGGTACTCGGCCCCGTGGCCGCTGAGCCAGCGGGCGTACGCGAGCGTCGGACCGTCCTCCCGTACGGAGTCGAGCCCGATGGTCCGGACGCGGATGCCGCGCGCCAGGAGACGTGCGTCGTTGCGCCGGGCGGCGGCCAGCGCCGCCTCGGACTGCGCCCCGCCGGGCATGAAGGTCAGGATCTGCTGCCTCGTCTCCTCCGCGAGGCGCTCCAGCCGCTCCTGCACGGCGTCGAGGCCGATGAGCTGTTCCGCGTCCGGCGCGGACTCCTCCTCGGACGAGGAGAGCCGGCCGACGAGGTGACCGAGGGCCGACTGCTGCTCGATGATCCGCTTCTGCTGTTCGAGCAGATCGTCCCGCTGCCGGTCGAGCAGGGCCTGGAGGCCGGCCTGCGGAGAGACCGCGCGCAGCATGCCGGGACGCTCGAACGACTCCCTCAGCAGGCGTAGCTCGAAGAGGGCGTCGAGTGCGGCGCGGATCGCCTCGGCGGGCGTCCCCAGATGCTCGGCGAGCTGCGCGACCCCCCATTCCGGCTGCGCGCGCATCGCTCGGTACACCGCCTCGTGCCTGCTCTCCAGCCCCAGCAGGGTGAAGAGTTCACGTTCCCCCCCGGCGCTTTCTCCCTGGACTCCCTGTGAAGTTTCGGTGCGCATGTTTTAGAGGATGCGCGCGTGAACCCGAGGTCACAAGGGGTTTCGCAGAAGCCGCCTCCGGAGCGGGACGGCCGGTTCCCATGATCGCGAAGGGGGGGTCGGCGGCTGATGGCCCAAAGCGTCCTGGACGCTTCCGCCACCCCTGAAAGGCTTCTCCCCCGCTCCCGCGCCCGGCATCGTTGATGTTGCCCGGGGACGACGCCCCCCGGACGAACTCACCGCCCAACGCCCCTCATCGGTGGCACGTTATCGAGGAGTCTGTCATGTCCCAGTCCGGGGGAACCGCTTCCGTCACCGCCGCGCCGAAGCACCTGGCCGCCTGCCTCCTGCTGACGGCATGCCTGTTCTCGCTGGGGACGGCCTCGGTGGGCGGTACGGCCGCGGTCGACTCTCCCGTACGGGCCACGTCCGACACCGCTCCCCAGCAGATCGGCGTCCTCTCCGACGCCGGAACCGACGCCGGAACCGGCACCGGAACCGGCACCGACGCCGGCACCGGTACGTCCCCCGAGGACGGCCTCATCTGGGACTGAACCCTCGAACCGCCCCCCCCGACCGAACCCCCCACCAGGTCAGCCGAGATGCACCTGACGCTCGTCGTCCTCACCTCGCCCGCCGAGCCCCGGGAGTGGCTCCCCCCGAGGCGCATCGCCACCCTGCTGCACGAAGCGGCACACCCTGAGGACCTCTTGGAGCACGTCAGCGTGAGCTGCGGCCCCGGCCACGTCATCGCCGGACTGCACACCCGCCACCCGCTCACCGACACGGCCGTGCCGACGGCCATGGAAGCGCTGGTCGACCGCGCGCTGCGCGCGGAGCCGGACTTCGCCGACTGGCACGTGGTCCCGCGCGCCCGCATGAGCTGACGGCACCTCTCCCCGCACGCTCCCCTCCCTTCCGTGCTCACCCCTTGCCTTTCGCCCACCCCACCCCCCTTCAAGGAGACTTGTCATGAACACGCACCGCATCACCTCTCGTGGCCTGGCGCTCGCCCTCGCGACCCTGACCGCCGCGGGCCTCTCCCTGACCGTCGACACGGCCGCGTTCGCAGCGCCGCACAAGACGACCACGAGCACCTCGCCAGGGAAGCGGGCGGCCGCCCCCACAGGGAAGAGCACGGCGTTCACCCCGACCGTCGCCAACCCGACCACCGCCACCGCCGAGCAGCTCCTGGCCGGCGCCAAGGCCGCCGGGCTCCCGGCCCCGAAGACCTCCCCGGACACGACCGGCACCAGGACGGCCGGCGCCACGGACACCTCGGCGACGACCCTCTCGGCGACGTCCGCCACGCTCGCGGCGGACTGGCAGCCCGGTGACCCGATCACCCGCGACGAGGTGATGCGCCGCGCCCAGAGCTGGATCGACCAGGCGGTGCCGTACAGCCAGACGGCGTACCACACGGACGCCAACGGCACCTACCGGCAGGACTGCTCCGGGTTCATATCGATGGCGTGGGGGCTGCCGTCGAGCGCCTCCAACAACTACGGCGCGACGACCTGGACCCTCCCCAACTACGCCGACCAGCTCGCCGGTTACGAGGACCTGAAGCCGGGCGACATGCTCGACAACATCGACGCCCACGTCGTGCTGTTCAAGGGCTGGAAGGACTCCGCACACACGACGGCGATCATCCAGGAGGAGGCCCGGCCCGGCACCACGGCCCGGGAGGACAGCAGCTACTACACGACGAGCTACCTCTCCTCGAACGGCTTCAAGCCGTACCGCTACAAGAACATCATCGACAAGCGCGTCAACAAGCCCTCCCTCAACGGTGACGGGAACGCCGACATGGCCGTCCTGACCACCACCGGCGACCTCGCCGTCCGCAACAACGTCAACTCCGGCGGCTACTTCGACGGCGGCACCGTCCTCAGCAAGGGCTGGGCCAACTTCCTCGGCGGCACCGGCCAGGGCCGCCTCTACACCGCCGACACCGACGCCGACGGCCTGAGCGACCTCATCGTCCACGAGACCAACGGCGACGTCTCCATCCGCCACAACCTCGGCGCCGGCAAGGGCTTCGACGGCGGCACCGTCGTCTCCCAGGGCTGGGCCAACTTCCTCGGCGGCACCGGCAAGGGCCGCCTCGACTTCGCCGACACCAACGCCGACGGCGCCGCCGACATGATCGTCCAGTCCCCCGACGGCAACGTCTCCGTCCGCCTCAACCACAACAACGGCGCCTACTTCGACGGCGGCACCGTCGTCTCCCAGGGCTGGAGCAACTACCTCGGCAACGACGGCCAGGGCCGCCTCTACTTCGCCGACACCAACAACGACGGCGCAGCCGACATGATCGTCCACTCCACCAACGGCGACGTCGCCATCCGCCTCAACCACAACAACGGCGCCTACTTCGACGGCGGCACCGTCGTCTCCCAGGGCTGGACCAACTTCCTCGGCGGCACCGGCAAGGGCCGCCTCTACTTCGCCGACACCAACAACGACGGCGCAGCCGACATGATCGTCCACTCCACCGACGGCAACGTCGCCATCCGCACCAACCACAACAACGGCGCCTACTTCGACGGCGGCACCGTCGTCTCCCAGGGCTGGACCAACTTCCTCGGCAACGACGGCCAGGGCCGCCTCTACTTCGGCTGACCCGCCACCTGCCGCACCGGCGACGACCCCCGCGTCGTCGCCGGTGCGGCAGGGAACCGCCCCTGACCGTCACCCACTCGACCAAAGGATCAGCCATGTCCTCGCGGGGCTTCCGCACCGGCCTCCTGGCCGCCCTCACCACCCTCAGCGCCCTCACCCTCGCCGCGGCCCCCCAGGCTTCCGCGGCCGGCACCGGAACGCCGACGTCCCGCGCCGTCACCTACCAGGGCCACACCTTCCGCGTCCCCTCCGACTGGAGCGTCGTCGACCTGAAGGCCGACCCCACCGCCTGCGTACGCTTCGACCGCCACGTGCTCTACCTCGGAACCCCCGGCACCGAGCAGAACTGCCCCTCCGGGATCACCGGCAAGACCGACGCGCTGCTCGCCCAGCCCGCCCGCACGAGCGCGGACCGGCAGGGGACCGAGCGGGCCCCCCTGGACCGCGAGGTGCGCGTCGCGGCGGACACCCTCACCGTCACCGCGACCTATGACACCGACCCCACCCTGGTGAACGGCATCCTCGCCGACGCGGGCCTGCCCACCCAGCCCCGCCCGGCCACCATGACCGCGCAGACGCAGACGCTGACCGCGGCCGCGACGGTCCCGGCGTCCGCCACCCACTACACGGGCAAGGGCTTCGACGCCTGCGCCGCGCCCAGCTCCTCCACCATGACGGCGTGGAAGAACTCCTCCCCGTACGGCGCCATCGGCATCTACGTGGGCGGCTCCGAACGCGGCTGCGCCCAGCCGAACCTCACCGCCTCCTGGGTCTCCCAGCAGGCGAGCGCGGGCTGGAAGTTCCTTCCGCTCTACGTCGGCGTCCAGGCCTCCGGCATCACCTCGCCCGCCTCCCAGGGAGCCGCGGCCGCGGACGACGCCGTGAACGACGTCTCGGCGCTCGGCTTCGGCACGGGCAGCCTCGTCTACTACGACATGGAGAGCTACTCCTCCACCCGCAGCGCCGACGTCCTCGCCTTCCTGGCCGCCTGGACCAACCGGCTGCACGAGCTGGGCTACAAGTCCGGCGTCTACAGCAGCTCCACCTCCGGCGTGGCCGACCTGGCCGGGACGAGCAGCAGCTACTCCCGCCCGGACGTGATCTTCAACGCCAACTGGAACGGCGTCGCGAACACCGACGACACGGTCCTTCCCGCCAACCTGTGGGCCGACCACCAGAGGGTGCACCAGTACTCGGGGAACGTGACCGAGACCTGGGGCGGGGTGACGATCAACATCGACCGCGACTACCTCGACGTCGCGCTCGACTCCGCCACCACCAAGAGCAAGCCCTCCCTCAACGGTGACGGGAACGCCGACATGGCCGTCCTGACCACCACCGGCGACCTCGCCGTCCGCAACAACGTCAACTCCGGCGGCTACTTCGACGGCGGCACCGTCCTCAGCAAGGGCTGGGCCAACTTCCTCGGCGGCACCGGCCAGGGCCGCCTCTACACCGCCGACACCGACGCCGACGGCCTGAGCGACCTCATCGTCCACGAGACCAACGGCGACGTCTCCATCCGCCACAACCTCGGCGCCGGCAAGGGCTTCGACGGCGGCACCGTCGTCTCCCAGGGCTGGGCCAACTTCCTCGGCGGCACCGGCAAGGGCCGCCTCGACTTCGCCGACACCAACGCCGACGGAGCCGCCGACATGATCGTCCAGTCCCCCGACGGCAACGTCTCCGTCCGCCTCAACCACAACAACGGCGCCTACTTCGACGGCGGCACCGTCGTCTCCCAGGGCTGGACCAACTACCTCGGCAACGACGGCCAGGGCCGCCTCTACTTCGCCGACACCAACAACGACGGCGCCGCCGACATGATCGTCCACTCCACCAACGGCGACGTCGCCATCCGCCTCAACCACAACAACGGCGCCTACTTCGACGGCGGCACCGTCGTCAGCCAGGGCTGGACCAACTACCTCGGCGGCACCGGCAAGGGCCGCCTCTACTTCGCCGACACCAACAACGACGGCGCAGCCGACATGATCGTCCACTCCACCGACGGCAACGTCGCCATCCGCACCAACCACAACAACGGCGCCTACTTCGACGGCGGCACCGTCGTCAGCCAGGGCTGGACCAACTTCCTCGGCAACGACGGCCAGGGCCGCCTCTACTTCGGCTGACCCGAGACGCCCCCGAACGACGGAGCGCCCCGACCGGAAGAAACCGGTCGGGGCGCTCCTTAGCAGGTCAGAGGGGGTTTCCCTCGCCCGCTCCCGGTAGGCCGTGTGGGACTCGAACCCACAACCAATGGATTAAAAGTCCACTGCTCTGCCAATTGAGCTAACGGCCCGTGGAACAAGCACGCCCGAGCAGCATAGCCCGAGAGGGCTCGTGAACCGATCGAGTATCCGACACCGGCCGCGCCGCGGGCCCGGCCGGTGTCGGGCGGGCCCGCGGTGGGGCGGAGGGTCAGAACAGGGACTTGAAGGTGTTCCAGCCGGAGCCGACGAGGCGGCGGGAGCCGTAGGCGCCGCGGCAGGTGCTGTCGTAGGAGAAGAGCTTGCCGGTGGTGTCGCGGGCGGCGAGGTCGGCGCAGCCGTCGCCGGTGATGTCGCCGACGCCGACGAGGGAGGAGTACACGCCCCAGCCGCCGCCGACCTTCACGCGCGCGGTGACGCCGCCGGTCGCGGTGCCGTAGTAGCGCCACAGGACACCGGAGGCGTCCATGCCGAGGAGGTCGCCGCGGCCGTCGCCGTTGAGGTCGCCGGCACCGACGATCTTCTTGTACAGCTTCCAGTTGGTACCGATCCGGACCCGGGCCTTGAGCCGGTGGTCGGCGGTGCCGCCGTAGAAGTACACGTCACCGGTCGACGCCTGACGAACGACCAGGTCGGCGTACCCGTCGCCGTTCACGTCACCGGGGGACGTGAGGACGTCGTACTGCCCCCAGCCCGAGCCGACGAGGGTGTACGGCGAGGAGGCCGAGACCACCTTGTCGCAGCCCGGCCGGTAGGCCCGCAGCTGGTCGCCGACCCGGACGAGCACGTCCGCGCAGCCGTCGGCGTTCACGTCGCCGAAGGGCACCAGGACGGACGAGGTCGCGAACTTGGTGCCGGTCCCGGCGATCCGGGCCGAGAAGCCGCCGTAGCCGTTGCCCTTGTACATGGACACCAGGCCCGCGGTGTCCATGACGAGGAGGTCGCCCTGCGTGTCGTTCCCGGCGAGGTCCCGCCACGCCGGGCGGCCGCCGGTGACCGAGACCGTGCCGGTGAGGGACAGGTCGCTGCCCTGGCCGTCCGCCGTGCTCGCCGCCAGGTGCCAGCTGTACCGGCCGTTCACGACGGGCTTCCCCGCCGTGTCGCGGCCGTCCCAGGAGACGTCGACGCGGCCCCGGGTCTCGCCGCCGCCGTAGCTGCGGATCACGGCCCCGGAGTAGACGTCCCGCAGCGTCAGCTGCCAGATCGACGCGGGCTTGGACAGCGACCAGGACGCCTTCCAGCCGTCCTTCGACCGCATGCTCGCCGGCACCCTCGCCGAGGCGGCGGTGAGGCCGGAGGCGGGCACGCCCGTCCACACCGCGTGGACGCGGTTGTCGGCGTCCTTGTACGCGACGGCCCCGCCGAACCGGTCGACGGTCCAGGCCACCCGGCGGGCGCCGTACACGGGCGTCGAGTCGACGAGCGTGCGGGTCGCCGGCGTGCCCGTGTGGAAGTCGGTGATCCGGAGGTTCGCGTTGTTCTGGTCGACGTAGTAGCCGTCGCCGAGGAGACCGCCCTCCCCGTACGAGCGGGGCAGCGCGGTCTTGGCGCCGCTCTTCAGGTCGACGACGCCCTGCTTGGCGTACCGCGCGCAGGCCCAGTAGAGCCAGCGCCCGCCCGCGGTCTGGAGCTCCGTCAGCGGGCAGTCGGAGCCGGTCGCGAGCTTGCCGAGGACCTTGCCGGTGGCCAGGTCCTTGCGGGCGACCTCGCCGTCCGTGTCCGTGCTCGTGAACAGCGTGTCGCCCCAGAGGGCGGCGGCGGCCTGCTCCTGCCGCGACACGATCTTCGACGCGTCCAGGTCCACGACGATCGTCTCGGCGTCGGCGGCGAGTTCGCCGGGGAACATCGGCTGCCCGCTCTGGACGACCGCCCAGCGGCCGAAGGTGTCGCCGATCCAGCCGTCGCTGTCGCCGTCGACGGGGACGCGGGTCGTCTTCCCCGTGGTGCTTCGGGCGATGACCGCCCGCTGGGTGTACGGGATCCGGGGGTAGGAGACCGTGCGGCCGTCGCCGGTGTCGAGGAGCGGCGAGCCGTTCCACTCGGCGTTCGCCTCGACGCCCTGCCACACCGGTGCGGACTGCCCGGTGTGGACCGGTCCGACGGGCAGCGTCCGGCCGTAGAAGCCGGGCCCCTTCGGGCCGTCGTACTCCAGGGTGGTGAGCCGGCCGGCGCCCAGCGCGAGCGCGTCGATCTTCGCCGGGAGCGGTTCGAGCCGGCGCAGCTTCTCCAGGACCGGCACGCCGCCGCTCTTGCCCGGGACGGCCTTGAGCAGGGACCAGTCGGTGGCGGAGCTGCCGCCGACCACCGCCACGCCGGAACCATCACCCATCTGGGTGAGCGCCGCCTCGGCCCCCGCCAGGAGCGGGTTCTGCTCGCCCGTCGGGGAGAGCGCGACGAGGCGGCGGCGGAGCGTCGCGTCCGCGTCCGGCTCGTCGGCGACCGCGAGGACCCAGTCGCCGACGAGCCCGATGCGCTGGGCCGAGAGCCCCTCGGGCAGCGGATAGGCCGTCTCGGGCCCGTCCAGGGCGGCCAGCTGCCGGATGTGGACGGTGCGGGCGGTGTCGACCCAGGCGATCCGCTCCGGGGTCACCGCGACCGGCCCGGTGAGCACGTCGCCCGACGGGGTGGGCGAGGAGATCACCCGCATCTTCCCGGTCGGCAGGTCGACGACGCCGAGGTCGGTGTACGTGGGGGCCGAGGCGGAGCTCTTGAAGCGGATCACCGCCGTGGCGGCGTCGCCGGCCACGAGCCGCGCCGTGTGGAGGTCGGCCCCCTCGGGCCAGCCGGTGACGGGGGTCGTGGTCCCGTCCGGGTCGCCGACGCGCCGGAGGAAGTACCCGGTGGTGGTGGCGAGTTGCGAGCCGGGCTCGTACTGCTGGAAGAGCAGGGTCTCGCCGAGGATCCCCCGGTAGCCCGTGTCCTCCGGGATGGTCAGGCTCTGTTCCTCGCCGGTCCGCACGTCACGGAGGTAGTGCGTGCCGATGCCGTGCTGGAGGTAGACGTACGGGCCGCCGGTCCCCCGCTCCGCGAAGGAGTCGTTGCCGCTGCCGTACCCCAGCGGCACGGTGGCGCCGCTCGCGAAGTCGGTCCACTGCGGCTCTTCGCCGCTGTGCTCGTCGGAGTCCTCCGTGCGGTGCGCGTAGCCCGTGGGCCCCACCGCGAGGACGGTCTCCTGCCGGGGCACGGTCCGCCAGTTCGGCGTGATGTCCAGCTGGTCGATGCCCACGACCGGCGCGGCCGTCGCGGTCGGCGCGAGGCCGACCCCCGAGGCGAGCAGCGCGGCGGCGAGGACGGCTGTACGCGCGCGGGGTCGCCGCGCGCTTGGGTGACGGGTCAAAGAAAGGTCCCTCCCCGGGGAAACCTGCTGTGCGGGATGCGGGGAGGAGCCTTCGCCGGGCCCCCTGGCCGGCGCTCCTCACCCACCTCGACCGCCTGAGCGTATCCCGTCGAAATCCGGTACGAGACAGGGCCCGTACAAGCACCGGAGTGCTCGTACGGGCCCTGCTCTGTCAGGTCAGCCGACCTCAGCCGTTGCGCTTCCAGCGCGGCTTGTCGTCGCGACGGCCGAAGGAGCCGCCGGTCGAGCCGGTGCTGCCGCGGTGGTCGTCACGACGGCCGTACGGGCGGTCGCCGCCCGAGCGGAAGCCGCCGGCGGGGCGGTCGTCACGACGGTCGCGGTTGAACGGACGGTCGCTGCCACGGTGGCCGCCGGTGGGGCGGTCGTCGCGGCGCTCGAAGGAACGGCCACCGCGGTCGTCACGGTTGAAGCCGCCCGACGGACGGTCGTCACGGTTGAAGCCGCCCGAGGGACGGTCGTCGCGACGGAAACCACCGGAGGGGCGGTCGTCACGGCGGAAGCCGCCACGGTCGCCACCACGGTCATCGCGGTTGAAGCCGCCCGAGGGACGGTCGTCACGGCGGAAACCACCGGACGGACGGTCGTCACGGCGGAAGCCGCCACGGTCGCCACCACGGTCATCGCGGTTGAAGCCACCCGAGGGACGGTCGTCACGGCGGAAACCACCGGACGGACGGTCGTCACGGCGGAAGCCGCCACGGTCGCCACCACGGTCATCGCGGTTGAAGCCACCCGAGGGACGGTCGTCACGGCGGAAACCACCGGACGGACGGTCGTCGCGACGGAAGCCGCCACGGTCGCCACCGCGGAAGCCGCCACGGTCACCGCGGTCGTCACGGTTGAAGCCGCCACGGTCGCCACGGTCACGGCGCTCGAAGTTGCCCCGCTCGTCGCGGTAGGTCGAACGCTGCTCCTCGCGGCGCTCCTCGGCCTTCGCGGCACGCTCGGCCTCGACGACGGCGGCGGCGACCTCGGCCTCGGCGGCCTCGGTCACCTCGGCGACGGCGGCCTCCGGGTCCTCGCCGCGCTCGCGGGCGGCGCGGGCCACCAGGCGGTCGGCCTCCTCGCGGAGCTCGACGGCACGGCGCTGGAGGCGCTCCAGCTGCTTGGTCAGGTCGACGACCTCGCGCTCGGCCTGCTTGGCCGAGTTGTTCGCGGAGTCGGCCTGGACCTCGGTCAGCGAACGGGCGCCGGTGATCTCGGCGACCTCCGGGTCGAAGGCACCGGCACCGCCGACGATGTGGCGCGAGGCGTCGACGCCCGCGTCCTCCATCAGGCGGAAGATCTGGCGGCGCTGGTGCGGCAGGGCCAGGGAGACCACGACGCCGGAGCGGCCGGCGCGGGCGGTGCGGCCCGAGCGGTGCAGGTAGTCCTTGTGGTCGCCGGCCGGGTCCACGTTCAGGACCAGGTCGATGCCGTCGACGTGGATGCCTCGGGCGGCGACGTCGGTCGCGACGAGCGCGTTGACGTAGCCGTCCTTGAAGTCGGCCAGGGTGCGCGTACGGGCGCCCTGGGTCATGCCGCCGTGCAGGGCGTCGGCCTTCACACCGGCCTCGCGGAGCTGCTCGGCGATGCGGTCGGCGCCCAGCTGGGTGCGGACGAAGATGATCGTGCGGCCCTTGCGGGCGGCGATGGCGGCGGTGACCGGGGCCTTGTCCTTCGGCTTCACGACGAGGACGTGGTGGGTCATGGTGGTGACGGCGCCGGCGGACGGGTCGACCTCGTGCGTGATCGGGTTCACCAGGTAGCGCTTCACCAGGGTGTCGATCTCGTTCTCCAGGGTGGCGGAGAAGAGGAGACGCTGGCCGCCCTCGGGGACCTGGTCGAGCAGCTCGGTGACCTCGGGCAGGAAGCCCAGGTCGGCCATCTGGTCGGCCTCGTCGAGGACGGCGACCTGGACCTGCTCCAGGGAGCAGGCGCCGCGGTTGATGATGTCGCGCAGGCGGCCCGGGGTGGCGACGAGGATGTCGACGCCGCGCTCCAGGGCGTAGATCTGGTTGCCCATGGACGTACCGCCGCAGACGACCTTCATCTTGAGGCCGAGCACGTCGCCGTAGGGCTGGAGGGCGTCCGCGACCTGCATCGCGAGCTCACGGGTCGGGGTGAGGATGACGCCGCGGGGCTTCTTCTTCTCGGTGTGGCCGTCCGCGAGGGTGGCGAGCAGCGGCAGACCGAAGGAGAGGGTCTTGCCGGAGCCGGTGCGGCCGCGGCCGAGGATGTCCTTGCCGGCCAGGGCGTCCGGGATGGTCGCCGCCTGGATCGGGAAGGGGGTGGTGACGCCGTTCTGCGCGAGCTTGCGCACGACGCCCTCGGGCAGACCGAGGTCGCCGAAGGTGATGGTGGGCTCGGCGGGCTCCTCGACGGAGGCCTCGGCGTCGGTGTCGTCGGCCTCGATCTCGACGGCCTCGTCGGAGACGGTCTCGACGATCTCGGTGGCCTCTACGGCCTCGACGATCTCGTCGTTCTCGGGCATGACGGCGTGGTCAGAACTGAAAATGGACATGCGAAATGCGAAACCTTCCGGAGTCTCGGCACGCGCCCGTCAACTCCGTGATTTCGCACACGACCGCCTCGATGCGGTCAGCCACGGCTAGGGAGAGTACGCGCCACGCGGCGCTCTTCTGTGTCGGCGCCGGGCAATAGGATCAAGCGATCTACCACCATACGGACTCTCCCCCACCTATAGCAAATCGGACTACGTCACACCGGCCCGACCTGCGGAGACGCCATCGGCTCCGGGGGCGCGCCCGGCCCGTCCGCCGCCCGCATCGCACCCATCTGGGTGTCGGTGCCGGGCGTCGGCGGATCGGTGGGGTTCGAGGTGGGCTCCGGGGTGGGCTCGGGGGTCGGGTTCGAGGTCGGTTCCGGGGTCGGCTCGGGGCTCGGCGGGGTCGGCTCCGGCGTGGGCGTGGACCCGCCGCCGTCCGTGCCCCCGGCGCCTCCGCCGCTCCCCCCACTGCCGCCGCTGCCGCCGCTCCCGCCACTGCCGCCCGAACCGCCGCCCGGGACCTCGTGGGCACCACCGGGCGGCTGCGACTTCGACGGCCCGACGGCCCCGCCCGGGGCCCCCACCGGCAGCACCGCGCCCGGCGAGGGCTTCGCCGTGCCCGACGGCGAGCCGCTCGGGACCGGGGACTCCTTGCCCTCTCCGGCCGGCGCCGGGCCGCCCCTCTCCGGCCGGCCGTTCCACGAGCCGCCGTCCCCGCCCTGGACGCCGCCGCCCGTGTCGGTCCCGGTCGCCGCGCCGTGCTTCCCCCCGGACGCGCCGGGCGCCGGCTTCGCCCCCTCGTCACTCACACTCATACAGCCGCTCAGACCGGCACAGGCCGCGACGGCCAGCGCGGTGGCGGCCCATCTCACCGGGGTGGGCAAATGGCGCACGGGGGGCACCTCCAGGACACAACAGGCAGGAACGGAACGCGTCGCACTGCCCAACTCCCCAGGCACCACAAGGGACACGGCCCCCGCGCACCCACCCGATCCGGCCACGGCCGGCCGGCGGCCGCGCCGACACCGGCCGGCCGGCTCAGCCGTAGCCGAGCGCGTGCAGCCGTTCGTCGTCGATGCCGAAGTGGTGGGCGATCTCGTGCACGACGGTGATCTCGGTCTCCGCGACCACGTCCTCGCGCGACTCGCACATCCGCAGCGTCGGCCCCCGGTAGATCGTGATCCGGTCGGGAAGCACCCCGGCGTACCACTCGCCGCGCTCGGTCAGCGGCGTCCCCTCGTAGAGCCCGAGGAGCTCGGGATCGTCCGGGGAGGGCTCGTCCTCGACGAACACGGCGACGTTGTCCATCAGCCGTGTCAGCTCCGGCGGGATCCGGTCCAGGGCCTCGGCGACGAGCTCCTCGAACTCCTCACGCGTCATCTCCAGCACGGGCCCATTCTCCCCCCGTCGGAAACCGTTTTGGCGATACCGGCCGCCATCCCATATGCTTCTCACGTCCCCGACGCACTGAGAAGTGCGCAGGTGAGCCTCTAGCCCTCATCGTCTAGTGGCCCAGGACGCCGCCCTTTCAAGGCGGTAGCACGGGTTCGAATCCCGTTGGGGGCACGCAGGATCGTGTGCGAGACTAGTGATCGCACACAAGCAAGGCTCTGTGGAGCAGTTGGTTAGCTCGCCACCCTGTCAAGGTGGAGGTCGCGGGTTCAAGTCCCGTCAGAGTCGCTGAAGCTGGAAACAGCTTCGTGGCTGGGTAGCTCAGTTGGTACGAGCGATCGCCTGAAAAGCGATAGGTCGCCGGTTCGACCCCGGCCCCAGCCACAAAGAGAAGGCCCCGTTCGAAAGAACGGGGCCTTCTTCGTTTCACGTGAAACGGAAAGCGGCTGCACCTGAAACGGGAAGCGGCTGCACGGGGAGCGGGAAGCGGCTGCACGGGGACAGGAAGCGGCCGTACGGGGAAGGGGCCCGCGCCCCTCCCCCGTACCGCTCAGACCTCCTCGCGCCGCCGCGCCTTGCGGCCCCGCACCGCGAGTGCCACCGCCACCGCCGCCACGACCGCGACGAGCAGCGCCCAGTCCGGCACCGACCGGCCGAGGGAGGCGACCCGCTCCTCCACGGCGAAGGAGTCGTCCACCGACAGCAGGCCCGGCAGCGCGGTCGTCCCGTCGAAGACGAGGAAGAGCGTGCCGAGGGCGATGAAGAACAGGCCCGAGAGCAGCGAGGTGGAGTGGACCTCGAAGCGGCCGATGCGGAGCGGGCGGCCGCGCAGCCAGCGCCGCCGCCCCAGCTCGTACCGGTCCCAGAGCAGCGCCAGGACGAACAGCGGGACGGCCATGCCGAGCGCGTACACGGCGAGGAGCAGGCCCCCGTACACCGGGCTGCCGCTCAGTGCCGCCACCGTCAGGACGCTGCCGAGGATCGGGCCCGCGCAGAAGCCGGCGAGGCCGTAGACCAGGCCGAGGGCGTAGACGGAGAGCGCCGACGTGGGCCGGATGCGGCCGCTCGCCTCGGCGATCCGGCGGGAGGTGAAGCCGAGGCCGAGGATCTGGAGGACGCCGAGGCCGATGATCAGCCAGCCTCCGGCGGTGACGAGCAGGTCCCGGTGGCCGTAGAAGAAGCGGCCCGCGAGGGAGCCGGCCGCGCCGAGCGGGACGAGGGTGGTCGCCAGCCCCGCGTAGAGGATGCCGGTCCTGGCCACGAGCTTCGCGCGCGTGTCGATCGAGTACGCGAAGAAGGCGGGCAGGAGCAGGGCGCTGCACGGGCTGAGCAGGGCGAGGAGGCCGCCGAGGAAGGCGGCGAAGTAGCCGATGCCGGAGGTCACCGCTCGCCCTTCGACGAAGCGGTCTTCGCCGCCGCCTCGATGGCCTCCGTGAAGGTCTCCAGGGGCTGGGCGCCGGCGATCGGACGGCCGTTGATCAGGAAGGACGGGGTGGAGGTGGCGCCGAGCGCGTACCCCTGCTCCTGGTCCTTGCCGACGGCCTCGCGGGCCGCCTTCCCGTCGGTGTCCTTGGCGAACCGGGCCGCGTCGGGGACGCCGGCCTCCTCGGCGAGGGCGGCGAGGCGGTCCCTGCCGAAGCCCTTCTCCTTGGAGCCCTCGGCGTAGGCGGCCTTGTGGAACTCCCAGAACCGGCCCTGCTGCCCGGCCGCCCAGGAGGCGCGGGCGACGGTCTCCGACTCCTCGCCGAAGATCGGGAAGTTCCGCCACTCGATGCGCAGGGTGCCGCTCTCGACGTACTTCTTCACGAGGACGGGCTCGGTGTCGCGGGCGAACTTGCCGCAGTAGCCGCACTTGAAGTCGGCGTACTCGATGAGCACGACGGGGGCGTCGGCGCGGCCGAGGGCGAGCTTGTCGGCGGGGTCGCGGCGGGCGTACGCCTCCAGTTCGGCGTAGACGCCGGCGGAGGGGTCGGCGGAGACCTCGGCGACGGAGGAGGACCCGGAGGCGCCGGGGGAGGCGGGCCTGGTGGCGGTGTACGAGGCGAAGCCGGCGAGCACGGCGGCGACCGCCACCCCGGAGACGATCATGATCGGCTTGGACTTGGACGCGGTCTTGGACATGCGGAAGCGCTCCTGAGGGCGGAGGGAAGAAGGAAGGGCGGCGGAGGACGGCCGTCCGTCTACACCCTCAGGACCGACAGCTCCACGGGAGACGGCGCCACGCGCGCGGGTGGCTCCCGGCCCTGCGGCGCGGCCGGGACTCCGGGGTCCGGCTGCCGGACCCCGGGGGCCACCCGGTCGGCGGCCAGGGCCGGCAGCAGCTCGGCGAAGCCGTGGGCACGCGGCGGGACGACGGGGCCCGGGGCCCCTTCGTCGAAGGGGCGGCCGGGGTCGCAGCCGGGCACGGCGGCGGCCGTCACCACGGGGGCCGCCTCCGGAGGCGCGGCCGGGGAAGCGCCGCAGACCAGCAGGCCGAGCACCAGACCCAGCAACGCGGCGAGCGCCGCCGTCGCGCGGGTGGTGCGGAACATGCGAAACCTCTCCGGTCCGGGCCAGATGCCCGAAATACTACGCACGGCCGCCCCGCCCCCTTCGTAAATGGGTTCGCCGCTTCTCGCCGGCAGGTGCGATCCTGGATCCCGTATGTCTACTTCCTTCGCCGCCCTCCAGTCCGTCCTGGCCGAGGTCTCGCTGCGGGACTCCCACCGGCTCGGCCGCCGTCTCGAAGGCGCCCGCCGCATCCGCAAGCCCGAGGCCCGCGCGGCCGTCCTGGACGAGATCGCCGCCGAGGCGGCCAAGGCCAAGGAGCGCGTCGACGGGCGCGCCTCCCGCGTGCCCGCGGTCACGTACCCCGAGCAGCTGCCCGTCTCGCAGAAGAAGGACGAGATCCTGGAGGCGATACGCGACCACCAGGTCGTGATCGTCGCCGGTGAGACGGGCTCCGGAAAGACCACGCAGATCCCGAAGATCTGTCTGGAGCTGGGCCGGGGCGTCCGGGGCATGATCGGGCACACCCAGCCCCGCCGGATCGCCGCCCGCACGGTCGCCGAGCGCGTCGCCGAGGAGCTGAAGACCCCCCTCGGGGAGGCCGTCGGTTGGAAGGTCCGCTTCACCGACCAGGTGAACCCGGACGCGACCTTCGTGAAGCTGATGACGGACGGCATCCTGCTCGCCGAGATCCAGACGGACCGCGAGCTGCGCGCGTACGACACGATCATCATCGACGAGGCCCACGAGCGGTCCCTCAACATCGACTTCCTGCTCGGCTACCTGGCCCAGCTGCTGCCGAAGCGCCCCGACCTCAAGGTCGTGATCACCTCGGCGACCATCGACCCGGAGCGCTTCTCCCGCCACTTCGGCGACGCCCCGATCGTCGAGGTCTCCGGCCGTACGTATCCGGTCGAGGTCCGCTACCGCCCGCTCCTCGAAGAGGACTCCGAGGAGTCGGACCGGGACCAGATCACCGCGATCTGCGACGCCGTCGACGAGCTCCAGAAGGAAGGACCGGGCGACGTCCTGGTCTTCCTCTCCGGCGAGCGCGAGATCCGCGACACGGCGGACGCGCTGATCAAGAAGAAGCTCTTCAACACCGAGATCCTCCCCCTCTACGCGCGCCTGTCGCACGCCGAGCAGCACCGGGTCTTCCAGGCGCACTCCGGCCGCCGGATCGTCCTCGCGACGAACGTCGCCGAGACCTCGCTGACCGTCCCCGGCATCAAGTACGTGATCGACCCGGGCACCGCCCGCATCTCGCGCTACTCGCACCGCACCAAGGTGCAGCGGCTGCCGATCGAGCCGGTCAGCCAGGCCAGCGCCAACCAGCGCAAGGGCCGCTGCGGCCGTACGAGCGACGGCATCTGCATCCGGCTGTACTCCGAGGACGACTTCCTGACCCGTCCGGAGTTCACGGACGCGGAGATCCTCCGTACGAACCTGGCCTCCGTCATCCTCCAGATGACCGCGGCCGGCCTCGGTGACATCGAGAAGTTCCCCTTCATCGACCCGCCGGACCACCGGAACATCCGGGACGGCGTGCAGCTCCTCCAGGAGCTCGGCGCGATCGACCCGGCGGAGAAGGACCCGAAGAAGCGGCTCACGCAGCAGGGCCGGAAGCTGTCGCAGCTGCCCGTGGACCCGCGGCTCGCCCGCATGGTCCTGGAGGCCGACAAGAACGGCTGTGTCCGCGAGGTCATGGTGATCGCGGCGGCGCTGTCCATCCAGGACCCGCGCGAGCGGCCCTCGGAGAAGCAGGCGCAGGCCGACCAGCAGCACGCCCGCTTCAAGGACGAGACGAGCGACTTCCTCGCCTTCCTCAACCTGTGGCGGTACGTCCGCGAGCAGCAGAAGGAGCGCGGCTCGTCGTCCTTCCGCCGGATGTGCAAGCAGGAGTACCTGAACTTCCTGCGCATCCGCGAGTGGCAGGACATCTACGCCCAGCTGCGGACGGTCGCGAAGCAGATGGGGATCCACCTGAACGAGGAGGACGCGCCGGAGCAGTCCGTGCACGTCTCCCTCCTCTCCGGCCTCCTCTCCCACGTCGGCCTGAAGGACGTGAAGGAGAGCAAGGAGAGCCAGGGCCCGAAGCGCGAGGGCACCCGGAACGAGTACCTGGGCGCGCGGAACGCCAAGTTCGCGATCTTCCCCGGCTCCGCGCTCTTCAAGAAGCCCCCGCGGTTCGTCATGTCCGCCGAGCTGGTGGAGACCTCGCGGCTGTGGGCCCGGGTCAACGCGCGGATCGAGCCCGAGTGGATCGAGCCGCTCGCACAGCACCTGGTGAAGAAGACGTACAGCGAGCCGCACTGGGAGAAGGACCAGGCGGCCGTGATGGCCTTCGAGAAGGTGACGCTGTACGGCGTCCCGATCGTCGCCGACCGCAAGGTGAACTACGGGCGGATCGACCCCGAGGTCTCCCGCGACCTGTTCATCCGGAACGCGCTCGTCGAGGGCGACTGGCGCACCCACCACAAGTTCTTCGCGGACAACCGCAAGCTCCTCACCGAGGTCGAGGAGCTCGAGCACCGGGCCAGGCGCCGGGACATCCTCGTCGACGACGAGACGCTCTTCGACTTCTACGACAAGCGCGTCCCCGAACACGTCGTGTCCGGCGCCCACTTCGACTCCTGGTGGAAGCACAAGCGCCACGAGGAGCCGGAGTTCCTCGACTTCGAGCGCGAGATGCTCATCAACGAGAAGGCCGGGGCGGTCACCAAGGACGACTACCCGGACTCCTGGCGCCAGGGCGCGCTGAAGTTCCGGGTGACGTACCAGTTCGAGCCGGGCGCGGACGCGGACGGCGTGACCGTCCACGTGCCGCTCCAGGTGCTGAACCAGGTGACCGACGAGGGCTTCGAGTGGCAGATCCCGGGCCTGCGCGCGGAGGTCGTCACCGAGCTGATCCGCTCGCTCCCGAAGCCGATCCGCCGCCACTACGTGCCCGCCCCGAACTTCGCGACCCGCTTCCTGGACACGGTCGTGCCCGTCCAGGAGCCGCTGACGGGCGCGCTGGCCCGGGAGCTCCAGCGGATGGTCGGCGTGCCGGTCGCGGCCGAGGACTTCGACTGGGCGAAGGTCCCCGAGCACCTCAAGGTGACCTTCCGGATCGTCGACGAGCGGCGCCGGAAGCTCGCCGAGGACAAGGACCTGGAGACGCTGCGCCTCAAACTGCGCCCCAAGGCCCGTCAGGCGCTCTCCAAGGCCGCCGCGGCGGCGACGGGCGGCCCGGACGGCTCCGGGCCCTCCCTGGAGCGCACGGGGCTCAAGGACTGGACGATCGGGACGCTCACGAAGGTCTTCGAGACCAAGCGCGGCGGGCAGCCGGTGAAGGCGTATCCGGCGCTGGTCGACGAGGGCGATGCGGTGGCCGTGCGGCTCTTCGACTCGGAGGCCGAGCAGGCGCAGGCGATGTGGCGGGGCACCCGGAAGCTGATCATGCTGAACATCCCGGTGAACCCGGCGAAGTTCGCCTCGGACAAGCTGACCAACCAGCAGAAGCTGGCCCTGTCGTCGAACCCGCACGGCTCGATCCAGGCCCTCTTCGACGACTGCGCCACCGCCGCCGCCGACAAGCTGATCGCGGACCACGGCGGCCCGGCCTGGGACGAGGAGTCCTTCCGGAAGCTGTACGACAGGGTCCGCGCGGACCTCGTCGACACGACGGTGCGGACGGTGGGCCAGGTCCAGCAGATCCTGGCGGCCTGGCAGGCGTGCGAGCGCCGGCTGAAGTCCACGAACAGCCTGGCCCTGATCAACAACCTCACCGACGTGAAGGCGCAGCTCGCCTGGCTGATGCCGGCCGGCTTCGTCACCCGTACGGGCCTGAAGCGGCTCCCGGACCTGATGCGCTACCTGGTGGCGGTGGACCGGCGGCTCCAGCAGATGCCCACCGGGGTCCAGCGGGACACCACCCGGATGGAGAAGGTCCAGGAGATGCAGGACGAGTACGCCTGGCTCCTGGAGCAGCTTCCGAAGGGCCGCCCGGTGCCGTCCGAGGTGACCGACATCCGCTGGATGATCGAGGAGCTGCGGGTGAGCTACTTCGCGCACGCGCTGGGCACGGCGTACCCGATCTCGGACAAGCGGATCGTGAAGGCGATCGACGCGGCGGCCCCGTAAGAACCCTGTGATCGGGACCTCGCCGTGGGTGAGTTCGACCAGAACCCCTGACCTGCTGTACAGTCTTGCTCGCAGCCGCTTACGAGGGGCTGCGAGCAAGGCTCTGTGGAGCAGTTGGTTAGCTCGCCACCCTGTCAAGGTGGAGGTCGCGGGTTCAAGTCCCGTCAGAGTCGCTTTTCAGGAAGGCCCGCATCGAGAGATGCGGGCCTTCTTCGTGTTCCCGCGCCCCGCGGCTCACCGGGGGCCGAAGGTCCCATCGACCCGTGACCAACGGCGGGTTGGGGGCGGCCCCGGAGGTGGCAGGCTGTTCCTTGGCAAGGTTTCCACGGTGTGACGGGTGTCACTGAAACCGTTTCAGAAACGACCACACTTACACCCTCCCTACACCACCCCGATTTAATATGTGCAATTGCACCACCCTGGAGGGTGTACGGCGGAGCTGGAGGGTGCACGGCGGAGGGTGTGGCGCGGGGCACAAAAAGATCGCGCTGGACCCGGCGGAGTCCAGCGCGATCGATGACGAAGACCTGTTGGGGCAGGTGCCCGTCGGCAGTACTGAGGGGCGGGCGACCGGATTGGGGGATCCGGACGGGCCCGGTGTTACGGGGTGTTGCTTGGTCCTGCGGGGTTCTGCGCGACCTCAGGCCTCGCTGCGCTGCTGCGGAATGCCCGCCAGCAGAGCGCGAACCTCGGCCTCGCGGTACCGGCGGTGCCCACCCAGGGTGCGGATGGACGTGAGCTTGCCGGCCTTGGCCCAACGGGTCACCGTCTTCGGGTCCACGCGGAACATCGTGGCAACCTCGGCAGGGGTCAGCAGCGGCTCGGCATCAGGGGTGCGAGCGGTCATGAGCGGCCTCCTCGGGAGAACCGAACCAATCTCGGTTCTTTCCTCTAAATTCTGCACCTTGACCCGCCATGCCCGAAATGGCAGAAGCGGGTCGAGTCGGTTATAGGACGAACGGCTTGTCCTCGGCACTACAACTACACCATCCGTCCAGCCGCGTCGGCCAAACCGATGGAATTGCCCTCGCAGGTGTTCATCAGTGGCGGAAGTCGACTGACCATGCCATAACGGACAGTCACACCGCTGTGACGATCAGTCACAGGGTGATCAGGAGTCCTCAGACCCCCCATAGAGTGCAATGCTGAGCGTTCCGCCCGAACTTGGGCGGAAGGAACCCTCCCCGGACTCCTTGTCCTATTTTGGCACGAGGGTGGGTGATGGGCGCAAGGGTGCGTTACGTGCTGTCCGTCACGCTTGAGCCAAAGGCCCGGATCGGGACCAACGTCCTCACCCTCACGACGCGAAGGACCCGGCCACCCGGATCCAGCCAACGCCTCGAAGATCATTTACACCGGCCGGACATGTCTTGTCGATACCGACCTGACGAATCTGTCCGACTGATGTCAATTCGCGAAACGAAGGTCCCTGACGGTCCGCCAGCGCTCCGCGAGCCGCCCGTACACCTCGCTCGCCGTCTCCCCGTCCCCGGCCCGCAGCGCCGCGATCCCCTCCGCCAGCTGCGCCGCCGACCGCTCCTCCGCCAGCCACCCGGCCGGCATCGCGTGCACCAGACCCCCGAAGTCCAGCTCCACGAGCGCCCGCGGATGGAACTCCTCCAGCCAGCGCCCCACCTCGACCAGACCCTCCGTCATCGGACCGTCGTCGATCGCCTCCCGCAGCGCCCTCAGCGCCCGCGCGAGACGCCGCCGCGCCTGCGCCATCGTCGTCCGGTACCGCAGCACCGGCGCCCGGCCCGCCGCCCGGTCCCCCGGCTCGTACTCCCGCTCCTCGTCGCCGAAGAGCGCGAACCAGCGCAACGGCACCTGCCACACCCCGGTACGGATCCACGGGCGCGCGTCCGGATTCCGGCTCAGCCACCGCTCGTAGTCCCGCGCCACCTGGAGGCGCACCACGGGCGGCAGCATCGCGTCGAGCACCGACTCCGGATACGGGCCGGCCGCCAGCTCCTCCAGGGCCAGCCAGCCGCGCAGCCGGGTCCGCCACGGACAGATCACCACCGCCCCGTCCAGACGCGCGACGAACGCCTCCCCGCTCTCGTGCACCGGCACCGGCACCGGAGGCGTCGGCAGCAGGTCCGCGAGCGAGCGGCGCAGCTCCTCCTGCGCCCCCGGCGTGTGGGGCCGGCGGGCGTAGCGGTCCCAGTGGGACCGCTCCGGCTCGGGGAACGCGGCCAGCGGCTCGTACACCCGCAGATAGGACGCGTAGGGAACGGGGACCGTGGGGGCGACCGACATGTCGCAAATCCTTCCACGGAGGTACTCCGGGAGGGGGTGATCCTGAGCACTGCGGCCGATCTACGCCCAGGTAGGACTTACCCTCGTGCCGAACTGGTCCTCCCCCACCCCTAGGGAGGGCCGCAAACCGCCGCTTCGTACTTGGGAGTCACCACCGTGACCGATGTGACCGGCGTTCCTGCTGACGTACTGAGCACCCTGTTCCACTCGGAGCAGGGTGGCCACGAGCAAGTCGTGCTCTGCCAGGACCGCGCCACCGGCCTCAAGGCCGTCATCGCCATCCACAACACCGCCCTGGGTCCCGCCCTCGGCGGCACCCGCTTCTACCCGTACGCGACCGAGGCCGAGGCCATCGCCGACGCGCTCAACCTGTCGCGCGGCATGTCGTACAAGAACGCCATGGCCGGGCTCGACCTGGGCGGCGGCAAGGCCGTCATCATCGGCGACCCGGAGCAGATCAAGACCGAGGAACTCCTCCTCGCCTACGGCCGCTTCGTCGCCTCCCTCGGCGGCCGCTACGTCACGGCCTGCGACGTCGGCACCTACGTCGCCGACATGGACGTCGTCGCCCGCACCAACCAGTGGACCACCGGCCGCTCCCCCGAGAACGGCGGCGCCGGCGACTCCTCCGTCCTCACCGCCTTCGGCGTCTTCCAGGGCATGCGCGCCGCCGCGCAGACCCTGTGGGGCGACCCGACGCTCCGCGGCCGCAAGGTCGGCGTCGCGGGCGTCGGCAAGGTCGGCCACTACCTCGTCGAGCACCTCCTGGAGGACGGCGCCGAGGTCGTGATCACCGATGTGCGCGAGGAGTCGGTGCGCCGGATCACCGACAAGCACCCGCAGGTCGCCGTGGTCGCCGACACCGACGCCCTGATCCGCGTCGAGGACCTCGACGTCTACGCGCCCTGCGCGCTGGGCGGCGCCCTGAACGACGCGACCGTGCCGGTCCTCACCGCGAAGATCGTCTGCGGCGCGGCCAACAACCAGCTGGCGCACCCGGGCGTCGAGAAGGACCTGGAGGAGCGCGGCATCCTCTACGCGCCCGACTACGTGGTCAACGCCGGTGGCGTGATCCAGGTCGCCGACGAGCTGCACGGCTTCGACTTCGACCGCTGCAAGGCCAAGGCGACGAAGATCTTCGACACCACCCTGGAGATCTTCGCACGTGCGAAGGCCGACGGCATTCCGTCGGCCGCGGCGGCCGACCGGATCGCCGAGCAGCGCATGGCGGACGCCCGCCGCGCCTGATCCGCGCGCCCGGTCGCGCGCAGGGCCGGCCCGCCGCCGGGGAGACTTCCCTCACGCCCCTCGGCGGGTCGACCCTCAAGAAGAGGTTAAAATCGCGATTGACCAGCGAGGAAAGGGCACCTCGAAGGTTCTGTACCGGGGTATGTGATGCGCGCGGCGTACCGTAGACCCACGGAAACAGGTACCGTTGAAGCCCTACGGACCGGTCTCTCTACCGAGAGTCCGTTCCGAATCATGAACGCGTGTCAAGACTCTGGGGCCGACGAGCCCCGTCACCGAGGGGGTCGAGCCATGGGGCGCGGCCGGGCAAAGGCCAAGCAGACCAAGGTCGCCCGCCAGCTGAAGTACAGCAGCGGCGGGACAGACCTGACGCGTCTGGCCAATGAGCTGGGCGCTTCGACTTCGAGTCAGCCGCCGAATGGCGAGCCGTTCGAGGACGACGACGAGGAAGACGACCCGTACGCCCAGTACGCGGATCTCTACAACACGGACGACGAGGACGAGGACGACGAGTCCGGTCCTGGCGCGTCCCCGCGTCGCGCTTGACCTTCTGAATCGCAACACCGAAACCCGGACCGGGGTCACCCGTCCGGGTTTCTGTGCTGTCCGCGCACTGATCGCACGTCCGCGCACTGATCGTGCCGGGAGCGGATACGGGAACGGGGCGCCCCGGTGGGGCGCCCCGTTCCCGTATCGCTCTCTGCTACTTCGCGTAGTCGCCGACCAGCTCCGCGCCGGTCGTGTGCGCCCCGCGCTCGGTGATCTCGCCCGCGACCCAGGACTCGACCCCGCGGTCCGCCAGCGTCGCCAGGGCCACGTCCACGGACTCGGCCGGCACGACGGCCATCATGCCGACGCCCATGTTCAGGGTCTTCTCCAGCTCCAGGCGCTCCACCTGACCGGCCTTGCCGACCAGGTCGAAGATCGCGCCCGGCGCCCACGTCGAGCGGTCCACGGTGGCGTGCAGGCCGTCCGGGATCACCCGCGCCAGGTTGGCGGCCAGACCGCCGCCCGTGATGTGGCTGAAGGCGTGGACGTCCGTGGTCCGGGTGAGGGCCAGGCAGTCCAGGGAGTAGATCTTCGTCGGCTCCAGGAGCTCCTCGCCCAGCGTCCGGCCGAGCTCCTCGACCTGCTGGTCGAGGGTCATGCCGGCGCGGTCGAAGACCACGTGCCGGACGAGCGAGTACCCGTTGGAGTGAAGACCCGACGAGGCCATGGCGATGACCGCGTCACCCGTACGGATCCGGTCCGCGCCGAGCAGCCGGTCGTACTCCACGACACCCGTGCCCGCGCCGGCGACGTCGAAGTCGTCCGCGCCGAGGAGGCCCGGGTGCTCCGCCGTCTCGCCGCCGACCAGGGCACAGCCGGCCAGGACGCAGCCCTCGGCGATGCCCTTGACGATGGCGGCGACCCGCTCGGGGTGGACCTTGCCGACGCAGATGTAGTCGGTCATGAAGAGCGGCTCGGCGCCGCAGACGACGATGTCGTCCATGACCATCGCGACCAGGTCGTGGCCGATCGTGTCGTACACGCCCATCTGGCGGGCGATGTCGACCTTCGTGCCGACGCCGTCGGTGGCGGAGGCGAGCAGCGGACGCTCGTAGCGCTTGAGGGCGGAGGCGTCGAAGAGGCCGGCGAAACCGCCGAGGCCGCCGAGGACCTCGGGGCGCTGCGTCTTCTTCACCCACTCCTTCATGAGCTCGACGGCGCGGTCGCCCGCTTCGATGTCGACGCCCGCGGAGGCGTAGGAGGCACCGGTGGTCTCAGACATGGGTGAGAACTTTCGTGTCGTCGTACAGCTCGTGCTGCTCGTACCGCCCGTGCCGCGGGTCGCGGCACGGGCGGTGGGGGTCTTACGGGCGACGGAGCGCGTCGGAGGCCGCGGTGGCGGCCGGGCCGGCGGCCAGCTCGGTCTCCAGGAGCTGCTTGCCGAGCAGCTCGGGGTCCGGCAGCTCCATCGGGTACTCGCCGTCGAAGCAGGCACGGCAGAGGTTCGGCTTCTGGATCGTGGTCGCCTCGATCATCCCCTCCAGGGAGATGTACGAGAGCGAGTCCGCGCCCAGCGACTTGCCGATCTCGTCGACCGACATCCCGTTGGCGATCAGCTCCGCGCGGGTCGCGAAGTCGATGCCGAAGAAGCAGGGCCACTTGACCGGCGGCGAGGAGATCCGGATGTGGACCTCGGCCGCACCGGCCTCGCGGAGCATCCGGACCAGCGCGCGCTGGGTGTTGCCGCGGACGATCGAGTCGTCCACGACCACGAGCTTCTTCCCCTTGATGACTTCCTTGAGGGGGTTCAGCTTCAGCCGGATGCCCAGCTGGCGGATGGTCTGGGAGGGCTGGATGAAGGTGCGCCCGACGTAGGCGTTCTTCACCAGGCCGGCGCCGAAGGGGATGCCCGAGGCCTCGGCGTAGCCGATGGCGGCCGGGGTGCCGGACTCCGGCGTCGCTATCACCAGGTCGGCCTCGACCGGCGCCTCCTTCGCGAGGCGGCGGCCCATCTCCACACGGGAGAGGTACACGTTCCGCCCGGCGATGTCGGTGTCGGGACGCGCCAGGTACACGTACTCGAAGACACAGCCCTTGGGCTTCGCTTCCGCGAATCGCGAGGTACGGATGCCGTTCTCGTCGATCGCGATCATCTCGCCCGGCTCGACCTCGCGGACGAAGCTGGCGCCGCAGATGTCGAGGGCGGCGGACTCGGAGGCGACCACCCAGCCGCGCTCCAGCCGGCCGAGGACCAGCGGGCGGATGCCCTGCGGGTCACGGGCCGCGTAGAGCGTGTGCTCGTCCATGAAGACGAGGGAGAAGGCGCCCCGGACGTCGGGGAGGACCTTCGCGGCGGCCTGCTCGATGGTGAGCGGCTCGCCGTCCTCGTCCACCTGCGCGGCGAGGAGCGCCGTCAG
The DNA here is from genome assembly GCF_042874035.1 of Streptomyces sp. NPDC004284. Lineage (NCBI taxonomy): Bacteria > Bacillati > Actinomycetota > Actinomycetes > Kitasatosporales > Streptomycetaceae > Streptomyces > Streptomyces sp. NPDC004284. Next base: position 427,570 of record NZ_JBIAMJ010000005.1, on the reverse strand, counting down.
GAGGTCCGTGTCGTTGGTGGCCGCCACACGAGTGGTGCGGCCTTCCCGCTTGGGCAGCTCGGCGACCATCTCGGCGAGCTGCGCCGTGTTCACCAGGTTGCCGTTGTGGCCGAGCGCGATCGAGCCGTGGGCGGTCGCCCGGAACGTCGGCTGCGCGTTCTCCCACACGGAAGCCCCGGTGGTCGAGTAGCGGGCGTGACCGACCGCGATATGACCCTGGAGGGAACCGAGAGAAGTCTCGTCGAAGACCTGGGAGACGAGTCCCATGTCCTTGAAGACGAGGATCTGGGAGCCATTGCTGACCGCGATTCCCGCGGATTCCTGACCCCGATGCTGGAGGGCGTAGAGCCCGAAGTACGTGAGCTTTGCGACCTCTTCACCCGGAGCCCAGACACCGAAGACGCCACAAGCGTCCTGGGGGCCTTTCTCACCGGGGAGCAGATCGTGATTGAGTCGACCGTCTCCGCGTGGCACGTTTCCGAGTGTAGACGGGCTCGACCACTGGTCCGAATTGAGGAAATGCGGGGGTGACCGCACTCGTGCGATCGCACCAAATGATCAATTGCGGCTTGGAGGGGCCTACGAACCAGGCGGCGTAAGGGCTCCCGGCCCCCGGACCCCGTCGAGCGGACGCTCGTACCAGGCCCGGGGCGGTCCCGCGATGTGACGGACGCCGCAGTCGGCGCCCCCTCAGCGGGTGGCCGCGGTCGCCGTGAAGCCCTCGCCGGAGGCGTCGGTGAGCGTCAGCGTTCGGTGGTTCAGCCGATAGGTGAGCGGGCCGTCGAGGAGCTCGTACAGCCTCGTCTCCAGCTTCATCTGCGGACTCGTGCACATCATCCGGGTGGTCGCCGCCGGGCCCTCGACGGTGAGGGTCCCGGCCTCCTCGTCGAGGCGGACGTGCGCGGAGAAGTCGTTGCAGCCGAGATTGCCGGTGGCCCGGCCGTCCTTGCCGAGGACGAACCGCGCCTTGTCCCCGCTGCCGTCGGACAGGGAGGAGGCCGTCTCCCCCGAGACCAGCCCGTCGATCTTCCAGGTGGTGCCGGTCAGCGGGATGGCCCGATCGGCGGTCAGCTCCAGCTCGTTGCGCCCGTCGGGCGAGTTCAGCCGCAGGCCGTCGCCCTTCAGCGTCCCCTTCAGCGGGCCGGAGAAGGCCTTGAGGAACTCCGCCTCGAAGCGGCCCCGGTCGCCGACGCAGGCCATCGTGGTGAACTCCCGCACGGTGACGGTGAGGGTGTCCCCCCGCACGGCGACGTCGGCGCCGAAGGCGTTGCAGCCGTCGTTCCCGCGGGCCCGGCCGTCCTTCCCGAAGTCGACGCTCACGCCGTCGGGCGCCACGGACCTGCGGCCGTCGACCGTGACGGCGCCGACCGTCCAGTACGTGCCGGCGACCGGCAGGTCCGGCGAGAGGGCGCCCGCGCCGCCGGCCCCGGTCCCTCCCTCCGTACCGCAGGCGGTGAGCAGCAGGAGGGGGACGAGGGGGACCAGGACGGCGCGTGCGCGTGGCTTCGGCATGCCGGTGGGACGAAGCGGCGGGCCGTACGGTTCCGGGCTTGGGCCGTCAGGGGGGCTCAGGCCATCAGAGGGAGCAGGGCGCTCAGATCCGCGCGCTCCCCGCTCGCGCTGACGTGCGCCGCGTCCAGCTCCTCGGCCCATCCCGTACGGCCCGTGGCGAGCCTGAGCCAGGTCAGCGGGTCCGTCTCCACGACGTTGGGCGGGGTGCCCCGGGTGTGCCGGGGGCCCTCCACGCACTGCACCACGGCGAACGGCGGGATCCGCACCTCGACCGCCCCGCCGGGGGCCTTCACGGCGAGGGCGTCGGCGAGGAGGCGGGTGCAGGCGGCGAGGGCCTGGCGGTCGAAGGGGATCTCCAGTCCGGCGGCCCGGTTCAGGTCGTCGGTGTGGACGACGAGTTCGACGGTGCGGGTGACGAGGAAGTCCCCCAGGCGCATCGGGCCGATCCACAGGTCGAGCACGTGGTCGTCGCCGTACCGGGACAGCGCCTCCGTGAGCCGGGCGCCGGCCCGCTCGTACAGCTCGGGTACGGGCGCCCCGGTGAGCGTCTCGCGCGCCGCGTCGGAGATCTTCCCGGCCAGCGCGACCGTGGTGAACGGCCAGTCGTGCGGCAGGAGCTTCCCCTCGGCCGCGGGCGGGCGGTCGAGGCCGCGGGCCAGCGAGTCGGCGATCCACGCGATGTGCCCGGCGAGATCGGCGACCGTCCACTCGCCCAGGTGCGTGGGACGGGCCGACTCGTCCGCCGTGAGACCGCTCACGGCGTCGGCGACGTGCCCGAACTGGGCCAGGACGGCGGCACGGGTCTTCGCGGAGTCATAGCTGCGGGGACGCTTCTTGGCAGGTGGCATGGCCCGAGGCTAGCCCCGAGACTGGAGGGGAAGGAGCCAATCGCAGCGAAAGCAGGCGACGGGACCATGACCCACCACGAGCACCCCCACGCCGCCTTGGTGCGCCGGGGCTACGAAGCCTTCAACAGCGGTGACATGGAGACGCTGGCCACGATGATGACCAGCGACTGCACCCAGCACGTTCCCGGCGAGAGCCAGATATCCGGGCACTACAAGGGCCGGGACAACATCCTCGGCGGCTACTACCGCATGCTCGGCGAGCTGAGCGGCGGCACCATCCGCGTCGACCTCAGGGGCGTGTACGTGGACGGCCGCGGCCACGTCATCAGCACGCACCGGTTCTTCGCCGAGCGCGGCGACCGGGGCATCGAGATGGACGGCGGCCTGTTCTTCACGCTCGTCGGCGACAAGATCTCCGACATCGACGAGTGCGTCGCCGACATCGTGGAGGCGGACTCCTTCTGGGGCACCGGCTGACAGCACGGAGCCCCCACCCTCGCGAGGGTGGGGGCTCCGTTCCGTACGGGACCGATCAGGCCAGCAGGCCCGGGATCGTCGCCTCGTGCGCCTCGCGCAGCTCCGCGAGGGAGAGCGCGAACTCGCCCTGCACGTCCACCGCGTCGCCGTCGACGACACCGATGCGGGTCGCCGGCAGACCCCGCGCACCGCACATGTCGGTGAAGCGGAGCTCCTCGCTGCGCGGGACGGCGACGACCGCACGGCCCGCCGACTCGCTGAAGAGGAACGTGAAGGCGTCCAGGCCCTCGGGGACGACCAGGCGCGCGCCGTTCCCGCCGCGCAGGCAGGACTCGACGACCGCCTGCACGAGACCGCCGTCGGACAGGTCGTGCGCCGCGTCGATCATGCCGTCGCGGGAGCCCGAGATCAGGATCTCGCCGAGCAGCTTCTCCCGGTCGAGGTCCACGGCCGGCGGCATGCCGCCGAGGTGCTGGTGGATCACCTCGGACCAGGCCGAACCGCCGAACTCCTCCTTGGTGTCGCCCAGCAGGTAGAGGAGCTGGCCCTCTTCCGCGAAGGCGATCGGGGTGCGGCGGTTGACGTCGTCGATCACACCGAGGACGGCCACGACGGGCGTCGGGTGGATCGCGACCTCACCGGTCTGGTTGTAGAGGGAGACGTTGCCGCCCGTCACCGGGGTGCCCAGCTGGAGGCAGCCGTCCGCGAGACCACGGGTGGCCTCGGCGAACTGCCACATCACGGCCGGGTCCTCGGGCGAACCGAAGTTCAGGCAGTCCGAGATGGCCAGCGGCTTCGCACCGGAGGCGGCGACGTTGCGGTACGCCTCCGCCAGCGCGAGCTGCGCACCCGTGTACGGGTCGAGCTTCGCGTACCGGCCGTTGCCGTCGGTCGCCATGGCCACGCCGAGGTTGGTCTCCTCGTCGATGCGGACCATGCCGGCGTCCTCGGGCTGCGCCAGGACCGTGTTGCCCTGCACGAACCGGTCGTACTGGTCCGTGATCCAGGACTTCGAGGCCTGGTTCGGGGAGGAGACGAGCTTGAGGACCTGGTCCTTGAGCTCGGCGCCGCCCTGCGGCCGGGGCAGCTTGCCGGCGTCGTCGGCCTGGAGGGCGTCCTGCCAGTCCGGGCGCGCGAACGGCCGGTGGTAGGTCGGGCCCTCGTGGGCGACGGAGCGCGGCGGCACGTCGACGATCTGCTCGCCGTGCCAGAAGATCTCCAGGCGCTCGCCCTCGGTCACCTCACCGATGACGACGGCGATGACGTCCCACTTCTCGCAGATCTCCAGGAAGCGGTCGACGTGCTGGGGCTCGACGATCGCGCACATGCGCTCCTGCGACTCGCTCATGAGGATCTCCTCGGGCGAGAGCGTGGCGTCGCGCAGGTGGACCTTCTCCAGGTCCACGCGCATGCCGCCGGAGCCGGCGGAGGCGAGCTCGGACGTGGCGCAGGAGAGCCCGGCGCCGCCGAGGTCCTGGATGCCCGCGACGAGCTTCTCCTGGAAGATCTCCAGGGTGCACTCGATGAGGAGCTTCTCCTGGAAGGGGTCGCCGACCTGGACGGCGGGGCGCTTGGCCGGCTTGGTGTCGTCGAAGGTCTCGGACGCGAGGACCGAGACGCCGCCGATGCCGTCGCCGCCCGTGCGGGCGCCGTACAGGATGACCTTGTTGCCGGGGCCGGAGGCCTTGGCGAGGTGGATGTCCTCGTGCTTCATCACGCCGATGCAGCCAGCGTTGACCAGCGGGTTGCCCTGGTAGCAGGAGTCGAAGACGACCTCGCCGCCGATGTTCGGCAGGCCCAGGCAGTTGCCGTAGCCGCCGATGCCGGCGACGACACCGGGCAGCACGCGCTTGGTGTCGGGGTGGTCGGCCGCGCCGAAGCGCAGCGGGTCGACGACCGCGACCGGGCGGGCGCCCATGGCGAGGATGTCGCGGACGATGCCGCCGACGCCGGTGGCCGCGCCCTGGTACGGCTCGATGTACGAGGGGTGGTTGTGCGACTCGACCTTGAAGGTGACCGCGTACCCCTGGCCGACGTCGACGACGCCCGCGTTCTCGCCGATGCCGACGAGCATGGCGTCGTTGACGGGGGTCTTCTCGCCGAACTGCTTCAGGTGGACCTTGCTGCTCTTGTAGGAGCAGTGCTCGGACCACATGACGGAGTACATGGCGAGCTCGGCGCCGGTGGGACGGCGGCCGAGGATCTCGCGGATGCGCGCGTACTCGTCCTCCTTGAGGCCGAGCTCCTTCCAGGGCTGCTCGCTGTCCGGCGTCTCGCTCGCGTGCTTGACGGTGTCGAGGCTCATCAGGCGTTGACCAGCTTCTTGAGGATCGAGGTGAAGAAACCGAGGCCGTCCGTCTTGCCGGTGCCGATCAGCGGCTCGACGGCGTGCTCGGGGTGCGGCATGAGGCCGACCACGTTGCCCGCGGCGTTGGTGATGCCCGCGATGTCGCGCAGCGAGCCGTTGGGGTTCATGTCCAGGTAGCGGAAGGCCACCCGCCCCTCGGCCTCCAGCTCGTCGAGCGTGCGCTCGTCGGCGACGTAGCGGCCGTCCATGTTCTTGAGCGGGACCTCGATCTCCTGGCCCTGGACGTAGTCCGAGGTCCAGGCGGTCTCCGCGTTCTCCACCCGCAGCTTCTGGTCGCGGCAGATGAAGTGGAGGTGGTTGTTGCGCAGCATCGCGCCCGGCAGCAGATGGGCCTCGGTGAGGATCTGGAAGCCGTTGCAGATGCCGAGGACGGGCATGCCCGCCTTGGCCTGCTCGATGATGCTCTCCATCACCGGCGAGAAGCGGGAGATGGCTCCGGCCCGCAGGTAGTCGCCGTAGGAGAAACCGCCGGCGAGGACCACGGCGTCGACCTGCTTGAGGTCCTTGTCCCGGTGCCAGAGCGACACGGGCTCGGCGCCCGCGAGGCGGGCGGCACGCAGCGCGTCCTGGTCGTCGAGCGTTCCGGGGAACGTGACGACGCCGATGCGTGCGGTCACGACTCCACCTTCACGATGAAGTCTTCGATCACGGTGTTGGCAAGGAAGGTTTCGGCCATCTCATGGATGCGGGCGAGGGCGGCGTCGTCGACCGGTCCCTCCACCTCCAGCTCGAAGCGCTTCCCCTGACGGACGTCGGCGATTCCGGCGAATCCCAGGCGAGGCAGTGCACGCTGCACCGCCTGCCCCTGAGGGTCGAGGATCTCCGGCTTGAGCATGACGTCGACTACGACGCGTGCCACTGGCACTCCCGGTGGTGTGTTGCGTGGGCGGTTCCCTCAGCGTACCTGCCTCCAAATTCTACGCGGGTAGAGATCTGAAGGATCCTACAAAAGCCCGGTTCGGGGCGACGTGCGTCACACGAACACCCGCCGGGCGCCGGACGCACACTCCCGCCCAGAATTCGAGCGAAATATTGCGGACCACATTGCGCCGGGACACGCTGAAACAATTGGCGGGGCTTCCCTATCCGACGCCTACCGCTGTACAAAGGAATCCAGAAGAAATCAGCATTGTCCCGGCACAACCGTACGGTCGGCATCGTTGCACGTCAGGGGCGCCACAAGCGCCCCGTCGACCCCGGTGGCCGCAGGAAAGGACCGATATCCGTGGCTCAGCGTGTGGTGGTCACTCTCTCCGATGACATCGACGGCGGAGAAGCGGCTGAAACGGTCGCGTTCGGTCTCGACGGGAAGATGTACGAGATCGACCTGAATGCTGCCAATGCAGAGAAACTCCGCAAGGCGCTCGCCCCCTACCTCGCCGCCGGCCGCAAGCTGCCGGCCCGGGCGGCGGCCGGCCGGAGCACCTCGGCGACCTCGTACACGCACACCGCCCTCGCCCCCGACCCGGCGGCGGTCCGCGCCTGGGCCCAGTCCAACAAGATGGACGTGCCCGCCCGCGGCCGCATCCCGAAGCGGGTCTACGAAGCCTTCCGCGCGGCGAGCTGAGCGGGAGCCCGGGAGACGGGGGCGCGCCGCCCCCGGGCCCGGACCAGGGTCGATTTGCATTGCACCCCCCTTGATCCGCTAGAGTCTGGATCACGCCGAGGGGCGAGGCCGAAAAGCCGAGTCCCCAGCAGCGTGCGGGTGTAGTTCAGTAGCAGAACAGCCCCCTTCCAGGGGGAAGGCGCAGTGTGCAATCCCTGTCACCCGCTCTGCGAGAAACGCGTTACCGACCACTCCGGTGGATCAGGTAGAGTGGTGCTCGCACCGAGCAGCGAAAGCTGACCGGTAGCAATGCGGACGTGGCTCAGTTGGTAGAGCATCACCTTGCCAAGGTGAGGGTCGCGAGTTCGAATCTCGTCGTCCGCTCAGGGAGCGAAGGCCCCGGTTCTTGAGAACCGGGGCCTTCGTCGTATCTCCGTATCCCCGGGCTTTCCCAGAACCCCATGACATGTGTCGGTCGGGGTGATGACAGCGCGCACTGCTTTCCGCCGCAGCCAGGGCGGCGGTTTCGGGGCGGTGCGCGGCGTCTCCCTCTCCGTCCCCCGGGGCGAGATCTTCGCCCTCCTCGGCACCGACGGCGCCGGCAGGACCTCCGCGGTCGAAGTCCTGGAGGGCCTCGCCGCCCCGACCGGCGGCACCGCCCGCTTCCTCGGCCACGACCCGTACCGCGAACGCTCCGCCGTCCGCCCGCGCACGGCGTGATGCTCCAGGAGGGCGGCTTCCCTCCGACCTCACCGTCGCCGAGACCGTCCGCCTGCGGGCCGGCTGCACCGGCGGCGGCCTCGCCGGCCGCGAGAAGGTGCGGATCAAGCAGCTGTCCGGCGGCGAACGCCGCCGCCTCGGCCTCGCGCACGACAGGAAGGGGAGACGGCCGCGTGACCGGGCCCGTACGCGTCCTGCTGCCGACGACGAGCGCCTGATCCGGGGCGCGCTCGCCGCCCTGCCCGCCCTGGAGGACGAGCTGGTCGTCGTCGCCGAGGCCGCGACCGGGCCCGAGGCGCCGGCCATGGCCCGCGCCCACCGGCCCGACGTCGCCGTCCTGGACCTCCAGACGCCAGGGGCGGGCGGTGTGACGGTGACCACATCGATCCGGGGCGAACTCCCGGACTGCCGCACGATGATCGCGACCGGTCGCGGCCGCCCCGGGCACCTCGAGCGGGCCCTCGCGGCGGGTGTCCGGGGCTTCGCGCCGAAGACCGTCAGCGCCGAGCGGCTCGCCGAGTCGAGCCGTACCGTCCACGCCGGAAACCGTTGTGCGGACCCCGAGTTGGCGGCCGACGCGATCGCCGCCGGGGACCCCCCGCCGACCGCCCGCGAGGCCGAGGTGCTCGAACTCGCCGCCGACGGCGCCCCCGTCGCGGAGATCGCCCGGAGGGCCGCGCTCTCCCCCGGAGCGGTCCGCAACCACTTCTCCTCCGCCACCGCGAAGCTCGGTGCGGAGAACCGTCACGCGGCGGTGCGTCTCGCCCGGTCGAAAGGTTGGGTATAGTTAGCAGCGCGCTACGGCGCATGCGGACGTGGCTCAGTTGGTAGAGCATCACCTTGCCAAGGTGAGGGTCGCGAGTTCGAATCTCGTCGTCCGCTCAGGGAGCGAAGGCCCCGGTTCTTGAGAACCGGGGCCTTCGTCGTACGCGCACAGCGGCCGGGGGCCGGCCGGGATGCCGTACGGGCCGGAAGGAGGCCCGTACGGCATCTGTCGGCTAGAAGCTGTCGGACCAGGCGTTCCCGGTCAGCAGCTCGTACGCCTCGATGTACTTGGCGCGGGTCTTCTCCACGACCTCCGGCGGCAGGGCCGGCGGCGGCTGCTCGCTCTTGCGGTCCCAGCCGGAGGCCGGGGAGGTCAGCCAGTTCCGCACGATCTGCTTGTCGTACGAGGGCTGGGCGCGGCCCGGCTCCCACTCGGCGGCCGGCCAGAAGCGGGAGGAGTCCGGGGTGAGGACCTCGTCGGCGAGGACGAGCGTCTCGCCCTCGAAGCCGAACTCGAACTTGGTGTCCGCGAGGATGATCCCGCGCTCGCGGGCGATGTCACGGGCCCGGGAGTAGACGGCGAGGGTCGTCTCGCGCAGCAGCGCGGCCGTCTCGGCGCCGACCTGGCGGGCGACCTCCTCGTACGAGACGTTCTCGTCGTGGTCGCCGACGGCGGCCTTGGTCGCCGGGGTGAAGATCGGCGTGGGCAGCTCGGAGCCGTCGGTCAGGCCCTCGGGGAGCGCGAGGCCGCAGACCGTGCGGGACTCGTCGTACTCGAGGAGGCCGGAGCCGGTGAGGTAGCCGCGGGCGACGGCCTCGACCGGGACCATGTCCAGCGACTTGCAGATCAGCGTGCGGCCCGCCCAGTCGGCGGGGGCGCCGGCCGGCAGCTCGGTGGAGAGCACGTGGTTCGGGGCCAGGTCGGAGAGCTGGTCGAACCACCACAGGGAGAGCTGGGTGAGGACCCGGCCCTTGTCGGGGATCTCGGTGGGCAGCACCCAGTCGTAGGCCGACATGCGGTCGCTCGCCACCATGACGAGGTCGCCCGCCTCGTTCCGGTACAGGTCGCGGACCTTGCCCGTGTGGAGATGGGTCAGGCCCGGGACCTGGACAGGCTCGGGCTTTTCTACGAATCCGGACACGGTTCCTCCGCGTAGGTTGATCCAGGGAACGTGTCCGATTCTCTCGCACGGGGGGACGGATCCGGCCGCCGGGCCCTGTGACCCCCCGCTCAGTCCCCTCTTCCAGTCCCCTCCTCAGTCCCTCTTGCAGATCCGGTCGAGGAGGTTGGCCGTGGCGCGCTGCACCCGGGCGTCGACATGGCCCGGGCGGTCCAGCGCCGGGGACCAGGCGAAGGTGCCGGACGCGAAGACCCAGGCGCCGGACGGGGCCCGGTAGAGGCTCGTCTCCTGGTGGCGCACGGCCCCTTCGCTGTCCCGGTACGGCGAGTGGGAGAGCAGGATGCGGCCCTGGTGCTCGGGGAGCGCGGTGCGCGGGTAGTAGCGGTCGGCCTCGCCCGCGACCAGGCCCGGGAGCTCGTCGCCGTCGCCCGCGCCCGTGGCCTCCCAGAGCCAGTGGTCGGCGTTCCGTACGACCAGCGGGTGCGGTTCGGGCACCCGGCCCGCGTACTGGATGCCGAGGAGCTGCTGCTCGGGCCGGTCGACCTCGCGCCAGAGCGCGGGGCGGCCGGGGCCGCGGCGCTTGCGGCAGGTGAGGAGGCGGTCCGGCACCCCGGACGGCGAAGGGCCCAGCTCCACCTGCCAGTACATGGTGTTGGCGGAGAGGAAGACGAGCGAGGTGCCCTGGTCGCGGGCGAGTTCGGCGGTCCGGCGCATCGGCGCCGACCAGTACTCGTCGTGGCCGGGGAAGACCAGGCCCCGGTAGCGGCCCGGGTCGACCCGGCCGGCGTGCAGGTCGCGGGTCTCCGCGTACGCCAGGTCGTAGCCGTAGCGCTCGGCCCAGCGGATGAAGTCGTAGGCGTGCCCGACGTGCAGGGGCAGCCCCGCGCCCGCGTACGGGCGGTCGAAGGAGACCGTGACGGCCGCCTCCTCCTCGCCGAGCAGCCGGCCCTCCTCGTCCCAGGCGTGGTACAGGCTGGCGCCGGTGTGTCCGTCCTCCGGGTAGAGGTTGTACGCCTGCCAGGTCACGTCCGGGAGGACGAGGAGCAGGTCCGCCGGGTGGTTGTCGCGGACCGTGAAGGGGATGTGCGAGCGGTATCCGTCGGCGGTGGTGAGGACCGCGACGTACGCGCCGATCGACCAGTACGAGGGGACCTGGAGCCGCCAGGACTGCCACCAGTGGTGGCAGGAGACCGTGCGGTCGGCGGTGAGCGGGGGCGGCTGGACGATCCCCGAGAGGCGCGGACTGGTGGTGATCTTCGCGGCGCCGTCGCCGCCGTAGTGCCCGATCCGGTAGACGTCGACCGAGAACTGCTGCGGCGGGTCCACCGTGATGTGGAAATCGATCGACTCGCCCGGTGCCACGGCCCCGCCGGACGCGAAGCCCTTGATCTGGCGCCGGACGTCGTCGGCCGTGCGCGGGCCGCCGCTGCCGCCCCGGGCCAGGATCTCGTCCGCGTACCAGGGGACCATCTGGCCCGTGTCGTCGAAGTAGTTGTCCGAGCCGCGCAGCCAGGGCAGCGGGCCCTGGCCGAAGGGATCGGAGACGGCGTGCGCCAGCGCACCCGACTCCCACCGTCTGATCTGCTCCGCCCCCATGTGCGCCCCTCCCTCGACTCCCCCGGTCGTCCGGTCAGTGCCTGTGGATCGTGCCGCTGTCATTGACGGTCTCCAGCACATCACATAACGCACGCACTCCGTCACCGTTCGTCGTGAATTGACGAGAGTGGAAGACGGGGCTCCGGGTACCTGCCCCTTCGGCGCCCTCAGACCAGGCGTACGGGCTTCTCCGGGCGCACCCCGGTACGGCTCAGCCAGGCCCGCAGCGGCTCCGGATCGCCGTCCTCGACGAGCGCGAGCACCCGGGGACCGAGGTCCGCCGCCCGCTCGCCGCCGACGAGCAGCGCCGGCCCGTCGAGCCAGTCGAGCCCGGGAGCGGCCTCGGCCGTGTCGACCGCCGCGCAGCAGACCATCGCGATCACATGGTCGGCGAGCAGGTCCCGCCCGGTACGCGGCGGCTGGAGCGGGAACAGCGGCAGGGGCCCGTCGGGACCACTCACGACATGCGGCGCCGCGCCGCCGCTCCCCTTCTCCGCGCTCCGGGCCGCACTCTCGGCCGCCGCCGCGACCCGCGCCTCCCGCGCCGCCTCCTCCCGCGCGACGAGCGCGCTGAGCGCACCGGCGAGCGCGTCGGCGGCGGGGTTGACGGGGTCGTCGTCGTGCTCGATGTCGTACTCGGCGTCGACGTCGATGTCGGGGCCGGCGCTGAGGTCGGGATCGGGGGCGGTCGCGGGTCCGGGCGCGGTCGCGGACTCGGGTCCGGTCACGGGCTCGAATCCGGCCGCGGGCTCGGTCGCGGTCACGGGCTCGGGCTCGGGCTCGGGCTCGGGCTCGGGTCCGGTCACGGGCTTGGTCACGGTCGCGGGCTCGGACTCGGGCTCGGGTCCAGTCACGGTCGCGGGCTCCGTCCCGGCCTCGGTCACGGTCCCGGTTCCCGGCCCGTGCTGGGGAGTCGTCAGGTGGGCCATCACGCGGGTCAGGGTGGGGCCGGGTGCGTCGTCGGAGGCCGGGCCGGCGGTGGTGGTGCCGGGTACGCCCAGGCCGTCGAGGGCCTGGTGGAGGCGGGCCGCGTCGGTGCGCCACTTCCGGTCGACGACCTCCTCCGGGTACTGGCTCCACTCCACGGGGGCCCAATCGGGCCCGGGCTCGGCGGGGCCACCGTGGAAGAGGCGGGCGGCGAGCAGCGAGGTGGCCTCGTCGACGGCGCCGGGCTCCTCCAGGAGGTCGCAGGCGGGGCGCTCCCCGAGCCGGGAGGAGAAGCCCTCCGCGAGCCGGTCCCGGCGGGAGAGCTCGGTCAGGGCGGAGACCACGCCCGCGTCGAGCTTGGCGGGCCAGCGGCCCATGCGCCAGGCGGGCAACGCGACCCGGGTGAGCAGGCGGTCCCAGCCCGCGTAGGCCAGGCCGACCTGTTCCTGGGCGACGATCCGTACGCCGTAGTCCACGGCCTGGGCGCGCTCGGAACCGGCGGCGGCGACCCCGCGCTCCATCTCGGCGGCGTGGCCGCGACAGGCGCGGAGCAGGACGCGGGCGACCTGCCCGACGCCCTGGGCGCCGAGCCGGCGGACCGGGTCGAGGCCGGGGGTCCGGGGCACGGCGACGGCGGCGTCCAGGCCGCGGACGAAGCGGCGGGCGGCGGCTATGTCGGGGTGGGCGGCGGGTCCCGTACCGGCGACGACGGGGGCGAGGACCGCCCGGAGCTCGCCGACGCGCATCCACCACAGGAAGGGCGAGCCTATGACCAGGACCGGGGCGCCGTCGCCGCCGGACGTCCGGTGGAGGCGGTGGGCCCGGTGGGTGCGGTCCTCCAGCCAGCTGTCGCAGTCCGGGGTGAGGGCTATCGCGGCGGGCGCGGGGACGCCGAGCCGGTCGGCCAGGTCGCGGACGAGCCGGTACAGATCGGGGGCGGCGGTCTCGGCGAGCTCCACCGTCGGCGTGGCCGCCGGACGGGCCCGGGTGATGACGAGGGCGACGACGGCGGAGGCGAGGAGGACGAGCACGGCGACGACGGTCACGACCCAGCGGGCCGTGTCCCAGGCCGCTCCGGTGAAGTGGCCGGTGACCCCGCCCGCGTACAGGACGACGGCCACCGCCGCGGGAAGCACGGCGAGGCCCAGTGCCCTGCCGCGGACACGGAGGACGGCGAGGGCCCGGGAGCGCGCGGCGCGCGCACCCCACTCCTCGCCGACAACGGAACCGGTACCGGACACGCCGTTCCTCACCCCCTCCTGCCCTCGACGGGACTGCCTGTGGCGGTGTTGCTCACTCCCCCACTGTGGCACCCGGCAGTGACATCGCAATGCCGGTGGGCCAAGTGCCGGAATGCCTTCGCCGCACCCTAGTTGGGGCTGTGGCGGGCGTCATCCGTATGGCCGAGCCGTCACCCGATGGAATGGCTTTGGGCAAAGGTGATGGCGCTTTTGTGGCCGTGTGGTTCACAGCTTCCGCACCACACGGCCACAAAAGGAATCGAGAGATTTCAGGAGAAATGCGGGCGGATCAGGCTTCGGCGGCCTTCCGCGCGATGTCCGTACGGTGCTGCGAACCGTCAAGGCGGATGCGGCCGACCGCCGCGTACGCGCGCTCGCGGGCCTGCGCCAGGTCCGTACCGGTGGCGGTGACCGACAGGACGCGCCCGCCGGCGCTCAGGACCGCGCCGTCCTCGCCCCGCTTCGTACCGGCGTGGAGCACGTACGCGTGCGGGGCGTCCTTCTCCGCGACCTCGTCCAGGCCCTCGATCGGGTCGCCCGTGCGCGGGGTGCCCGGGTAGTTGTGCGAGGCGACGACCACGGTCACGGCGGCGTCGTCGCTCCAGCTCAGCGGGGCCTGGTCGGCCAGGGTGCCGTTGGCGGAGTTCAGCAGGACGCCCGCGAGCGGGGTCTTCAGACGGGCCAGGACGACCTGGGTCTCGGGGTCGCCGAAGCGCGCGTTGAACTCGATGACCCGTACGCCGCGGCTGGTGATCGCCAGACCCGCGTACAGGAGGCCGGAGAACGGCGTGCCGCGGCGGCGCAGCTCGTCGACCGTCGGCTGCAGGACGGTCTCCAGGACCTCCTCGACCAGCTTCGGGTCGGCCCAGGGCAGCGGCGAGTAGGCGCCCATGCCGCCGGTGTTCGGGCCCTCGTCGCCGTCGAGCGCGCGCTTGAAGTCCTGCGCGGGCTTCAGCGGGAGGACGGTCGTGCCGTCGGTGATCGCGAAGAGGGAGACCTCGGGGCCGTCCAGGTACTCCTCGATGACGACGCGGTCGCACGCGAGCGCGTGCGCCCGGGCCTCCTCGACGTCCTCGGTGACGACGACGCCCTTGCCGGCGGCGAGACCGTCGTCCTTGACCACGTACGGAGCGCCGAAGGCGTCGAGCGCCTCGTCGATCTCCTCGGGGGTCGTGCAGACGTAGCTGCGGGCGGTGGGGACCCCGGCGCCCGCCATGACGTCCTTGGCGAAGGCCTTGGAGCCCTCCAGCTGCGCCGCCTCCTGGGACGGGCCGAAGACGGGGATGCCGGCCGCGCGGACGGCGTCGGCGACGCCGGCGACGAGCGGGGCCTCCGGGCCGACGACGACCAGGTCGGCGCCCAGCTCGGTGGCGAGCGCGGTGACGGCCGCGCCGTCCAGCTGGTCGACGGGGTGCAGCTCGGCGACCTCCGCGATTCCGGCGTTGCCGGGCGCGCAGTGCAGAGCGGTGACGTCGGGATCGAGGGAGAGAGAGCGGCACAGGGCGTGTTCGCGGGCGCCGCCGCCGATGACGAGGACCTTCACGCCTGCCAGGGTAGCCCGCGGGACGGGATGCCCTTTGTGCGGGCCACCGAGCGAGACGCCCCTACTGGTTCGGATATTCCTCCACAACCGTGGCGCCGAGCTCGCGCACGATCAGGTCGTGCCCGGACAGCGCCGACTCGACGAGATCCGGGTCGTCCTCCTCCGGGACGTCGTCCTCGGGCGCCACGGTCTGCGGCACCGGCGGGCTGTACGCGGGCGCGGGGGCCGGGGCCGGCTGCGCCTGCACGGGGGCGGGCTGCGCCTGTACGGGGGCGGGGGCCGGGGCCTGCTGGAAGGCGGGCGCGGGAGCGGCGGGCCGACCGCCGAAGCCGCCGTTGCCACCGCCGCCGAAGCCTCCGGTGCCGCCGGAACCGCCGAAGCCGGTGGCGGCGGGCGGGGGCGAGGCGCCGCCCGAGGGGTCGATGATCGCCTCGATCTTCCAGTTCACGTTGAACTGCTCGGCGAGGGCCTGCTTGAGGACCTCCTCGCTGCCGCTGCTCGCGAAGTTGTCGCGGGCGCCCGCGTTGAGGAAGCCGAGCTGGAGCGTCGTGCCGTCGAACCCGGCCACCTGGGCGTTCTGGCTGAGCAGGATCCAGGTGAAGCGGCGCCGGTTCTTCACGGCGTCGAGGATCTGCGGCCACAGGTTCCGCACCTGGGCCGTGTCCCCGCCGCCACCGCCGCCACCGGCCGGAGCCGGGGCCTGCGGCGCGGACTGCTGCTGTACGGGCGCGGGGGCCGGGGCGGCGGGCGCCGCGGACGCGCCGGACGCGCCGGGCCAGGCACCGGGAGCGCCGCCTCCGGGAATGCCGCCGCCGGGGGTGGCGGCACCGGGCCACGCGCCGGGCCGGGCGGCCGCGGGCTGCTCGTGCGCGGGAGCGTTCTGCGGTACGGGTGCGGGGGCGGGCTGCTGCACGGGGGCGGCGGGGGCCGGCGGGGGCGGGGCCATCGGGGTGTGGGCCTCGGGTCCGGGCACGTACCCCATGGCGGGCGCCGGAGGTCCGGGCGTGAAGACGGGCGCGGGCGCGGCGGCCGCCCCGCGCTCCAGCCGGTCGAGCCGCGCCTGGAGGGAACGCTCGTCGTCGAAGGCGGCGGGCAGCAGCACGCGCGCGCAGATCAGCTCCAGCTGAAGCCGCGGCGAGGTGGCCCCGCGCATCTCGGTGAGTCCCGCGTTGACGAGGTCCGCGGCACGGCTGAGCTCGGCGGCCCCGAACACGGACGCCTGGGCCTGCATGCGCTCGACGACGTCGACGGGGGCGTCGATGAGCCCCTTCTCGGCGGCGTCGGGCACGGCCGCGAGGATCACGAGGTCCCGCAGCCGCTCCAGGAGATCGGCGACGAACCGCCGAGGGTCGTTCCCGCCCTCGATGACCCGGTCGACGACCTCGAACGCGGCGGCCCCGTCCCCGGCCGCGAACGCGTCGACGACGGAGTCGAGCAGCGACCCGTCCGTGTACCCGAGCAGAGAGGTCGCCATGGCATACGTCACACCGTCCTCGGCGGCACCGGCGAGCAGCTGGTCCATGACGGACATCGAGTCACGCACGGACCCGGCACCGGCGCGGACGACGAGCGGCAGCACACCGTCCTCGACGGGAATGCCCTCCCGCCCGCAGACCTCGCCGAGGTACTCCCGAAGCGTCCCCGGCGGCACCAGCCGGAACGGATAGTGGTGCGTCCGGGACCGGATGGTCCCGATGACCTTCTCGGGCTCGGTCGTGGCGAAGATGAACTTCAGATGCTCCGGCGGCTCCTCGACCACCTTCAGCAGGGCGTTGAAGCCCGCCGAGGTGACCATGTGGGCCTCGTCGATGATGTAGATCTTGTACCGGCTGGACGCGGGCCCGAAGAACGCCTTCTCCCGCAGGTCACGGGCATCGTCCACACCACCGTGCGACGCCGCGTCGATCTCGATGACGTCGATCGACCCCGGCCCGTTCCGCGCCAGGTCCCGACAGGACTGGCACTCACCGCACGGCGTCGGCGTCGGCCCCTGCTCACAGTTCAGACACCGCGCGAGAATCCGCGCACTGGTCGTCTTCCCGCACCCGCGCGGCCCGCTGAACAGGTACGCGTGATTGACCCGGTTGTTCCGCAGGGCCTGCTGCAACGGGTCGGTGACATGCTCCTGCCCGATGACCTCGGCGAAGGACTCGGGGCGATAGCGGCGGTACAGCGCGAGAGACGACACGTATACGAGGTTATAGGCGCCCACCGACAACCCGGGAAAACCGCAGCGGCACGAGCACACGCCCGGAAACGCAAGCGCCCCCCACGCACCTGCCAGAGCCGACCTACCCTTGCTGCCTTCCGGCCCTGGGGGAGTTCAGTCAGATAGCACCGCGTGAGGGGCTGCGCCCAGCCTACCCGATCCCACGCCCCCCACGGCCCCCCTCACCCACCTGCGGCCTTCGCCCCACCCCCGCGCAGAGCGACGTGCGCGAGCACCCCCTCCGGTCATGTAATGTTCTCCCCGGAGGATTCGCCTAGAGGCCTAGGGCGCACGCTTGGAAAGCGTGTTGGGGGCAACCCCTCACGAGTTCGAATCTCGTATCCTCCGCCAGCTGTACCGAAGGCGCCGACTGCACTGCAGTCGGCGCCTTCGTCGTGCCGGGGCCTCGGCCGGGACCCCTGGGCTCAGCAACGTCTTCGCCGGGGCCGCCAGCTCGGCGACCGCCTCGGAGCAGTCCGTCGGTCTCGTCGGCGAGGTCGTGCAACCCGGTGGCGCCGTCCTATCCGGCCGGCGCCACCAGGCCGTGCTCGTAGGCGATGATGACGAGGTGGACGCGGTCACGGGCGTCGAGCTTGGCCAGCAGCCGCGTCACGTACGCCTTGACGGTCGCGCCGCTGATGAACATCGCCTCGGCGATCTCGGCGTTCGACATCCCCCGGCCGATCAGGGTCAGGACCTCCCGCTCGCGGCCGGTGATCCCCTGGATCTCCTTGGGCGGCAGGGCAGCGGCCCGCTGCGGGCGGTGGGCGAACTCCTCGATCAGGCGGCGCGTCACCTTCGGCGCGATCAGCGCGTCCCCGGCGGCCACGACCCGCACCGCCGCGATGATGTCGTCCAAGGCCATGTCCTTGACGAGGAATCCCGAAGCCCCGGCTCGCAGGGCGTTGTAGACGTTGTCGTCGTCGTCGAACGTCGTCAGGACGACGACGTGCGGGGCGCCGACGTCCTTCGTGATCATCCGGGTGGCCTCGATGCCGTCCATGCCGGGCATGCGGATGTCCATGACGACGACGTCGGGATGCAGATCCCGGACCAGTTGCACGGCCTCGGCGCCGTTTCCGGCCTCCCCGACGACCTCGACGTCCGGGACGTCGGTGATCACCATGACCAGACCGGCGCGGATCAGCGGCTGGTCGTCGGCGAGCACGACGCGGACCGGCATCAGACCTCCATCGGGATGGGGAGACGGGCAGTCACGCGGTAGCCGCCCTCGGGACGCGGACCGGCGGTGAAGTCGCCGTTCAGCAGCTTCACTCGATCACGCATTCCGGCGATGCCGTAGCCGGCGCCTTCGCCCCGGCCGGTCCCGGTCCCGCTGTCGACGATCACGACGGACAGGTCGGCCGGCTGGAAGACCACGGAGACACGGCACTGCTCCGTCGCGGAGTGCTTCACCACGTTGGTGACGGACTCCTGGATGATGCGGAACGCGGACAGGTCGACCTCCGGCGGCAGCGGACGCCGCTCGCCGCGCCACTCGACGTCCACCCGGACGCCGGCGTTCCGGACGTTCTCCACCAACTTGTCGACGTCATCGAGCCCGGCGAGCGGCTCGTCCGCGCCGCCGGACTCGGCGTCGTGGAGGGCTCCGAGCATCCGCCGCAGCCCGGCGAGCGTCTCCCGGCTGGTGTTCTCGATGACGCCGAGGGCCTTGCGGGCGCCCTCCGGCTGGGTCTCGATGACGCGCTTGGCGGCGCCGGCCTGGATCGCGACGACGCCGATGCTGTGCGAGATCACGTCATGCAGCTCGCGGGCGATCCGCAGCCGTTCGGCCGTCACCGCCTGCTCCGCGACCCGGGTGCGCATCTGCTCGGTGTGCTCGCGTTCCTGACGTCGCGAGTTCCCGATCACGCAGGCGACCACGATCATCATCAGGACGACGGCCTCGACCGAGGTGCCCACCCGGAGTCCCAGCGCCAGACGCGTGCCGATGTAGCCGAGGAGCCCGGCCAGGGCCAGCCCCGCGGCGAACAGTGACGTCCGCCGCGCCTCCGCGGCGGCGACGAAGCAGAGGGCGACGCAGACCGGCAGGTACTGCTCGGGCGCGATGCTGATCGTGTGCAGGGGGCCGTTGGTCAGGACCAGTGCGCTGAGCACCAGCATCGTCATCGATGTCAGCGGTCGGCGGGTCAGGAGCCGGCAGGCGCCGGCCATCAGGACCGCCGCGAGCAGCAGCATCGCCTGCTCGCGGCGGTCCATCGCGAACGGCTCGATGAGGTGGCTCTTCTCGCCCCAGGGCTGCAACCGTTCGCCCGGCCAGCGGATCTGGACGACGAACGAGTACAGCGTGGACACGCACCAGGTGAGCGCCGTCCAAGCGCCGGGCGTCACACGCCGCAGCAGCGACATCGAGGGCGGGGGCGGGGGCATGACGCGATCGTAGCCAGGTGATCATCCGGGGGCATCGGAGCGAGGGTGTACACCCTGGGTCGGTATCCCCGCCCCGGGATGTGGACGGCGCTCCGATGCCGGTGGACCAGGGTGATCGGCAGTGTTCTCCCCATGACGAACACTGGCGGTCACGAGGAACGGGACGTCGTCGTCCGGCTCACGGACGTGCGGAAGGACTTCGGGGATTACGCGGCTCTGGACGGCGTCTCGCTGGAGATCGGCGCCGGCGAGGCGGTCGCCCTGATGGGGCCGTCCGGCTCCGGGAAGTCGACGCTGCTGAACATGGTGTCCGGGCTCGACCGGCCGAGCACCGGATCGGTCGTCGTCGGCGGGGAGGACCTGGTCGGGCTCGACGAGAAGGGCCTCGCACTGTTCCGGCGCCGCCGGATCGGCATGATCTTCCAGTTCTTCAACCTCCTGGACGACCTGCCGGCCCTGGACAACATCGCCCTGGCCGGACAGCTGATCGGCCTGAAGGCGTCGGCAGCCCGCAAACGCGCTCTGGAACTCATGGGCGAACTCGGGATCGCCGACCGGAAGAACATCTATCCCGCCTCCCTCTCCGGCGGCGAGCGGCAGCGGGTCGCCACGGCGCGCGCACTGATGAACCAGCCGTCCCTGCTGCTGGCCGACGAGCCCACCGGCGCCCTGGACAGCCGGTCCGGCGACCAGGTGACGCACCTGCTCACGGACCTGAACCAGCTCGGCCAGACACTCCTGATCGTCACGCACGACCCGCGGCTCGCCGCGCAGTGCGCCCGCCGGGTCGTCGAGGTCGCGGACGGGCGCATCACCCGGGACCGCGCGGTGGACCGCGCAGTGACCACGGAGGCCGGCCGATGAGCGCCGTCTGGCGGGCTTCGCGCGCGGCGGTCAGGCGCCGCAGACTCCAGACCTTCGTCCTCGGCGTCGTCGTCATGGTCTCCAGCGCCATGGCCATCGTCACCCTGGGCCTGCTGGCGGCCGTGTCAGGCCCCTTCGACCAGGCCTACAACGCCGCGAACGGCGCACACGTCATCGCCGAGTTCGACAGCTCGAAGGCGACCGCCGCACAGATCGCCCAGGCCGCGAACGCCCCCGGCGTCGAGGCCGTCGCCGGTCCCTATCCCGAGGCCGTTCTCCACTCGCCCTCGGAGACCGGCGACCATCCGGTCGGGCTGTCGGGTTCGTTCACCGTCGTCGGCCGCGACCGGCCGGACACCCCGGTCGACACCCTCGGGCTCAGCGCCGGCCGCTGGGCGACCGGTCCCGGCGAGATCGTCATGAACGCGCCGTCGGACATCGGTCCGCTACAGATCAAGTCCGAGCGCGAGGTCGTCACACCGGACGGCGTGAAGCTGAAGATCGTCGGCTACGCCGCCTCGGCCAGTCAGTCCGCGGGCGGCTGGGTCACACCGGACCAAGCCCGGGCCCTGCACTCGGACTCACTCCAGATGATGTACCGCTTCGAGGAGGCCGGGTCCGACCCGGCACTGAAGGCCGGCACGGCCGCCGCCACGAAGGGCCTGCCGTCCGACGCCCTGACGGGAACCAGCTCCTACCTGGCCATCAAGGCGAACCTCGCCAAGGGCCCCCACACCTACGTGCCGTTCCTGACGGTCTTCGGCGTCCTGGGACTGCTCGTCTCGGTCCTGATCGTCGGCAACGTCGTCAGCGGCGCGGTCGTCTCGGGCTTCCGGCACATCGGAGTCCTCAAGGCACTGGGATTCACGCCGAACCAGGTGACGGCGGTCTACCTCGTCATGGTCACCGTCCCGGCGACGATCGGCTGCGCGCTCGGCTCGGTGATCGGCGGCCTCGTCGGCGGAAAGCTGGTGCGCCAGGCGTTCTTCGGCATCTTCGGCAACGATCTCGTCATCGACAAGGCGACCGTCCCCACGTGGGTCTATCCGGTCGTGCTGATCGGAATGCCCGCACTCGTCGCGCTGTCCGCGCTTGTCCCGGCGATGCGCGCCCGCCGCCTCCCCGCCGCCGTTGCCATCAGCGCCGGCAGCGTCCAACAGACCGGACGCGGCCTGGCGGTCCAGCGCAGACTCGGCGGATCACCCCTGCCGCGCCCGGTGAGCCTGGGCCTCGGCTGGCCCTTCGCCCGGCCGGGTCGCACGGCCCTGACACTGTCGACCGTCGTACTCGGCGTCATGACGGTGACGATGGCCCTCGGCCTCTCCACCTCGGTCGTCAAGTTCGGTCAGCTGCAGACGCAGACCGACAAGATCCAGGTACGCATCGACCTCAACGACCCCCAGTGGAACCCTCCCGGCCCGACCCACTCCGACGACCAGATCTTCGCGTTGCTGCGCTCGCTGCCCGGCACCGAGCACGTGTACGCCGAGACCGCGCTGGAGACCCGCCTGACAGGCTCATCGGGAATCCTCCGGATGAGCGCCGAGAGCGGCGACACGACGGAGCTGCACCCGGCTCTCGTCCGGGGACGCTGGATCGAGGGGCCGAACGAGGTGGTGGTCTCATCGGAGTTCTGGCACCAGCACAAGCTGTCCCTCGGCGACACGATCACGCTGGACTCGAGCGACGGGCCACAGCCACAGAAGATCGTCGGCGAGAGCACCCTCGGCTGGGACGTGACGACCCTCGACTGGAACCGGTTCACCCCGCTCAGCCCGGTCCATCGCGCCCAGAGCTTCCACGTCCAGCTCGCGAAGGGCACCGACCCGCAGGCCTACGCCGCTGCGGTCACACGCACGGACCCAGGACTGAACGCGACTGTGAACGGCGCCTCCGACACCATCGAAAAGGTCATCATCAGCGTGGTGTCGACGCTCACCCTGATGCTGATCATCGTCTCGAGCCTCGGCGTGTTCAACACAGTCGTCCTCAACACCCGCGAGCGGCGCAAGGACCTTGGGATGCTCAAGTCGCTCGGCATGACACCGCTCCAAGTGATCGCCATGGTGATGACGTCCATGACGACCCTCGGAGCGGTAGGCGGCCTCATCGGCGTCCCACTCGGAATGCTCGCGCACCGGATCATCATCCCGCTCACCGGACACGGCATCGGACTCGATCTGCCGAACTCACTACTACACGTGTGGAACTGGCCGATGGCATCACTGCTGGCCTTCTCAGGCTCCATGATCGCCGCGCTGGGGGCCTACCTCCCGGCCCGGGGCGCGGCGAAGGCGCCTACGGCGGAGGTACTGCGGACGGAGTAGTCGGGGGCAGCGGACAGCGAAGACCACGGCAGCAGAGTCCTGATCCTGGAATCGGTTCTGGTCTCAGTTCTGGTCTCAGTTCTGGCCTCGTCCATCACCGTTCAGGCACGTTCAACTACCTCTCCGGAGGACAGAAGCCGCAGGTCAGAACTGGCCCTGGCCCAGCCGAACAGCACCGAGCAGAATGGGAAAGCGTGTTGGGGGCAACCCCTCACGAGTTCGAATCTCGCATCCTCCGCCAGTGCCCCACCGGGCACGTTGCCGAAGGGCCCCACCGTTCGCGGTGGGGCCCTTCGACGTTGTCCATGCCGGTTTCCGTTCACCGCGCCAAGTGACAGCAGCGAGGCCCGTCGCTCCAAAGCCCGAGGTAATCACGATGGACGGCGAGGATGTCGTTCATCCGGGCATCAACCTTGGCGAGCGTCCGGTAGCCGGCCTTCACAGCCTCGCCATGCCGCCGGTAGTAGCGCCGATCTCGAGTCACTGCTCGCCGCACTTAGTGGCAGCCGATATTCGCCGCTTCCGCGCCGTATCCATCTTCTTCCCCTTGATCCGGCACAGCAGAATCATGGAAACAGCGTCGAACCGTAAGGGCGCCAATCAGCCGATGAGTCACCGGTCCGTTCCTGGACCGACTGTCCCGCCAAGGCTGCGTGACAAGCCACCAGTCGGCGGGCCCGGACCCGGCATGGTCACTTGTCGGGTGGAAGTTCGCGTTCCGGCTGGTTCAGGAGGGTCGGCAGTCGCTAGCCTTCCGTTGCACAGGCTGCCATGGGGGGACGCACCTGGATGACTTCCGGCCGGTTCCTCGAAGGCTCGCACTGCCCGAGAGGTGATGGATGATCGAATTCGATGACCCCCAGCTGCCCGAACAGGACCTGGTCCTGCTGCCCGACGAAGCCTTACGGGGCGACGAACCCGGAACCGGTCAGAACCCCGACGCTCCCCCGCCGCTGCGCGGCCGAGTCCGGCTGGGCGGCCCTCTCGCCCAGCGCCTCACGCCCGAGCAGTTGGCCGACGATCCCAGCCTGAGCGAATACCTCACCGGCCAGGTCAACACGTACAACTACTACCTGGTCCACCTCTCCCTCACCTTCGCTCCCACCCCCCAGCGGCCCCGGCTCGAATTCGCCCACCTGGCCCTGGACCTCTCCGCCAAGCCCGAGGCCCCACCGCCGCTGGCCCACTCCATGGACCCGATGCGTCTGACGGACACCGTCCAGGTCACCCGGACCCGCCGGCTCGGCCCGCAGCTCTCCCTCCTCGGTACCGACGTCTCGCTCGGCGAGGTCGGACAGAACCAGGAGTACACCACCCACCAACCCTTCGCCCAGGCCCTGGGGCTGCACGGTGCCACGCCCGGCTGGGAGTTCCGGCGGACCGTCGCCACCGAGCTGACCGGCTGCCACGCGCTTCGCCTGGTCGTCCGTACCGCCGTCGGCTCGGTCACGGACCTGACGTGCACGGTCACCGCGGGCGTCAAGATCCCCCTGCTGCGCCGCTACACCCGCACCCTGCCCCACCCGCTGCGTCTGGAAGCGACGCTGTGAGCGGGGGCCTCGCCGGCGCCCGCCCGGAGCCGCTGCTCCGGGCGGAGATCGCCGAACTGGCCAGCGTCTACAACGCCCCCGGGCAGGCCGAGACGCTGCTGCTGGCCGCCGGCTACCCGCCCGACGCGTTGCCCTACGCGCCGAAGTCTCCCCGTGAGTACTGGGAGACGGTGTCGGCGAACATCGCGACAGGCATCATGGCCGACGGCCGTCGGCGGATCCTGGCCGAGGCACGGGCGCGACGCCCGTTCAACCCCGTGTTCGCGGCGGCCCCCGCCCCAGGTTCGGGCGCCACCGTGGCCACGGCCGCCACCGGAGTACCCAAAGTCATGGTGCTCGGTGCAGAACCGGCCCGCCGGGGCGCCGTACGGGCCGGAGCCGAGCTGCGCGAGATCCTGAGGGCGACCGGCGGCCGCCTGGAGGTCATCCCCGGCCCCGCGGCCACCGTCGCGGATCTGGTCCGGATCCGGCGCGAGCTGCCCGACATCCTGCACTTGGCCTGCCACGGCACCGAGGAAGGACTGCTGTTGGAGGACCAGGACGGCGAGCCCCATACCCTGCCCGCCGCCGAACTCGCCAGCACGCTCCGGCTGGCCGCTGAGCACTACGACCATCACCTGCGGGCACTGGTCCTGCGCTCCTGCGACAGCGACGCGATCGCGGGGCGGTTCACGGAGCTGGCCGACGTGGTGATCGCCCACCGCGGCAAGCTCGACGCGGACTGCTCGACGCTCTTCGCCGCCGCCTTCTACGAGGAACTCGCGGCAATACCCGATCCGTTGTCCCAGAAGGAGCTTGTCGCCGCCGCCCACGTGGCCGCCCAGGACGTGGTGAACCGCGCCGGAGTGTGCCGTCCCATCCGTACCGACCTCATCGTCCTGACCCGAACCTCCTGAGGCGAAGGAGACGCAGTGCCGCTTTCCCACGTGCCTGAACCAGATGTGAACGACGAGGACTACGACGAGGCCGGCCCCTGGGACATCCCGCCCGAGGACTGGAAGACGCTCGTCGACCGCCTCTCCTCGGCGTTCGGCCACGACGAGTGGCTACGGATCCTCGCCGAACTCGGATACCCGAAGTCCGAGATCCCCATCGACGCCAAGGGCGCGAAGGACTTCTGGTTCCAGGTGCGCAAACGCGCCGAAGAAGGTGCGGTCCCGTGGGACTGGCGGAAGATCGTCCGGTATCTGGGTACCGACGACCGTGTCCAGTACCACCCGGACATCAGACGCCTCGTCACCAAGCACCGTCTGGACACGTCCCCCACCTCTGACGCCCAGCCGGCGAACGGACCGGCGCCCTCTCCCGAACCGACGACCGCCACCGCCATCATCCCGGCACAGGCCTCGACCGGTCCCGATACCGGCGCCGCACCAGAGACCGGCGAGCCGTACGCCGCAGCGCCCGCGTACGCCCGCGACGACCGCCTGCCACCCATCGGCAGTTACAGTGAACTGCTGCCCAAGTCCCCCCGCCCCGACCGCCGGGAGGCGATCCTGGCGCTGTGGGAGCATCGGCTCGGCCCGTGGGAGGGGCTCAACCAGTTCCAGCAGGACCTGGTCCAGGTCTGCCGGAAGATCATCGATGACCGCGGCGTGGCCCTGGTGTACGCGGTGACCAACAGCGGCAAGACCACCATCGCCCGCGTCGGCATGACGATGGCCCTCAACAACGACGAGTCGGCCATGATGCTGCTGCCGATCAAGGCACTGGTGGCGCAGGAAGAGGCCGAGTGGCAGGACTGGCTCGGCGGCCACGAGGCGCTGGAACGGCTCCAGGGGCAGGTGTACGGGGTGTCCCGCGACTACCCCGAGAGCGACCGGCCTGTGGGCAACGGCCACTACAAGGTCGCCGTGGCCATCTACGAGAAGCTCGGCGTCTACCTGGTCAACGGGATGCGCCCACTGGATCGCACCCGCCTGGTGGTCGTCGACGAGCTCCAGATGCTGTCCGAGACCAGCGACCGTGCGGCCAAACTGGAGGCCCTGCTCACCCTGATCAAGCTGCGGCCCGGCGACCGGCCCGCCTTGCTCGGCCTTTCAGCCGCCCTCAGTCCCGAGGCGGGCGAGACGCTGGAGCGGTGGTTGGGCGACCAGCGCACCACCTTCACCCCGAGCAGCAACGAGCGGCCTGTCCCTCTCGACACCTATGTCGTGGACCAGGGGACCTGGCTGGTCCAGCGCGACGCCCATCTCCTGAGCATGAACATGCCGGGCAGTCGGACGCCACCGGAGGCGGTGCGGGAGCAGCACCGGCTACCCGCCCTGCGCAGCCGGTACTCCCAAGCGCTGTCCAAGGGCCTCAACGGCCTCCAGCGCAAGCTGTCCACGGCCGAACTCGCCGCCACGCTCGTCCTCAGCATCCTCCAGGAGAACGACAAGCGCCGGATCATCTGCTTCGTCCCGACCCGGACCGCCGCCGACCAGCTGGCGGGCGGCATCCGGCAGGTCCTGGACGCCGCGTTCCAGCGTCCCAAGGGCGGCTCACCCTGGGTGAACGGCCGATACAAGAGCGCGGAGTCCGCCCAGCGCGACCTGGACGGCGATCTGTACGACCGGCTGCTGACCTCGGACATCCCCGGCTACGAGCTGGTGATCCGCGGCCTGCGCACCGGTGTGGCCGCGCACTCGGCCGCGCTGGCGCCCCCGATGCGGCGGCTGCTGGAGGAGGAGTTCCGGGCCGAGGACGGCCTGCTGCGCGTGCTGGTCGCCACCGACACCCTCGCGGTGGGCCTCAACCTCCCTGCCGACACCGTCGTTGCGACCAGCATCTCCGGCCTGTCGGGCGCCGGTTCTCAGCGCGCCCGACAGCTGCTGCTGCCCGCAGATCTGGACAATAAGGGCGGACGGGCGGGCCGCCGGGGCCAGACGGTGGCCGAGCGCGGCCAGTTCTACCTCCTGGTGCCCTCCGACCTGGAGCTGCAGAACGTCGACGGGCTGACGACCGCCGAGATCAAGGAGCTGGCCACGGTCGAGGGGGTCTCCAAGAAGTTCGTACGGAGCAAGCGCCGTTCCCTGGCCGTCCGGTCGCAGTACCGCGACCTGGACGCGATCAGCGGCCTGGTGCTTCAGGTGCTCTGCCAGGACAACCGGATGCTTGTCGAGAGCAAGTGGCTGGCACGGGTCCGGGTGATCATCGACAGCCTGCTGATCAGCTACGAGCCAGACCACCCCACGCTGCCCGAGCCCAAGGACATCCTGAAGGAGTTGCAGCGCCGCAAGCTGATCCACGAGGTGAGCCGAAGCACCCGCCCCGGCGCGGCGAAGAGCCTGAAGCTCACCGAGCTGGGCCAGGCCGTCGGACGGTCCGGCCTTGAGCTGGACGACGCCCCTGACCTGGAGCGCCTGGCAGGGCTCGTCCGCAGCGGGGCCGGAACGATAGAGCTGCTGTGGCACGCCTCCCGGGCCCGGTCCATCAAGCAGGTCACAGCCTGGGTGGCGCTCCCCGGCGAGGGGAGCAACCGTCATCTACCGTCCCTGAAGGGGGCGGTCCTCACCATGGCCCTGACGCACTGCGCCGAGCGCGAGCAGATGCGCCGGGACTGCGCGAACTGGGTGGCCACCGAGGGAGCACCCCTGCCGGAGCGGCTGCTGCGCGAGGCCGGGCGACCGGTAGTCTCGAAGGAGCTCAAGGATCTGCTGGCCAGCGACGAGGACGCCGCCGCCACCGACGAGGTCAACGCCCTGCTGCGGGCGGTGGTCGCGTACGAGTGGCTGCACGGGGTGCCGTTCGCCGAGATGCAGCAGCGGTTCTCGGGGGCGATCAAATCGGAGGAGGAGCCGGACAAGGGGCAGTTCAAGCCGCCGTCCCTGTCGCTGTACTACTCCGACGTCGAGCAGCTCTGCGAGCAGATGGCCGGCTACATCCGGGCGGCCGCGGACATCAGCTTCACCGAGGACGGGGTCGACCACTCCGCGCGGATGCAGCTCATCGCCCAGCAGGTGGAGTCCGGGCTGCCGGCGTGGCTGGCGAAGGTGTCCAAGATGCGGATCACCGGTCTGCATCGCGAGCGGCTGGCGAAGCTGGCGGGCCTGCCCGAGGACCAGCGGCCCGACCCGCCGTCGCTGCTGGTGGACACGGACCCGCTGAGCGAGGTCCTGACCGACACCGAGCGCGCCGACGCTCGGCGGATCATCGACAGCCGGCTGGCTCAGGAGCAGGCACACCGCGAGCGGATCGCCCGCGAGTGGGCCGACGTGGTGATCCCCGATGGCGAGGGCCAGATCTTCGACGACGTGTCGGAGGAACTGGAGAAGGCCAACGGGGCCGCCGCGTACCTGAAGCGGCTCGGCGAGCTCGCCGTGTGCCTGGGTCTGCAGGTCACCGAGGCGGTGATCGACGGGTCGTTCTACAGCTCGGAGTGGAGTGCCGAGGAGTCCGGCGCGGCAGTGACCGTCCGGGTGCCGGTGGCGGACCTGACCGCCGGGATGGTCGCGGACGTCCGGGAGGAGCGCACACTGGTCGTGGTCCGGGGGCGGCGGCCGGGAGTGCAGGAGGCGCTGGCCGCGCAGGGCCTGGTGGCCCGGTTCCTGGAACCCGACCACCTGCTGTCGGTCCTCGCGCACCTGGTGAAGACCCGAGGGCAGGTATCCGGGGACGAGGTCGTCGAGGAGCTGTCGGGCATCCGGCTGTCGTCGCTGGGCGGCATCAGCTGGTCGGTGCCAGTGCAAGCAAACTGAACTGGACGGAGCCGTCCGCGGGCCCCGGATCCGTCACGGATCCGGGGCTTCCGGTGTCACACGGTCCTGCTGGGCAACCGCACTGCAGGAGGCTGAAAGGTTGTCGGCAACCAGCGACGCAGCGGCTGTCTCTGGTGTCGGTCCTGGTCTCGGTCAAGCCCGTTCAACCCCACCCGGACAGGGCCATCCCCAACGCTCCGCTGCAGACCAGGACAACCACGGCCCCCGCCGGCCCCCCGTACGAACATTTGGACAACGTATTGGGGGCAACCCCTCACGAGTTCGAATCTCGTATCCTCCGCCAGCGCCTCACCAGGCACATTGTCGAAAGGGTCCCACCGTTCGCGGTGGGACCCTTTCGACGTATACGACACCGCCCCGACTGGGCGGGCCGGACGAGGCAAGGGCGGCACTCGAGGCTCAGCTCGCGGTCGACGGCGTAGCTGGTCCGCATCGAGGCGTCGATCACCTGCTGCCAGGAGCCGTACTTCGCATACAACTGGTCCGCGGGGGGCCGAGGGCATTGCCGCACTTGGCCTGGTTCCGCTCCTCCAGGATCCGGAGCTCCTCGGAAGTCATGCCCGCGCGGGTGATCGCCTTGGCCTGGTTCCGCATGTCGACCAGCTCCCGGGCGATCTCCTCGGCGGTGGCACCTGCCGCCCGCATGCCGGCCTCCGTGCGGTGCATGTCCTCCAGAAACCGCGATAGCTCATCCGGGCCCGCTGAGCCTCCACCTTCTCATCCATCGGCAGAACACGGATCCGACACACGCCCGGATCCGTACTCGGACAGGGGGCATCAGCGGAGACCGGCGGAGCGAGAGGAGCCGTGATGATCGACCCACAGGCCTCCGCCACGCTTGCCACGGACGAGCCTGCCGTCCCCAGCACGGCGACGGCAGCCACGAACGGGACAAGGACACGCCTCAGCAAGGAAGAGGAAAGGCGCATGGGCGCACCCTTGGGAACTCCACCACGCCCCTTCACGCAGCCACACCAATGATCCCCCTACGAGAACGAGAGCACGCCCACCAGACCCTGTCGGCCGTGGGTCCTGATGCGTCTGCCCCCGCCGTCAACCGTCCGCCCCTCGGCGGGAGCCTCCAGGCGCTTGGCGCCCGCCTGATCGGCATGTCGAACCCAGTCCTCGCCGTCGGTCCTCGACCCTACGGCTCCTCGGCTGGAGGCGCCTTCCATGCCTTCTGAACTGCGCTCTGGTGGAGGGCGTGACCGTGTGCGGGATTGGCCCGCAGGGCTGAGTTACGGCCCAGAAGGATTCGTTCACTGGATAGGGGGGTGATTTGGCGGAGGTACGTTCCTCCTCGATCCTCTTCGTAGCGATGACGGTACTTTCTGTGACGGCCAGTCGACGCGGATGACCAGTCGGCACATTCACTCAACTAGGGGATACCTATGAGGAAGTTGGCAGCAGCAGTGGTGGCTGCGGGGTTGTTCGTTGGCGGGATGGGGACGGCGGCTGCCGGCTCCTGGGGCCACGAGTTGAAGATGTACACGACCGGCGCCGCGTTCAGCGGTCGGTACAAGTGGGAGCCCAAGTTCCAGCACCGTGGGGCATTCCACGTACGTGGGCGCCTTTCAGACGCTGATCCTGGCGACGGCCACAACGTCTACCTCCGCGCAAAGGTAGAAGGGTACGGATGGGTTCGCGTCAAGGGTACCCAGAGGAAGACCGTCAACATCGACGAGATCTTCTTCGACGGCGCCGTTCTGGAAACCAATCACGCGCAGATCCAACTGTGCCGTGACCGTGGTTCTTTGCGTCCGGATAACTGCTCGGATCTTCGTAAGTTCCGACGCTAGAAGTCCACACCTGCGGGAGCCTCCAGCCCAGTGGCTCCCGCCCCACAGAGAGTGCACAGCACGATGGACGTCATCCTCCGCGCCGAGGGCGTGGATCTCTTCTACGGCACGCAGCAGGCAGTCACCGGTGCCGATTTCACGCTCAAGCGCGGCGAAGTGGCCGCCATCATGGGGAGCAGCGGTTCGGGGAAGTCGTCCCTGCTCTACTGCCTCGCCGGGGTCCTGCCGCCCACCAACGGCACGGTGACCTTCGACGGAGAACAGCTCTCGTGCCTCCCCGACGGGGAGCTCAGTGCGCTGCGCCGTACGCGACTGGGGTTCGTCTTCCAGTACGGGGAGCTGCTGCCGGAGTTGACCGTCGAGGAGAACGCGGCGCTCCCTCTCCGGCTCGCCGGGATCAGCAAGGCTCATGCTCACGCCATGGCCGGCCAGGTGCTCGGGCGGCTCGGCATGGGTGATCTGTTACGGCGCAGGACGTCGAAGCTGTCGGGTGGCCAGAGCCAGCGTGTGGCGGTTGCGCGGGCTCTGGTCCACCGGCCGGACGTGGTGTTCGCGGATGAGCCGACCGGGGCGCTCGACAGCGCCAATGCAGATGCTGTTCTGGACGAGTTCCTTCAACTGGCACGTCGCCAAAAGACGGCCGTGGTTATCGTCACGCACGATTCAGGCGTTGCGGCCAAGGCCGACACGCAGTACACGATGTCGGACGGTGTCCTGACCCAACGGGTGGCAGTGTGAGTGCCTTCTTTCTCGGGATGCGCTTGCTTTGGGGCAGCGGCCGTAGAGGGCGGGTCCGGTTCCTCTTGATGGCACTCGGCTCGGCACTTGGGGTGGCCTGCCTTGCCGCTGTCCTCACCATTCCCACCATCCTCGCTGCCCATGATGCGCGGACAGCGGCCCGCGCGGCGGTGCCGGGTGGCCACAGCAATATCGTCTACCAAGAGTTTCTGGACCCTTACGGGTCGCGTCCGCTTCGCCGAATCTTCATCGCTCGGACAGGTCCCGGTCCGACACCGCCCGCTCCCGGAATCAGAGAGATTCCGCACGCAGGCGAAGCCATCGTCTCGCCTGAGTTGGGCGAACTCCTCGCAGCCAATCCCCAAGCCGCAGGACTTGTGCCGGGTCATGTGACGGGCACGATCGCACCAGAGGGACTGGGCGGGCCGGACGACCTTTACGCCTACGTCGGCACCGCTCCTGCCGAGCTGACCGGAGCAAGGCCTCTCAGCCACTTCGGCGGCGAGCGCACA
Organism: Streptomyces sp. NPDC004284; assembly: GCF_042874035.1. Taxonomy (NCBI): domain Bacteria; kingdom Bacillati; phylum Actinomycetota; class Actinomycetes; order Kitasatosporales; family Streptomycetaceae; genus Streptomyces; species Streptomyces sp. NPDC004284. The sequence goes on along the minus strand of NZ_JBIAMJ010000005.1, from coordinate 395,816 downwards.
AGCGAGGAAGTAGTCGACTCGTCGACCCTCGACATCCTGCGCTTCACACTTGGGTGCATCGTGCTGCTCCCCCTCGTCATCTTCCTCTCCGTCTGCGCGCGACTTTCTGGGGAATCCCGTGCGCGTCGGCTCGCCGCGCTTCGACTCATCGGGCTCAGCGTGAAGGACACCCTGAGAGTCAACGCCGGGGAAAGCGTGGCAGCCGCATCGCTCGGCGCCCTGCTCGGCCTTCTCGGGTATCTCGGGGTCAACGAGATCATGGCGAGGGTCGGGCTACCTGGGCTGCAGTGGTATCCCGCTGACGGACGACCTGAGCCATCGACGGTGGCAGTGTGCCTGTTGGGATGTCCGTTACTCGCCTGGATTGTCGGGCAGTTCAGTGCACGACAGGCTGCTCTGTCGCCGATCAGTGTGCGGCGGACGGGGGAACGTAAGCGGCCCAAGAAGTACGGAACGTTGTTGCTGATCCCGGGGCTTGGAGTCATCGGGGGGTACTGCGCACTTAGTGTGATGGGACGAGACCCGTCCGGGGGGTCGGCCAGTGCCGTATTGGTGCCCGGGGCCGTGCTGTTGACCGGTGCTGGGCTCGTCTTCGGACTGGCGCCAATCACTGCATGGTTCGCACGACGGTTGGCTAGGGCAACAAAGTCATTGCCCATGGCTTTGGCGATGCGGCGTACAGAAGTGGATCCAGGGGCCTCGTTACGAGTGGCCACTGGACTCGTACTACTGATTTTCGGAGCCTCGCTGACGCAAGGGGTACTCGTCGAACTCGATCAGGTCAGTCGTCGAACGACACCCGTTCAGGAGTACAACATCAAACTGAGCGATCTGAAGCCGACACAACGAAAGGCACTCGCAGCAGTTCCGGGTGTACGAATGCAGATCGTCACGTACGGATCGTGGTACCGGCTCGATGACGCTATGCCGGAGCGCCTCGACTTGGTGGCTGCCACCTGTCCCCAACTCATCGCCTCCACTCGGCAAGCAAGGGGCTGTGTGGACGGAAGAGCCATGCAACTACGCGATGGCAATGCCGCCTACCCGGACGACCCTCAACCCGGTGACCGATTCCCCTTCCTGGCAGGTGACGATCGCAAGGTCACATTCACCGTGCCTCACGAGTGGATCGACATGTCCGCGTACCAGCCGTCTGTGTTCCATACCGGTGCTCTGCTTGTGCCTCCCTCCCTGCTCCCGCAGAACCTTGCAGACGCCAATGGCACCCTCACCCTCGTGAGTGGTGCCGACCCCGCCACCATCCGTTCCGTCCTCGACGGGATCGGGTCCGTGGCACCCACCGCTTCTGTCGAGCCGGTGGGGATCGTCATCAGTTCGCTCGCTCAGTTGACCGTGATCCGGAGTCTGCTGGTCGTCGGGATGGTGCTCGGGCTGGTGATCGGGGTGGCTGCGTTTGTCGTGTCGGTGGCTGATCGGGCTTTGGAGAGGCGGGGGCAGGTGACGGCGCTGGCGTTGTTGGGGGCGGGGGCGGGGACGTTGAGGGTGGTGCAGGTGGTGCAGGTGTTGTTGCCGTTGGTGGTGGGGTTGGGGGCGGCGATTGTTGCGGGGTGGCTGGCGGAGTCGAGTTATCTGATTACGGGGGGTGGGGAGGTGCACTGGGATTGGGAGGGGTTGCCCTTGTTGGTCGTCTGTGCGTTGGGGGTGATGGGTGCGGCTGCGGTTGCTTCCGTTCCGATGGTGCGGCGGCATATTGATCCTGAGCACATTCGGCGCGATTAGGTTTCGGGGTGGGCGGGGGGGTTTGTCTTCGGTTGTGACTGGAGCGAAGGGGCCCGTCGGCTGATTTCCTTCCTTCTGGGCCACGGGCATGCTGACGTGCTCGTGGCCCGTGTGTGGGCTGGGGGGGGGAAGTGGCCCCCGTTCTTCTCATGCCGCCAGTTCGTGGGTTGTGCGGTGCTCGATGCGGGTCTTCAGGGTCAGGGTGGCGGCCGCTGTCGCCGTGCCGGCTATGAGGGCTGTCCACCACAGGGTTGTGGGGCCGAGGTTCGTGTAGGTCGTCACGCCGAGGGTGAGGGCGGCGAAGCGGGCGACGCCCCAGGTCCAGCTGAAGGCGCCTTGGTAGCGGCCGCGGGCGTGGGACGGGGCGAGGTTGGCGAAGAGGCCGGCGGCGATGCCGGCGACGATGACCTCGCCGAGCGACCAGACGATGACCGACATGGTGTAGCCGGCGATGCTGTCGGCGAGGCCGGTCAGTGCGACGCCTGCCGCGATCAACGCGCTTCCCGTGCTCTGTACCGCCAGCTGCGGGAAACGGGAGAGCCATGCCGTCGCGAAGGGCTGGAGGGCGACGACCATGACCGCGTTGACGGCGGCCATCGCTCCGTACACCGCCGGGGAGAGGCCGCTGTCGCGGACGGCGAGCGGGAGTGCGACCTCGGTCAGCGAGTAGACGAAGAGCTGGACGCCGAAGAGGGGGAGGAGGAGCAGGGCCAGGCGGTCGCGGAGCACCACTCCGTAGCCGATGCCGTCCTGCTGCTTCTGCTGCGGAAGGGGCTCGCGCTTCGGTTCCGGGACGCGTACCGCCACCACCAGCGCGTACAGCAGCATCGAGCCCGCGTCCACGGCGAAGAGGAGCCAGTAGCCCCGCGCCGCGAGGTAGCCGCCCAGGACTCCCGCCACCGCCGTGCCGATGTTCACGCCCCAGCCGAAGAGGGCGTACGCACGTCGGCGTCGTTCGCTGTCGACGGCGTCGGCCAGCAGGGCGTACGCCGCGGGGGAGACCGTGCTGCCCGCCGCGCTGATCAGCAGCGCCGCCGCGGCCATCGTCCACACGCCCGGGGCCAGGAAGAGCGCTCCCTGCGCGGCCGCCGCGCCGATCAGGCCGATCAGCATCGTGGGGCGGCGGCCGATGCGGTCGGCGAGGATGCCGCCCACGGCCGGGCCGATCAGGTTGCCCGCGCCGAGTGCGCCGAGCACGTACGAGGTGTCTCCGCCGGTCACTCCCCGCGAGGCGAGGAAGAAGACCAGGAAGGGGGTGACCAGGTAGCCGAGGCGGTTGACGATCGTTCCCGCGAAGATCGTCCAGACCACGGACGGGAGGCCCCGGAAGGCCGAGGAGGAAGGGGAGTTCGCTTGGGTGGGAGGCATGCGTCGAGGGTGCTTTTCCTCCACCCCTCCCCTCCAATCATTAAGCTCAGGCCGAATCCATCCGCCGACTCCAGGACGTGAGACGCATGGACGCCGGGCTCAGCTTCTCCGCCGCCGATCTCGCCCAGACCCGTTTCGCCGTCTCCCCCATGTGGGAGGTCGTCACCAGCTACCGCGTCGTCGCCCATCTGCCCGACTCCGCCCCGCACGGGCGCTGGGCCGCCCAGGTGCGGCCCCGGCTCGTCCGCGCCGGGCTCGACCGCGGCTGGCTCGCCGCGCTCGTCCCCGGCCTCGGATACCTCGCCGACTTCCTCAACCCCACCCCCGCCGGGCCCTTCCCCACCCTCGAATCCGAGCTCGACGCCATCCGCCGCGCCTCCCCCGCGGACGTACGGGACGACCTCGACACCCTGGAGGGCAAGGGCGTCGCCCCGGCACGGCTCCGGTCGCTGCGGGAGGATCCCGCCGCCGTCCTCCCCAAGGTCGCCGACGAGATCGAGACGTACTGGGAGCTCGCCCTCGCCCCCTACTGGGCCCGCATCCAGAAGGTCCTGGAGGCCGATGTCTTCCACCGGGCGCGGCAGGTCGCCGAGCACGGTTCGGCGCGGGTCCTGAGCGAGCTCCACGAGACCGTGCGGTGGGACGACGGCACCCTCCGACTCGTACGGCGGCACTGCGCGCTCACCCGCGACCAGGCCGGCTCCGGGCTGCTGCTCGTCCCCTCCGTGTTCGCCTGGCCCCGCGTCCTCACCCGTTCCGTCCATCCCGACCCCCCTCAACTCGCCTACCCGGCGCGGGGTTTCGGGAGCGTCTGGGAGCCTCGCACCACCGCCGCCACGGACGCCGTCGCCGCCGTCCTCGGCCGCTCCCGCACCCTGCTCCTCAGCGAGCTCGACACCCCCGCCTCCACCACCCAGCTCGCCGCGCACTGCGGCATGTCCGCCGCCGGCGTCTCCCAGCACCTCATCGCCCTCCGGAACGCCGGCCTCGTCACCGCCCACCGCAGCGGCCGCTCCGTCCTCTACGCCCGCACCGCCGTCGCCGACCAACTCCTTCACCCCTAGGGGATGATCACCGGATGACCTCTTCCTCCTGGAGCGAGTTTTCCCTCGTACGTGACGGTGTACGGCTCTCCTGCCGCGACTGGGGCGGCGGTGGCGGCAGTGGCGGTTCCGGGTCCGACGTCCTCCTTCTCCACGGGCTCGCCGGGCACTCCGGGGAGTGGGAGGCCGTCGCCCGGCTGCTCCGGGACGCCGGTCACCGCGTCGTCGCCCTCGACCAGCGCGGGCACGGTGCCAGCGAGCGGCACCCGGCGGACGTCTCGCGTGCCGCGTACGTCGCCGATGTCGTCGCCGTCGTCGAGGAACTCGGGCTCGTACGGCCCCTGTTGGTCGGGCAGTCGCTCGGCGGGCACACCGCCCTCCTCACCGCCGCCGCCCACCCCGACCTGCCGCGCGCGCTCGTCCTCGTCGAGGCCGGGCCGGGCGGCGCCGGGCCCGAGCTGCCCGAGCAGATCGGCGGGTGGCTGCGGGCGTGGCCGGTGCCGTTCCCCTCGCGGGAGGCGGCCGTCGCGTACCTGGGGAACGGGAAGCCGGCCGTCGGGGAGGGGTGGGCCGAGGGGCTTGAGGAGCGCGACGGTGGGCTTTGGCCGCGTTTCGAACCCGCCGTCATGGAGCGGTCCCTCGACGAGCTCACCCGGCGCGCCTTCTGGGAGGAGTGGGCCGCCGTCCGCTGTCCCGCGCTCGCCGTCCTCGGAGAGGGCCGGGAGGGCGGGATCATCGGCGGCGACGAGTACGCGGAGATGGTCCGCGTCCGGACCGGGCTCCACGGCGTGAGCCTGCCCGGCACCGGACACGACGTGCATCTGGAGCGGCCCGGGGTGCTGGGGCGGGTGATTCTCGACTTCCTGCGGCAGGAGCCTCAGGAGCAGCGGCAGTAAGGGAGTTGAAGTCCTGGTGACGCGGTGCGCGCCGTCGGGCGGGTGGGCTCGAGTGGGCTAAGGAGCGGGGGTGAACTGTTCCGTGCCCACCACCCGGAGCAGTGCCAGCCGCTCCCCCGCGTCCGTGCCCGGCGGCGGGGTGTAGAGGACGAGGCGCTGTTCGCCCTCCGGGACGAGCAGCACCTGGCAGTCCAGGTCGACCGTGCCGATCACCGGGTGCGCGACCCGCATCCGGCTGTGCCGGCGGACCGCCACCTCGTGCCGTTCCCACAGCTCCGTGAACTCCTCGCTCGCCCCGCGCAGCCGCTCCACGAGCCGGGTGGCGGCCGGGTCGCCGGAGCGGCGGGCGACGGCCGCGCGCAGGTCGGCGACGTGGAGGCGGCTGTAGTACGCGTGCTCCTCGGCCGGATACGCCGTACGGGCCGCCGGGTCGGCGAACCAGCGCCATGCCACGTTCCGCCCGTGCTCCGACACCGTGCACACCCCGCCGAGCAGGGACTGCGCCATCGCGTTCTGGGCGAGGACGTCCCCGAGGTCGCTCAGGATCTGCGCGGGGGTCGTGTCCAGCTGGTCCAGGAGGTGGAGCAGCCCGGGTGCGACGTGGTCGCCGGCCGTGGCTCCGGCGGGCGGGCGGTGGCCGGCGAGGAGGTGGAGGTGGTCGCGCCCGTCCGCGTCGAGCCGCAGCGCGCGGGCGAGCGCGGCGAGCATCTGCGGCGAGGGCTGCGGGCCGCGCGCCTGCTCCAGGCGGATGTAGTAGTCGGCGGACATGCCGGCGAGCTGGGCGACCTCCTCTCGGCGCAGTCCGGGGGTGCGGCGGCGGGGACCGGCCGGGAGGCCGGCGTCCTGGGGGCGCACGCGTTCGCGGGAGCGGCGCAGGAAGTCGGCGAGTTCACGGCGGTCGATCGTCGTCATGCGGATCATGGTGCCGGGTGCGGGCGGGCGTATCCAGGGATCGGCGGTCCCTGGGTCGTGGCACCCGGATGGTGGGGCGGGGGGGGCTTACCCGGGGGGCGTACCCGGAGAGCGGGCGGTCCCCGGGGCGCGACACCCCGACCGTGAGCCTGGGGGGCGTGCCCAGAGACCCGGCGACCCCCAGGGCGCGACACCCCGACCCCGAGGCGTCGTCGTATCCAGGGACTGCCGGTCCCAGGGTCGGGAGGGCTCTCCCGGGCCGTTCCGGGCGGCGGCAGAGTCATCGGTGTCAGCCAACGACCGCATTCACAGGGAGCTCAGATCATGGCCACCGTCACCGTCGGTACCGCCCGCGTCCACTACGACATCGAGGGTGCGGGCGCCGGGCCCGCGCTGCTCCTCGTGCACGGCACCGGGGCGGGCGGCGCCGTTCTCACCTGGGGGCAGGTCGGGCCCCGGTTCGCCGGGGACCGCCGGGTGATCACTTTGGATCTGTCGGGTGCGGACCGGACCGTCGACGACGGCGGGCCGCTGAGCGTGGAGATGCTCGCCGCGCAGGTGATCGCGGTGATCGAGGACGCGGGCACGGGTCCGGTGGACCTGCTCGGGTTCTCGATGGGGGCCCCGGTGTCGGCGGCCGTCGCCGCCCTGCGCCCGGACCTGGTCGAGCGGCTCGTGCTGGTGGCGGGGTGGGCGTACACCGACGGGGACGAGTACATGCGGAACCTGTTCACGCTGTGGCAGCGGCTGGGCGGGTCCGACCCGGAGGGCTTCGGGCGGAGCGTGACGATGACCGGGTTCAGCCGCGGTTTCCTCAACGGGATCGGCCGCGAGGGCGTCGAGGCGCTCGTCCCGAACCTGCCGCCCACCCCGGGCACCCTGCGGCACGTGGCGCTCGACCTGGCGGTCGACATCCGCGCGCTGCTGCCCCGGATCACGGCGAGGACGCTGGTCGTGGGCGGTACGCAGGACATCACCGTGCCGGTGGAGAACAGCCGGGAGCTGCACGCGGCGATCGCCGGCAGCGCGTACGCGGAGATCGACGCCGGGCACGTCATGTTCTTCGAGAAGGAGGACGAGTTCGTGAAGACCGTGACCGGTTTCCTCGGCTCCTGAACGCCATGATGGGCCCATGGGAGACACGAGGTTCATCGACGACGCCGAGCGGCGGGCTCGGCTCGGGGTCCGGCACCTGCTGGCCGGGGGCGTGCGGGCGGGGTCGGCGGCGGAGGTCGGGGAAGCGCTCGTGGCGCTGCACGGGACAGATCCGGCGAGCGTGTTCCTCGCGGCGGGGGCGCGGCTCGGAGCAGGCGTCGAGCCGGTGGGGGCGGTGGAGGGGGCGCTGTACGAGGACGGGTCCCTGGTGCGGATGCACGGCATGCGGCACACGGTCTTCGTCCTCCCGTCCGGCCTCGCCGCCGCCGTCCAGTCCTCGACGACCCGGCCCGCCGCCGTCCGCGAACGCACCACGCTCCTCAAGCACTTGGCGGCCGGCAGCGATTTCGACGGGGCCTGGCTCGCGGAGACCGAGCGGCTCGTCCTCGCCGAGCTGGACGCCCGGGGCGAGGCGACGGGGGCCGAACTCGGCGAGGCCGTACCGAGGTTGAGGTCGACGTACGTGTACGGGACGGGCACCCGTCAGGAGGGCGTGCAGTCCGTCGCGAGCCGGGTGCTGCGAGTGCTGGGCATGGAGGGCCGGATCGTACGGGGCCGGCCGCAGGGTTCGTGGACGTCGAGCCGCTTCCGGTGGGCGGTCGCCGAGGCCCGTCCCGTACGGGATCCGGCGGAGGCGCGGGCGGAGCTGCTCGGGCGGTGGCTCGGGGCGTGCGGTCCCGCGACCGAGGCGGATCTGACGTGGTGGACGGGGTGGAAGGTCACGGACGTGCGCAAGGCGCTCGGGGCGGTCGGGGCGGTGCCGGTGGGGGTGGACGGGGGGACGGGTTTCGTCCTGCCGGACGACCTCGGTCCCGTGCCGTCACCGGAACCGTGGGCGGCGCTGCTGCCCGCGCTCGACCCGACGGCGATGGGCTGGCAGGGCCGTGACTGGTACCTGGACCCGGCCCACCGGGCGGCGCTCTTCGACCGCAGCGGGAACATCGGGCCGACGGTGTGGTGGAACGGCCGGATCGTCGGCGGCTGGGCGCAGCGCCCGGACGGCTCCCTCGCCCACCGTTTCCTCGCCGACGTGGGCGCGGAGGCGGAGCGGGCGGTCGGGGCGGAGGCGGAGCGGCTCGCGGGGTGGCTGGGGGACGTGCGGGTGACGCCCCGCTTCCGGACCCCGCTGGAGCGGGAGCTCGGCGCGGGGTGAGCACGGGCGGCCGGCCGGGTGAATCATCCCGGTTTCTTCCCGCGCGGTGTCGAGAACGGCGCCCCGGATCCGACTCTGCTGCGAGAGGCAGTACAGCCCGGCGAGCGAGGAGGAGTCATGAAGTACCTGGTGATGGTGCAGGGCGCGCAGGCCGACTACGAGGCGATGGCGGGGCGCGGCACCGCGCAGTACCCCTCCTGGGACAAGGCGCAGCTCCAGACGATGTTCGACCACATGAACGCGGTCACCGAGGAGGCGGCCGGGCGCGGCGAGCTGGTCGACGCGCAGGGGCTCGCCGCCCCGTCCACGACCCGCTTCGTCACGGTGGACGGAGAGGGCCGGCCGGTCGTCACCGACGGCCCGTACGCCGAGACGAAGGAGGTCCTCGCCGGTTACTGGGTCCTCGACTGCGCCTCCCTGGACCGCGTCACGGAGATCGCCGCGCAGGTCGCCCGCTGTCCGGTCCCGGCCGGTTCCCCGGAGTACCCGGTGGTCATCCGTCCGATCGACGAGACGGGACCGAGGCAGGACTGAGATCGAGCGGGACCGAGATCGAACGGAACCGAGATCGAGCAGGACCGAGATCGAGCAGGACCGAGATCGAGCGGGACCGGCGTCGATACGGGCGCTCGGTGCGGGTCTCAGTGCGGGTCTCAGTGCAGGCCGTGGGCCCCGCCCGGGTGGTGGGGCCGGCCCCTGGGGATCAGGGCCGGGGCGGTCAGGGCCGCCGTGGCGGCCGTGACGGCGCAGAGGGTGAAGGCGGTGGTGAAGCCCGTCGCGGGGGTGCCCAGGGCGACGGTGGAGGCGACGGCGACGCCGATGGCGCCGCCGACCTCGTGGAAGGTGTTGACGATGCCGGAGGCGAGGCCGGCCTCGTGCGCGGGGATCAGGCCGAGGGCCGTCGTCGTCGCCGTGACGAAGACCGCGCCCAGGCCGAGGGCCGCCGTGGCCAGGGACGGCAGGAGGGTCGTCCACGGATCGGCGGTGGGGGTGAGGAAGGCGAGCGGCAGGCAGCCTGCGGCCGCCAGGGCCATGCCGCCGGCGGCGCAGGCGCGCGGGCCGGCCGTGGTGACCAGGCGGGAGCCGAGGTGGGCGCCGATCGCCGTGGTGAGCGCGACCGGGAGGAAGAGGAGTCCGGTGCGGAAGGCGTCCAGGCCGTTCACGTGCTGGAGCCGCATCGAGCCCAGGAAGAAGAACGAGATCAGGAGCGCCGTCGCGACCAGCATGAGCAGGGAGCCCGCCACGACCGGGCGCCGGGTCAGCATGCGCAGGTCCATGAGCGGGGTGCGGCTGCCGCGCTCCACCGCCGCGAAGACGCCGTAGAGCGCGACCGCGCCCAGGAGCGACAGCAGGGTGGCCGGGGCCGTCCAGCCGGAGTCGCCGGCCCGGACGAGGCCGTGGACGAGGGCGCCGGTGGCGGTGGTGACGAGGAGGGCGCCGGGGACGTCCAGGTGCCGGGTGCCCGTCCGGGCGGGGTCCTCGGGCAGCAGCTTCGGGAGTACGGCGAGCAGCGCCAGGCCCGTCGGGACGTTCGCGTAGAAGATCCAGGGCCAGCCCGGGCCTGCCGTGAGGGCGCCGCCGAGGAGGACGCCGACGGCGGAGCCGGTGCCGCCGACGGCCGCCCAGACGCCGAGGGCCCTGGCCCGTTCGGGGCCGTGGAAGGCGGTCGTGACGAGGGCGAGGGCCGCCGGGGAGAGGAGGGCGGCGCCGATGCCCTGGGCGGCGCGGCCGCCGATGAGCACGGTGGCGTTCGGGGCCAGGCCGCAGGCCAGTGAGGCGGCGGTGAAGAGGGCGAGTCCGGTGAGGAGGACCCGGCGGGCGCCGAGGGCGTCGGCGAGCCGTCCGCCGAGGAGCATCAGCCCGCCGAAGCAGAGGGTGTACGCGGTGACGACCCAGGTCAGGGCCGTACGCCCGAGGCCCAGGTCGGCGGCGACGGAGGGCAGCGCGACGTTCACGACGGTGACGTCGAGGATCAGCATGAACTGGGCCGCGCAGATCAGCGCGAGGGCCGTCCAGCGGCGTGCGCGGACGTCTGCGGGGACGCCGGGGAGGGCGGTGTCGGTGGGCATAACTGAACTGTACGGCACAGTACAGTTGAACTCAAGAGTACAGTTTCGCAGCTGAACTTGAGAGTTCAGTTCCCTTGGTACGCTCCCCGCATGGACCCCAAGCCCGCCCCCACCGGCCCCCGCGCCGCCCGCAAGCGCCAGGCCATCGTGCGGGCCGCCCGCGACCTCTTCCTCCGCGAGGGCTTCGGCGTCGGCATGGACGCCATCGCCGCCGAGGCGGGCGTCTCCAAGGTGACCGTCTACAACCACTTCGGCAGCAAGGAGGCCCTCTTCACCGCCGTCGTCGCCGGCGCCCTCGACGAACCGCTGCACGGGGAGACCGGCGGCCCCGACCTCGCCCTCCTCGCCGACGCCGAGGACCTGCACGCCGCCCTCACCGAGGCCGGGCGCGCCTGGGCCCGGGCCGTCCGCGCCGACGAGGAGGGCCGCGCCCTGCGCACCCTCGTCGCGACCGAGCTCCACCGCTTCCCCGAGCTGGGCCGCGCCTGGCGCGCGCACGGACCGGCCGGCCACCACCCCGCCGTCGCGGACGCCCTGCGCGCCCTCGCGGACCGGGGGCGGCTCGCGATCCCGGACCTGGAGGTCGCCGTCCTCCAGCTGTACTCGCTGCTCGTCTTCCCGCAGATGGTGTTCGAGCAGTACGGCACGGAGCTCACCGAGGAGCTGAGCGAGCGGCTCGTCGTCGACGGGGTGGAGATGTTCCTGTGCCGCTACGCACCCTGACAGGTGTCAGCAGGTGCCATCCTTGGTCTTCGACGGAACCCCGTGCCGGGGAGTAAAATTACCCCCTGGGGTATCTGTGGAGGAGTGACAGTGGAACTCGATCTCGCGGGCGCCGAGCTCAAGGCCGTCCTGAACCGGCTGCGCCGGGCCCAGGGCCAGATCTCCGGCGTGATCCGGATGATCGAGGAAGGGCGCGACTGCGAGGAGGTCGTCACCCAGCTGGCGGCCGCCTCCCGGGCCCTCGACCGGGCCGGGTTCGCGATCATCGCGACCGGGCTCCAGCAGTGCTTGACCGACATCGAGGACGGTCGCAAGAACGGCGAGGACCCCGAGGCGATGCGGGCCCGCCTGGAGAAGCTCTTCCTCTCCCTGGCGTAGGGGCGTCCCCGGCGCGGAGGCACGGGAGCACCCCGGTGAAACGGATTCCTATCCGCTTCACCGGGGGGACGAGTATGCTCGCCACGGGACAGTCAGGACAGGAGTCGGCAGATGAGTACGGAGAACCCGCAGGCCGGAGGCAGGGCGGCGGTGCCGGTTCTCAGCCTGCTCCCGACCGTCGACGCCCCCGCCCCCGAGCGCGCCGACGCGGCCCGCAACCGGCGCAGGATCCTCGACGCGGCCGCCCGGATCGTCGCCGAGGAAGGCCCCGACGCCGTCACCATGAACCAGGTCGCCCACGCCAGCGGCATCGGCGTCGGCACCGTCTACCGCCGCTTCGGCGACGTCTCCCAGCTCCTGTGGGCGCTCCTCGACGACCGCGAGCGCCAGTTCCAGGAGGCGTACATGAGCGGCCCTCCCCCGCTGGGCCCCGGCGCCCCCGCCGCCGAACGGCTCGACGCCTTCCTCGACGCGCTCGTCGACCGGGTCGCCGCCCAGCGCGCCCTGCTCCTCGCGGCGCACTCCGCCGCGCCCCGCGCCCGCTACCACAGCGGCGCGTACCGGGTGATGCACACGCACATGGCCCTGCTCATCGGGCAGCTCCGCCCGGGCAGCGACAGCACGCTCCTCGCGCACCTGGCGCTCGCGCCGTTCTCGCCGGACGTCATGCACCACCTGACGGTCGAGCAGGAGCTGTCGGCCGAGCGGCTCAAGGCGGGCGTGAAGGGACTCCTGGCCCTCCGGGCCTGAGTCCGACCGGTCCGTCCGTTCCGGCCGGTCCGGCCCTTCCGGTCCGTCCGTCTCCCGCCGGTCCGGCCCTTCCGGTCCGTCCGTCTCCCGCCGGCCCGGCCCTTCCGGTCCGTCCGTCTCCCGCCGGCCCGGCCCGTCCGGCCAGTCCGGCCCGCCCGGCCAGTCCGGTCCGTGGCACGTGGTGGACCGGCGGGCCGCCGCCGGTCCAGGATCACGCCATGACCACGTACTTGATCCTGCACGGCTTCCAGAACCACCGTCCGCCCGCCCACTGGCAGCACTGGCTCGCCGGGCAGCTGCGCGAGCGCGGCCACGAGGTCCGCTACCCCCAGCTGCCCTCGCCGGACGCGCCCGTCCTCGACGAGTGGCTCGACGCCCTGGAGGAGCACGGGCAGCGCCCGGCCGAGGGCGAGTTCGTGGTCCTCGCGCACAGCCTGTCGGTGCTGCTGTGGCTGCGCGCCGGAGCCCGCCGGCCGGATGCCGACCGGGTCCTCCTGGTCGCCCCGCCCTCCCCGCGGGTCACCGCCTCGATCCCCGAGATCGCCGCCTTCGCCGACGGCCTCGACCTGACGGAGGCGGACCTGAAGGCGCGGCTCGTGTACGGGGACGGGGACCCGTACTGCCCCGAGGGCGCCGATCTGCACTACGGCATCCCGCTGGGCCTCGACCTGGACCCCGTACGGGAGGGCGAGCACCTCAACCCCGACTCGGGGTACGGGGAGTGGCCCTCGCTCCTGGAGTGGTGCGAGGACCCGTCCGTACGGGTGCGGGGAAACCTCGCGCCGTGACACCGGCAGCCCGGTAGCGTCGGCCGGATGCATCCCGTGACCGCACCGTACGACCAGGGCCTGCTCGACGTGGGCGACGGCAACCGCGTCCACTGGGAGGTCTCCGGGAACCCTGACGGCAAGCCCGCGCTCGTCGTGCACGGCGGACCGGGCTCCGGCTCCTCCCCCGGCAGCCGGCGCTGGTTCGACCCGGAGGCGTACCGGCTCGTCCTCTTCGACCAGCGCGGCTGCGGGCGCTCCACCCCGCACGCGAGCGACCCGGCCGCCGACCTGTCCGTGAACACCACCGCGCACCTGGTGGCCGACATGGAGCGGCTGCGGGAGCACCTCGGGATCGACAAGTGGCTGCTGTACGGCGGCTCCTGGGGCTCGACGCTGATCCTGGCGTACGCGGAGGCGTACCCCGAGCGCGTGTCGGAGATCGTGATCGCCGCCGTCACGACCACCCGCCGCTCCGAGACCGCCTGGCTGTACGAGGGCGTCGGCGCCTTCTTCCCCGAGGCCCACGAGCGCTTCCGGGCGGGGGCGGACCACGCGGCCGACCTCGTCGGGGAGTACGCCGCCCGGATGAACCACCCCGACCGGGCCGTACGGGAGAAGGCGGCGGCCGACTGGTGCGCCTGGGAGGACGCGGTCCTCGCGCCGGAGGGCATGGGCACCCCGTACACCGACCGGGTCGACGACGCCCGGCTCGGCTTCGTCCGGATCTGCTCGCACTACTTCGCGCACGGCGCCTTCCTGGAGGAGGGCGCGCTCATCCGCGACGCCCACCGGCTCGCCGGCATCCCCGGGGTGCTCATCCACGGACGGCTCGACATGGGCGGGCCGCTCACCACCGCCTGGGAGCTGTCCCGCGCCTGGCCGGACGCCGAGCTGCACGCGGTGGAGAAGCGGGGACACCTGGGCGGCGAGGAGACCGGGCGGCTGATCCTGGCGTCCCTCGACCGCTTCGCGAAGGGGTGAAGTCGGGCCGACAGGGCGGGAATTGATAATTCCACATGTCATTCCCGATCAATCTGACGGGAATTGCGAAGGATCTGTTCACAGAATGCCCTCACGATCGCTAACTTCCCCTCAACCTCGTCCGTATCGGGAAGGGACTTCTGTGAACGCATCCCAGCGCCGGGCCGCGGCCGTCCTCGCCGCCGCCGCCCTCGCCACGCCGCTGGTCCTCGCCTCCCCCGCCTCCGCGGGACAGGACCCCACGGCCGCACCCGCCCGCGATGCCGCCAGGCTGGCGAAGAAGCTGGTCCGCGAGACCACCGCCCAGGACGCCTACAAGCACCTGCAGAAGTTCCAGGCGATAGCCGACTCGGCCGGCGGGAACCGGGCGGCCGGCACGCTCGGCCACGACGCCTCCGCCGCGTACGTGTACACGCAGCTCAAGAAGGCCGGATACGACGTCCGGTACCAGCGGTTCGACTTCATCTACACCCAGACGCTCGCCGAGAAGGCCTCCGTCGTCGCGCCCGCGCCCCGGGCCCTCGACATCAAGGCGATGACGTACACGCAGTCCACCCCGGTCGGCGGCATCACCGCCGAGCTCGCGGCCGTGCCCGTCGACGCCGACGGGACCACCGGCTGCGAGCCGGGCGACTTCGCCTCCGGCACCTTCACCGGGAAGATCGCGCTGATCAAGCGCGGCGGCTGCACCTTCGCCGTCAAACAGCAGAACGCCGCCGCGGCCGGCGCCGCCGGCGCGATCGTCTACAACAACGTCGACGGCGCCCTCTCCGGCACCCTCGGTGACCCGGCCTCCGGAAAGATCCCCACCGGCGGGATCAGCCTGGCCGAGGGCACGCAGCTCGCCGCCGACCTCGCCGGGGGCCCGGTCTCGCTCTCCTTCGAGATCCGCCAGCTCCAGGAGAAGCGCTCCACCAACAACGTCATCGCGGAGACCCGCGGCGGCAACGCCGCCGAGACCGTCATGCTCGGCTCCCACCTGGACTCCGTCACCGCGGGCCCCGGCATCAACGACAACGGCTCCGGCTCCGCCGGCCTCCTGCAGACCGCCCTGGAGCTCGCCAAGTCGAAGGACAAGGTCCGCAACAAGGTCCGCTTCGCCTGGTGGTCGGCGGAGGAGGTCGGCCTCCTCGGCTCCGAGCACTACGTGAACAGCCTGACGGCGCTCGACAAGAAGGAGATCAGGCTCTACCTCAACTTCGACATGATCGCCTCGCCGAACTACGGCCTGTTCGTGTACGACGGCGACAACTCGGACGGCGTCGGCGCCGGCGCGGGACCCGAGGGCTCCGCCCAACTGGAGCGCGACATCACCGACTTCATGGACGCGCGCGGGCTCCCGCACGAGGGCACCGACTTCACCGGCCGCTCCGACTACGGCCCGTTCATCGAGGTCGGCATCCCCTCCGGCGGCACCTTCACCGGCGCCGAGGGCATCAAGACCCCTGCCCAGGCGGCCAGGTTCGGCGGCCAGGCGGGCGTCGCGTACGACGTGAACTACCACGCCGAGGGCGACGACATCAGCAACATCGACATGACGGCCTTCGACGCCAACATCGACGTCATCGCCAACGCCGTGGGCACCTACGCCCACGACCTCTCCTCCCTGCGCAAGCCGGTCGTCTCCACCCCCACCACCGGCGACGCGGGCAGCGGCGGCGGCCTGCACGGCGACCACGACGAGGTGACGCGGTAGCTAGCGCCTGCGGCGGGCCGTCCCGAAGAGCGAACGGCTGATCTCCCGGCCCAGCTGGGTGCCGATCGACCGGGTCAGGGACTTGAAGATCCCGCTGCCCACCACCTGTTCGACGAGCGAGGGCTCCTCCTCCGTCTTCCGGTCCTTCCGGTCCTTCGGAGCGGGAGCCCTCGCCGCTTCCTTCGCGGCCGCGGCCTCCAGCGCCGCCGCCTCCGCCGCCCGCTGCTCGGCGGTCAGCCTCTCGTACGCCGACTCCCGGTCCACCGCCTGCGCGTACCGCCCGTAGAGCGGCGAGGCCTTCACCGCCGCGTCCAGGGCCGCCGCGTCGACCGGCCCCATCAGCGACTCGGGGGCCCTCAGCCGGGTCGCCGCCACCGGAGTCGGCGCGCCCTTCTCGCTCAGTACGGTGACCACCGCCTCGCCCGTACCGAGCCCGGTCAGCACCTCCTCCAGGTCGTACGGCGACTTCGGGAAGGTCCGCACCGTCGCCTTCAGGGCCTTCGCGTCGTCCGGGGTGAAGGCGCGCAGCGCGTGCTGCACCCTGTTCCCGAGCTGCGCGAGCACGTCCGAGGGGACGTCCTTCGGGGTCTGCGTCACGAAGAAGACCCCGACGCCCTTCGAGCGGATCAGCCGGACCGTCTGCGTGATCGCCTCCAGGAACGCCTTCGAGGCCCCGCTGAACAGCAGGTGCGCCTCGTCGAAGAAGAAGACCAGCTTCGGCTTGTCGAGGTCGCCGACCTCCGGCAGGTCGCCGAAGAGGTCCGCCAGCATCCACATCAGGAAGGTCGAGAACAGCTGCGGCTTGTCCTGCACGGCCGGCAGCTCCAGGACCGAGACGATCCCCCGCCCGTCCGCCGCCGTCCGCAGCAGCTCGGCCGTGTCGAACTCCGGCTCCCCGAAGAAGTCCCCCGCGCCCTGCTGCTCGAAGGCCGTGAGGGAGCGGAGGATCACCCCCGCCGTCACGGTGGAGAGACCGCCGATCCCCTTGAGCTCGGCCTTCCCCGTGTCCGAGACCAGGAAGGCCACCACCGCCCGCAGGTCCTTGAGGTCGATCAGCTCCAGGCCCTTGGAGTCGGCGTAGTGGAAGATCAGGCCGAGCGACTGCTCCTGCGTCTGGTTGAGCTGGAGCACCTTGGAGAGCAGCACCGGGCCGAAGCTGGTGACCGTCGCGCGGACCGGGATGCCGGGGCCGGTGCCGCCGAGCGCGTAGAACTCGCAGGGGAATCCGCTCGCCCGCCACTCCTGGCCGACCTCGGCGGCCCGCTGTCTGACCTTCTCGCCGTCCTGGCCGGGCGCCGAGACGCCGGAGACGTCGCCCTTGACGTCGGCGAGGAAGACCGGCACGCCGTTCGCCGAGAGCTGCTCGGCGATCAGCTGGAGCGTCTTCGTCTTGCCGGTGCCGGTGGCCCCGGCGACCAGACCGTGGCGGTTGAGCACGGGCAGCGGGACGCGGATGCGCGCGTCCGGGTGACAGACGCCGTCCCAGAGCAGCGCCCCCAGTTCGAGTGCGGGGCCGTCGAAGGCGTACCCGGCGGCGATCTCGGCGGCGGGCCCGGTCGTCCCGGTGGTCGGCGGCGGCTCGCTCACGCTCATGACGGGACCCCAATTTCGCTTTTGTCACGGTTCGCACCAGCATCCCACCGCCCTCGCGTGGCTGCGCCGGGAGCCGCTCGCCCGGTAGGCTTTCCGTGTGATCTTCAAGCGCATCGGAAACGGAAAGCCGTATCCCGACCACGGCCGGGAAAGCACCCGGCAGTGGGCGGACGTCGCCCCGCGCCCGGTCCGCCTCGACCAGCTGGTGACCACCAAGGGCCAGCTGGACCTGGAGACCCTGCTCGCCGAGGACTCCACCTTCTACGGCGACCTCTTCGCGCACGTCGTGAAGTGGCAGGGCGACCTCTACCTCGAGGACGGACTGCACCGCGCCGTCCGCGCGGCGCTCCAGCAGCGCCAGGTGCTGCACGCCCGCGTCCTGGAACTCGACTGACGCCGCCGGGCCCCCTGCCCGGCTGACCCTTTCGAGGGGCAGTTCCACCCCATCCGGACGCGATCACATGATCATCAAGTAGGCATCGCCGACGGGCGGCATTACGCTGCGTTCATGAGCATGCTCACTCCCCCCGGCATGGGCGGAAAGTACCGCATCACGGGGGATGTCTACCCCCGCATGCGCCGCCCCCACCGCCGGCGCAGGATCGTCCTCGCGTCCGCCGCCGCCGTGGTCGTGCTCGGCGCGGCCGGCTGGGGGACGCTCCAGCTCGTCGACGTCTTCTCGGGCGGCGAGGGCACGAAGACGACGGCCGGGAAGCAGACCGACTGCAAGCCCGCGCCCAAGGCGACCACCGCGCCCGCCGCCGCCTTCCCCAAGCCCGCGCAGATCACGGTCAACGTCTACAACGCGACCCCGCGCAGCGGGCTCGCCAAGACGACCGCGGACGAGCTCAAGAAGCGCGGCTTCAAGATCGGCAAGGTGGGGAACGCGCCCGTCGCCTACGACAAGAAGGTCCCCGGCACCGGCCTGCTGCTCGGCGCGACCACGGCCGTCAAGGGCGCCCTCCCGGTCCTCGGCACCCAGCTCGCGGGCACCACGAGCAAGGCCGACACGCGGGCCACGGCGGACGTGGACCTGATCATCGGGACCGCGTTCAAGACGCTGGCCCCGAAAGCGACGGCGGACGCGGCCCTGGTCGCTCTGACCAAGCCCGCGCCCGTACCGACCGGAAAGTGCTGAGGGTTCTTACTCAGCCGACCCGTACATGCGGTCGCCCGCGTCGCCCAGGCCCGGGACGATGTAGCCGTTCTCGTTGAGCCGCTCGTCGACCGAGGCGGTCACGACGGTCACCGGCGTGCCCGCGAGCTCGCGCTCCATGACCTCGACGCCCTCCGGGGCGGCGAGGAGCACGACCGCGGTCACGTCGTCGGCGCCGCGCTTGATGAGCTCCTGGATCGCCGCGACCAGCGTGCCGCCGGTCGCCAGCATCGGGTCGAGGACGTACACCTGGCGGCCCGAGAGGTCCTCCGGCATCCGCGTCGCGTAGGTCGACGCCTCCAGCGTCTCCTCGTTGCGGATCATGCCTAGGAAGCCGACCTCGGCCGTCGGGAGCAGCCGGACCATGCCGTCGAGCATGCCGAGCCCGGCGCGCAGGATCGGCACCACCAGCGGACGCGGGTGCGACAGCTTCACGCCCGTCGTGGGGGTGACGGGGGTCTCGATGTCGACCTGCTCGGTCCGCACGTCCCTGGTGGCCTCGTAGGCGAGCAGGGTGACCAGCTCGTCGGCGAGACGCCGGAAGGTCGCGGAGTCCGTGCGCTTGTCGCGCAGAGTGGTGAGCTTGTGGGCGACCAGGGGGTGGTCGACGACGTGGAGACGCATGGCTCAACAGTAGCCCGCCCCGCACTGGCGTCGACCCACCGCGCTGGGGGAAAGTGGGGGCACAGGGACCCAGCGATGGGGTGGTGTGGCCCATGCCCGACCTGGAAGAACCGGCCGAGGACGCCGCCGAGGGGGCGGCCCGGGAGCCGGCGCCGGAGACCGACGCGGAGCGCCGCAGGCGCCGCGCCCAGTTCCTCCGCGAGCTGAACGAGGCCAAGGCGCTGCGCGAGCGCGTGCAGCCGCGGCGCGCCCGGGCCGCCCGGATGCGCCAGGCGATGCGCATGCGGACCTTCCGGTGGTGAGCTCCGGTGGGGTGCCGGCCGGATCATCCTTTGTGCGCCCCCTTCGTGCGCCGGGGTCGCACGCCCGCCCGATCGCGGGGTCGTTCAGACTGATGCACGACGCAAGAGCCGAAGACCTCTCCTGACGGCGTCGCATCTGTCACGATGCCGATTGGGCGGGGCATCAGGCTCGCGCCGCCGGAACGTCACACCTCTGATCAGTGGGAGAGAGTCAGGTGTACTTCGCCGCACTGCTCGCGCGCACCGAAGACGGGTGGGAAGCGAGCGACACGGAGCTCGACGACGTGGAGACCCTGTCGGATCTGGCCGAGCTGGCCCGCGAGGCCTCGGACGACGACACGGTGATCGTCTTCATCGAACAGGAGGACGCGTGGTTCGGGATCGTCCGGATCGAGGGTGAGGAGGACCCTCGCATCTACGTCTCGGACGGAGCCTCCGCCGCCCGTTCCTCGTACGGGGAGATGCTCACCCGGGAGCTCCTCGGGGACGGCCTGGACGACCTGGACGACGACCTGGAGACGCTGGACCTGGACGGCACCGAGGACGGTGAGCCGCTCGACGACGGCGTGGACGAGGACGACGAGGCGGGCTCCGTCGCCGCCGAGGCCGTCCCGGCCGCTCCGGTGGGCGACCGGCTGATCCTGGCGGACCTCGGCATGTCGGCGGAGGACCTGCTGGCCCTCGACAGCGACGCGCTCGCGGAGATCGCGGACGCGCTGGGCGCCGCGGACGTCCTGGAGGCCGTCCGCTAGTGGCAGTGCCCGTTCCGGATCCCGTTCGCGACCCCTGGCGCGAGGCCATGCGGCTCGCCATGGCCGAGGCCGACGCGGCCGCGCCCGCCGGTGACGTGCCGGTCGGCGCGGTCGTGCTCGGTCCGGACGGGGCGGTGATCTCCCGCGCGCACAACGAGCGGGAGGCCACCGGCGACCCCACCGCGCACGCCGAGGTGCTCGCCCTGCGCCGGGCGGCCGCGGTGACCGGCGAGTGGCGGCTGACGGGCTGCACGCTGGTCGTGACCCTGGAGCCGTGCGTGATGTGCGCGGGCGCACTCGTCCAGTCGCGCGTCGAGCGGGTGGTGTTCGGGGCGCTCGACGAGAAGGCGGGCGCGACGGGTTCGCTCTGGGACCTCGTGCGGGACCGGCGGCTGAACCACCGTCCCGAGGTGATCCAGGGCGTCCTCGGCGAGGAGTGCGCCGAGCAGTTGACGGCCTTCTTCCGCACTCGCTGACCCTCCTTCTGACCTGCGGAGGGATACGGATTTCATCGCAGCGGAACTTTGGGCTAAGCTCTCTCTCGGTAGCGTGTCCGAGCGGCCGAAGGAGCTCGCCTCGAAAGCGAGTGTGGGGAAACTCACCGAGGGTTCAAATCCCTCCGCTACCGCTTCGATCGAAGGGCCCGGTGCATCAGCACCGGGCCCTTCGGCGTATCTCCGGTGCCTTCGGTGCCCTTGAGGGGGCGCCTTCGCTGCCTTTGAGGGCCCCTACGCGAAAGGCCCCGGTACGCGCGCGGGGCGCGGCCGGGGCCTTCTCCGTCGGAACGGGGCTTGGGACGGGGGGAACGGCATCGGGGGGACAAGCCGCTCCCCCCGACGAGAACCGGTCCGGCAAGTCCTGCGCCGCGGTCAGGGGGGAAGCTCGCGGCGCGGACCCCGCAGTGCGGGCCGGTTCCTTCGAGCCCTCGGATTCCTGCCAGACCCGCCGGGCTCGACATCCATACTGCTCGCCCGTCACGCTTCCGGGGGACGACGAAAGGCCCGGATCGCCGGGCCCTTGGTCCATAAGGCCTCGGTTAGAGTGGCGCGGTCGTTCGACGGGGGAACAGGGGAGGGCGGGACAGATGGCGCAGGCGAAGAAGGTCGCGCTGTACGCGGTCATGGTCTTCATCGTGTACACGATCGTCACCTCCCCGGCCCGGGCGGCCGATCTGGTGCAGGTAGGGTTCGAGGGCATTTCCAGCGCCGCCCAGGGAGTCGGTCAGTTCATGACCGAACTGATCAACTAGGAGCCCTCCGTGATCCGCCATCTGGTCCTCTTCAAGCTCAACGACGGCGTCTCGCGGGACGAGCCGCGGGTGGTCGCCGGCGTCGAGGCGTTCCGCGCGCTCGGCGGGCAGATCCCGGAGCTGACGTTCTGGGAGTGCGACTGGAACATCACCGACCGGCCGATCGCGTACGACTTCGCCATCAACTCGGCCGTCGAGGACACGGACGCGCTCCAGCGCTACCTGGACCACCCGGCGCACCAGGCGGGCGTCGCCCAGTGGCGCGAGTTCGCGACCTGGGTGATCGCGGACTACGCCTTCTAGACCTCGCGTCACCCCTGGGCCCCCTGCCGTCGCGGCGGGGGGCCTTTTCCGTGCGTGACCTCCCCTTTTTCCGCCAACATGCCCTCAACACGTGAGTATGCGGTGCTTGCACACAGTGGACATGTCTTGTGATGCTATGACCGCTTTTGACGGATGAGTTGACCGTAGCCGACCCAGTCGACCAGCAAGACCAGCCAAAGGGGTGGCGTGAACGTGCCGGCCAGTACAGCACCTCAGGTCCCGCCCCAGCACGAGGCGGGCGGAGCCACCGACACCCCGCGCCCCCGGCCGCAGAGCAGCCGAGGCGCCGACACCCGGGCACTCACCCAGGTGCTCTTCGGACAGCTCAAGGACCTGGAACCCGGCACCCCCGAGCACCACCGGGTGCGCGGGGCCCTCATCGAGGCCAATCTGCCGCTCGTGCGGTACGCGGCGGCCCGCTTCCGCTCCCGCAACGAGCCGATGGAGGACGTCGTCCAGGTCGGCACCATCGGCCTGATCAACGCCATCGACCGCTTCGACCCCGACCGGGGCGTGCAGTTCCCCACCTTCGCCATGCCGACCGTCGTCGGCGAGATCAAGCGGTACTTCCGCGACAACGTCCGGACCGTGCACGTGCCGCGCCGGCTGCACGAGCTCTGGGTGCAGGTGAACGGCGCCACCGAGGACCTGACGACCGCGCACGGCCGCTCCCCCACGACCGCGGAGATCGCCGAGCGGCTGCGGATCGGCGAGGACGAGGTGCTCGCCTGCATCGAGGCCGGCCGCTCGTACCACGCCACCTCCCTGGAGGCCGCGCAGGAGGGCGACGGGCTGCCCGGACTGCTCGACCGGCTCGGCTACGAGGACCCCGCCCTGGCCGGCGTCGAGCACCGCGACCTCGTCCGCCACCTGCTCGTCCAGCTGCCCGAGCGGGAGCAGCGGATCCTGATGCTGCGCTACTACAGCAACCTGACCCAGTCTCAGATCAGCCAGGAGCTCGGCGTCTCCCAGATGCACGTGTCAAGGCTCCTCGCCCGGAGCTTCGCACGCCTGAGATCCGCAAACAGGATCGAGGCGTAACCGGAACGGGTAGACCGGTTCGGAGCAGTTCGACGGCGCCTCACATGCCGCACACCCCTTGTTTCCTGCGGATATGTCACCTCGCCGTGTCGACAAGTCACTACAGCGTGTTGCCGACATGTGACATTCTGCTGGAACCGAGTTTGCCGCAGCCCCGCCGCCGGTATTCAGGTGGTGGCTGCGTTCCTCAGATGGTCGCGGCGACCGCGACCGTCCGCGACCTCAAGGGGGTGGCATGTCCACAGAACTGGGCAGCTCGAAGGTGCTCACGCTCACGCCCGTTCCCGTGCCCGCGCAGACGACCGCGCCGACCGCGACCGACGGCACGGAGCCCGTGAACAGCACGGAGACCGCCGAGACCGCGCCCCCGCCGATGCTCCTCACCTCCGGCGCCCTCGACACCCGCACCCTCTCGCGCTCCCTGTTCCTGCGGCTGCGCGCCCTCGACACCGAGGGCGCCGCGGCCGACAGCCCGGAGCGGACCTACGTCCGCGACACCCTCATCGAGCTCAACCTCCCCCTCGTGCGGTACGCGGCGGCCCGCTTCCGCTCCCGCAACGAGCCGATGGAGGACATCGTCCAGGTCGGCACCATCGGCCTGATCAAGGCGATCGACCGCTTCGACTGCGAACGGGGCGTGGAGTTCCCGACGTTCGCGATGCCGACCGTCGTCGGCGAGATCAAGCGCTTCTTCCGCGACACCTCCTGGTCGGTCCGCGTCCCGCGCCGGCTCCAGGAGCTGCGCCTCGCCCTCACCAAGGCCAGCGACGAGCTCGCCCAGAAGCTCGACCGCTCCCCCACCGTGCCCGAACTCGCCGCCGTGCTCGGGGTGTCGGAGGAGGACGTCGTCGACGGCCTCGCCGTCGGCAACGCGTACACCGCCTCCTCGCTCGACTCCCCCTCGCCCGAGGACGACGGCGGCGAGGGCTCCCTCGCGGACCGCCTCGGCTACGAGGACTCGGCCCTCGAAGGCGTCGAGTACCGCGAGTCGCTCAAGCCGCTGCTCGCCAAACTCCCGCCCCGGGAGCGGCAGATCATCATGCTCCGCTTCTTCGCCAACATGACGCAGTCGCAGATCGGCGAGGAGGTCGGCATCTCCCAGATGCACGTCTCGCGGCTCCTCACCCGCACCCTCGCCCAGCTGCGCGAGGGCCTCATCTCCGACTGACTTGCCCAAAACGCCGCACTGTTGACGCCTCGTCAGCCAGACTGGGGCGCATGTGGCCAAGGAAGCCGGGACTCGCGGCGGTGGCGCTCTGCCTCGGCGGGGCGCTGACCGCGTGCGGCGGAGGAGGAGACGGCGAGGGGTACGCGGCGGTCGGCGCCGGCCCCTCCCTCAAGGGCGCGGTCGCCCCTTCGGGCGTGGTCACCCTGGTCCCCCTGGAGCCCTCCGCGAGCGGGACGACGTCCAGCACGTCGTCCCCGTCGCCCATGGCCCCGGGAAGCCCCGGGGCGTCCCCCGAAGGCGCCGGCGCCCCCTCTCCGGGCCCTTCCGGGACACCGGGGACCCCCGGTGCCTCCGGGTCTCCTCGTGCGGGATCCAGTACGGGTTCCCCCAGGGGACCGGGGTCGGGTGCGGCTCCGACGACCGCGTCGCCCGGTCACGCGAGCACCGGCACCCCGCCCCGTACCCCCTCCACCGCGCCGGGCACCGCCCCGCCCGGCACCGGTACGCCCCCGTCCTCGCCCACGCCGACCACCGCGCCCGGGCCCGCCGTGCTCACCGTCTCCGCTCCCGGCCTCGCGGACGGCGACCAGCGCTGGTGCCAGCGGGTCACCGTCACCTTCCGCAACACCGGTGGTTCCGCCGCGACTTCGGGCACGGTCGGCTTCGCGACGCACATCATCGGGCTGCTCGGCACCGACTGGGGGACGGTCTCCTCCCGTCAGCCGCTGCCCGCGCCGATCGCCGCCGGGACGGCGCGGACGCAGACGTACACGGTGTGCGTGGACTCCTGGCGGGTGCCGCTCGGCATGCGGGTCGACACCCGCGAGGTCACCGCCTCATGGCGCTGACCAGCACCTCCGCGAACTCCGCCGGGTGCTCCACGCAGCCCACGTGCCCGCCGGGGAACGCGACGGTCCCGGCCCCGGTCAGCTCCGCGATCCGCCGGGACGGCCCGACGAGCGCCTCCTGATCCGCCGACTCCCGCCCGACGCCCAGGACCAGCTTCCCGGCGGCGGCGCGCAGCCCGTCCAGGTCCGGGGCGGAGGAGGAGAAGGGGCACAGGACGTGCTCCAGGAAGACCGGCATGTTGGCGGCCATGCGGGAGGCCATCGGCCGGATGGAGGCGGGCAGTTCGCCGCTCCGCCGCTCCGGCTTCCGGCCGTCGGGCGTCTCGGAGAACCGGGCCATCGCCGGTCCGAGCCCCTGTGTGCGGTGCAGCTCGCGCACCTCGGCGAAGTGGTCGCGGTACGGGGCGGGGTCGGCGAGCAGTTCCACCAGGGGCGGCTCGTGGGCGACGAGCCGGCGCACCCGGTCCGGGCGGGCGGCGAGCAGCGCGAGGGCGACGATGGCGCCGGAGCTGCTGCCGAAGACGTACGCGGGCTCGTCCGGCGAGACCGCGTCCAGGACCGCGAGGGCGTCCTCGCGCCACTCGGCCACCCGCTGGTCGCCGAGGGGCCCGTCGAGCGGGCTGCGCGACAGGCCGCGCTGGTCGTACGAGACGACCGTGTGCCCGGCGTCCGCGAGCAGGTCCGCCATTCCTTCGAACAGGCCGGCGTCCCCCGCGCCGCCCGGGACGAGCAGGAGCACGGGCCCGGTGCCGCGTGACTCGTGGTGGAGCGTGGCCCCCGGGACCTTCACCGTGCCGACGTCGACGACCTTCATGATCCGTTCCCCCAGTTCCGCAGGACGTGGTGGAGCGCGTCGAGCGAGCGCGCCCAGGAGTCGGCGACGGGGCGGGAGTGCGCGAAGCCGCCGCTCAGTTCGAGGTGGATGTAGCCGTGGAAGGTGCTGCGGAGCAGGCGTCCGGCGTCGGTGAGGTCGGGTTCCTGGAGGCCGTAGCCGCGCAGCATGCCCTGCGTCAGCTCGACGGCGCGCAGGAAGACGGCGGTGTCGGCGACCTCGGCCGGGTCGATCCGCTGCTGGGTGGCCGCGTACCGCCCGGGGTGGGCGAGGGCGTAGTCACGGTAGGCGTCGGCGAAGGCGACGAGCGCCTCCTTGCCGGAGCGGCCGGCGACGGCCGCTCCGATGGCGTCGTTCATCTCGCCCGAGGCGAGGAGCGCGAGCCGCACCCGCAGGTCCCGCAGGTTCTTGATGTGCGAGTAGAGGCTCGCGTCCTTGACTCCGAAGCGGCGTGCCAGGGCCGAGACGGTGACCTTGTCGAGGCCGCTCTCGTCCGCCATCTCGGCGGCGGCCCGGACGAGGCCGTCGACGGTGACTCCCGCGCGTCGCACCACGGACTCTTCCTTCCTAGAGGCTCTAGTAAGAAACCTAGCACTCCTAGGCATGCTCAGGAACTGAGAAAACGCACTCCGGTCAGACGCTCCGACTCCTCCCACAGCCGGCGGCCCGTCCCGGGGTCTCCCGCCGCGTCGGAGAGGCGCACGCGGGTCGGGGCGCCCCGCAGTTCGCCCATGCCGTCCGGGCCGATGAACTCGCCGCCCGCGACGGACGGATCGGTCGCCGCGTACAGCTGGGGCAGCGCGCCCCGCTCCGGCCGCTGGGCGAGCAGCGGATTGCCGACGCGCCCGAAGAACAGCTTCGCCAGGCCGGAGGTGTCCTTCATCTGGAGGCTGGTCGCGGTGTAGCCGGGGTGGGCGAGCACGCTGCGGACCGGGCTGGAGGTCGCGGTCAGGCGGCGGTGCAGCTCCTTGCCGAAGACGGCGTTGGCGAACTTGGACTGGTTGTAGAAGGCCATCGGCGCGTAACCGCGCTCGCCGTTCAGGTCCTCGAAGCGGAGGCTGCCCTGCCGGTGGTTGATCGAGCTGACCGTGACCACCCGGGGGTCGGTCCCGGCGGCGAGCAGGTCGAGCAGCAGCCCGGTGAGCGCGAAGTGCCCGAGGTGGTTCGTGGCGAACTGGAGCTCGTGGCCCTGGGGGCTGAGCGTGCGGGGCGGGGCCATCACGCCCGCGTTGTTGACGAGCACGTCGAGGTGCGGGTGCTCCGCGCGCATCCGCTCCGCGAAGGCGCGCACCGAGTCGAGGTCGGCGAGGTCGAGCGGGCGGACGTCGAGGAGGCGGGCGTCGGCCCCGAGGGCCTCGGCGGCCCGTCGGCCCTTCTCCTCGTCCCGTACGGCGAGGATCACGCGCCCGCCCCGGCGGGCGAGTTCACGGATGGTGGCGAGGCCGAGACCGCTGTTGGCCCCGGTGACGACGGAGACCCGTCCGGTCTGGTCCGGGATCCGGTCGGCG
Source organism: Streptomyces sp. NPDC004284 (assembly GCF_042874035.1). Classification (NCBI taxonomy): domain Bacteria; kingdom Bacillati; phylum Actinomycetota; class Actinomycetes; order Kitasatosporales; family Streptomycetaceae; genus Streptomyces; species Streptomyces sp. NPDC004284. Next base: position 368,785 of record NZ_JBIAMJ010000005.1, on the reverse strand, counting down.
GTCCAGCGCTGCTTGTCAGTCATGCGGCACACGTTGCCGTTCGTGTCACCGAGTGTCAAGTATGACTCTGGATGCCATGGGAGTCACCGCGTACCATCGAGCCCGTGACCACCCTCGCCCAGCGCAAACGCCAGCTCGTCGCGACCGAACTCACCGAGGCGGCCCTCCAGCTGCTCGCCCTCCGGGGCTTCGACGCGGTGACCGTCGACGAGATCGCGACCGCCGCCGGGGTCTCGAAGCGGACCTTCTTCCGGTACTTCGCGTCCAAGGAGGACGTGGTCGTCCAGTTCCTGGCCGGCATGGGCGCCGACATGCGCGCGGGGCTCGCGGCCCGGCCCGCCGGGGAGCGCCCGTCCGAGGCGCTGCTCCGCACCGTCTCCGTACCGCTGACCGCCTGCGGCGACCACGCCGAGCGCGCCCTGCCGGTGGTCCGGCTGATCCTGCGGACGCCCGCGCTGCTGGCCCGCTTCCTGGAGCACCAGGCGCGGTGGCGGGAGGAGCTGACGGAGGAGCTGGCGGTCCGGCTCGGGCGCGATCCCGGGACCGACCTCTATCCCCGGCTCGCGGCGGGCATGGCACTGGCCGCCTTCGACGCCGTGCTGCACCGGTGGAGCGGGGGCGAGGGCGCCGAGGATCCGGGCGCGCTGATCGGGGAGGCGTTCACGGTGCTGGCGCCGGCCCTGGATTCCGTCACCGCGTAAAGAAGTGGGCCGGGTCCGCACGCACTGCGGACCCGGCCCACTTCCTCCATGGGTACGGAGCGGTCAGCCCAGCGCCAGCCAGGCGACGGCCGCCAGGACGACGATCACCGCGACGACGCCGACGATCACGCCGACCTTCGGGCCGCCCGACGAGGTCGCGACCTGCTGCTGTCGCTGCTGCGGGGCGCCCTCGTCGACGAAGGCGCGGAACATCTGGGTGCTGCCGGCGGGGTCGTAACCCTCGGGGCCCTGCGGGGGCTGTCCCTGGCCGTACGGTGCTTGGGGGTTGTGTGCCATGGGCCAGGACCCTAGCGAAGTCGGGGTGGGGGGCCCAAGCCCCGCCCCCGCCCGCCTGCCTTTGCCGATTCTTTAGCGCCGTTTGACCGATTTAGTTTGCCTGAAGCAACCATCCATCTTTATGGTTGCCCTAAGCAACAAGATGGACGGGGGTGCCCGATGGCGACACGGAACAGGTACGAGGACCTCGCCCGGTCGGTGAGTGCGATCGGAGCCGTGAAGCGCGGACTCGCCCGTGTCCTGCCCGTCGAATGCCAGGGCGGCGCCGCGGCCACGCTCGCCCTGGTCAAGCACCACGGCGACATGCGGATGAGCCGCCTCGCCGAACTCATGGCCGTCGACATGTCCGTGTGCAGCCGCCATGTGGCCCACACGGTCGAACACGGCTGGATCGAGCGCCTGCCCGACCCGGACGACAAGCGCTCCCGCATCCTGCGGCTCACGGAACCGGGCCACGCGATGCTCGGCGAGCTCGACCGCCGGGTGACCGAGGCCTTCTCCCGCCACCTCTCGGAGTGGTCCGACGACGACGTCGAACTCCTCACCCACCTGCTGGTCCGCCTCCGAGAATCCTTCGGGGACTGCCGGGCCCAGGCCCACCACGCTTGAGAAAAAAGGAAGTTCATGGCTACGACCACGCCCGACACCGGTGCGCGGGACGGCGTCACCGGTACCGGCGGCGGCGACACCGCACCGATGACCCACCGGCAGATCATGGAGGCGCTGTCCGGGCTGCTGCTCGGCATGTTCGTCGCCATCCTGTCCTCGACGATCGTCTCCAACGCCCTCCCCCAGATCATCACCGACCTGGACGGCGGCCAGTCCGCCTACACCTGGGTGGTGACCGCCTCCCTCCTGGCGATGACCGCGACCACCCCGCTCTGGGGCAAGCTCGCCGACCTCTTCTCCAAGAAGCTGCTCGTCCAGATAGCCCTGATCGTCTACGTCACGGGCTCGGTCGTCGCCGGCCTCTCGCAGAGCACCGGCATGCTCATCACCTGCCGTGTCGTCCAGGGCATCGGCGTCGGCGGTCTGACCGCCCTCTCCCAGATCATCCTGGCCGCGATGATCGCCCCGCGTGAGCGCGGCCGGTACAGCGGCTACCTCGGCGCGACCTTCGCCGTCGCCACCGTCGGCGGCCCGCTGCTCGGCGGCGTCATCACCGACACCGACTGGCTCGGCTGGCGCTGGTGCTTCTACGTCGGCGTGCCGTTCGCGATCATCGCGCTGATCGTCCTGCAGAAGACCCTGAACCTCCCCGTCGTGAAGCGCGAGGTCAAGGTCGACTGGGCCGGCGCCTTCTTCATCAGCGCCGCCGTCTCCCTGCTCCTCATCTGGGTCACCTTCGCGGGCGACAAGTACGACTGGATGTCCTGGCAGACGGCCGCCATGGTCGGCGGCTCGGTCCTCCTCGGCGCGGTCTTCGTCCTCGTCGAGTCCAAGGCGAGCGAGCCGATCATCCCGCTCCGCCTGTTCCGCAACCGGACGATCACCCTCGCCTCGCTCGCCTCGCTCTTCGTGGGCGTCGCGATGTTCGCCGGCACGGTCTTCTTCAGCCAGTACTTCCAGCTGGCGCGGAACGAGTCGCCGACGATGTCCGGCGTCCTCACCATCCCGATGATCGGCGGCCTGTTCGTCTCCTCCACCGTCTCCGGTCTGATCATCACCAAGACCGGCCGCTGGAAGGCCTGGCTGGTCAGCGGTGGCGCCCTCGCCGCCGGCGGCCTCGGCCTGCTCGGCACGATCCGCTACGACACGCAGTACTGGCACATCGCGATCTTCATGGCGGTCCTCGGCCTCGGCCTCGGCATGATGATGCAGAACCTGGTGCTCTGCACCCAGAACCAGGTCGCCCCCGCCGACCTCGGCGCCGCCTCCTCCGTGGTCACCTTCTTCCGCTCCCTGGGCGGTGCGATGGGTGTCTCGGCGCTCGGCGCGGTCATGGCCCACCGGGTCACGGACTACGTCAAGGACGGCCTGACCGAGCTCGGCCCGAAGGCCGCTGCCGCCCTCGGCCAGGGCGGTTCGGGCGGCGGCATCCCCGACATGGACAAGCTGCCCGCCCCGATCCGCACGGTCATGGAGAGCGCGTACGGACACGGTGTCGGCGACGTCTTCCTCTACTCGGCGCCGTTCGCGCTGCTCGCCTTCCTCGTGACGCTGTTCATCAAGGAAGTCGCGCTGAAGAGCAACGCGACGAAGGCGGAGTCCCGGTAGAAGAGCTCCCGGCCGCGCTTCGAGCGGAGGCGCGGCCGGGTCCGGTACGGAGCGGCGGGCAGGGGACGGCCCGCCGCTCCGTCATTTCTCCGTGCCCTGTGCGGCCTCGCGCGCGACCATGACCTCGATGCCGGCGATCAGGACGTCCAGGGCGTAGCCGAAGTCGCGGTCCCAGATGACGCTGAGGTCCTCGTGCGAGGTCCGCTCGTCGAGGAGCTCCTGGAGGCCCTCGATCCGCTCCGCGAGGCCCGGGTCGTCCCGGAAGGCGTTCACCGACTCCACGTAGAACTCGTCCTGCGACTTGCCGGCCTCCGCCGCACGCCGGCCGAACTGGGACTCGATCGTCCCGTAGCCGTACACGAACTGGAAGACCGCCGACATCGCGCCCGGCCGGCGGTCGAGCGAGATGCCGGTCTCCGCGACCGTGTCGTGGATCTTCTGGCCGACGGCGATCGCGTTCGGGCCGATGTTCAGGTACTGGCCGGCGCTCGGCGACATCCACGCGTGGCGGACCAGCATCCGCCGGTAGTCCTGGGCGAGCAGCCGGATGCGGTCCCGCCAGTCCCCGGCGGCGTCGACCGCCGCGAGGTCGATCTCCCCGTACACCTCGTCCATGGCGTATTCGAGGATGTCGTCCTTGGTGTCCACGTACCAGTAGAGGGACATCGCGGTGACGTTCAGCTCGGTCGCGAGCTTGCGCATCGACAGCTTGGCGAGGCCCTCCTCGTCGAGCATCCGGATCGAGGCGGCGACGATCCGGTCCCGGTCGAGCCCGGCCGGGCCGCCGCCGCTGCGGGTGGTCTTCTGCTCCAGCCAGACGCTGGAACGCGCCGGGTCCTTGGCCCGATCGGCTGCCTTGACCATCGCGTTCCTCCGTCTGTCAGCGGTCCGTCACCATGCTAGGCAGCGACCGGCTGTCCGGGGGTCGCGGCCCGCTCCGCGCGCTCGGCCCGCTTGAGCAGGGCCGCCGCGAGGAGCCCGCCGGCGAAGACGGCGATCGCGCCGACGAGCTGGCTGGTCTGGAGGCCGGAGGCGAAGGCGTCCGAGATCTGCCGGCGCTCGGCCTCACCGCCGGCGGCGGCCAGGGCGGCGGGGAGGGAGCTCGCGGTGACGGCGACGAGGGCGGCGAAGCGGGCGTTGAGCACGGCCCCGAGGACGGCTACGCCCAGGCCGTTGCCGAACTCGGCCAGGGTGCCGTTGATCCCGGCGCCCACGCCCGCCTTCTCCGGCGGGATCGCGCTCATCACCGCGTTGGCCATGGCCGGGGAGGAGACGGCGATGCCGACGCCCATCAGGACCAGGCCGAGCAGCATGCCCCCGTAGCCGCCGTCCGTGCCGCCGCCGAGCAGCGCGATCGAGGTGAGGCCGGCGGCCACCAGCGTCATGCCGAGGACGACGGTGGGCGGGGTGCCGAGCTTCATGACGATCCGCGGGCCGACGCCGGTCAGGTTGAGGCCGACGATCGTCAGGGCGAGCGGCGCCATCCGGAGACCGGCTTCGAGCGGCCCGTAGCCGAGGACGAACTGCAGGTGCTGGGTGAGCAGGAAGAGCGAGCCGCCCATGCCGAAGACGACCAGGATCGAGCCGCCGATGGCACCGATGAACTTCTGGTTCCGGAAGAAGTGCATGTCGAGCATCGGGTACGGGGTGTGCAGCTCCCACCGCGCGAAGGCGCCGAGGGCGACGGCACCGATCGCGGCCGGGACCAGGACCTGCGCGGAGAGCCAGCCGTGCGCGGGGCCGCTGATGATCGCGTACACGACGGCGGTCATGCCGATGGTGGAGAGCAGTGCGCCGAGCAGGTCGGGGCGCTCGCCCTGGGGGTTCCTGGACTCGGGGACGAGCTTGAGGACGGCGACGAGGGCGAGGGCCGCGACCGGGATGTTGATCAGGAAGATCATTCCCCACCAGAAGTGGTCGAGGATGACGCCGCCGATCAGCGGGCCGCCGGCGAAGCCGAGCGAGGCGACCGTGGACCAGAGCGCGATGGCCTTGACCCGCTCCGCGTCGTCGAAGATCTGCATCACGACGGCGAGGGTGGTCGTCATCAGGAGCGCGCCGCCGACGCCCATGCCCGCGCGGGCGGCGATCAGCTGCGCGGTGGAGCCGGCGAGTCCGGCGGCGAGCGAGCCGAGGCCGAAGAGCACGAGGCCGGCGGCGAGGAGCTTCTTGCGGCCGTAGCGGTCGGCGGCGTTTCCGGCGGTGAGCAGCAGGCCGGACTGGACGAGCGAGTACGCGTTGATCATCCACTGGATGTCGGTGGTGGAGGCGTGGAGCTCGGAGGTCAGCGAGGGGATCGCGACGCTGAGGACGGTGTTGTCGAGCAGCACGGTGAGCTGGGCGAGGCAGATGACGCCGAGGATCAGCCAGCGCTGTGGATGGCGGCCGGTATCTGTCACGAGACGCTCCTATACGGTGTACGAGACCAAGGCTCGTACACCGTACAAGAGCTCTCTTACGCTGTATAGGGATTTACTTCTTCGCGGTCAGGTCGTAGAAGGCGGCACCGTCGACCGTGACCTTCTCGAAGGTCGCCGCGACCCAGGTGGAGAGGGCGGAGCCGCCGCCGCCGAAGCCTCCGCCGGCCTCGATGAAGTAGTGGATCCTGCCCTCGGCGACGTACCGCTTGAACTGCGCGAGCGTCGGGGCCGGGTCGCTGCCGTTGAAGCCGCCGATCGCCATGACCGGCTTCTCCGTGGCGAGCTGGTAGCCGGCGGCGTTCTGCGCGCCGACCGTGGCCGCGACCCAGGTGTACGCGTCGGCGTCGGCGAGGAGGGCGGCCTTCGCCTTCGCGCTGACGTCGGTGCCGTTGAGGAGGCCGCCCATGCCACCGCGGCCTTCGCCTCGGGTCGTTCCCTGAGGCGGGAGGCCACCGGGCATACCGCGCCCCTGGCCCTGGCCACCGGGCAGCTGACCACCCTGGCCGCCCGGCGCCTGGCCGCCCGGCATCTGACCGCCCTGACCGCCGGGCATCTGACCACCGGGCATCTGACCGCCCGGCCCCGGACCGTAGCGGAACGACCGGCCGTTCATCGGCCCCCGGCCGCCCATGCCGCCGCCCGCCGGGCCCGCCGTCACGATCGAGCCCCGGTGGCCGGAGTTCACCGTCGCCAGGGTGTACGCGAACGGCCCCGCGAGTCCCGCGAGCAGCCCGAGGCCCGCCAGCCCGAGCCCGAGGCGCCGGTCGACCCGGCCCGCGAGCGGCAGCCCGAGCGCGGCGGCCGCGCCCGCGACCAGGACCGTCCAGCGGAGCCACGGCAGCCAGTCCGGCGTACGGCCGAGCAGCGTCCAGCCCCACCAGGCCGTCACCGCGACGGCCACCGCGAGGGTCGCGGAGGCGAGGAGCCGCGTGCGCTCCTCCCACAGCACGGCCGCGCCCATGCCGATCAGCGCCGCGAGGTACGGGGCCAGGGCCACCGTGTAGTACTCGTGGAAGATGCCGGCCATGAAGCTGAACACGGCCAGCGTCATGAGCAGCGCCCCGCCCCACACCAGGAACGCGGAACGGGCCGTGTCCGTACGGGGCGCCCGCCAGGTGACGACGAGTCCGGCGACGAGCAGGATCAGCGCGGCCGGCAGCAGCCAGGAGATCTGGCCGCCCACCGCGTCGTCGAACATCCGGCCGATGCCGGTCTCGCCCCAGCCGCCACCGCGCGCGGGCAGCTCCATGCCGGCCGGCAGGTCCACGGTCGTCCCGCCCGGGCCGCCCCGGCCCCCGCCGCCGACGCTCCCGACCTCGTTGCCGTTGATGCGGCCGAGGCCGTTGTAGCCGAAGGTCAGCTCCAGGAAGCTGTTGTTCTGCGAGCCTCCGACGTACGGACGGGAGGACGCCGGCCACAGCTCGACCACGGCCACCCACCAGCCCGCCGAGACGAGCATCGCGAGCCCGCCGAGCGCGAGCCGGCCGAGCCGCCGCACGAAGCCGCCCGGGGCGCACACCACGTACCCGAGGGCGAGCGGCGGAAGGATCAGGAAGGCCTGGAGGGTCTTCGCGAGGAACGCGAGACCGAAGGCCACCCCTGCCCGCACCAGCCACTTCGCGGCGCCCTCGTCCGACTCCAGGGCGCGGAGCACGCAGTACACCGCGACCGTCATGAGCAGCGCGAGCAGCGCGTCCGGGTTGTTGAAGCGGAACATCAGCGCGGCGACCGGCGTCAGCGCGAGGACCACGCCCGCGACGAGGCCCGCGCCCGCGCCGAACCGGCGCCGGACGGCCGCGTACAGCACGGCGACCGTGCCCACGCCCATGAGCACCTCGGGCACGAGGATCTGCCAGGAGCCGAGCCCGAAGAGGCGGACGGAGAGGGCCATCGGCCAGAGGGCGGCCGGCGGCTTGTCGACGGTGATGACGTCGGCCGCGTCGAGGGAGCCGAAGAAGAAGGCCTTCCAGCTCTCGCCGCCCGCCTGGACGGCGGCGGAGTAGAAGGAGTTGGCGTAGCCGGAGGCGCTCAGGTTCCACAGGTAGAGCAGCGTGGTGGCGGCGAGCAGGCCGAGGAAGGCGGGCCGCACCCAGCGGGCGTCCTCGGCGCGCCCGCGCCAGAGCCGGGCGAGCCGGCCGGTGCGGGGTGCCGCGGGGACGGCGGTGGGGAGGGTGGTCATCGTTCGTTCCTTGCTGGGGCGCGGTCCGGGAAGACCCAGAGGCGGAAGAGGAGGAAGCGCAGGACGGTCGCGGCGAGGTTGGCGACGATCAGGACGGCGAGCTCGGTGGAGTGCGCCGGGTCGCCGCTCGCCGCGCCGAGGGCGGCGAGCGAGCCGCTGGTCAGGGCCAGTCCGATGGCGAAGACCACGAGCCCCTGCGCCTGGTGGCGGACGGCCCGGTCCCGGCCCCGCACGCCGAAGGTGAGGCGCCGGTTGGCCGCCGTGTTGGCGACGGCGGAGACGAGGAGGGCGGCGGCGTTGGCGAGCTGCGGGCCGGCTCCGAGGCGGAAGGCCGAGTACAGCGCCAGGTAGAAGAGCGTGGACAGGACCCCGACCACGCAGAAGCCGACGAGCTGGCGGGCGAGGCCGCCGGGTACGCCGTTCAGCTCGCGGTCCCGGGGGTCGTCGCCGAAGGGCCGGGCGAGCCGGTCGAGGGGCAGCGAACCGGTCGTGAGGGCCCGCCCCACCCGCCACACGCCCTTCAGGTCGTCGGTGGCGGTCCTCACGATGTGGACGGTCGAGTCGGGGTCGTCGACCCAGTCGACCGGCACCTCGTGGATGCGGAGCCCGGCCCGCTCGGCGAGGACCAGCATCTCGGTGTCGAAGAACCAGCCGGTGTCCTCCACCATCGGCAGGAGCCGCTCGGCGACCTCTCGCCGTATGGCCTTGAAGCCGCACTGCGCGTCGGAGAACCGGGCGGCCAGCGAGGAGCGCAGGATCAGGTTGTAGGCACGCGAGATGAACTCCCGCTTCGGCCCGCGCACCACCCGCGAGGAGCGGGCGAGCCGGGAGCCGATCGCCAGGTCCGAGTGGCCGGAGATGAGCGGCGCGACCAGCGGCAGCAGCGCGTTGAGGTCGGTGGACAGGTCCACGTCCATATAGGCGAGGACGGGCGCGTCCGAGGCCGACCACACGGTCCGCAGCGCCCGGCCGCGGCCCTTCTGTTCGAGCCGTACGGAACGCACCTCGGGCACCTCGGCGGCGAGGGCGGCGGCGACGTCGGGGGTCGTGTCGGTGGAGGCGTTGTCGGCGACGGTGATGCGGAAGCCGTACGGGAAGGTCCGCAGGAGGTGTTCGTGGAGCCGGCGGACGCACGGCTCCAGGTCCTTCTCCTCGTTGTAGACGGGGATCACCACGTCCAGGACGGGCCGCCCGGCCGCGCTCACCGGCAGGTGCTCCCGGGCGGGGAGGGCTTCCCCGATGGTGTGGGTTCGCATGGCAGGGACCCTCCCGGGCCCCGCTGTCACGGCTGTGTGATGAGCCTGTGGCCTGCCTGTGAGTCCTGCTGTCGGGCCTGCTTCCTGGGGAGCCGGACGGTGAAGACGGTCCGTCCGGGAGCGCTCTCGACGCTCACCTCCCCGCCGTGGGCGAGCACGACGGCACGCACGATGGCGAGGCCGAGGCCGGTGGAGCCGGCCTGCCGGGAGCGGGAGGCGTCGCCGCGCGCGAAGCGCTCGAAGACGACGGGAAGCAGCTCGGGCGGGATGCCGGGACCGTCGTCCTCGACGTCGACGAACACGGCCGGGACGTCCGTGCGGACGCGTGCGGTGACCTTGGTGCCGGGCGGGGTGTGGGTGCGGGCGTTGGCGAGGAGGTTGACCAGGACCTGCTGGAGCCGGGCGCCGTCGGCCCGCACGAGCGCGCTGTCCGTGGGCAGTTCGAGGCGCCAGTGGTGCTCGGGCCCGGCGGCGCGGGCGTCGCTGACGGCGTCCACGACGAGCGGGACGAGCTCGGTGGTCCCGTACGAGAGGGGCCGGCCGGCGTCGAGCCGGGCGAGCAGCAGGAGGTCCTCGACCAGGCCCGTCATCCGGGTCGCCTCGGACTCGATCCGGCCGAGGGCGTGCCGGGTGTCGGGGCCGCACTCCTCGTGGCCGCGTCGGGTGAGTTCGGCGTATCCCCGGATCGAGGCGAGCGGGGTGCGCAGCTCGTGGCTGGCGTCGGCGACGAACTGCCGTACCCGGGTCTCGCTCTGCTGGCGGGCGTCGAGGGCCGAGTGGACGTGGTCGAGCATCCGGTTGAGGGCGGCGCCGACCTGGCCGACCTCGGTGCGCGGGTCGGCCTCGGCCTCCGGGACGCGCTGATGGAGCGCCACCTCCCCGCTGTGCAGCGGGAGACGGGCGACCTGGCGGGCGGTGATGGCGACCCTTCGCAGCGGCCGGAGGGCGATCCGGACGAGCACGGTCCCGGCGAGCGAGGCCGCGACGAGCCCGGCGCCGGTGACGCTCAGCTCGACGAGGACGAGGGTGGAGAGGGCGTCCTCGACCTCGGCGAGCGGGAGGCCGACGAGGAACGCGCCCTTGGCCCCGGTGGCGTACTCGACCCGGTACGAGCCGAGCCCGCCGGGCAGGTCGACGGTGTGCGGCCGGCTGTCGCGGGGGACGGCGGCGAGGGCGGCCAGCTGTGCCGCGTCGAGCCCCTTGGTTCGGAAATACGCGCTGTGCACGCCGTTGTCGTCGACCTCCACCTGGTATCCGGCGGAGGAGACGCCGTCGTCCGTGAGGACGGCGCCGAGCGTGCCGTTCGGTGTCCCCGGCCCGATGAGGAAGTCGAGCGGATCCCTGTCCCGCACCGGCCCGGGCACGGGCAGGGCGACCGGCGGCCCGGCGGCCCGCTTCGCGACGGCTCGGACCTGCTCGTCGGCCTGGTCGTACAGGTACGAGCGGAACGCGATCGTCGTCACCGTGCCGATCACGGTCGCGACGACCGCGATCAGCGCGACCGCCGAGACGACGAGCCGCGTCCGCAGCGACCACGGCCGCCCCCGCCGTACGCGCACGGGAACTACTCCCCGGGCTTGATCAGATAGCCCGCCCCGCGCCGGGTGTGGATCATCGGCGAGCGGCCCGCGTCGATCTTCCGGCGCAGATAGGAGATGTAGAGCTCGACGACGTTGGCCTGGCCGCCGAAGTCGTACGACCAGACCCGGTCGAGGATCTGCGCCTTGCTGAGCACCCGGCGCGGATTGCGCATGAGGTAGCGCAGCAGCTCGAACTCGGTCGCGGTGAGGTGGATGGAGTCACCGCCCCGGGTGACCTCGTGGCTGTCCTCGTCGAGGGTCAGGTCCCCCACGGCGAGCAGGGACTCGCTGCGCGTCTGCGCGGCCCCGGACCTGCGGATGAGGCCGCGCAGCCGGGCGACGACCTCCTCCAGGCTGAAGGGCTTGGTGACGTAGTCGTCGCCGCCGGCGGTGAGTCCGGCGATGCGGTCCTCGACGGCGTCCTTCGCCGTCAGGAACAGCACGGGCACGTCGGGCAGCTCGCGTCGGATCGAGCCGAGCAGGCTCAGTCCGTCGGCGTCCGGCAGCATGACGTCGAGGATGACGGCGTCGGGCCGGAACTCTCGCGCGGAGCGGAGCGCGGCGGCTCCGTCCCCGGCGCTGCGGACCTGCCAGCCCTCGTAGCGCAGGGCCATGGAGAGCAGCTCGGCGAGCGAGGCCTCGTCGTCGACGACGAGGACCCGGACGGCGGTTCCGTCGGCGCGGAGCATGTCGGCGCGGGTGCCGGTGCGGCGTGTGGTGACGGTCATGGCACCACGGTGTCGGCCGCCGCTGAGAGGCCTCTTTCCCTTTCCTGTGAATTCCCTGAGAAAGGCCTTCGCGGGACCGGCCGCTCGCTGCTTCACGTTTCACGTGAAACGACGCGGCTCGCGTGAAACGACGCAGCTCACCGTTTCACGTGAAACAACGCGGCTCCGTTCTCGTAGAGGACCCGCCGGAGCCAGTCGTCCCCGAGCCCGAGCCGTTCGAGGGCGTCGAGTTGATGGCCGTACGAATACGGGATGTTGGGGAAGTCCGAGCCGAGCAGGATCCGGTCACCGAGGTCCAGGAGCCGCTTGCGCTCGCCCTCGGGGAAGGGCGCCATCCGCTCGCTGAAGTCGGTGAAGGCCATGGTGGTGTCGAGGTGGACGCCCTCGTGCCGCTGGGCCAGGTCGAGGAAGTCGCTGTACTCGGGCATCCCCATGTGGGCGATGATCGCCCGCAGCCGGGGGTGGCGGTCGAGCAGCCGCTCCATGGGACCGGGGCCCGTGAAGTTCCCCGGGCTGGGCCCGGAACCGCAGTGCACGACGACGGGGGTACCGCTGTCGGCCAGGGCGCCCCAGGCGGCGTCGAGCGCGCTGTCGTTCGGGTCGAAGCCGCCGACCTGGAGGTGCACCTTGAAGACCCGGGCGCCGGCGTCGAGCGCCTGGTGGACGTACGCGTCGACGCCCGGCTCGGGGAAGAGGGTCGCGGTGTGCAGGCAGTCGGGCGTACGGGCGGCGAAGTCGGCGGCCCAGGAGTTCAGCCACGCGGCCATGCCGGGCTTGTGCGGGTAGAGCATCGCGGTGAAGGCGACCGCGCCGAACCCGCGCAGGAGGGCGAGCCGGCGCTCCTCCTCCTCGCGGTAGGTGATGGGCCACTCCACGCCGGTCAGGGGCCCGACGGCGTCGAAGTACGCCCAGACCTTGTCGAGGACGTTCTGCGGCATGAAGTGCGTGTGCACGTCGACGAGCCCGGGGATGCCAAGCCGCGCGATCAGCGCTTCCGTCCCGCTCGCGACTTCCGTCTCACTCACGCTCAAAGCCGTAGCTCCGCTCGACCTTGCCGATGTGGACGCTGTAGCTGTCGTACCAGTGCTCCCGCCCGTACGCCTTGGCCGCCTGGTGCTCGGTGTGCAGGCGCCAGGCGTCGAGGGACTCCAGGTCGCGGAAGTAGGCGACGGTGATGCCGATGCCGCCGGGGGTGCGGGCGGACTCGTAGCCGAGGAAGCCGGGGATCTCCCGGACGATCTCCTGCATCCGGGCGGCGGTGTCGGCGTAGCCCTCGGGGGCGTCGGGACGGACGGAGGTGAACACAGCGGTGTAGTAGGGCGGTTCGAGGCCCGCCACCAGCTTCTGGGTCATGTGATCACCCTCGCCGGGGTGACGGCGGGATGTCCACGGCGCCCGGGCAAAGGGATCCAAGACTTTACGAAGAAGGATCCGGGCTCAGAAGAGCCCCTCCTGGGCGCTCTCGGCCACGGACGGAGGCACCGCCGTCACCGGCACGGAGAAGCCGTCCCCCTCCCCCGCCGCCGCGAGGATCCAGCCGCCCATGAGCCGGGTGTCGAGGACGAGGCAGCGCCCGTCGGGGGCGAGGAGGTGCAGGTCGGGACCGGCGGCGGCGAGCAGCCGCCCCGTGACGACACCGCCGTCGACGAGCTCGGCGACCGTGCCGTCGAGGCGCGGCAGTCCGTCGAGGTGGAACGCCCCCGCATGGTCACGCGCGGCGAACTCCAGCGGCTCCAGGGTCTCCGTCCAGCCGCCGACCTCCCGCGCCCGCCGGTACAGCTCCTCGACCTCGCGGGCCCGGTCCGCGGCGGGCGGCAGGGCGTGCCGGGCGGCCCTCTTCCGCTCGTACGCCACCCGGTCGGGCACGCCGAGGGCCTGCCGCAGGACCTCCTCCGTGCGCCGGGCGGCCATCAGCGGACCCCTGCCGAGCCAGCTGAACGCGACGGCCCCCTGCTCCAGGAGCCGGGCCTCGCCCCGGGCCTCGGCAGTGATCCCCACCTTGGTCATCCCGGGCCCGAACCACGCCAGGTAGACCCGGTACGGCTGCGGGTCGTCCGCGATCGTGTCGGCCGCGACCGAGTGCGCCCGGTCCAGCCGCGCACACTCCGGACACCGCCCCCCGGTGGCCCGCCCGGACACGGCGGCCTCCAGCGGACAGGGGTTCCCCCGGGCCCCCGGACACCGCCGGACCCCGACGGCCCGAAAGGCCAGCCGCTGCCCGTACGCGAGCGCGCTGACGCGCCCACCCCGCCACCGCAGCCCGGGCACCCCACCGCCCCAACTGATCCCCTGACACCACCACTCCACGCCGCCCACCCTCTTAAGCTCCCTGGATGTCCAGTCTCCGCCACATCCGCTTCCAGTCCCCGACCAGAAGCCCGCGGGGCCACCGTCCCGGCGTCTTCGGCCTCGCGAACGCGCTGGCCCGCGAAGGCCGGCTCTCCGCCGACGAGTACGCGGTCTGGCGCGCCTCGAACGACTGGTACGACGCGCACTTCCCGAATCCGGCGGCGGTGGACCCGACGGTCTACGACCCGGCGGTGAACCCGGGGGCCGCCGCCTGGTTCCGGCCGACGGCGACCGAGGCGCTGGCCCGGGTCGCGCCGTACCTGCGCATCCTGCGGGACCACGGCGTGCCCTGCGTGCGCCTGGATTCGGCGGATCCGGGCCGGATCGTGTACGAGGACGCGTACCAGGTGGTGGCGGTGGAACGGGCCGCTCAGGGCAGCACGTAGATGCGGGTGCCGTCCGGAGCCGGTCTGCCCACCTCGCGCATGCAGCCGCGTTCGAGGAGGAGCCGGACGCAGTCGCGGACGCGTTCGCGGGAGAGGCCGGTGCGGCGGGTGACGTCCTGGGTCCGGTAGCGCACCCCGCCCCGTACGAGCGCGGGCGCCAGGCAGGAGGCGACCGTGCGCATGTCCCCGGTGATGGCCCAGGACTCGACGAGCTCCTGCGGGCTGAGCGCGACGGCGGCGCCGGTGCGCTGGCGGGGCACGGCGAGCCGCTCCAGGGAGTCGGCGACCCTGGAGAGGCTCCGCCGGGTCTCGCGGAGCAGCTCCGCGTACTCGGTGGGTCCGGTGCGCACGGCGGCCCGCTCGTCGAACCGCCCCTCGAGCCGTACGAGGACGTCGACGAGCTCCGGCGGCAGCAGGTACCCGGAGTGCACCGGCGAGGGTTCGAGCCCGTACCCGCCGTATCGCTGGACCGCCGCCACGACCCCGGCCGTCCATGCCCGGAACGGTCCGGCCTCCGGGTTCCGGCACGCGCCGACGAGCTGGACGAGCCCCTCCAGGCTCACCATCCGGGCCGACGCCCGGATCCCGGAGGGCCGGCCGGAGGGCCCCGCGCCCCCGCCGAGGTCCCGCGCGGCCGCCACGCACTCCTCGGGCAGCGCCACGGTCCGCAGCGCCTCACGCGTCCCCGCGTACCCCAGCCGCTTCGCCACGTCCACCACCGGGAACCAGTGCGTCCCGTCCGGCGCGGTCAGCCGCCGCAGCCGCGCTCCGGTGGCGACGTGCACCAGGTCATCGATGTCGATCGCGTCCATCGATCATCACCTCCGCCTCGCAAGCTAGGCCGAGGGCATATTCGACTGACATGCAAATCAGACGGGTTCACCCAAAAGGGGAGGGTTCATGGGAGGGCTCCCAGGGATCCCCCAGGAACCTCCCGGGGACGAGGACACGCCCCTGCCGCCCCGCACCCCACCGCACTAAGATCCGACCCATGCCTCTGACCATGGACGACGTGGACCGGTTCGAGGCCTCCAGGCCCCGCCTGGAGGCGATCGCCTACCGCCTGCTCGGTTCGGCGAGCGAGGCGGAGGACGCCGTGCAGGACACGTTCCTGCGCTGGCAGGCCGCCGACGTCGACCGCGTCGAGGTCCCCGAGGCCTGGCTGACGAAGGTCCTCACCAACCTGTGCCTCAACCAGCTCACCTCGGCCCGCGCCCGCCGCGAGACCTACGTGGGCCAGTGGCTGCCCGAACCCCTGCTCGCCGGCGACCCGATGCTCGGCCCCGCCGACACCGCCGAGCAGCGCGAATCGGTCTCGTACGCGGTCCTCGCCGTCATGGAGCGGCTCTCCCCCAACGAGCGCGCGGTGTACGTGCTCCGGGAGGCCTTCGGCTACCAGCACCGGGAGATCGCCGAGATCCTCGACCTCACCGAGAGCGCCTGCCAGCAGATCTTCCACCGCGCGAAGAAGCACGTCGCCGCCGGCAAGGCCCGTACGGAGATCGACGAGGCCGAAGCCCGGCGGATCGTCGAGGAGTTCCTCGCGGCGGCCACCACCGGCCGGACCGAACCGCTCGTACGCCTCCTCACGGGAGACGCCGTCGCGATCGGCGACGGCGGCGGGAAGGTCCCGGCGCGCGCCAGCGCGTTCGAGGGCGCCGTCGCGGTGGCGAAGTTCCTGCGGGGCCTGTTCAAGCCGAGCAACGCCAAGCGCGCCCTCGTCGGCGGATCGCCCGAGCTGTACGCCTCGACCGCCAACGGCGTCCCCGCCGTCGTGGCGGTGCTCGACGGCCGGGTCATCGGCGTCATGTGCCTGGAGGTCACGGCGGAGGGCATCACGGCCTGCCGCAGCCAGGTCAACCCGGACAAGCTCGACCGCGCGACGAGGCACTGGTCGACCACGGACCACGGCGCTCCCCTGGTGCGGGCCACCTACTAGACCACCCTGTGATGCAGGTCACATCCCACTCCTGTCAGGAATCGTCGGGCTGCCCGGTTCAAGGGTCGAAACCGCGCGAGATCGTCGCCGAGACAGGAGCAGGAACATGCAGCAGCACCGCGTCATCGTCCTCGGGGCCGGCTACAGCGGAGCCATCGCCGCCGGACGCCTCGCCAAGCAGCTCCACCGCGAGGACGTCGCCATCACCCTCGTCAACGCCGAGCCCGACTTCGTCGAGCGGGTCCGGCTGCACCAGCTGGCGGTCGGCCAGAAGCTCACGCCCCGCCCGTTCGGCGAGATGTTCGCGGACACCGGCGTCGAGCTGAAGCTCGCGCGGGTGACCGCCGTGGACGCGGAGCGCAGGACGGTCACGGTCACCGCGAACGGCACCGGAGCGACCGAGGAACTGGAGTACGACACCCTCGTCTACGCCCTCGGCAGCGGCTGGGACCCCCAGGGCGTCCCCGGCACCGCCGAGCACGCCCACGAGATCTCCAGCCGCCCCGGAGCGCTCCGGCTGCGCGAGCGGCTCGCCGGCCTGGAGGCCGGGCGGTCCGTGGTCGTGGTCGGCGGCGGCCTCACCGGCCTGGAGGCCGCGACGGAGATCGCCGAGGCCCGCCCCGACCTCGACGTCGCCCTCGCCGCCCGCGGCGGCCTCGGCGACTGGCTCTCGCCCAAGGGCCGCGAGCACGTACGGAAGGTCTTCAAGGGCCTCGGCATCACCACGCACGAGCACACGGCCGTGACGGCCGTCGAGGCGGACCGCATCACCACGGCCGACGGCGGCGCGATCCCGGCCGCCGTCACCGTCTGGACCACCGGCTTCGCGGTGCACCCGATCGCACGGGCCACCACCCTGGAGGTCACCGACAGCGGCCGGATCGTGGTCGACGCGACGATGCGCTCGGTCTCGCACCCGGACGTGTACGCCGTCGGCGACGCGGCCCTGGCCATGGGCCCCGGCGACAAGCCCCTGCGGATGTCCTGCGCCTCGGGCGCCCCCATGGCCTGGCAGGCCGCCGACGCCATCGCCGCCCGCCTGACCGGCGGCAAGCTCCCCAAGACGGCCCCGCGCTACTTCAACCAGTGCGTCTCACTGGGCCGCAGGGAAGGCCTCATCCAGTACGTCACCGCCGACGACCGCTCGGTCAACGCCGCCCTCACCGGCCGACTCGCCGCCCGCTACAAGGAACTCATCTGCAAGGGCGCCGTCTGGGGCGTCGCCAATCCCAAGCTCGGCATCCCCACCCGCCGCCGCCACATCCTCCGCACCCCCGCCGCCCCCACCAGGGCCACGGCCTGACCCCACCCCCGGGCCGGGCGCTCTCCCCGGAGAGCGCCCACCGCGCCCCTCCCCCAACTCCCGCCCCCGACAACGCAAGAGGCCCGGACTCTCGTCCGGGCCTCTTGTCTGTGTGCACTCGGCAGGATTCGAACCTGCAACCTTCTGATCCGTAGTCAGATGCTCTATCCGTTAAGCTACGAGTGCTTGTTTTTAGTTCTTGTCTCCGTTCCCCGGCCCTTTCGGCCCGCTGTCCCGGCGACAGGAAGAACATTACATGAGTCCCGCCGTCATGTGAAATCCATTCCCCCCACCCCCTCTGACCTGCGGAAACGTCAGGGTGGGAGCCGAGGGCGGGGCGGCGGGCGAGGGGGTGCGCCGGGGGCTCGGGGGGCGAAAAGGCGGGGAAAGAGACCGGGGTCACATCGGATTGCCGTCGAGTCCCGAAAGGAGCTCGCGGAAGGAGTCCGGAAGCGGCCGAGCCGCGGAAGGAGTCCGGGAACGGCTGAACCGCGGAAGGGTTCCGGAAGCGGCCGAGCCGCGGAAAGGATGCGGGAGAACCGAACCGTGCAGAGAGCCCGGGAACGGCCGAAGCCCCGGCCTTGGGGGCCGGGGCTTCGGTAGGGGGCGGAGGCGGAGGGATTTGAACCCTCGATGGGCTTTAAGACCCAAACCGCATTAGCAGTGCGGCGCCATAGACCGGACTAGGCGACGCCTCCTTCGCACCTCGCGCATGCGCGGGTGGTGCGTGCAGATGATGACACAGGCGAACTGGTTGTCACCAATCGATTCTCACCGTACCGGTCGTTCGGGGTCCAGGGCAAAGCCCCGCCCCGCCCGGCGCACCCCGCTTGCGCAACGCCCCGGCGCCCGGAGCGTTAGAGGGGGCGGGCGCGCCGTGCATCCGCGCCCGCCGTACTTCCCGTGCTCCTGGAGATCCGCATGCTGCGCAGTCTCGTCCTCGCGACCCTCGCCACCGCCGCCGTCGGGACCGCCGGCATCGGCCCGCTTCCGCCGCTGAACCTGTTCTCGTCGCCCGACACGCTGACCGTGGCCATCGAGAAGAGCGGCCATCCGGAGGCCGACGGCGTCTTCGACCTGACCTGTGGCGAGCGCGCCCGGGGCAGCCATCCGGCCGCCGAGAACGCCTGCAAGAGGCTGACGCAGCTGGCCGGGGAGGGGAGCGACCCGTTCCTGCCCGTCCCCGCCGACCAGATGTGCACCCAGGTGTACGGCGGGCCCGTCCTCGCCCACATCACCGGCACCTGGCAGGGCCGCAGGGTCGACGCCCACTTCTCCCGGGCGAACGGGTGCGAGATCGACCGCTGGGAGAATCTGGAGCCGTTGCTTCCCTTCGTCCGGGGATGAGGCAGGGACGACCCCCGGAGGCTCCCTTAGACTCCCCTCAGTGACAGGCTGCGGCCCGAGGGGCAATATGGGGCCGGCCGGCCGATAGGGCGAGCACGTGCAGTGCGTCTGGGAGGAAGCGTCGTCGTGAGCAGCAGGCCATCCCGAGGCGCTGCTCGCCTCGCAGCCATACTCGACGCCCTCCCCGACGGCCTCGTGCTCGTCAACTGCAACGGCACGGTCGTCAACGCCAACACGATCGCCCTCGGCATGTTCGAGACGCCCGGCACCGCGCTCGTCGGCCGCGGCCTGCTCGATCTGCTGCCCACCTTCGACTCGCGCCTCATCCCCGGCTCCATGCGCCGCCCCGACGGCGCCGACGAGCGGGGCCACAGCAAGCCGGTCCGGATGATCGCCCGCCGGACGGACGGCTCCGAGTTCCCCGTCGAGGTCTCCAACGCCAGCCTGGAGGACGGCCGCCAGGCCTACGACTCGTACGGCGGCTACACCGGCGACGAGCTCCTCATGCTCGTCGTACGGGACCTCACCGGCACCCTCGACACCGAGGCCGAACTCGCCCGCTCGCAGCGCCAGACCGAGATGATCCTGCGCGCCGCCGCCGAGGGCGTCGTCGGCACCGACACCGACGGCCGCGTCGTCCTCGTGAACCCCGCCGCCGCGCAGATCCTCGGCTACCGCGCCGGCGAGCTCGGCGGCCAGGAGCTCCACCCGCTGATCCTCGCCAAGCGCTCCGACGGCGAGCCCTTCCCGTACGAGGAATCCCCCCTCGCCGACACCCTCAAGTCCGGCCGCAAGCACCGCGTCCGCGGGCAGGTCCTCTGGGCGAAGAAGGGCGACCGCGTGCCGGTCGACCTGACGACCGCTCCGGTGCGCGACGGCGACCAGCTCGTCGGCGCGGTCATGACCTTCACCGACCGCAGGCCGTACGAGGAGCTCGTCGAGAAGCACGCCGCCGAGCTCGCCGACCTGGCCGAGCGGCACGCGGCGGAGCGCGAGGCGCAGGCCGGGAAGTACACCTCCCTCGCCGCCCGCCACGAGCAGCTCACCGCCGTCCTCGCCGAGTCCCTCCGCGGCCCCCTGGACGAGCTGCGCACCCAGCTCGGCGCCCTCGCCGCCGACGACGCCGGGCAGCTGTGGCCCGAGGCCAACCAGGTCCTGCACCACCTGGCCGCCGGGTACACCCGGATGACCTCGCTCATCGACAACGTCCTCGGCTACCAGCGGCTCGACGCCGGCGCCGAGAAGCTCGACAAGGCCGTCGTCCTCCTCGACTCCGTCGTGACCGGCGGCATCGACAGCGCCGTGGAGCTGATCGGGCCCGGCCGGGCCCAGTTCGCCGTGCACACCCCGCCCATCGAGGCCGAGGTCGACGCGGCCCGGCTGACGACCGCGCTCGCCCACCTCGTCGCGGACGTCGCCGGCGTCGACGCGACCGGCAAGAGCAAGGCCGACCGCCCCGCGAGCGACTCCACGATCGTCGTCGCGGCCGCACAGCGCGGTGACGTCGTACGGATCGAGGTCCGCGGCCCGTACGCCGGCGGCGACCCGGTCCACGGGCCCGTCGTCCGCGGGATCGTGGCGGCGCACGGCGGTGTCGTGCAGACCCACGAGGTGCCGGGCACGAGCGGCGGCGCGTACGTCGTCGAGGTGCCGGTCGGCGCCGGCCGCGGCACCGTCCCCGCGCCCCCGGCGCCGAGGAACGACCCGCCCGAGGGCGGGCGCGAGGCCCTCGCCCTGCCCGCGCAGGCCTCCTCGGGCCCGGATGCCGCTCCCGCCGTTCCTGACGAGCCCGTCGCCGTCCCCGCCGCCGGTCTCGTGCCCGCCTCCGTCTCCGGTACCGGCGCCGACGCGCCGTCCGACCCCGCCGCCGAGACCTCCGGCGGCGGGCGGCGGCGGGCCCGGCGCGGGTCCACCGATGCCTTCCTGGAGAGCGCGGTCGCGCCCGAGGAGGAGACGCCGGGCGGGCGCCGCCGTGCCCGTACGGGGGAGCAGGCCGGTCCCGCCGAGCTGATCCCCGCCCAGCAGAACACGGCCGTGGAGCCCACCGGGCGCCGTCGGGGCCGTCCCGCCGAGGGCTCCGTCGTGACCGCCGCCGAGGGCGCGCAGGGGCGTGCCGCGCTCGGTGCGGCCGTGCCGCCGCAGGGCGTGGCCGTCGATCCGGCCGGGGTTCCCGCCCTGGCCCGCGCCCTGCCCGCCGTCGCCTCCGCCGCCCCCGAGGAGGCCCAGGCGCAGCCGAGCGGGCGCCGTCGGCGTGCGCTGGCCGCCGCGCAGGAGCGGGCCGCCGCGGCCGAGGCCGGGCCCCGTACGCCGTTCGCGCTGCCGCCCGCCGACGCCGACCGTGACGAGGAGGCGGCGCCGCCCGCCGCCGTTCCCGTGGCCGGCCCGCTGCCGGTCTCGGACGAGGGGCAGCACGAGGCCGTACGGGGCGTCCCGGGCGCCGACCACACGCCGCCGCAGCCGCACCCGCACGTACCGCCGCAGGCCGAGGCCCCGGTGGCCGTCGAGCCGACCGGGCGGCGCCGGGCCATCGCGGTGCCGCAGCCGGAGGCCGTACCGCCGTCCTCGCCGCAGAACGCCACCGGAACGGCCAACGGGACCGCCAACGGCTCCGGGACCGGCTCCGTGCCGCTGCCGCCCGAGCTGCCGATGCCGATGACCGTGTCGACGGATTCGACCCAGGGGCGGCCGTTCAGCGTCCGTACCCTCGGGCAGGGCGTGCCTTTCGTCCCGCCCGCCCCGACGGCCGCTCCGGTCGCTCCGGCCCCGGCCGCCAACGGCTCGGGACGGCGGCGCAAGCTCGCCACCCCGCCCGAGGTCGACCCGCCGGTCCCGGTGATCCCGCCGATCCCCGCGGTCCCGCCGGTCCCCGCGGCCGAGGCCAAGCCGCACCCGCTGCCGACGGCGCCCGCCCCCTCGCCGCACGACACCCCGGCCGAGGGCCGCGCGTACGCCATAGGAGCGCCCGCCGAGGGCTCCGCCGAGGGGCCCGAGCCGCTCGACGGTCCCGGCGGGGCGGTCGAGGTCGCCAACCGGCCGGCCCCGCGTCCCGTCGACGACGAGCTGCCCCCGGAGCCCCTCGACAACCCGCGCCGGCTGCTCGTCTGGCCCGCGCCCGACGTCTCCACCCAGCAGGCGCTGAGCGACCGCGGCTACCGGCCGGTGATCGTGCACTCCCGCGAGGAGGTCGACGCGCAGATCGCCGCCTTCCCGGCCGCGCTCTTCGTCGACCCGCTGACCGGCCCCATCACCCGGACCGCGCTCCAGTCGCTGCGTCAGGCGGCCGTCGCCGCCGAGGTGCCCGTGCTGCTCGCGGCCGGGCTCGGGCAGGCGACGCGGGAGGCGGCGTACGGCGCCGATCCGGCCGTGCTCCTCAAGGCGCTCGCGCCCCGCGACAGCGAGCAGCACCCGTCCCGGGTCCTGCTGATCGAGGAGAACGAGTCCATCGCGGAGGCGCTCGCGGCGACCCTGGAGCGGCGCGGGATGCAGGTCGCGCAGGCGGAGACGGACTCCGAGGCGGTCATGCTGGCCACCCAGATCCGGCCGAACCTGGTGGTGATGGACCTGATGCAGGTGCGCCGCCGCCGGGCCGGGATCATCGACTGGCTGCGCGCGAACGGGCAGTTGAACCGCACGCCGCTCGTCGTCTACACCTCGTCCGACCTCGTCGAGGAGGAGCTGCCGAAGCTCGAATCCGGCGAGACGGTCCTGTTCCTCGCCGAGCGGTCGAACAGCGCCGAGGTGCAGGCGCGGATCGTCGACCTGCTCGCGAAGATCGGCACCAACTAGCCCCGAGGGGCCGGTTGGTGCCGAGCAGGGCCCTACAACTGGGTGACGTCCAGCTCGCCCTCCGCGTACTGCCGGCGGATGACCTTCTTGTCGAACTTGCCGACGCTCGTCTTCGGCACCGCCGGCACGATCGCCCACCGCTCGGGCAGCTGCCACTTCGCGATGCCGCCCTCGTCGGCGAGGAAGGCCCGCAGCGTCTCGTAGTCCGCCGTCGCGCCCTCCTTGAGGACGACGGTCGCGAGCGGGCGCTCGCCCCACTTCTCGTCCGGCACGGCGACGACGGCGGCCTCGGCGACCGCCGGGTGCGCCATGAGGGCGTTCTCCAGCTCGACGCTGGAGATCCACTCGCCGCCGGACTTGATGACGTCCTTGGCGCGGTCGGTGAGGGTGAGGTAGCCGTCCGGGCTGATCACGCCGACGTCGCCGGTCTTGAGCCAGCCGTCCGCGCTGAACTTGTCCTCGGGGCGGAGCGGTTCGCCGTCGACCCCGTTGTAGTACGCGGCCGCGATCCAGGTGCCGCGCACCTCCAGCTCGCCCGCCGACTCGCCGTCCCAGGGGAGGTGCTCGCCGCCGGGGCCGACGAGCCGGCCCTCGACGCCGGCGGGGAAACGTCCCTGCGTGATGCGGTACGGCCACTCCTCCTCGGCGGTGAGGCCGTGCGGCGGGTGGGCCATCGTGCCCAGCGGGGAGGTCTCGGTCATGCCCCAGGCTTGGCAGAGCCGGACGCCGAGCCGGTCGTACGCCTCCATGAGGGAGGGCGGACAGGCGGCGCCGCCGATGGTGACCTGGCGCATGGAGGAGAGGTCGCGGGGGTGCGCGGTGACCTCGGCGAGCAGGCCCTGCCAGATGGTGGGGACGGCGGCCGCGTGGGTCGGCTTCTCGCGCTCGATCATCTCGGCGAGCGGGGCCGGCTGGAGGAAACGGTCCGGCATGAGCATGTTGATGCCGGTCATGAAGGTGGCGTGCGGCAGGCCCCAGGCGTTCACGTGGAACTGCGGGACGACGACCAGGCTCGTGTCCTTGTCGGTGAGGCCCATCGACTCGGCCATGTTCACCTGCATGGAGTGCAGGTAGATCGACCGGTGGGAGTAGACGACGCCCTTGGGGTCGCCGGTGGTGCCGGAGGTGTAGCACATGGCGGCGGCCGTGCGCTCGTCCAGCTCGGGCCAGTCGTACGCGGTCGGGCGGCCGGCGATCAGCTCCTCGTACTCGTGGACGCGCGGGGCCGCGCCGTCCAGGAGGGAGCGGTCGCCCGGGCCCGTGACGACGACGTGCTCGACCGTCGGCAGGTGCGGGAGGAGCGGGGCGAGGAGCGGGAGCAGGGAGCCGTTGACGAGGACGACCCGGTCGGCGGCGTGGTTGACGATCCACACCAGCTGCTCGGGGGGCAGGCGGAGGTTGAGGGTGTGGAGCACCGCGCCCATGGCGGGGATCGCGAAGTACGCCTCGACGTGCTCCGCGTTGTTCCACATGAGGGTGGCGACGCGCTGGTCGCCGGTGACCCCGAGTTCGTCGCGCAGGGCGTGGGCCAGCTGGTGCGCGCGCGTTCCGGCCTCCGCGAACGTGCGGCGCTGCGGCTCGGACTCGCCCGTCCAGGTGGTGATGGTGGACTTCCCGTGGATCGTCATCCCGTGCTGGAGGATGCGGCTCACGGTCAGTTGTACGTCCTGCATGGTGCTGTACACGGGGCGTCCTCCCGGTGGGCGCTACGTGGCAGAAAAGGGTGTGGAGATTCTGCGCCCGTACCGTTCGGTATGTCACTACCCGGGAGTAAGCAAATTGCCAGTGATTACTGGCGGGACCCGACGGAGGGCCCTCACGGCTACCGTACGGGCGTCAGCTCCGGGTCCTCGCGGAGCTTGCCGAGCGCCCTGGACACCGCGCTCTTGACCGTGCCGACCGACACCCCGAGCACCTCGGCCGTCTGCGCCTCGCTGAGGTCCTCGTAGTACCGCAGGACCACCATCTGGCGCTGCCGCTCCGGCAGCTTCAGGATCGCGCGCCACATCGCGTCGTGCAGCACCTGCCGTTCGGCCGGGTCCGGCTCCGGGAGGCCGACGGGCTCGGGCAGCTCCTCGCAGACGAACTCGTCGACCTTGCGCTTGCGCCACTGCGACGTCCGCGTGTTCAGCAGCGCCCGGCGGACGTAGCCGTCCAGGGCCCGGTGGTCCTCGATGCGCTCCCAGGCCATGAAGGTCTTGGCGAGCGCGGTCTGGAGGAGGTCCTCCGCGTCCGAGGGGTTGGCGGTGAGGGAGCGCGCGGTGCGCAGGAGCACGGGCCCACGCGCCCGTACGTACGAGGTGAAGGTCGGGAACGTCGCGTACTGCGAGGCACCGGCGCAGACGGGGCCAGAGGGTGGCGGAGTCATGACTCCACGCTAGGAGCGCGCGGGCCCCCGGGGATCGGCCCCAGGTCCCGACCCGCCGTCCGCCTCAGGTTGTAGGGGTGGGGACGGCTCCACCTCCTCTGGGTGGAGACCCGGCACCGGCCGGGTCAGGGTCGGGGGGGTGGAGGGCGGCCGTACGGGGGAGGCGGAGGTGGCCGTGCGGCGGGGGTGGCGTCCGGTGCGGTCCGGGGCGCGGGCCGCGCCCCGGGCGGCGGACGGCCCCTCAGGGGCGCTGGGAGTCCACGAACGACAGGGGTACGGGGACGCGCGCGGCGAACCGGGCGGGGGTGCCGACGCGGGCGACCGGCGCGTCGATCGCGTTGCGGTCGATCGCGAGGGTGCGCCCGCCGTACGTCTCGGTGACGTTGCCCGCGTACTGGTGGATCCGGGCGTGCGGCGTCCAGGCGTCCGGATGCAGCACCGACTCGGTGAGCAGCGCCGGCACCCCCCGCCAGCGCGCGAACCACATCACGTCCGGCAGGTCCTTCGTGCCCGCCTTCCGCTGGGTCTCCATGTCCCGCACCCCCGTGTCGGCGCTGCTGTAGAAGCCGGGGAGGTAGCCGAGGCGCTTCACCTCCCGGTTCCAGGCCCGGACGAAGGCGAGGGTGGTCGCGGCGCAGCTCGTGTCGCCCCGCCGGTAGGCCTCGATGTCGAGGTAGAGCGGGCTGCTCGTGTCGATCCCGAGGGCGCGCGCCGCCCGCACCGCGTCGCCTCCCTCCTGGGTGCCCTGGGTCGCGGGGGAGCTGCCGATGGCGAACTTGCGCTTGGCCAGGGAGTCCACGCACGGCGCCTGCGAGCCCACGAACAGCGGCAGCAGCCGCCAGCCCATGGAGTGCGCGGAGGCGACCCAGGCGGGGGTCAGCTCCTTCTGCACGGGGCAGCCGCGCCCCCGCCCCCCGAAGTAGATCCCGACGGCCCCGTACGGGGAACCCTGCCAGGCCTTCATCACCGTCAGGGACGGCGCCTCGCAGGTGTCGAAGGCCTTCCCGGCGAAGGTCACGGGGGCGAGGAGGGCGGGAGCGAGGAGGGCGTCGGGGGAGCCAGGGGCGTCGGGGGCGTCGGGGGAGCCGGGGACGTCGGGGGAGCCGGGGGCGTCGGGCGCGGGGACGGAGCGGGTCGTGGCCGGGGAGCCCTTCACGGCAGGCGCGGCCGGTGAGCCGGGCGCGGCGGCCGCGGCGGCCGTCGGGGTCGTCCTCGCCGTCGCCGGGGGCGGGGCGTTCAGGAGGGCGGCCCCGGCCAGCGCCAGCAGCACGGCCGCGACCGCGGTCCGCGCCCCGGGAGGCGGCGCGGAGCGCGGGCGGGCCGGTGCCGACGGCGGGGCCGGGGCGGGGGCGGGCGCGGGGGCTCCGGGGGCGGCACCGGAGACGGGCGTGGGGGCGGCTTCGGGGGCGGGCGGCGTGCGAGTGCTCATGGCGCGAGTGAAGGACCGCCCGTCCCTCCCGGCCACCGCTCAGGCCGTCGCCTCAGCCGTCCGTGCCCAGGATCAACCCGGACGTGGGAACACCCGTGCCCGCCGTGACCAAGGTCCGGGCCGCGCCGGGGACCTGGTTCACGGAGGTGCCGCGGATCTGCCGCACCGCCTCCGCGATGCCGTTCATGCCGTGCAGGTAGGCCTCGCCGAGCTGCCCCCCGTGGGTGTTCAGCGGGAGCGCGTCGGCCGCGACGAAGTCGCCCGCCTCGCCGGGCCCGCAGAAGCCGAACTCCTCCAGCTGCATCAGGACGAAGGGGGTGAAGTGGTCGTAGACGATGCCCACGTCGATGTCGGAGGGCGCGAGCCCGGAGGTCCGCCACAGCTGCCGGGCCACGACGCCCATCTCCGGCAGCCCGGTCAGGTCGTCCCGGTAGAAGCTGGTCATGGCCTCCTGCTTGCGGCCGGCGCCCTGGGCCGCCGCCAGGATCACGGCGGGCGGGCGCGGCAGGTCGCGGGCGCGTTCGACGGAGGTGACGACGATCGCCTGGCCGCCGTCGGTCTCCTGGCAGCAGTCGAGGAGCCGGAGCGGCTCGGCGATCCAGCGCGAGGCGGCGTGGTCGGCGAGGGTGATCGGCTTGCCGTGGAAGTACGCGGCGGGGTTGTTGGCCGCGTGCCGCCGGTCCGTCACCGCCACGTGCCCGAAGGCGTCCGGGGTGAGCCCGTACGCGTGCAGGTACCGCTGGGCGGCCATGGCGACCCAGGAGGCCGGGGTGAGCAGCCCGAAGGGCAGCTGCCAGCCGAGCGCCGCGCCCTCGGCGGAGGGCTCGCGCTGCTGCACGCCGGAGCCGAAGCGGCGCCCCGAGCGCTCGTTGAAGGCCCGGTAGCAGACGACGACCTCGGCGATCCCCGCGGCGACGGCGAGCGCGGCCTGCTGCACGGTGGCGCAGGCGGCGCCGCCCCCGTAGTGGACGCGGGAGAAGAACGACAGCTCGCCGATGCCGGCCGCCTGGGCGACGGTGATCTCGGGGTTGGTGTCCATGGTGAAGGTGACCAGGCCGTCGACGTCGGCGGGGGTGAGCCCGGCGTCGTCGAGGGCCGCGCGGACGGCCTCGACGGCGAGGGAGAGCTCGCTGCGGCCCGAGTCCTTGGAGAACTCGGTCGCCCCGATGCCGACGACGGCCGCCCGCCCGCCGAGCGCGTCCGCGCCGGTGAGGCTCATCGGGGCACCTCCACGGTGACGGTCCCGGTGACGTGGTGCCCGAGTCCGTTGGCGCCGACGACCCGGACGGTCGCCGTGTCCCCGTCCGCCCCGCCGGCCACCTCGGTGACCGTCCCGGTCAGGACCATGGTGTCCCCGGGGTGATTGGGGGCGCCGAGCCGGATGGCGACCCGGCGCAGGACGGCCCGGGGGCCGAAGTGGTCGGTGACGTACCGGCCGACGAGCCCGTTGGTCGTGAGGATGTTCATGAAGATGTCCGGGGATCCCTTCTCCCGGGCCAGCTCGGCGTCGTGGTGCACGTCCTGGTAGTCGCGGGAGGCGACGGCCCCGGCGACGATCAGGGTGCGGGTGATCGGGATGCTGAGCGGCGCCAGCTCGTCCCCCGGCCTCATCACGCGTCTCCCTTCGCGAGCAGGTCGCCGAGTCCGGCGAGGAGTTCGGTGCCGCAGCCCAGGTACGCGTCGAGCTGCCGGCCCCACAGGAAGTGCCGGTGGACGGGGTGGTCGAGGTCGGCGCCCATGCCGCCGTGCAGGTGCTGTCCGGCGTGCACCACCCGCTTGCCCGCCTCGGAGGCCCACCAGGCGGCGGTCAGGGCCGCCCCGGCGGCGTCGAGGCCCCCGTCGTGGCGCCAGGCCGCCTCGTAGGCCGTGACCCGGATGGCCTCGGTGTCCATGTGGGCGTCGGCGGCCCGCAGTTGGACCGCCTGGTGGGTGGAGAGCGGCCGGCCGAACTGTTCCCGTACGGAGGTGTACTCCACGGCCCGCGCGAGGGACCCGGCGCACACCCCGGCCTGGAGCCCGGCGAACGCGATCCGCGCGGCGGCGAGGACGTCGTCGTGGGCCCCGGCGCCGCCGAGCCGCTCCCCCGGCGCCCCGTCCAGGACGAGGCGGGCGGCGGACCAGGGCGCGGTGAGCTCGACGGCCTCGACGGCGGCCGCGTCCTCGGTGCGGACCAGCCACAGGGCCCGCTCCCCGTCCGGTACGAGCACATGGGTGGCGTCCCTGAGCCAGGGCACCCACGCGACGGCCCCGCTGAGCCGTCCGGCGCGCGAGGAGACCGTTCCCGGTCCCGGGAACGCGCCCGTCACCACCGTCGTCCCCTCGCGGAGGCCGGGCAGGAGCCGGGCCCGCTGCTCCTCCGTACCGTGCCGGGCGACGGCGAGGATCCCGTACACGCAGCTCGCGGCGAACGGCACCTGCGCCGTCCTGCGTCCCTGCTCCTCCAGCAGGAGGACCAGGCCGAGCAGGCCGATCTCCTCGACGGCGCCCGGGAGTCCGGCCGCGCAGAGGGCCTTCCAGAGCTCGGCGTCCGTGCCGGTCCCGGCGGCCCGGAGCCGCTCGTGCCCGGAGAGGTCGGCGAAGATCCGCGCGGCCAGCTCCCGGGCGGCCTCCTGCTCCTCGGTGGGGGTGAAGTCCATGTCAGTCCTCCCCTCCCGCACGGAAGACGGGAAGTTCGAGCTCCTCGTCGACCCGCAGGAACTCCAGGCGTACGGGCATCCCGATCCGCACCTTGTCGTACGGCACCCCCACCACGTTGCTGATCATCCGCACGCCCTCGGCGAGCTCGATCAGCCCGACCGCGTAAGGAGGGTCGAAGGCCGGGAAGGACGGATGGTGCATGACCACGTACGAGTAGACGGTCCCCTCGCCGCTCGCCTCGACGGTGTCCCACTCCCGCGAGCCGCACGCGTTGCACCCCGGCAGCCAGGGGAAGCGCAGCTCCGCGCAGTCCCCGCAGCGCTGGACGAGGAGCCGGTGCCCGGCCACGCCCTCCCAGAACCCGGCGTTGTCCCGGTTGACGACGGGCCGGGGCCTTCGCGCGGCAGGCTTCCGGGACGGCCGGGCGGCGGGCGCGTACTTGAGGATGCGGAAGCGGTGCGTGCCCGCGAGTTCGCCGCCGGCCCGGACGTCCGTCCGCGTCGTCACGAAGTGCCCGGTGCCGAGCTTGGTGGTCTTGCGCTCCGACACGGACTCGATGACGGTGTCGAAGCCGATCTCGTCGCCCGGGCGGAGCGGCCGCAGGTACTCCTGCTCGCAGTCGGTGGCGACGACCGAGGTGTATCCGGCCCCGTCGAGCAGGGCGAACAGCTCCTCGTACGCCGACGAGCGGGCGGTGTGCCCGGAGAGACCGCCCATCGTCCACGCCTGGAGCATGGTCGGGGGCGCGACGGCGTCCGACCCCTCGTACGCGGGGTGGGTGTCCCCCATCGCCTCGCACCAGTGCCTGATCATGGGCAGGTTGACCGGGTCCTTGCCGGTGCCGGCGCTGGCGGCGGACCGCCCCACGAAGGCCACGAGCCGCTCGTACAGGGCATCGTCCGTACCGCTCACCGCCGCCCCCTCCCCTTCATGCCGAGCCGCATCCTCGCGACGATCTCGCGCTGCACCTCGCTCACGCCTCCCCCGAAGGTGTTGATCTGCGCGGCCCGGTTCATGCGCTCCAGCTCACCGCCGCCGAACTCCCCCGGCGACCCCGCGCGCACCGTGCCCGCCCCGCCGGCGATCTCCTGGCAGATGCGGTAGACCTCCACCGCCGATTCGGTGCCCGCGAACTTCACGCCGCTCGCGTCCCCCGGGGCCAGCCGCCCGGCCCCCACGTCGCCGACCAGCCGCCAGTTCAGCAGGCGGGTCGCGGCCAGCCGGGCATGCGCCTCGGCGGCCCGGATCCGGACCCACGGCTCGTCGATGCGGCGCCGGCCCGTCACCGGATCGGGGGTGCGCGCCCGGTCGAGGACGGCCGCGAAGAAGTCCTCGGCCTGCATGCCGATCGCGGCGAGCGCGACCCGCTCGTGGTTGAGCTGGCTGGTGATGAGGCTCCAGCCGCCGTGCTCGGGCCCGACGAGGTTGCCCGCGGGGACGCGTATGCCGTCGTAGTGGGTGGCGGTGGTCGTCAGCCCGCCCACCGTCTCGATCGCGGTCCAGGAGAAGCCGGGGGAGTCCGTGGGGACGAGGACGATGGAGATGCCCCGGTGCGGGGGCGCGTCGGGGTCGGTGCGGCAGGCGAGCCAGATCCAGTCGGCGTTCTGGGCGTTGGAGGTGAAGATCTTCTGCCCGTCGATCAGCCAGTCGGATCCGTCGCGGACCGCGCGGGTCCGGAGGGAGGCGAGGTCCGTCCCGGCCTCGGGCTCGCTGTAGCCGATGGCGAAGACGGTCTCGCCGCGCAGGATCCGGGGCAGGAAGGAGGCCTTCTGCTCCTCCGTCCCGTACGCCATGAGCGTCGGTCCGACGGTGTTGAGGGTGACCATCGAGACGGGGGCGCCCGCGCGGTACGCCTCGTCGAAGAAGACGAACTGCTCGTCGGGCCCGCGGCCCTGCCCTCCGTACTCCTCGGGCCAGCCGAGACCGAGGAGCCCGTCGGCACCGATCCGGCGGAGCAGCGCGCGCTGGGCGTCGGCGTCTTCGGCGGGCGGCGGCCCTTCGGGCATCACCTCCCGGAAGTACGCGCGGAGTTCGGCGCGCAGCCGCAGCTGCCGCTCGGTCGGGGCGAGGTGCACGGCGACGGCCTCCCGTGGGACGACTGAGGTTTCTGACTGTCCGTCAGATTCCATATCCGTGTCAAGGCGCGCGAACGCGCGACGGCCCGCACGCCGGTGCCGAAGCACCGCCGCGCAGGCCGTCGTTCACACCACGCTCACGCCCCCCGTCGGGCCGGTCCCCGCGCCGGGGGTCACCACCACGGGTGGAAGTTCACCACGTTGTTGGTCTGGCCGATGTGGGTGAAGGCGGAGCCGTTCACGCTCGCGGTGTTGTTCTGGTTGGAGGCACCGGAACCGGTCGCCACCTGCTGCGTCGTGGTCGAGTTGCCGAGGTTGCTCCCGCCGACGCCGCTGCCGATGATCGTGGCGACGCTCGTGTTCGATCCGTCGTCCGCGAAACCGCCGTTGTCGGCCTGGGCCACCCCCGCGAAGAGCGCGGCGGCGAGGGGCAGGGCGGCGGCAGCGGCGAGGACGCGGGCGGTACGGATGCTTGCCATGTCTGTTCCTCCGGGAACTGAAAGCTGATGCTTGTGCACGGAACTTCGCTAGGGAACTGCTGTGAAGTACGGCCATGTCCAAGGCGGTTGGCCGACCGCCCCGGTCTTTCGTGCTCGACGTCGCGAATCCAGAGTTGCCCACCGAATCCCCGGCGAACCACCCCGGAGCGGCCGATTCCCCCGCAAGCGTGAGGACAAGCCGATAAACCCCTCTCCGCGAAGAAGCCGCAGCTCACACGGGCGAAGAGGGGTCAGGACGACCTCCGGGGGCGGCACGACCGGCGCACCGCAAGGGAGGAAGCGTTCCGGCAGATTTCCCGCCGGCCTTTCTCCCGGAAGGACGCCACGGCGCGTCCCCGCCCCCGGGGAATCGAGCACGCGGCTCGAATGGAGAAAAGGAATTCGACGACTGCGGGGCCTGCCGTTACGAGGCGTCCCTCACGGCCGCCTCGAAAGCGCCGTACGCCGCCGCGTCGAAGAGGACGAAGCGGACCTCCTCCACCTCGGTGCGGGCCGCCCGCACCGTCTCGACGGCGATCCGGGCGCCGTCCGCCATCGGCCAGCCGTAGATCCCGGTGGAGACGGCCGGGAACGCGACCGTACGGGCCCCCAACTCGTCGGCGACCCGCAGCGATTCCC
The DNA here is from genome assembly GCF_042874035.1 of Streptomyces sp. NPDC004284. NCBI lineage: Bacteria > Bacillati > Actinomycetota > Actinomycetes > Kitasatosporales > Streptomycetaceae > Streptomyces > Streptomyces sp. NPDC004284. Next base: position 336,670 of record NZ_JBIAMJ010000005.1, on the reverse strand, counting down.
GGTAGCAGGAGGCCAGCAGCTCCGAGCGGCCCTCGTCCCGCGACCAGACCGGCCCGACGGTGTGGATCACGTACCGGGCCGGCAGCCGCCCCGCCGTGGTCGCCACGGCCTTCCCGGTCGGCAGCCCCTTGCCGTAGTGCGAGCGGCGCAGGTCCTCACAGGCGGCGAGGATCTCCGGCCCGCCCTTCCGGTGGATGGCCCCGTCGACCCCGCCGCCCCCGAGGAGCGAGGAGTTCGCGGCGTTGACCACCGCGTCCACCGCCTCGGCGGTGATGTCTCCCTGGACGAGCACGACACGCATCTCCACACCCCTGTCTCCGTGGTGCCCGCACCCTACGGTCCCGCCCACGGGAGAACGACCGCCTTACCACCTCGCCGGACCGGGAAACCCCCGTCCGGAGCCGTCGGCGGCCGTCACGCGGGACGATGCATACGTACGGGATGACACCCGCCGAAGCGATGTCACGCGTACGAGTGGGTGTGGGGACGGTCCGGCCCCGCTCCGGAACGGCCGCCCCGAGGGACGCGCGCCTCCGGGTCCCGTGGGGCGGGGAGAGCGAAGTGCCCGGCTCAGAAGGCCTTTCCGGCTCTCAATCGATCCGGCGCCGTGTGCGTGTCTAACCCCAAGGCGAAGCCTAAATTGTTCAGAATGTCACCTACTGCCCCAGTTGAAACTACGAAGTTTCATTGCCTAGGAGCGTGTCATGCAGATTCGCAGGTGGCTCCCAGACCAGCCCACCCTCATCGGCCGTCACGACTGGCCGGACGAGGGCGGCAAGGGAACGCATCTGCGGCTCCGGGCCGGCTCCATCGTCGTGCTCGACCGACAGGCGTGGCGCGTCCTGGACATCACCGGATACCCCGGCAACGCATGGCCGGAATCCTACGAGAAGGCGTGGCGCGAGCACGTCGAACTGTGGTGGCACGCCAACGAACTGCGGCGGGCCGAGAACCAGTCGTTCAAACCGGCCCCCGAGCGCGCCGAGTTCTACAAGCGGCCGGTGGTGCTGGCGCTGCGCGACGAGAACCTGCCCCGGTCGGCCGTGAAGCACTGGTGCGCCCCCGCCAGCCAGGACTGGCAGGTCCTCCCCGAGCACTACGCCGTCTGCCGCGCCTGCGGCGAACTCCCGCCCTGCCACCACGGGGAGTACCGCCCCGAGGGCGGCCCCCGGCGCCCGGAGCAGAGCGGCGGCATCCCGCTCATCGTGCCCGAGGGCTGCTGCATGGGCTGCGCCGAGCAGATCAAGCCCCGCATGCGCACCGTCCGCTTCCCCGGCCCCAACCTCTGGTACCCCGACCTCGGCGACGACACCGCGGTCTTCCACTCCCGCTCCTCCTGCGAGGACCAGGTCGAGTACTACCGCGCCCAGTGGCAGAGCGAGTACGCCCAGCCCGCCACCCACCCGGTCACCCCGGCCTTCCCCGGCTTCGACCGCCTCCTCCTCCCCCGGGCCCGCCAGGCCCAGCTCCCGGCACCGGCATCGCCGTACGAGCAGGCGCCGGTCACGCAGTACGAGCAGGCCGCGGCCCCACTGACGGCCCTGCAGTACGACCAGCCCCCGGCCACGCAGTACGAGCAGGCCCCGGCCCCTCAGTACGACCAGACCCCGGCCACGCAGTACGAGCAGGCCCCGGCCCCCCACACGGCCCCGCAGCACAGCCAGGCTCAGGTCACGCAGCACAGCCAGGCCCAGGTCACACAGCACAGCCAGGCTCAGGTCACCCCGTACGACCAGGCCCCGGCCCCTCAGTACGACCAGACCCCGGTCACGCAGTACGAGCAGGTCCTCGCCACGCAGTACGAGCAGGCCCCGGCCCCGGCCCCCCACACGCCCCCGCAGCAGCACGGCCAGGAGCACTTCGCCGCCCCGCACGCACGGGAGGAGGCGCCCACCTCACTGGCCACCGGCTCCGGCACCTTCTCGCCGTCCTTCGACGGCTACCGGCCGGATCCGGAGCAGTACGCCCCGGCCCCTCCGGCGCCCCCGCAGAGCGCGGCCCCCGCGCCCGTACTCGTGCCCGCGGGCGCGGAGGACGCCGGTCCCGCCGCCCGGGCGGCGGAGGAGCTGAGCCGCTCCCTCGCGGACCGCCCGGTCTTCCACAACGCGGAGCAGGCGGCCCGGGTGATCGAGGAGCTCACCGCGGCGGTCCGCAACATCGCCCTCTATCTGAACAACCCCCAGGCCCGCAGCCACCCCTGAGCCCTTCTCAGCCGCCCTGGGGCACCGCGACGTACGCCTCCATGGGCGTGCTGGTCGGCGTGTAGCGCATCGCGGAGCTCGCGGTCGGGACCAGGTCCCGGTGGATCACCTTGGCCACGGCCTGGATCGTGTTCACGCCGTAGGTCATCGTGCTGTTGCCGTCGGTGAGCACGGTGATGGTGTAGTCGTGGCCGCCGCCGTTGAACGTGCCGACGCTGTGCACGCGCCAGCCGCGCGTGGCGCGCTGCAGCCAGCCGTTCTTGACGTGCACGGACACGAGGGAGGGCGCGCCGGCCGGGGTCCCCCACCGCTGCGAGCTGACGACGTTCCCCATCAGCTTGAGGACGTAGGAGCGGGCGTTGTCGCTCAGGACCGAGTTCCTGGCGGTGATCAGCGAGAGCAGCCGCTGCTCGTCGGTGACGTTGATCTGGGTGAGCCCCCAGTAACCGCCGGACCCCGGCACCGTCCGCGTCATGCCGGCGGCCGCCAGGAAGCCCTTCACCTTGGTGACCCCGAGCTGGTTCCACAGGGTGGTGGTGGACGCGTTGTCGGACTTGGTGATCATCGCGGTGGCGAGGGTGTTCTCGCGCGAGGTCAGATACCGATTGCTCTTCTTCGCGTCCCAGAGGAGCGTGGCGAGGACGGTCACCTTCACGACACTGGCCGAGTCGTACGAGGTCGTGGCCCGCAGGGTGCAGGTCGTGTTCGTGCCGCGGTCCCGCAGACCGACGGCGACGGTACCGCCGCGCGTCGCGAGAGCCGCGGTGATGTCCTTCTGCAGCTTGGCCGCGAGCCCGGCCTTGCCCGACGTACAGCTGACCTGCGGCGCGGTGGCGGCGGAAGCCGGCGCCGCGCCCGCGACGACGGGCACGAGCATCCCGGCCGCGACCACGGCCGGAAGCATGCGGGCACGCAAGGCTATTCGGTGAGTCATCTGGGTCCCCCCTGGAAACGAAACGAACGCGCCTACGGCGCACTCGCCTTTGATGACTCCCGAGCGTGCGGATGGTTGTACGAAATACGGATGACCGTACGAAATGACGAAGGGGTGCCCCTGCTCGGGGCACCCCTTCTGATCAGCGCTTCGTCTGACCTGCTGCGGTGGGTGTGGGATTTGAACCCACGGTGACTCGCGCCACGACGGTTTTCAAGACCGTTCCCTTAGGCCGCTCGGGCAACCCACCTGGGCCCCGCCCACCTGGGACGGAGCGGGCTACAGCGTACCGGCTGTGGGGCGGGGGCGGCGATGAGACGGCGGGGTGGGGGGTCGGGTTAAAGTCCCTTGTTCACAAGATTTCCACATATGGAACGCGGCATGCGCGTTTCTCGAAGGGCAGCAGGGTGCACGGCACGATCGACGGCTTCAGTTACGGCATGGTCACCCCCTTGGTGGGGTACGTGATGGCCTGCCTCGGAAGCGCCCTGGGGCTCCGCTGCACGGTCAGGTCCCTCCGTACCGACCATGCGCGGAAGCCCGGTTGGCTGGCGCTCGGCGCGGCGTCCATCGGCTGTGGCATCTGGACGATGCACTTCATCGCGATGCTCGGCTTCCGGGTGCGGGAGACCGCGATCTCGTACGACGCGTCCCTGACCTTCCTCAGCCTGCTGGTGGCCGTGGTCGTGGTGGGGATCGGCATCTTCATCGTCGGCTACCTCGGCACCCGGCCGGCCCCGCTGCTCCTGGCGGGCGCGCTCACCGGGCTCGGCGTCGCCGGCATGCACTACCTGGGCATGGCGGCGATGCGGATGAGCGGCGAGGTGCTCTACTCCCCCGCCGTCGTCGCCCTGTCCGTGGTCATCGCCGTGGTCGCGGCGACCGCCGCGCTGTGGGCGGCGGTCTCGATCCGCGGCTTCCTCGCCAGCCTGGGCGCCAGTGTGGTCATGGGCGTCGCCGTGACCGGCATGCACTACACCGGCATGGCGGCGGTCAGCGTGCGCGTGGACCACGCCTCGCACACGGTGGGGGGCTCGTCGCTCCTCGACGTGCTGCCGATGCTGGTCGGTCCGCTCGTCTTCCTCGTCCTCGCCGCGGGCGTCGTGATGTTCGACCCGCTGCTGATCATGGGCGAGGACGAGCCGGGGCGCCGGAGCCACCGGAAGGACGGGTTCGCCTCCTCCCGGATCGACATCGGGGACATCGGCGGTGGGGCCGGGACGTCGGGAGCGGGGGCGTGGGCCGCGGGCGACGGGGCCTACGCCACCACTCCGTTCGATCACCGGAACGGGTGACGGACGAGGAGGGGAGCACCGGATGTCCGGTGCTCCCCTCCTTCCGTTTCCGCCGGGCCGGTCAGCTGTCGCCGGTGCGTTCGCCGAGGGTGACGGTGGCCGTCGCGGTCTTGCCGTCGCGCTCGTAGGTGATCTTCACCGAGTCGCCCGGCTTGTACGTCCAGATCTCGCTGATCAGGGTGCGGCCGCTGTCGATCGGGTGGCCGCCGAAGCCCGTGATCACGTCGCCGGCCTTCAGGCCCGCCTTCGCCGCCGGGCCGTCGGGCGTGACCGCGGCCGTACCGCCGGAGCCCTGGGTGGCGATCATCGCGCCCTCGCCCTTGTCGTTCATGTTCACGGTCGCGCCGATCACCGGGTACACCGGCTTGCCCGTCTTGATCAGCTGCTGGGCCACGTTCTTCGCCTGGTTGACCGGGATCGCGAAGCCGAGGCCGATCGAGCCCGCCTGCGACTGGCCGAAGCCGCCGCTGGTCGACTGGATGGCCGAGTTGATGCCGATCACCGCGCCGCTCGCGTCGAGCAGCGGGCCGCCGGAGTTGCCCGGGTTGATCGAGGCGTCCGTCTGCAGCGCGCTCATGTACGAGTTGCTGCCGCCGGAGCCGTCGCCCGAGGCGACCGGGCGGTTCTTGGCGCTGATGATGCCCGTCGTCACCGTGTTGGACAGGCCGAAGGGCGCGCCGATCGCGATCGTCGAGTCGCCGACCGCCACCTTGTCGGAGTCCCCGAGCGGCAGCGGCGTCAGCCCCTTCGGGGCGTCCTTCAGCTTGATGACGGCCACGTCGTAGCCCTCGGCCCGGCCGACGACCTCCGCGTCGTACGTCTTGCCGTCCGAGAACGTCACGGACAGCGTGCCGCCGTCCGCCGCCGACGCCACCACGTGGTTGTTGGTGACGATGTGGCCTTCCTGGTCGTAGACGAAGCCCGTGCCCGTACCGCCCTCGCCGTCCTGGCCGCCGGACTTCGCCTGGATGGTGACCACGCTCGGCAGGGCCTTCGCCGCGACCGCCGCGACCGTCCCGGGCTCGCGCTTGAAGGAGGCCGGGGCCTGGCCCGAGGAGACCGTGGTCGAGCTGAAGCCGTTGTCGCCGCGCTCGGCCGCCCAGTAGCCGATGCCGCCGCCGATGCCACCCGCGACGAGCGACGCGACGAGAACGGCCGCCACGAGGCCGCCGGTGCGTCTGCGCGGCGCCTCGGGCGCGGGCGGGTGCGGGGCGCCCCAGGCGGGGGCGACCGGCGGGGGAGGCGGCGGCCAGCCACCGGCGGGGGCCGCGGCGGGGACGGCGGCCGTGACCTGCTCGGGGGCGGGCGTCGGGGTCGGCGTCGGGGTCGGCGTCGGGGTCGGGGTCGGCTCGGGGGCGGGCGTCGCCGCCTGCTCCGGCCGGGCCGAAGGCGTCTGCAGGGTGGTGTCCTGCGGAGTGGCGGCCTCCGCGGCCGGCTTCTCCAGGGACGGGGCCGCCGCCGGTGTCGGGGGCACGGGAGGCGCCGGAGGGGCGGACGGGGCAGCCGGGTCCGCCGGAACCGGCGTGCCCTCGTTCTCGGTGCTCACAGCTCGCTCTCCTCGTCGACTGCGGGGGTCGGGATGTCGGGGTGTCGGGTGCCTGGGTGGCTCCAGGGTGCTGCACCAGCTTTTCCCACAGGACGTCAGGCCGCTGTAAGGCGTAGCTGTGCGTTCGCACCCCATCCTTTATATACGGACAGAACGGACACATCCCGGGGTGCTCGCGCCGCCCCGCCAATGGCACCATGACGCCGTGACCCACGCACGGCAGCACCCGAACCGCGTCCCCCTCCAGGTCGTCGCCCACCGCGGCGCGTCCGAGGACGCACCGGAACACACCCTGGCCGCTTATGTGAAGGCCATCGAGGACGGCGCCGACGCCCTGGAGTGCGACGTCCGGCTCACCGCCGACGGCCATCTCGTCTGCGTCCACGACCGGCGCGTCGACCGCACCTCGAACGGCCGCGGCGCCGTGTCCGCGCTCGAACTCGCCGACCTCGCCGCCCTCGACTTCGGCACCTGGAAGGGCCGGGACGACTCCGGCGAGATCCCCGACTGGAAAGACACCGGACTCACCTCCGTCCTGACCCTGGAGCGGCTCCTGGAGCTGGTCTCCGACGCCGGGCGCCGGGTCGAGCTGGCCATCGAGACCAAGCACCCCACCCGCTGGGCGGGCCAGGTCGAGGAGAAGCTGCTCCAGCTCCTCCGGCGGTTCGGCCTGGACGCGCCCGCGTCCCCCGCCGAGTCCCCCGTACGCGTCATGAGCTTCTCGGCCCGCTCCCTGCACCGGATCGCCGCCACCGCGCCGACGCTGCCCACCGTCTCGCTCGCCCAGTTCGTCTCGCCCCGGCTGCGCGACGGACGGCTCCCCGCGGGCGCGCGCATCGCCGGGCCCTCGATCCGGATCGTCCGGCACCACCCCACCGTGATCCTGCGGCTCCAGAAGGCCGGGCACCAGGTCCACGTCTGGACGGTGGACGAGGCCGAGGACGTCGAGCTCTGCGAGCGCCTGGGCGTCGACGCGATCATCACCAACCGTCCGAAGCAGGTGCTGGCCCAGCTGGGCCGCGCCTGAGGAGCGAGCCGGCTCTCCCGTCGCTCCTTTCCCGCCCGTCACAGGGGGCAACGACCCTTACAGGGTGTGCCCCGGCGCGTTCCCTGCGTACGCGATCGTCACGAGTGCCTCATCACACGTGGATTGGCCGGTTTCCGGTCCAGGCCATTGGGGCATCCACACGGTGGCGTGGGGGTAAAGGAGGTCTCGGGGGTGGCGTTGGTGGTGGCACAGCAGGTGCCCACGTCGTCGAGCATGGCCGTACCTCATGGCCCTGCCGGCGTGGGTGAGGCGAGGCACCGGATGCGGGACGAGCTGTACCGCAGCGGGGTGTCCGAATCGGTCGTCGACGACGCGGTACTGATCCTTTCCGAACTGCTCAGCAATGCCTGTCGGTACGGCAGGCCGCTGGGCCAGGCGGAGCGGGGCGAAGGCGATGTGCGGGCGGCCTGGCGGGTCGACCCGGCGGGCGGCCTGCGGGTCGAGGTGACCGACGGCGGTGGTCCGACACGGCCCGTCCCGTCGACGCCCTCGGTCACCGCGCACGGCGGCCGCGGGCTGAACATCATCGGCGCGCTGGCCCAGGACTGGGGCGTGCGGGACAGCGCGACCGGCGAGGTCACCGTCTGGGTGGTGGTCACCGAGGGACACCGCCGCGAGGACTTCGCGGCGCGCGTCGGCGGCGGCTCGGGCTTCGACTTCCTCGACGCGTACGACGACCTGGACTGAGCTCCGGTACTGAGCACCGGGGACTGAGCACCGGGGACTGAGCACCGGTGCGGGAGCGCGGTGGCGGGCGCGGCCTCATGACGGCGCCCGCCCGCGCTGCCGCGCCGCCCCGCCTGAACGGCCCCGGCGCCCGGTGCGGCTAGGCTCGCGCCCGATACAGCACCGCACAGCCGCGATCGGGAGAAAGCCACACCATGGCCAAGAAGCGCCCCCAGACGAAGGCCGGCAAGGCCGGCCAGGCACAGGTCACGAGCGGGGAGATCCCGGTCGTCGGCGCGCGCGAGCCGTGCCCGTGCGGTTCGGGCCGCCGCTACAAGGCGTGTCACGGCCGGGCCGCCGCGCACGCCGTGACCGAGCTGGTCCAGCGCCCCTTCGAGGGCCTGCCCGGCGAGTGCGACTGGGTCGCGCTGCGCGAGCTGGTCCCGGCCGCCACCGTGCCGCTCACGCTGAAGGGCGGGCTGCCCGAGGGCGTGCCGTCCGTGACGCTCGCGACCGTGCTGCCGATGGCGTGGCCCGCGCTCCGCCGCGACGACGGCTCCGTCCTGCTCGCCCTGCAGAACGACTCCACCTCCGGCGACCTGGCCCGCGACCTCGCCGACACCCTCCAGCGCGCCCTGGAGACGGAGCCGGGCACCCCGGTCCCCGCGCGCCGCGTGCCGGCCGAGGGCCCGCGCCTCCAGGAGCTGCTCGACGCGGACGCCCCGTTCGTGCCGGAGGTCCACACGGGCTTCGAGTTCTGGATCCCGCAGTCCACGGACGGCGCGGACCCGGAGGTCGCGGCCTCCCTGGAGCGGGCCAACGCCGCCGCGATCCCGACCGTGAAGCTCACGGGCGTCGACTCCGCGTACTGGTGCGAGGTTCCGGACAAGAACCACCTGCGCTGGGTCATGCCGCACCCGGAGGAGAAGCTCCTCGACGCGCTCGCCCGCCTCCAGGCCGGCGAGGGCACCTCGCTCGGCGCGGACACCCGCCTCGTCGGCTCCTTCCGGGCCCACGGCCTGATGGTGCCGGTGTGGGACCTGCCGTCGTCGATGACGGCCGAGGACTGCGAGAAGCCGGCGGCCGAGTTCGCCGAGCGGCTCGCCGCGGCGCTCGCCTCGGACGCCCCGCTGACGGCGGAGGAGCGCCGGGCGCGCGGCGGTCTCACGAACCGTCAGGTGACTCTCAGCTGATACCCCAGGCGGTATCGGTGACTGACAGACCGACCAGTCGGTGACTTCCGCCACAGGGGGGTCTGCGGTCGGACAATTCCCTGTCCGAATAACCGAGATCGAATTTGCGAACAGCAGATCTCTTGTTACCGTTCTTGAAGCCCGGTCGCTGGTGCATCCCCCGTCGCCAGCGACCGGGCCTTTCCATGTCCGCTTCCGGCAGGCCCGAAGCGTCCGACGTTCAACTTCCTTCGCTGTCCGCCGTGTTGCTTCCCGCGCGGAGCAGCAGGGGAGTACTGCCGCCCTCGCCCGCTCCGGCGAATTCCGCGACCGCCGCATAGCCGGTGGCCGCGCCCCGGGCGCGCTCCCTCGGCGATTCGCACGTGCCCGGCTCGTCCTGCGCGGGGACGGGGCAGTCCACCTGTACGGTCCGCCCGCCGGGGCCCATGAGGGTCAGAAACGCGTCGAGCTGTCGGCCCGTCACGTTCCGGTAGTACGTACGCGCCCAGACGTCGGGCCCCTCGGTCAGGACGCAGGTCTGCGCCTCGGCCCCCTCGGGGGAGGCGAGTTCCGGACCGCAGTGCGTGACGCGCTCGGGGGCCGTCGGAGCCGAGGCGGAAGGAGTGGGGACGGGGGCGGAGGTGGGGGTGGCGGAGTCCGCTGTACGGGGTCCCGGGCCGAGCCCCTTCAGCAGGCCCCCGGCCTTCGCGTCGTCCCCGGCGCTCGCGCCGGCCGGGCGCCCGGGACCCCCCGTCGGCTTCGCCGTCGCGACGAGGGGCAGCAGGACGGCGACCGCGACGGCGGTGCCGAGCCCGACCACGCGGAGGTTCACCGGCCTCATGGGACCCACCACCTGCTCCTGAGATCTTGGACGGTGGTGTGAACATAGCGGCGGGATCCGGGCGCCCGGTCGGCCGCGCGCCCGTTTCCCGTACAAGTCGGACCGGGACACACCCGTTCGGGTGAACGGTCCTCCCGGGCGTGCCTCAGTACGCCCGCCTGCTCCCGCCGCCCGGGGCGCTCGTGCTCGCCTCGACCAGGGCGTCGACCACCGCCTCGACGTCGGGCAGCCACGGCCGGGCCGAGCCTGCGAGCGGCGCCCGCTCCCAGCGGACCTGTCCGGTCGCCGCGACCGACGGCGGAAGGAGCAGATAGCCGCCGTCGCCGTGGAACCTCAGCGAGCTGGGCACGCTGTCCTTCGCGTACAGCAGCTCGCCCAGCCGTTCGAGGCCGTACGGGGCGACGAGGATCGACCAGCGGGTCGGGCTCGCCACGACCGGGCCGACCCGCATGCCCGCCGCGTCGAGCGCGGCGAGCGCCCGCGCCCCCGCCGCCGCGGGGAGGCTGACCGCGCAGGGCGCGCGGCCGCCGGTGGCCAGGAGCACCGGGGCGTCCGGGCGCCGGGTCCACCACCAGCGGATCATGCGCTCGTCCGTGGTGGCCGCGAGCAGTCCGGGGTCGTAGGGGTGCGCGCCGGGCACCGCGCAGTCGGGGTCGGGACAGGAGCAGGCCGCTCCCGGGGCCGTACGGGTCGCGCCTCCCGCAGCCGTACGGGCCCCCGCGCCCGGGCTCGCGCCCGTGGCCGTGGCCGTACGGGTCGTCGTCGCTCTCAGGCCCGCGCCCGGCAGGACGGGCCAGTTCCACTCGACCGCGAAGGTGACCGCGGCGTCGAGCCGGGCGGTCCGCTCCTTGCGCCGGAACCGGAGCCTGCGTCGCCTTCCGAGGATCTCGCGCATGAGCGCTCGTTCCTTTCCGTTGAACGCCGAATCCACATCACACCATGTGCAGAAAACTTCACCGTGCGTATCAGCGCGTGCCGGGTCGGCGGGGTGCGACCCGCCGGGGGGCGGGGCGGACCGGGCCGGTGCCGGGTGGATCCCGGGGGAACCGGGTGGAGCCAGGTCAGAGCCGGAGCGGGTCAGAACACGTTCCCCGCCACTCGGTGGCGGGTTGCGGCCTGCGGCGGTGAAGACGCCGGGGTTCCGCGTCACGTTCCGGGGCGGTGCCAACTGCCCCTGCCTGTCACCGATTACGTACCCAGCACGCTGGGAATGACGCGCTTTCAAACGACGCCAGTCGACCGCAAAAGGTGCACACCGGGGACGATTTTCGGCCAACTTCCCCTGCACTTCAACCCCCTCGCACGACCTCACGGACACCACAAGTCCCGCGAGGACAATGCTGGACATCGTTCCTCTTCTGCGTGTACATGTGGATGCATCGAGCAGCTCGGAATGACATGGGAGTTTGCGATGCTATGGCGTCAAACGCACCGGTCGGAAAGCCGACTGCCATGACCGCCCCGCAGATGCCGAAAGTGGCCGGAATCGACTCCACGGCTCCCGGGCCCCCGCACACTACGTCGCCCCTCCACGGGGTCCCCGCGGCGGCGGGCCCCTCCGACGAGGCCCTCCCACCCGGCGTCCTGATCCAGGACCGGCTGGCCTCCTGGGTCTCGGACCTCACCACGCTCCACGAGCTCACCGAGCGGCTCATCAGGACCGACCGCCTCGACGAGGCCCTCCGCGAGGTGCTCGGCGCCGGAGCCGCCCTCGTCGGCGCCCGCCGCGGCATGGCCGTCCTCGAACCCTCCGACGGCCACGGCCCCACCAGCACCGTCGGCCTCGGCCTCGCCCACGCCGAGCTCGGCACCATCGAGACCGTCCCGCGCGGCGCCACCAGCTACGGCCGCCTCCTCGACGGACTGCCCGACCCCGCGCACCCGGAGCGCGTCCCCGATCCGATCGCCATCCGCGACGTCCGCACGGAGGAGGGCCTCGACCCGCGCCACCGCGAGGTCGCCGCCCGCCTCGGCTACGCCGCCAGCTACGCCCTCCCCCTCGCCACCGAGGAGGCCGGCCGGCTCGGCGCCCTCGTCTGGCTCTACGACGAGCCCGCCGAGCCCACCGACCGGCAGCGCCACCTCATCGGGCTCTACGGCCGCTTCGCCACCGAGCACCTCGCCCGGCTCGTCCAGGTCGAGCGCGCCCGCGTCCAGGTCTCCACCGTCGCCGAGGAGCTGCTCCCCCGCCGCCTCCCCCGCGTCCCCGGCGTCCAGCTCGCCGCCCGCCACCGCACCGGCCCGCTGGGCGGCGGCGACTGGTACGACGCGCTGCCGCTGCCCGAGGGCGCCCTCGGGCTGGCCGTCGGCTCCGTCTCCGGCACCGGCCCCAGCGCGCTCGCCGCCATGGGCCGGCTGCGCGCCTCCCTCCGGGCGTACGCGGTGATGGAGGGCGAGGACCCCGTCGCCGTCCTCTCCGACCTGGAGCTGCTGCTCCGGCTCACCGAACCGGCCCGCTCGGCGACCGCGCTCTTCGCCTACGCCGAGCCCGCGCAGCGCCGGATCGTCCTCGCCGGAGCCGGACACGCCCCGCCGCTGGTCGTCGGCGAGCGCCGCACCGAGTTCGTCGAGACCTCGCTCTCGGCCCCGCTCGGGATGCTCTCCTGCTGGGAGGCGCCGAGCGTGGAACTGTCCCCCGCACCTGGAGAAACGGTGCTTCTCTACACGGACGGGCTGCTGCGCCGTACCGGGGACGCCATGGACCGGGCCTTCGCCCGGCTCCACGCGGCCGCCGCGAGCGTGCCGAAGGCCGACCGGGGCGACCCGGGCGCCGTCGCCGACCACGTCCTGCGGACCCTGCTCCCCGAGGGCCTGGACCCGGCCGTGGAGGGGGAGGACGTGGTCCTGCTCGCCGCCCGCTTCGAGTGAGCCCGCTCCGAGCGGGATAGATGTAAGCGGAACGTAACTCTCCGGTAATGGGTCTTCCGGCCCTGGGCCCCCTTCCGCACGACCGTACGATGGTGGGGGTTCAGTGTCGTACCAAGAGGAGGCAGACCCGTGGCCGAGGAGCTCACCCCGGAGACCCCGGAAGAGACCGAGACCGAAGAGCAGGCGATCAAGCAGCGGAAGAACGGCCTGTACCCGGGCGTGTCCGACGAGCTCGCCGAGAACATGAAGTCCGGCTGGGCCGACACCGAGCTGCACGACCTCGCCCCGATCGCGCAGGCCGACAAGACCGCCGCCCGCCGCGCCGCGCTCTCCGCCCGCTTCCCGGGCGAGCGCCTGGTGGTCCCCGCCGGCAACCTGAAGACCCGGTCGAACGACACCGAGTACGCCTTCCGCGCCTCCACCGAGTACGCGTACCTCACCGGCGGCCGGCCCGAAATGAGCGCAGGCGGCGTCCTCGTCCTGGAGCCCACGGCCGACGGCCACGAGGCCACGATCTACCTGCTGCCGCGCTCCGACCGCGAGAACGGCGAGTTCTGGCTCGACGGCCAGGGCGAGCTGTGGGTCGGCCGCCGCCACTCCCTCGCCGAGGCCGAGCAGCTCCTCGGCCTCCCGGCCAAGGACGTGCGCGAGCTCGCCGCGGCCCTCAAGGAGGCCACCGGCCCCGTCCGCGCCGTCCGCGGCCACGACGCCGGCATCGAGGCCGCGCTGACCGACAAGGTCACCGCCGAGCGCGACGAGGAACTGCGGGTCTTCCTCTCCGAGGCCCGCCTCGTGAAGGACGCCTTCGAGATCGCCGAGCTGGAGAAGGCCTGCGCCTCCACCGCCCGCGGCTTCGAGGACGTCGTCAAGGTCCTCGACAAGGCCGAGGCCACCAGCGAGCGCTACATCGAGGGCACGTTCTTCCTGCGCGCCCGCGTCGAGGGCAACGACATCGGCTACGGCTCCATCGCCGCCGCCGGCCCGCACGCCTGCACCCTGCACTGGGTCCGCAACGACGGCCCGGTCCGCTCCGGCGACCTGCTGCTGCTCGACGCCGGCGTGGAGACCACCGAGCTCTACACCGCCGACATCACCCGCACCCTGCCGATCAACGGCCGGTACACCGACATCCAGCGCAAGATCTACGACGCCGTGTACGAGGCGCAGGAGGCCGGCATCGCCGCGGTGAAGCCCGGCGCCTCCTACCGCGACTTCCACGACGCCGCCCAGCGCGTCCTCGCCGAGAAGCTCGTCGAGTGGGGCCTCGTCGAGGGCCCGGTCGAGCGCGTCCTGGAGCTCGGCCTCCAGCGCCGCTGGACCCTGCACGGCACCGGTCACATGCTCGGCATGGACGTCCACGACTGCGCCGCCGCGCGCACCGAGATGTACGTGGACACCACCCTGGAGCCGGGCATGTGCCTGACCGTCGAGCCCGGTCTGTACTTCCAGGCCGACGACCTGACCGTGCCGGAGGAGTACCGCGGCATCGGCGTCCGGATCGAGGACGACATCCTCGTCACCGAGGACGGCAACCGGAACCTCTCGGACGCGCTGCCGCGACGCGCCGAAGAGGTCGAGGCGTGGATGGCCGCGCTGAAGGGCTGATCCCCGCGTACGTTGGAACCGAAGGGCCCCCGCCGACCGACCGGCGGGGGCCCTTCCCTCATGCGAGGAGCAGTGACGGACTGTCCCGCCACTTGAGGATCTTGTCGAAGCTGACCACGGCGCCGCCCCGGCCCGAACGGTTGCCGAACTGGACGTGATCGGCCAGCTCCTCGATCAGCCGCAGGCCCCGGCCGTGCTCGGCGTCGTCCGACGGGGCCGCCGGAGCCGCCTTCCCCGGGAAACCCGGGCCCGAGTCGGCGACCTCGATGCGGCAGGTCTCGCCGTCCAGGTACGCCGTCACCCGGTACGCCCCGCCGGGCTCCCGGGGACCGCCCCCGCCGCCGTGCTCGACGGCGTTGGCACAGGCCTCGGTCAGCGCGACCGACAGCTCGTAGGACACGTCGGGATCGACCCCCGCCGTCTCCATCGTGCCCAGCAGCAGCCTTCGCGCCAGCGGCACGCTCGCGGCCTCGCGCCGCAGATGGAGTGACCACCAGATGCTCATGCTCCAGCCTCCCGGCAGCGGCTCGACATACCGATACCTATTGCCGGAGCGGACGCTCCGTAAGCACGGTAAGGCGTCAAGAGCGCTCGTTCGGCGGATGACCCGGCGGCCACGCCGGTGTATGACGCCGGGAAGCGCCGGTGTATGTCACCCCGAAGAGGCCCAAGGGCGACCTTCCGGACCTGCCTCATGGCGGTCTTGCGCGTGGTGCGATGATGGGCCCGCCATGACTGCCCCCGCGCTCGCCCCACGGCTGCTGAGGGCCGCGGTGTTCACCGCGGTCTGCGTCGTGCTGTCCGCGCTGGGACACGCCCTCGCCGCCTGCGCGGGGATCGCCCTGTGGACCGTCGTCGCCGGTTTCCTCGGCGTCTTCGGGGTCACCGTGCTCTTCGCCGGCCGCGAGCGCTCCCTCGGCTTCGTCGTCGGCGCCCTCGCGGGCGGGCAGCTCGGCCTGCACGTCCTCTTCGGGCTCGGACAGCGGCAGCTCGCCCTGAGCGGCCAGGCCGACGACGCCCTCGTCCGGATGGCCGCCCGGCTGGTCTGCGGAGCGGGACCCGCGTCCCTCGACCCCGCCGACGCCGTCCGGGTCCTCACCGACGCCGGGGTCGCCCCGGCGACCGTGCACTCCCCCATGGGACACACGGCCATGGGACATGCGGCCGCCATGGCGACCGCCCCCGCCGGTGAGGTGCTCCCCGGCCTGCCCATGCTCCTCGGCCACCTCCTGGCCGCCCTGGCCACGGGCTGGCTGCTGCGCCGCGGCGACCGCGCCCTCGGCCGGCTCGTGGAGCTCTCCGAGCAGGGTGCGACGGAGCTCGCCGAGTGCGCCCTCGTGCGCTCCCTGCGGGCCGCGCTCCGCCTCGTACGGGCCCTGCTCGCCGGACTGCCGACGGCTCCGGGCACGGGACCGCGGCGGCCCCTCCGCACCGCCTCCGACTCCTCTCCGCCGCCGGCGGCCGAGGCCCTCCAGCACACGGTGATCAGGCGCGGCCCCCCGGCCGCCGACTGCGTCCTCGCAGCCTGACGCGGACCGCTCACGCTCGACGGGAGCGGGCCGCGCACGTCCGCACGCCCGAGCGGGACCTCCGTCCCCGGGCGCCGGATCACCTCGCCCTTCTCCTTCTCCGAGCTGGAGTTCTTCTGCCATGAGCGTTTCCCGTGTCTCCGCCGCCCGCGCCGCCCTCGCCGGCGGTATCGCCCTCTCCTCCGTGGTGCTGCTGTCCGGCCCCGCCTTCGCCCACGTCGGCGTGCAGCCGGTGGGCGAGGCGGCCAAGGGCGGCTACGCGACCGTCAACATCAAGGTCCCGAACGAGCGCGACAACGCCTCCACCGTGAAGCTGGAGGTCAACTTCCCGCTCGACCACCCGCTGGCCTCCGTCATGCCGCAGCCCCTCCCCGGCTGGAAGGTCGCGGTCACCAAGAGCAAGCTCGACAAGCCGCTGGAGATGCACGGCAAGAAGATCGACGAGGCCGTCTCCAAGGTCACCTGGACCGCCGACGGCTCGAAGATCGGCCCCGGCGAGTTCCAGCAGTTCCCGCTCTCCCTCGGGCAGCTGCCGGAGGACACCGACGAGCTGGTCCTCAAGGCGATCCAGACGTACGACAACAAGGAGGTCGTGCGCTGGATCGAGGAGCAGAAGGACGGCGCCGAGGAGCCCGAGAGCCCGGCCCCCGTCCTGAAGCTCTCCGCCGCCTCCGCCGACGAGGACCACCACGGCGGCGCCGCCTCCGCCGGGGCGGACGAGAAGGCCGGTCACGAGAAGGCCGGTCACGACGACGAGTCGGCCGACCACGAGGAGACCGCCGCCGCGTCCTCCGACACCACCGCCCGTGTCCTCGGCGTCGTCGGCATCCTCGTCGGCATCGCCGGTGTCGCCTTCGGCATCCTCGCCGGCCGGCGCCGCTCGGCCTGACGGCCACACCCTCACCCGACATCCGGAAGAAGCACCATGTCTGAAGAGAAGACGCCCGGGGCGGCCACGGCCCGTCCCGGGCGGCGCACGCCGCTGATCATCGCGACCGCCGCGATCGTCGCCGCGATCGGCGTCGTCGCGGCCGTCGGCCTCGGCGGCAACGACGACAAGCCCTCGGGCACCGGCTCGGCCCTCGCCGAGGTCTCCGGCGGCACCGACTCCACCAAGGCCGCCACCGTCCTCGACCGGCCGTTCACCAAGCCCGCCCTCGTCCTCACCGACACCAAGGGCCGGAAGTACGACCTGCGCGAGCAGACCAAGGGCAAGCCGACCCTCATCTACTTCGGCTACACGCACTGCCCCGACGTCTGCCCCCTGACGATGAGCAACATCGCCATCGCCAAGAAGCAGCTCCCCAAGGCCGACCAGGACAAGCTCCAGGTCGTCTTCGTCACCACCGACCCCGAGCGGGACACCTCCGCCGAGCTCGCCAAGTGGCTGCCCGCCGCCGGCGACCCCTCCTTCACCGGCCTCACCGGCGACTTCTCCGCCATCCAGGCCGGGGCCCGGCAGATCGGCATCGGCATCGACCCGCCGACGAAGGACAAGGACGGCAACGTCGTCTCCATGCACGGGGCCCAGGTGATCGCCTTCTCGCCCACCACCGACCAGGGCTACGTCCTGTACGGCGAGGACGCGAGCGTCGACGACTACGCCAAGGACCTGCCGAAGATCATCAAGGGGGAGAACCCGTGAACCGCCGCACCACCGCCCTGTCCGCCGCCGTGGCACTCACCGCCGCACTCGCGCTGACCGGGTGCTCGTCCTCCGAGAGCAAGCCCGATCTGGAGGTCAGCGGCGCGTTCATGCCGCAGCCGGTGATGGACATGGCCGGAGGCTTCCTCACCATCAAGAACGACGGCGACACGGCGGACAGGCTCACCTCCGTCACCAGCCCGCTCTCGGACGACATCACCATGCACGAGACGAAGAACCAGAAGATGCAGCAGGTGAAGTCCTTCGACATCCCCGCGAACGGCGAACTCTCCCTGACGCGCGGCGGCAACCACATCATGTTCATGGAACTGAAGTCGAAGCCGAAGCAGGGCGAGAAGGTCAGCGTCGAGCTGCACTTCGAGAAGTCCGCCCCCATCAAGGTCGACGTTCCCGTCGAAGCACCCAACCACAACCCGCAGCAGCACTGAGCTCGTTGACGGAGTGACACAGAGATGACGACCACCACCCCGCGCCTCGGCAACGCCCTGGCCCGGCTGCTGATCCTCGCGGCCGCGCTGCTCGGCACGCTGCTCGCCGGTGCCGCCCCCGCCTCCGCGCACGCGGCGCTCACCGGCAGCGACCCGAAGGACGGGGCGGTGGTCGCCGTCGCCCCCAAGGAGGTCAATCTGACCTTCTCCGAACAGGTCGCCATGGGCACCGACTCCATCCGGGTCCTCGACCCGGCCGGCCTGCGGGCCGACACCGGCGAGATACAGAACCTGTGCAGCGGCTCCGTCGTCCGGTACGGGGTGGAGCTCCGCGCCGGACTGCCCGACGGCACGTACACCGTGGCCTGGCAGGCCGTCTCGGCCGACAGCCACCCCGTCTCCGGTGCCTTCACCTTCTCCATCGGCGCCCCCTCCGCCACCTCCGTCGCCGTGCCCGAGCAGACCGCCGGCGGCGGTCTGGTCGGCCTCCTCTACGGCATCGCCCGCTACCTCTCCTACGCCGGATTCATCGTCCTCGTCGGCGGCGGCGCCTTCGTCCTGGTCTGCTGGCCGCGCGGCGCGAGCATCCGCACCGTCCAGCAGACCGTGGTCCGCGGCTGGCTGACCCTCACCGGCGCCACCCTGGCGCTGCTCCTCCTGCGCAGCCCCTACACCGGCTCCGGAAAGCTCACCGACGCCTTCGACCTGGCGGGCCTGAAGACCGTCCTGGAGACGAAGACCGGCGCCGCGCTCACCTCCCGGCTGCTGCTGCTCGGCGCGGCCGCGCTCTTCGTGGCCGTCCTCTTCGGCGCCTACGCCAAGCGCACCGACCCGAAGGAGAAGAAGGACCTCGCCTTCGGCCTCGGCATCGGCGGCACCGTCGTCGCCGCCGGCATCGCCGGGACCTGGGCCCTGGCCGAGCACGCCTCGACCGGCCTCCAGCCCGGCATCGCCATGCCCGTCGACGTCCTGCACCTCCTCGCCGTCGCCGCCTGGCTCGGCGGCCTCACCGTGCTGCTCGTCGCCCTCTACCGGACGCCGTCCGTCGAACGCTCCGCCGTCGACCGCTTCTCCAAGGTGGCCTTCGGCTCCGTGGCCGTCCTCGCGGCCACCGGGCTCTACCAGTCCTGGCGTCAGGTCGGCTCCTGGTCTGCGCTGACCGGGACCCGGTACGGACAGCTGCTCCTCGTCAAGATCGGCCTCATGGCGGTCCTCGTCGGCATCGCCTGGATCTCCCGCCGCTGGACCCGCCGCCTGGCGGACCCGACACCACGGGAAGCGGCCGGGGCGGACCCGGCCGGCGGGGAGGCGGACCCGGCAGACCCGGCAGACCAGGTGAACGGGGAGACCGGCCCCGCAGACCAGGCGGACGGGGAGGCCGACGAGCCCGAGGTGTCCGAGGTGCCGGGCGAGGCCCCGGACGTCACGGTCACCGAGCCCGAGACCGCCACCGCCACCGCGACCGCCACCGCCACCACCACCGCCACCGTCCCCGACCCCGGCCCCGCCCCCGACCCCGAGCGGGCCGCGCAGCTCGCCCGGCAGCGGGCCGCCGTCGCCACCGCGCGGCGCAAGCGGGAGCGGGACGCCGACCCCGAGCGGACCGGTCTGCGCCGCTCGGTGCTGACCGAGGCCGCCGTCGCCGTGGTCCTCCTCGCCGTGACCACCGTCCTCACCTCGACCGAGCCCGGCCGCACCGAGGAGGAGGCCGGCAGCGCCGGCTCCGTCTCCGGCCCGGCCGCCGTGCCCGACCGGCCCGTCGACATCCGGCTGCCCTTCGACACCGGCGGCGTCGACGGCAAGGGCGTCGTGCGTCTCAGCCTCGACCCCGGCCGCACCGGCGCCAACGCGCTCCACCTCTTCGTCGAGCGCCCCAACGGCAAGCCGCTGGACGTCCCCGAGATCAAGGTCGCCCTCACCCTGGAGGCGAAGAACGTGGGCCCGCTGCCCGTCGCCCCCGACCGGATCCAGACCGGGCACTGGAGCGCGAGCGGCGTCCAGTTCCCGATGCCGGGCGACTGGAAGATCCAGGTGACCGTCCGTACCTCCGAGATCGACCAGACCACCATCGACAAGAACGTGAAGATCGGCTGAAACACGTGACCGACAGCGACAACCTCGATCTCTCCCGACGGCGCCTGCTCGGCACCGTCGGCGCGGCGGGCGCCGCCGGCCTCGTCGTCGGCGCGGCCGGCAGCGCCGGGATCTCCGCGGCCTTCTCCGGCGACGACGCCTCCGGCACCGGCGGCGCCCCGGCCCTGACCACCGTCGGCTCGACCGCGGTGATGTTTCACGGGAAACACCAGGCCGGCATCACCACCCCCCTCCAGTCCCGCGGCCATCTGATCGCCTTCGACCTCGCCCCGGGCGCCGGGCGCAAGGAGGCCGCCGCCCTGCTGCGCCGCTGGTCGGCCACGGCGAAGGTGCTGATGGCGGGCAAGGCCCCGGCCGAGGACACCGGCATCGCGCTCGACGCGGGCCCCTCCTCCCTCACGATCACCTTCGGCTTCGGCCGCACCTTCTTCGACCGCACCGGGCTCGCCTCGCGCCGGCCCGCCGGGCTCGACCCGCTGCCCGCCTTCTCCGCCGACGCCCTGGACCCCCGGCGCTCGGAGGGCGATCTGTGGGTGCAGATCGGCGCCGACGACGCGCTCGTCGCCTTCCACGCGCTGCGCGCCGTCCAGAAGGACGCGGGGGACGCGGCCCGGGTGCGCTGGCAGATGAACGGCTTCAACCGCTCGGCCGGCGCCACCGCGAAGCCGATGACCGCCCGCAACCTGATGGGCCAGGTCGACGGCACGGGCAACCCCAAGCCCACCGACCCGGACTTCGACAAGCGGATCTTCGTCCCGGCCGGGGGCGGCGGCTCCCCCGAGTGGATGGCCGGCGGCTCGTACGCGGTGGTGCGCCGGATCCGGATGCTGCTCGACGACTGGGAGAAGCTGCCGTCGGCCCGGCAGGAGAAGGTGATCGGGCGCCGGAAGTCCGACGGCGCCCCGCTCACCGGCGGCTCCGAGACCACCCCGCTCGACCTGAACAAGTTCGGGCCGGACGGGAAGCCGGTGATCCCGGACAACGCCCACTCCCGGATCTCCGCCCCCGAACAGAACGGCGGGGCGGCGATGCTGCGCAGGCCGTTCTCCTTCCACGACGGGATCGGTCCGGACGGGACGCCGGACGCGGGCCTCCTCTTCGTCTGCTGGCAGGCGGACCCGCTCAGGGGCTTCGTCCCGGTGCAGCGCAAGCTCGACCGGGGCGACGCGCTGTCCGCGTTCATCCGGCACGAGGCGAGCGGCCTGTTCGCGGTGCCGGGCGGCCCCGCCGAGGGCGAGTACGTCGGCCAGCGCCTCCTGGAGGCCTGACCACAGGGCCCGGAGCAAGCGGCGGCCCGGCGCGGCGGGGACCATTAGGGTGACGGTATGTCCGCCACCCGGTACACCTATCTCGGCCCCGAAGGCACCTTCACCGAAGCGGCGCTGCGCACGCTGCCCGAGGCCGCGACGCGGGAACTCGTCCCCATGGTCTCGGTCCCGGCCGCCCTCGACGCCGTACGGAACGGGGAGGCCGCCGCCGCGCTCGTCCCGATCGAGAACTCGGTCGAGGGCGGGGTGACCGCGACCCTGGACGAGCTGGCCTCCGGCGAGCCGCTGATGATCTACCGCGAGGTGCTCCTGCCGATCGCCTTCGCGCTGCTCGTCCGGCCCGGGACCAAGCTCTCGGAGGTCAAGACGGTCACGGGCCACCCGGTGGCCCAGCCGCAGGTCCGGAAGTGGCTGCGGAAGCATCTGCCCGACGCGGTGTGGGAGTCCGCGGCCTCCAACGCGGACGGGGCGCGGCTCGTGCAGGAGGGCCGGTTCGACGCCGCCTTCGCGGGGGAGTTCGCGGCGGCGACGTACGGCCTGGAGGCGCTGGTCACCGAGATCCACGACGCGGAGAACGCCGAGACGCGGTTCGTGCTCGTGGGCCGGCCGGCCCGGCCGGCGGCGCCGACGGGTGCGGACAAGACCTCGGTGGTGATCTGGCTGGGTGACGATCATCCGGGTGCCCTCCTCGAACTGCTCCAGGAATTCGCGGTGCGCGGGGTGAACCTGATGCTGATCCAGTCCCGGCCCACGGGAGCGGGGATCGGGAACTACTGCTTCGCCGTGGACGCCGAGGGCCATATCTCGGACCGGCGGGTGGGCGAGGCGCTGATGGGCCTCAAGCGGATCTGCCCCGGGGTGCGGTTCCTCGGCTCGTACCCGCGGGCCGGTGTCGCGGTCGAGGACGTGCGGGCGCTGCGGCGGGGGACTTCGGACGTGGAGTTCATGGAGGCCTCCGACTGGCTGGCGAGGGCCCAGGACGGTCGGGCCTGATCCGATGGTGGACGAACGCTTCCGGCGGTGTGAGCGTTCGTCCACAGGTACGAACCACTAGTCCTACCTGCATACTTTTCAGTTACCCACAGAGGTTATCCACAGGACCCCGGTCAACCCTGGGGACAAGTCGACAGCGCGCCGCGACATGGTCGACAAATCGGCCTAGTCACCCCCAGTCGTTCCATGCGTCATCCACAGAGCCCCACGGGCCCGGTTGTCAGCACTCCTCTGCCGACTCACTCGTCGGAGTGAGCAATTCCCACCCAAATGAGTGTGTGAATGCTGTTTGATCACGGAATTCCCAGGTACGGGGAGGGAAATCCGCGCGAGCCTCTCCGTAGTCCACAGATCTTCCGCACAGCCTGTGGATAAGTGAATGCGGTGGCCGGTGATCAGCATTTCTCCTCACCTCAATCCGGGCAAAACAACACGCGCACCGTTATCCGGTGGGGGCACACGAACGCGCACCGGTAGCCTGGTGGGGTGATTGACCTTCGCCTGCTCCGTGAGGACCCCGACCGTGTTCGCGCCTCCCAGCGCGCCCGTGGAGAGGACGTCGAGCTCGTCGACGCCCTGCTCTCCGCCGATGAGCGGCGCAGGTCGTCCGGCGTCCGCTTCGACGAGCTCCGATCCGAGCAGAAGTCGCTCGGCAAGCTGATCCCCAAGGCCACCCCGGAGGAGCGCGCCGAGCTCCTGCAGAAGGCGGAGCAGCTCAAGGCCGACGTCAAGGCCGCCGAGGCCGAGCAGAACGAGGCCGACGAGACGGCCAAGCAGCTCCTGCTCCAGCTCGGGAACATCGTCCACACGGACGTCCCGGTCGGCGGCGAGGAGGACTTCGTCGTCCTGGAGACGCACGGCACCATCCGCGACTTCGCGGCCGAGGGCTTCGAGCCCAAGGACCACCTGGAGCTGGGCGAGGCCCTCGGCGCCATCGACGTCGAGCGGGGCGCCAAGGTCTCCGGCTCGCGCTTCTACTACCTGACCGGCGTCGGCGCCCTGCTGGAGCTCGCCCTGGTCAACGCGGCGATCGCCCAGGCCACCGAGGCCGGCTTCATCCCCATGCTGACCCCGGCGCTGGTCCGCCCGCGCGCCATGGAGGGCACCGGCTTCCTCGGCCAGGCCGCGGAGAACGTGTACCACCTGGAGAAGGACGACTACTACCTCGTCGGCACGTCCGAGGTCCCCCTCGCCGCGTACCACATGGACGAGATCATCGATGCCGACAAGCTGCCGCTGCGGTACGCGGGCTTCTCGCCCTGCTTCCGCCGCGAGGCCGGCACGTACGGCAAGGACACCCGGGGCATCTTCCGCGTCCACCAGTTCGACAAGGTCGAGATGTTCTCGTACGTCGCGCCCGAGGACGCGGAGAACGAGCACAAGCGGCTCCTGGAGTGGGAGAAGCAGTGGCTGACCTCGCTGGAGCTGCCGTTCCAGGTCATCGACGTCGCCACCGGTGACCTCGGCGCCTCCGCCTCCCGCAAGTTCGACTGCGAGGCGTGGATCCCGACGCAGGGCAAGTACCGCGAGCTGACCTCCGCCTCTAACTGCGACGGCTTCCAGGCCCGTCGTCTCTCCGTCCGCATGCGCGAGGAGAAGGACGGCAAGAAGACGGTGCAGCCGCTGGCCACCCTGAACGGCACGCTGTGCGCCGTACCGCGCACGATCGTGGCGATCCTGGAGAACCACCAGCTGCCCGACGGTTCGGTGCGGGTGCCGGAGGTGCTCCGCCCCTACCTCGGCGGCCGTGAGGTCCTGGAGCCGATCGCCAAGTGAGCCCCTTCCCCTTCCGCCTGGTCGCGACGGACCTCGACGGCACGCTGCTGCGGGCCGACGAGTCCGTCTCGGAGCGCACGCGGGACGCGCTCGCCGCCGTGACGGCGGCGGGTGCCGCGCACATCGTGGTCACCGGCCGGGCGGTGCCCTGGACCCGGCACATCCTCGACGACCTCGGCTACGAGGGGATAGCGGTGTGCGGGCAGGGCGCGCAGGTCTACCACGCCGGTGAGCACCGGCTGCTGACCTCGCTGACCCTGGACCGACAGCTCGCGGGTCTCGCGCTCTCCAAGATCGAGGCGGAGGTGGGCCCGCTGGCGCTGGCCGCCAGCCGTGACGGTCTGGACGGCGAGGTCCTGATGGGCCCGGGTTACCAGGCGCACGAGGGGCCCCTGCCGTACGTGCCGTACGAGGACCCGGCGGAGGTGTGGTCGGCGCCGCTGACCAAGCTGTACATCCAGCATCCGACGCTGTCCGACGACGAGCTGACCCGCATCGCGCGGGGGACGGTCGGCGGGCTCGTGGACGTCGTCATGGCGGGGCCCGGCATCGTGGAGATCCTCCCGCTCGGCCTGAGCAAGGCGACCGGTCTGTCGCTCGCGGCGCGCCGGCTCGGCGTGAAGGCGGCGGAGACGATCGCCTTCGGCGACATGCCGAACGACATCCCGATGTTCGGCTGGGCGGCGCACGGCGTGGCCATGGGCAACGCGCACGAGGAGCTGCGGGCGGTGGCGGACGAGGTGACGGTCTCGAACGAGGAGGACGGCATCGCGGTCGTCCTGGAGCGCCTGCTCTCGGCCTGACGCCCCGAGGACCTGACGTCCCGAGGGTCTGACGTCCCGAGGACCCGACGTCCCGGAAACCGTACGAAGGCCCGCTCCCCGAGGGGAGCGGGCCTTCGCGGGTTCACGGCCCGCGCGGATCGTGGATCCACGCGCTCGAAGCGGCCGCACCCGGGGGATCCCCCGTGTCCCCCGTGTCCCCCGTACAACTAGTGTGCGCCGGGCGGTTGTTCGGTCACCACTGGTTTTCCCCGGGTCAGCGGGTAGCAGGCCAGGCCGATGGCCAGCGAGATCGCGTGGCCGAGGTCGGTGTAGGTGCGGTCGGTGACGAGCGGGACGAGGAAGAACGCGAGCACGCAGACGAGGTAGAGCCAGCGCCAGGGGTTCGGCAGCCGGTAGGTCAGGATGCCCATGGAAGCGGCGAGACCGTAGCTGACGCCGATGTCGACGACGTGCGCCATGCTGCGCGGGACGTCGTGGAGCTGGATGGCCGCGAGGACGACCTGCTGGCTGATGAGCGTGGCCGCGATGTGGGCGGTGGCGACGGTGAAGAGCCATTTCGGGGTGCCCAGCCAGCGTTCCACGGGGGCGTGGAAGACCTCGAAGAGCACCGCGTACAGCAGGAGGTCGGCGGGGTCCTCGATCCAGAACGCGCTGCCGAGCAGGGCCCGCATGGGGTGGTGCGCGAGCTGGTGGAGATTGCTGCTGTTGCGGTGGAGGAGGTAGGTCTCCAGGCCGTGGGGGACGAGCGCGATGACGAGGCTGGTGATCGCGATGACCGCCAGCCACACATGCGTACCGGGTGACGAACGCACCCACGACCTGATCGGTCGGGACGGTTCGCCACCCGGAGGGGTTTCGCCCGGAGGGTGTTCACCCGGAGGGGTTCCACCCGGAGAGGTTTTGCTCGGCACCTTTCAGTGCCTATCACCCGAAGCTGGGAGAAACCTCAGAAATTGATCATGTGTCCCGCAATACCGTGGATCGCTTCCTTCACGGCCTCGCCCAGGGTCGGGTGCGCGTGGACGTTCCGGGCGACCTCGTGGACCGTGAGGTCCCACTGCTGGGCCAGGGTCAGCTCGGGCAGCAGCTCGGTGACGTCGGGGCCGATCAGGTGGGCGCCGATGATCTCGCCGTACTTCGCGTCGGCGACGATCTTGACGAAGCCGGTGGCGTCGCCCAGGCCGTGCGCCTTGCCGTTCGCGACGAACGGGAACTTGGCGACCTTGACGTCGTAGCCCTTCTCGCGGGCCTGCGCCTCGGTCCAGCCGAAGCTGGCGATCTGCGGCTGGCAGTAGGTGGCGCGCGGGATCATCGGGTAGTCGAGCTCCATCGTCTCGGCGTCCCCGATGGTCTCGGCCGCGATGACGCCCATGGCCTCGGCGGTGTGCGCGAGCATCAGCTTCGCGGTGACGTCGCCGATGGCGTAGATGTGCGGCACCGAGGTGCGGCAGCGGCCGTCGACGTCGATCGCGCCGCGCTCGGTGAGGGCGACACCGGTGTTCTCCAGGCCGTAGCCGGAGACGTTCGGGGCGAAGCCGATGGCCTGGAGGACCTTGTCGGCCTCCAGGACCTTCTGCACGCCGTCCTTGCCGGTGACGGTGACGCGGACCTGCGGACCGGACTCGTCGATCGCCTCGACGCGGGTGGAGGTCAGGACGTCGATGCCGAGCTTGCGGTACTGCTTCGCCAGCTCCTTCGACACCTCCTCGTCCTCCAGCGGGGCGATCCGGTCGAGGAACTCGACGATGGTGACCTTGGTGCCGTAGTTGTTCAGCACGTACGCGAACTCGATGCCGATGGCGCCGGCGCCGGCGATGACGATCGACTTCGGGGCGTCCTCGGCCAGGATCTGCTGCTCGTACGAGACGACGCGGTCGCTGAGGGCCGTGCCCGGGAGCATCCGCGGGCTGGCGCCGGTCGCGATGATGCAGTTGTCGAAGGTGATCGTCTCCGAGGTGCCGTCGGCCTTGGCCACCTGGAGGGTGTTCGCGTCGAGGAAGGTGCCCCGGCCGTTGAACTCGGTGATCCCGTTCTTCTTCATCAGGAAGTGGACGCCCTTGACGCGGCCGTCCGCGACCGAGCGGCTGCGGCGGAAGGCCTCGCCGTAGTCGAAGGAGACCGTGCCGTCGACCTTGATGCCGAAGGTCTTCGCCTCGTGGTTGAAGATGTGGGCGAGCTCGGCGTTGCGCAGCAGCGCCTTGGTGGGGATGCAGCCGACGTTCAGGCAGACACCGCCCCAGTACTTCTCCTCGACGACCGCGACCCGCTTGCCCAGCTGGGCGGCGCGGATGGCGGCGACGTAGCCGCCGGGGCCAGCTCCGAGTACGACGACGTCGAAGCGGTCTGACATGACTGACTCCCGAAGGTGGTGAGGGTGTTCGGTCCGCGTACGGCCCCACAGTAGTCCGCCGTCCCTCGCCCGGTCAGTTGTAGGATGACTGGGCAACCGGGCGACTGAAGGGGTACGAACGGCATGGCGGCACTCAAGGCGGCGGGGCGGACCTCGCTGGTGGACTCCGTGGTGGAACAGCTGCGCACACAGCTCACCGAGGGCGAGTGGGCGGTCGGCGACCGCATCCCGACCGAGCACGAGCTCGCACAGCAGCTCGGCGTCGGCCGCAACACCGTCCGCGAGGCGATCCGGGTCCTCGTCCACTCCGGTCTCCTGGAGTCCCGCCAGGGCAACGGCACCTTCGTCAGGTCCACCGCCGACCCGGCCGCCGTGCTCCGCGGCGTCCGCCACGCGGGCGCGGTGGACGTCCTCGAACTGCGGGCCGCCCTGGAGGCCGAGGCCGCCCGGCTCGCGGCCGCCCGGCGCGACACCCACGACCTGCTGCGGCTGCGGGCCGCCCTCACGACGCTGCGGGAGGAGGGCGACCGGAACGCGGACGCGGACCTCGCCTTCCACCTCGCGGTCGTCGGCGCGACCCACAACGCCGCCTTCGTCGAGGTCTACCGCTTCTTCTCCGCGCAGGTCCACGAGGTCCTGGTGGAGGCCCTCGGCGACCGGGAGATGCCCCCGGTCGACATCGACGCCCACGAGGCCCTGGTGGAGGCCGTCGAGGCCGGCGACCCGGAGGCGGCGGAGCGGCAGGCCCGCGAGCTGCTGCGGGTGCCGATGGAGACGACGCGGTCGCTGACGGAGGAGACCCGATGAGGACCGGCGAAGAGGCCCGCGTGCTCGTCGACGCCGAGGCCGGGGTCCGGCCCTCGGCCGAGGGGACGGCGGCCCGGCGCGCCCTGCTCGCGCACCCGGCGGTGCTCCTCGTCGGCATCGTCCTCGCCTCGCTCAACATGCGGGTCGCGCTCGCGAGCGTGGCGCCGCTGGTCGGCGAGATATCCGGCGCCTTCGGGCTCTCCGCGACGGCGAGCTCGCTCGTGACCTCGGTGCCGGTGCTGTTCCTCGGCCTGGGCGCCCTGGTGGCGCCGGCGCTCGGCCGCCGGTTCGGCGCCGAGCGCGTGCTGTTCGCGGCGCTCCTGCTGCTCGGAATCGGCATCCTCGCGCGCGTGCTGCCGTCCGTGTACGCGCTGTACGCCGGCGGGGTCCTCGTCGGCACCGCGATCGCCCTGCTCAACGTGCTGATGCCGGGCCTGATCAAGCGTGACTTCCCGGACCGGGCCGCGTCGATGACCTCGGTCTACACGGGCGCGATGATCGCCGGCGCGACGGTCGCCGCGGCGGCCGCGGTCCCCCTGGAGAACGCCCTGGGCGGCGGCTGGGAGGCCTCGCTCGGCTTCTGGTCGCTGCTCGCCGCGGTCGCGGCCCTCGCCTGGCTTCCGCAGGTCCTGATCGCCCGCGGTCGTACGGGACACGAGGTACGGGCCGTCCCGGCCGAGGGCGCCCGCCCGGTGCGCGTCTGGCGCTCGGCACTCGCCTGGCAGGTCACCCTCTTCATGGGCCTGCAGTCGGTGTGGTCGTACGTGCTGATCGCCTGGATGCCGACGATCTTCACCGACCACGGGATGAGCCGCTCCACGGCCGGCATGATCTTCGCCTTCAACAACCTGATCCAGGTCGCCGGCGCCTTCGCGGTGCCGCTGCTCGCCGGCCGGATGCGCAGCCAGCGCCCGCTGATCGTGCTGGTCACGACGCTCGTCGCGGCCGGTTACGCCGGACTGATGGTGGCCCCCGTGGAGGGCGCCTGGCTCTGGTCGGCGGTCCTCGGCATCGGCCAGGGCGGCGCCATCGGCCTCGCCCTGACCCTGATCGTGCTGCGCGCCGGGGACGCGGTGACCGCCGCCAGGCTGTCCGGGATGGCCCAGACGGTCGGCTATCTGATGGCCGCCGCCGGGCCGCTGGTGGCCGGCGCCCTCCACCAGGCCACCGGCTCCTGGACCCTGCCGATCTGCGGGGTCCTCGGCGTCTGCGCGACGGCCCTCGCCGTCGGCCTCCTCGCGGCCCGGAACCGGACGGTCTGAAGGACGGGGGCGGGGCGGACGGTCCGGGAGACGGGGCCGGGACGGACGGTCTGAGCGAGGGGGGCGGGGGCGGTACGGCTCCGGGTGGGGCCTCCCGGGGCCGGGCGACGCCCCTCGGAGCCGTACCGCTTCGTCTCTGTCGTCCTACTCCTCGCCGGCGAGGGTCAGCTTGCGCAGCTTCTGGCCGGCGAACCAGGTCGCCACGACCGTCACCGACACGAGCAGCGTCACCGCCGTCGTCAGCCCGACCTCGGAGGTGATCAGGCCGTCGCCGGTGACCTTCTGCGCCAGGGCCAGCGCCCACTGCTGGACGCTCAGGGTCTTCGCGCCGGAGATCAGGGAGCCGAAGAGGGCCTCCCACACCAGGGCGTAGACCAGGCCGATCACCACGGCGTGCCGGCTGACCGTGCCGAGCAGCAGGAACAGGGCGCTGTAGGCGATGGAGGCGACCAGCGCGGCGACCGTGTAGGCGACGGCGACCTGCTGGCCGTTGCCGTTGAGGATGAATCCGGCGATCAGCGTCGGGACGGCCGAGAAGACCATGGTGACGGCGATGGCCACGATCAGCTTGGTGGTGATGATCGTCGACCGCTTCACCGGCTTGGAGAGCAGGTAGACGATGGAGCCGTCGTCGATCTCCGGGCCGATCGCGCCCGTACCGGCGATGACGCCGATCAGCGGGACCATCGTGGCGAGCGCGAAGCCGCCGAGGAGGTCGGCCGCGACCTGGTCGTCCGCGCCGTTGAGCATGCGGACGGCCGCGGCGATGAGCACGAGCAGGCCGGGCAGGAGGAAGAGGATCGCCGCCCGCCGGCGGCCGAGGAGGGCCCGGTAGGTGAGCCGGGCGACAGTGGGGTCGTACATCGGGGTCGTGCTCCTTTCAGGCCGCGACGAGATACGAGAAGACGGATTCGAGGGACTCGTCGGAGGGCGAGACCGTCAACAGCCTGATGCCCCGCTCCCGCGCGACCTTCGGCAGCAGCTCGGTGAACCGTCCGAAGTCGACGGCCTGGATCCGCAGTCCGCCGTCCACCGCGTCGACCTCGATGCCGGCCGTGGACGGGTCGGCGATCAGCGCGGCGGCGAGCGCCCGGTCGTCGCTGGAGCGGATCAGGTAGCGGTGCGGCCGGTCGGTCATCAGCCGGCGGATCCTGCGGAAGTCGCCGGAGGCCGCGTGCCGCCCGGCGACGATCACCTCGATGTGGGAGGCGAGCTGCTCGACCTCCTCCAGGATGTGCGAGGAGAACAGGACCGTGCGGCCGTCCGCGCCCATCCGCCGCAGCAGGTCCATCAACTGCATCCGCTGGCGCGGGTCCATGCCGTTGAACGGCTCGTCGAGCAGCAGCACGGACGGCTCGTGGACGAGGGCCGAGGCCATCTTCACGCGCTGCCGCATGCCCTTGCTGTACGTGGCGATCTTCCGGTCCTGCGCGTACTCCATCTCGACGGTCGCCAGGGCCCGCTGGGCCTCCGCCGCGCCGAGGCCCTGGAGCTCCGCGTTGGCCACGACGAACTCGCGGCCGGTGAGGAAGTCGTACATCGCCTCCCGCTCGGGGACGACGCCGATGGAGCGGTAGACCGACTCGTTGCGCCAGACCGGCGCGCCGTCGAGGGTCACGCTGCCGGTGGAGGGGTCGAGGAAGCCGCCCATCATGTTGATGAGGGTGGACTTCCCGGCGCCGTTGGGGCCGAGGAGACCGGTGACGCCGGGGCCGATCGACATCGTGACGTCGTTGACCGCTACGACGTTCCCGAACCAGCGCGAGACGTGGTCGATGTGCAGGGTGCTCACAGTCCGACCTTTCGGTAGCGGGCCATCAGGATGCCGTAGCAGGAGGCGATGAGGCCGAGGACGACCACCAGGTAGACCACGCCGACACCGGCCCCGACCTGCATCTCGCCGGGGAAGGAGGCGTGGGCGCCGAGGAACGCGTTCTGCAGGCCGATGACGAGGGTGAGGGGGGAGAAGAGGCCGAGCCAGATGATGGCGCCGGTGTTCTCGGTGGCGTAGGAGATGCCCTGGAGGGTGGAGACCGCGCCGTAGGAGATGGTGAGGACGGCGATCACGGCGGCGACGCCGAAGCCGCGGCGCGGGGTGAGCGCGGCCATGACCAGGCCGATGCCGCCGAAGAGCACCGACAGGATCGCGACGGAGACGAGGCCCTGGCCGAACATCTTGGCCTGCTCGACGAAGTCCATCTTGGCCAGCATCGAACCGATCCACAGGATCAGCAGCGGGGAGGCGGTGAGGACGAAGAGCGCCGAGGCCATCGCCCCGAACTTGGCGAGCACGTAGTCCACCCGCTCGATCGGACGCGAGAAGTACAGCGGGACCGTCCGGAACCTCAGGTCGCGGGAGACCGACTGCGGGGCCTGGGAGGCCAGGAAGACGGCGATGACGAGCTGGAGGTAGATCGCGTACTGGGTGTACTCCACGAACAGCTTGTCGGCCTTGGTGTACACCGAGATGGCGACGATGATCAGCGCCGGGACGCACATCACCGCGAAGAGCAGCATCGGCAGCACCTTGGACTTGGCGCTGCGGCCCAGCCCGTACGCGCCGCGCAGCGACTGCGAGAACAGCGACCTGCGCGCGTACGACCGGCCGAGGCGCTGGCCGTCGTAGGACCGGTAGCCGATGTTGTGGATCCGGGTCGTGTCCGGGGTCTGGTTCGTTTCGGGGGTCTGGGCGCTCATCGGGCCGGCACCTCCTCCTGGTCCGTCGCCTTGAAGACCTCGGCGATGTGGTGACGGCGCTGCTCCATGCGGACGAGACCGAGGCCGAGGCCGGCGACGGTGTCCCGTACGAGGTCGTACGTCTCCTCGCCGGGGGCCTCCAGGAGCAGGATGTGACCGGCGCCCGGCAGGCCGTCCTCCACGCCCGCGTGGATCGTGACGCCGGCGGCGGCGAGGGCCGCGCGCAGCGACGCCGTGCCGTCGGGGTGGGCGTCGGAGTCGGTGACCTCGACCGCAAGCGTCGTGGTGGTCCGGGTGAAGTCGCTGGTGGAGCTGGAGCGGAGCAGCTTTCCGCCGTCGATGACGACGACGTGGTCGCAGGTGCGCTCCAGCTCGCCCAGGAGGTGCGAGGTGACGAGGACGGAGATGCCGAAGTCGGTCCAGACCCGGCGGATCAGTCCGAGCATCTCGTCCCGGCCGACCGGGTCGAGGCCGTTCGTCGGCTCGTCGAGGAGGACCAGCTTCGGGTCGTGGACCAGCGCCTGGGCCAGCTTCACCCGCTGCTTCATGCCCGTCGAGTAGCCGCCGATCGGGCGGTAGCGCTCCTCGTACAGGCCGACGTGGCGCAGGGTGTCGGCGGTCCGCTCGCGGGCGGCCGAGGCCGGGAGGCCCGACATCCGCGCCATGTGGACGACGAACTCGGTGGCCGAGACGTCCGGCGGGAGGCAGTCGTGCTCGGGCATGTATCCGACGCGCTCGCGGATCTCGGGGCCGTGCGTGCGGACGTCGAGGCCCAGGACCTGGGCGCTGCCCTCCGTGGCGGGGGAGAGGCCGAGCAGGATCTTGATCATCGTGGACTTGCCGGCTCCGTTGGCACCCACAAGTCCGGTCACACCGGGCCCGATGTCCAGGGAGAGCCGGTCGAGAGCGGTCACCCGGGGGAACCGCTTGCTGAGGCTTTCGGTAGCGATCACAGTCACGCTTCGACGGTAGTGGCGTGCGCCACAGAAGTCGTCAGCCCAACGGCTCGGTCCTTCTCCGACTACAGGAGTACAAGCCCGTAGGGGCGCCGAGACGAAAGTCTTTTCCACAAGCCGTCGTCGGTCTCCTCCAGTCGGCCGTCGGTCTTTCCGCCGGACTTTTCCACAGGGTCGCCGTCCGACCTCTTGACGCAGCCGCCGGGCATTGTCACATTCATCGGTGTCAAGTTACGAACGCGTAGCGCAGCCGGGCGCTCACACGGGACGGCGGGTGGCATGGCCTCAGCAGTGACAGGCGAACTCTCCGCGGAGCTGCGGGGGTTCAGGGAAGTACAGCGGCTCTCGTACGAGTGCGCGGAAGCCGTCGCGGCCCAGCTCAAGCCGGGCGTGACCGAGCGCGAGGCCGCCCGGATGCAGCGGGAGTGGCTGTACGAGCGGGGGGTGCGGGACTGGTTCCACCGGCCGTTCGCCTGGTTCGGGGACCGCACGGCCTTCGTGGACTTCAAGATCCCGCTGCAGTTCTTCCCCACGAACCGGCGCCTCGAGGCGGGGATGCCGTTCATCCTCGACATGGCGCCGGTCCACCGGGGCTACACGGCCGACATCGGCTACAGCGGCTGCCTGGGCCTCAACCCCCTGCACGACAAGCTGCTCGCCGATCTTGAGGCCCACCGGGAGCTGATCCTGCGCGAGGTCCGCGAGCGCCGCACGCTGCGCGAGATATACGAGGACGTGGACCGGCTCATGGTCCGCCAGGGGTACGCGAACCGGCACCGGGCCTATCCGTTCGGCGTCATCGCCCACAAGATCGACCGGGTGAAGGAGCGCCGCTGGGCACCGACGCTCTTCGGCTTCGGCACCCAGTCGCTCAAGGGCCTGGCGAGCGACGCCGTGCACGGCCACCGGGACGGCTGGTCGCCGCTCTGGTCGCCGTACAAGTTCTCCGACCACCCGCCCATGCCCGGGCTGTGGGCGGTCGAACCGCACCTCGGATTCCGGGGGACGGGCGCGAAGTTCGAGGAGATCCTGGTCGTCACCGACTCCCGGGACCCCGAGCAGAGCGCTTTCTGGCTGGACGACGATCTGCCGCACGTGCGGCGCTGGAACGAGGGAGCGGTCTGATGGCGGGAATCGCCGGGCTTGACGGGGCGCGGGAGCGCTGGGTCCGGACGGGCGGGATCGAGCTGTGCGTCGCCGAACTCGGCGACGCGGACCGGCCGACCGTCCTCCTGGTGCACGGGTACCCGGACTCCAAGGAGGTGTGGTCGGAGGTCGCGGTCCGGCTGTCCGAGGACTTCCACGTGGTGCTGTACGACGTCCGGGGGCACGGCCGGTCGACGGCGCCGGCGCCGCTGCGCGGCGGTTTCACCCTGGAGAAGCTGACGGACGACTTCCTCGCGGTCGCCGACGCCGTCAGCCCGGGCCGTCCGGTCCACCTCGTCGGCCACGACTGGGGTTCGGTGCAGTCCTGGGAGTTCGTCACGGTGCCGCGCACCGAGGGCCGGATCGCCTCCTTCACCTCGATGTCGGGTCCCTCGCTCGACCACTTCGGGCACTGGATCAAGCAGCGGATGACCCGGCCCACCCCGCGCCGGGTCGGACAGCTCCTCGGCCAGGGCGCCAAGTCCTGGTACGTGTACATGCTGCACACGCCCGTGCTGCCGGAGCTCGCCTGGCGCGGACCGCTCGGCAAGCGCTGGCCGAAGGTCCTGGAGCGGATGGAGAAGGTCCCGGCCGGCGACTACCCGACGCCCTCCCTGCCGAACGACGCGGCGCACGGCGCCTGGCTCTACCGGGACAACGTCCGGGCCCGGCTCGGCAGGCCGCGCTCCGACGCGTACGCGCACGCGCCCGTGCAGCTGATCACGCCGACCGGCGACGCCTTCCTCTCCGAGCGGCTCTACGACGACCTGGGCAGCTGGGTGCCGGAGCTGACCCGGCGCACCCTGCCCGCCAAGCACTGGGTGCCGCGCACCCGGCCGGACCAGCTGTCCGCCTGGATCGCCGAGTTCGTCCGGGCCAACGAGGACGCGGCGACCAAGGCTCCGAAGCCGGTGGCCGCGACGGTGGCGAAGAGCGGTGTGAAGCCGGAGTACGCGGAGCGGTTCGGCGGCCAGCTGGTCCTGGTCACCGGGGCGGCCAGCGGCATCGGCCGGGCCACCGCCTTCGCGTTCGCGGAGGCCGGCGCCCGGGTGGTGGCCGTGGACCGGGACGCCGAGGGCGCCGCCCGCACGGCCGAGATGGCGCGTCTGATCGGCGCCCCGGAGGCCTGGGGCGAGACCGTCGACGTCTCCGACGAGCAGGCGATGGAGAAGCTGGCCACGAAGGTGGCGGACGAGTACGGAGTCGTCGACGTCCTGGTCAACAACGCGGGCATCGGGCTCACCGGCTCCTTCTTCGAGACCTCGGCCGAGGAGTGGAAGCGGGTCCTGGACGTCAACCTGTGGGGCGTCATCCACGGCTGCCGCTTCTTCGGTGCGCAGATGACCGCGCGCGGCCAGGGCGGGCACATCGTCAACACCGCCTCGGCGGCGGCCTTCCAGCCCTCCCGGGCGCTGCCCGCGTACAGCACGTCGAAGGCGGCGGTGCTGATGCTCAGCGAGTGCCTGCGCGCCGAACTGTCCGGCCAGGGCATCGGAGTGTCGGCGATATGCCCCGGCATCGTCAACACCAACATCACGGCGACCGCGCGGTTCGCCGGGGTCTCGGACGCGGAGGAGGAGAAGCGGCGGCAGCGGAAGGCCTCCCGGCTGTACGGCCTGCGGAACTACCCGCCGGAGAAGGTCGCGGACGCGATCCTGGGGGCGGTCCTGCACGACCGGGCCGTCGTCCCGGTGACTCCCGAGGCCCGGGGCGCCCACTTCCTGTCCCGGCTCAGCCCGGGAGCCCTGCGAGCGCTCGCCCGCTGGCAGCCGCCGGCGTAGGGGCGGGGGGCTCGGGCGGGGGCAGCCGCCGGCGTAGGGAGGTGCGGGCCTCGGCCGGGGGAGGCGGGGCTGGCTTTGCCACGGTCGTGGGGGGCTGGGCCGGCCTCGCCTCGGTCGGGGAGCTGGGTTGGTCTCGCCTCGGTCGGGGAGCTGGGTTGGTCTCGCCTCCGTCGGGGAGCTGGGTTGGTCTCGCCTCCGTCGGAGGGCTGGGTTGGTCTCGCCTCGGTCGGGGAGCTGGGTTGGTCTCGCCTCGGTCGGAGGGCTGGGCCGGCCTCGCCTCGGTCGGGGAGGTGGGTTGGGCACGGCTCGTGGGGAGCGGGGCGGGACCGGCGGTCGTACGATCCCTTCCAGGAGGGGCCCCGCGGTGGCGGGGTGAAGGATGCGGTCGGTGGGAGCGGTTTTGTCCGAGCAGTCAGCACAGCCGGAGTACCGGATCGAGGATCTCGCCCATCACAGCGGGGCCACGGTCCGGACGATCCGCGCCTACCAGGACCGCGGTCTGCTGCCCCGCCCGGAGCGGCGGGGCAGGTCGAACGTGTACGGGGACGCGCACCTCGCCCGGCTCCACCAGATCGCCGACCTCCTCGACCGGGGCTACACCCTGGCCTCGATCAAGGAGCTCCTTGAGGCGTGGGACACCGGCCGGGGGCTCGGCGGGGTGCTGGGTCTGGTCGCCGAGGTCCACGGGCCGTGGACGGACGAGGAGGCGGACCGGATCTCCCGTGCGGAGCTGGACGCCCGCTTCGGCGGCACGCCGGACGAGGATGCCATCCGGGAGGCCGTCGAGCTCGGCGTCCTGGAGCGGCTGCCGGACCGGGAGGACGAGGAGTACCTCGTTCCGAGCCCGCAAGAGCTGGCGGTGGCGGCCGAGTTGTACGCGGCGGGCGTGCCGCTCGCGGCGATCACCGGACACCTGAGGGAACTTCGCGATCAGGTCGAACACATCGCGTCCCGTTTCCTGGAGTTCACGACCGAGCACGTCTTCGCGCGCTATCTGGAGCACCGGCCGCCGACGGACGCGGACGCGGCGGAGGCGGCGACGATGGTGCGTCGCCTCAGGCCGCTCGCCCAGCAGACGGTGGACGCCGAACTGGCGCGGGCGATGCGCCTGTTGGCGACCCAGCACCTCCAGATCCACCTGTCGCCGGATCACCCTCCGGTGAAGGACGACCAGCCGCGCGCGGTGTCGCTCCCCGCCGGGACGATACGGGCCGTGCAGAGCCTGGTGGGGACGGAGGGCGTCGAGGCCTTCATCGCGGCGGCCACAGAACGAGAGGTACACAAGAGGACATTGGACGCACTTGCCTCAAGTCGACCGATAGATAATTAACTTACCCAATCCGCCTGAAAATGAAGTCCCGTTGTCCACAGAATCATCAACTTGCCTGTGGATAACCAAGCTTTGTTGTGGATCAAACCTGCCCATCGAAATTCGTTGGTGAGGCGCGTCACGCTTCGGCATCCTGACGGAATGAACCAGACACGCACAGTGAAGGTGTCGAAGTACCTCTCCAAACATCTGCGCCACCAGCCCGAGCGCATCGGACTCGTCCTCGACGCGCACGGCTGGACCGAGATCGACGCCCTGCTCCGGGCCGCCGCGGCCCACGGCTTCCCGATCACCCGCGAGGAGCTCGACCACGTCGTCGCGACCAACGACAAGAAGCGCTTCGCGATCGAGGGCACCCGCATCCGCGCGAGCCAGGGCCACACCGTCGCGGTCGACCTGGACCTGCCGGCCGCCGAACCGCCCGCGTACCTCTACCACGGCACGGTCGCGGACCGGCTCCCCGCGATCCGGGCGGAGGGGCTGCGTCCCATGGCCCGCCACCACGTCCACCTCTCCCCCGACCGGGAGACGGCGACCCGGGTCGGCGCGCGCCGGGGGCGGCCCGTCGTGCTGAGCGTCGACGCCGGCGCCATGCGGCGGGCCGGACACGTCTTCCACGTCAGCGCCAACGGGGTCTGGCTGACCGACGCGGTCCCGCCGGAGTTCCTTCGCTTTCCCTCCTGAGGCGCTCCTTGTCCTGAGGCGCTCCTCGTCCTGAGCCGGTCCTCGTCCTGAGGCAGGCACTTTCCTGAGCCGGTCCCCGCCCTGGGGCATGATCGACTTCATGGCCGCCCACCCGCATCACCCGCATCTGCCCAGCACCGAAGCCGCCGTCGCCGCGATCCGTGAGCTCGCCCGGGAGTTCCACCTGGAGATGACGGTGACCGACGACATCGGCGCGGACCGGACCTCCCGGCGGACCTCGGCCGACGCGTTCACCGCCCTGGACCCCGACGGCTCGCTCCCCCACGAGGCCTACGTCGAGCTGGGCGGCTCCCCCGCCGTCACCGTGCAGGTCTTCCCCGAGGGCGACGCCAGGATCACCGTGGAGGGGATCGAGTTCGCGGACGTGCCCCGCGACGCCGTCCCCGCCTTCCTCCGCTCCGTCCACGGCGGCCTCGCCCATGTGAAGGGCCGGTTCTTCCCGCCCGGCTGGTGGCTGATCGTCCCGCTGCCCGGCGACGAGACGTACAAGGAGCTGGTCACGGGAGCCACCCTCACCCCCTGGCTGAGCGCCCGCGTCCGCTGACCGCCGTAGGCTCGGAGCCATGACCTTGCGCCTGAGCACCGTGATCCTGCCCGTCGACCGCTGGCACGAGGGGGGTCGCCAGAAGTGGCGGCACGCCGAGGAACTGGGGTTCCACGCCGCGTACACCTACGACCACCTCTCCTGGCGGAGCTTCCGCGACGGCCCGTGGTTCGGCGCGCTGCCCACGCTCACCGCGGCGGCGACGGCCACCGAGCGGCTCCGGCTCGGCACCCTCGTGACCTCGCCGAACTTCCGGCACCCGGTGACGCTCGCCAAGGAACTGATCACGCTCGACGACGTCTCCGGCGGGCGGGTCACCCTCGGCATCGGCGCGGGCGGCAACGGCTTCGACGCCACCGCGCTCGGGCAGGAGGCGTGGACGCCGAAGGAGCGGGCCGACCGGTTCGGCGAGTTCGTGGGGCTGCTCGACCGGCTGCTCACCGAGGACGCGGTGACGGAGCGGGGCACGTTCTACTCGGCCGACGAGGCGCGGAACATCCCCGGCTGCGTCCAGCGCCCGCGGCTGCCCTTCGCGGTGGCGGCGACCGGGCCGCGCGGGCTGAGGCTGGCCGCGCGGTACGGGCAGGCGTGGGTGACCACCGGCGACCCGAAGCTGTACGAGGAGGGGACCCCCGAGCAGTCGGTGGAGGCCCTGCGCGGCCAGATCGGCAAGCTCGGCAAGGCCTGCGCCGAGGCCGGACGGGACGTCGACGAGCTGGACAAGATCCTGCTGACCGGCTTCACCCCGGACCGGGGCCGGCCGCTGGAGTCCGTGGACGCCTTCGTCGACTTCGCCGGGCGCCACCGCGAGCTCGGCTTCACCGAGCTCGTGATCCACTGGCCGATCGCGGACTCCGACTTCGCCGCCGACCAGACCGTCTTCGAGAACATCGCCACCGAGGCGCTCGCCCAGCTGGGCTGAGCCTCGCCGCCCTGACCCGCCCCGCGCCGGGGCGGGTCAGGCCGTACGCCGGGCGTGGCTCCGCCACAGCGCGAGCATGACCGGGGAGCCGGCCGGGGCAGGGCGGGCCGGGCAGACGTCGAGATGACTGACCCGGCACGTGTCGGACGGCACGGCGGAGCCCAGGGCGACCGCGGTCCCGTCGCCCGCGACGCGCCAGCGTCTGCCCGCCGGGACGAGCCGGGCCGCCAGCTCCCCGGGCTCCAGCAGGAGCCGGCGCCCCCGGACCGTACGACGCCACTCGGCACGGGCCCCACACCGGTCACAGGCCGCGAGGGCCGACGCCTCGGAGGACGCAGAGGGCGCGGAAGAACCAGCGGAAGAACCAGAGGCCCCCGGGGCCCCTGAGAACGGCGACCGCTGCTGCGGTACGGCACCCGCAGAGCGGGCCGCGTCGCGTACGGCACCCCCGGCGAGGGCCGTCTCCGGTACGGCGCCCCCGGCGCCGGTCCTCGGGCGGGAGACGATGTCGGTCAGGCCGGCCAGGACGTCGCCGACCAGCACCGGTTCCCGTACGGGGTGGTCCGCTCCGGACCGCTCGCACTCCGCGCACAGGGCCATGCGGAGGCTCGCGATCCACGTTCCGTACGGCGCACCGCAGGAGTCGCACTCCCCTCTTCGCCGGCCCGCGACCATGCCCGCCCTCCCTGGAGACGCCGTCAGCTCCCAGGAATCTTCCCCGTCTCGTCCTGAACGAACGGGTGTTTACGGCCATGTCCTGACACGCCGGTCGCGCCTCAGTTCGGCCGCTTCGGCAGCCGGCGGTAGCCCGGGTGGACGCCCGGCGTGAGGCCCTGCTGCTCGGCGATCCGGCCGAGGAGCGCCGTCAGCCGGGCCCGGTCCTCCTCGTCGAGCGCCGCGAACAGGTCGTCCTCGTGCAGCGCGGCGACCTCCCGGACCCGTCCGAGCACCCGGCGGCCGTCCTCGGAGACGTACAGCTCGTGGTGGCGACGGTCCTCGGCGCTGCGCCGGCGTTCGACGAACCCCTTCTTCTCCAGGTTGTCGATGAGCGCGACGACCCGGCTCGGGACGACGCCGAGGTCGGCGGCGAGGGAGCGCTGGCTCCGTCCCGGCTCCATGGCGATCATCCGCAGCAGGCCGACGTCCGGCGGGGCGAGGCCGAGCTCGCCGACGCGCTCTTCAAAGCGTCCCGCCGCGTGCGCCCCGAGCTGGGCGAGCAGGAACGCCCCGCCGCGCGGGGGCGAGGCCGCCGCCGCTCCCGGATCTTCCACTGGTTGCCGGTCACTGCTCACGGAGTTATCGTACGACACAAGAATGATTCTCCACTGTGAACTATTCTTCTCAGAGAACGGACAGGACCCGTGTCTGCAGAGAGCTGGACCGATCCCCGGCCGACCGAGGCCCCCCGAGCACGCCGGGAGCCCCAGGGAGGACCGCCACCCGGTGTGCTCGCCGTGGTGTTCACCGGGCTGTTCCTGGCCGGGCTCGTCCTCAGCACCGTGCTCGCCGACGGCGACCCCTTCCCCTCCCCCTTCGGCGAGACCGGCGAGATCGTGGCGTACTTCCGCGCCCACTCCGGCGCCGTCCAGGTCTCCGGCGCCCTCCAGTTCGCGGCCTCGATCCCGCTGGCCGTCTACGCCGCCACGGTCTCGGCCCGGCTGCACCGGCTCGGCGTCCGCGCGCCCGGCGCGACCATCGCCCTGGCCGGCGGCCTCCTCGCCTCCGGATTCCTGGCCTGCTGCGGACTGGTGAGCTGGACCCTGTCCCGTACGGAGGTCCTCGACCTCCCGCCGCTCGTCCGGTCCCTCCAGTACCTGGCCTTCGCCACCGGCGGCCCGGGCCACGTGGTGACGCTCGGCCTGCTCGTGGCCGGGATCGCCGTCCCCGGACTCCTCGCCGGACTGCTGCCCCGCGCGCTCGCCGTGACCGGTCTCGTCCTGGCGGCGATCGCCGAACTCTCCGCCCTCACCCTGCTTCTCGACGGCGCCGCCCTGCTGCTGCCGCTGGCCCGCTTCACCTGCCTGGGCTGGCTGATCGCCGCCGGCTTCCTGCTGCCCCGTCGCCGTACCCGCAAGAACCAAGGAGCGCCTGCATGAACGAGAACCTGACGGACAAGCTCGTACGGTTCCAGCAGCCGGAGAAGACCCTCCGCTACCTGGGGGAGCTGCCCGACACCCGCCTCGCCGACCTCTTCGGCCTCGACACCGACACGTACCGGAAGCTGCTGCGCGACCTCGACGACCAGGCCCGGGACACCGCGGCCGAACTGCTCGAGGACCCCGGCTTCGCCGAGCGGGCCGGCCGGCTGCCCTTCCGGCCGGGGCAGCGGATCGTCGCCCTCGGCGAGAGCACCACCGCCGACCGGCTCTCCTGGTTCTCGATCCTGCGCCACCTCCTCCCGGACGGCGTCGAGCTCGTCAACCTCGCCGTCTCCGGTTCCACCACCACCCAGGCCCTCGCCCAACTGCCCCAGCTCGCCTTCCTGCGCCCCGACTGGATCCTGTGCATGCTCGGCGCGAACGACGCCCAGCGGCTGGGCCGCGGCCCGGGGGAGGCGGGCACCCGGCTGGTCAGCGAGGCGGAGACCGAGCGCAACCTCCTCGCCCTGCGGGAACTCGCCGGCCGCGGCGGGCCCTCCGGCCCGGACCGCTGGATCTGGCTCACCCCGAGCGCCGTGGACCAGGAACGGGCCGACGCCTACCCGCACTTCCGCCGCGCGGGGATCGGCTGGACGAGCGAGGACGTCGACGGCGTCGCCGGCTTCCTCCTCGGGCAGCCGGAACTCACCGTCGACACCCGGCAGGTCACCGCCGGTCTGCACCTCGACGACGGGATCCACCTCACGCTCGACGGCCAGCGAGCCGTCACCGTCGCCCTCGTCGACGCCCTGACGGAGACGAACTCGACGCCCTGACGGAGACGAGCCCGACGCCCTGACGGAGACGAGCCCGACGCCCTGACGGAGACGAGCGCCGGGCACCTCCACGCCCAGAACCCGCGCACTCATATGTGCAGCTCCTCGCACGCCCGTGCGTCCGGTGCGGAAGAATGGTCCGGTGACCTCTCCCCGTTCCCCGCGCCCTTCCGCCCCGGTGGCCCGGCTGATCGCCACCGACCTCGACGGCACCCTGCTGCGTGACGACAAGTCCGTCTCCCAGCGCACCGTCGCCGCCCTCGCCGCGGCCGAGCAGGCCGGGATCGAGGTCTTCTTCGTCACCGGCCGCCCGGCCCGCTGGATGGATGTCGTCAGCGACCACGTCCACGGGCACGGCCTGGCGATCTGCGCCAACGGCGCCGCCGTCGTGGACCTGCACGCGGGCGGCACCTTCCTGGAGGTCCGCCCCCTCGAGCGGCCGATCGCGCTCGACGTCGTGCGTGCCCTGCGCGCCGCCGCGCCGGGCACCTCCTTCGCCGTCGAGCTCACCACCGGCATCCACTACGAGCCGCTGTACCCGCCGTTCTACCTCGACCCGGGCGCCACCGTCGCCACCGCCGAGAAGCTCCTCTTCGAGGAGGCGCCCGGCTCGGCCGCCCCCGTGCTCAAGCTGCTCGCCCAGCACCCCGAGCTCGACCCCGACGCGTTCCTCGCGATCGCGAGGGAGGCGGCCGGCGACCGGGCCGCCTTCACCCGGTCCAGCCCGACCGCCCTCATCGAGATCAGCGCGCTCGGCGTCTCCAAGGCCTCCACCCTGGCCCTCTGCTGCGCCGAACGCGGCATCGCGGCCGAGGAGGTCGTCGCCTTCGGCGACATGCCGAACGACATCGAGATGCTGAGCTGGGCCGGCCGCTCGTACGCGATGGGCAACGCCCACCCCGACGTCATCACCGCCGCCTCGGGCCGGACGGTCGGCAACAACGAGGACGGGGTCGCCGTCATCATCGAACAGCTCGTCGCCGAAGCCCTGGCTTCCCGGGGCTGAAGGTCAGAGCGGGGCCTCCCACACCACCGTCGTCCCGCCGCCGTCCTCGCCCAGGCCGGGGTCGCACCAGCTCGCGCCGCCCAGCGACTCGGCCCGGCGGGCCAGGTTGCGCAGGCCGCTGCGCCGCCCGCCCGCCGGGATGCCGATGCCGTCGTCGGCGACCGAGAGGCGTACCCCGGAGGCGCCGTCGGGCAGCGTGATGCCGGCGTCGACGACCACCTCGATACGGCTCGCCTCCGCGTGCCGGAACGCGTTGGAGAGCGCCTCGCGCAGCGCGGCGATGAGGTTCTTGCCGGTGAGTTCGCCGACCGTCGAGTCGATCGCGCCGAGGAAGCGGTGCGCGGGCTTGAAGCCGAGCGGCACGGCCGCCATGTTGATCTCCCGCAGGACGCGGGTGCGCAGCCCCGACGGGGCCTCGGCGGGGCCCTGTTGGAGCGCGAAGATCGCCGTACGGATCTCCTGGATGGTCACGTCCAGCTCGTCCACGGCCTTGCCCACGCCCTCGCGCACGGCCGGCACGATCGACTTCCGCTGGGCGCTCTCCAGCATCATCCCGGTCGCGAAGAGCCGCTGGATCACCAGATCGTGCAGGTCACGGGCGATCCGGTCGCGGTCCTCGTAGACCGCGAGGCGCTCCCGGTCGCGCTGGGCGTCGGCCATCATCAGGGCGAGGGCGGCCTGCGAGGCGAACTGGGTGGCGAGCGTCCGCTCCGCCTCCGTGAACTGCCGGGCGCCCCGGGCCCGGGGCGTGGCGAGCGCGCCGAGGACCCGCCCGCCACTCTGCAGCGGCAGCATCATGCTCGGCCCGTACGGGGACGTCAGCCGGCTGATCATGCGCGGGTCCGTGGAGGCGTCGGCCACGAAGACCGCCTCGCCCTCCAGGAGCTGCTTCACCACGGCGCTCTCGGGCGGGATCACCACGCCGAGCGACTTCGTGGGCCGGGGCGAGGAGACGGCGACGATCTCCAGGCCGCCCTCCTCGGCGGGCAGCAGCACGATCCCGGCGTCCGCGTCGGCGAGCCGACGGGCCTGTTCGGCGACGACCGTGAGGGCGTCGTCCGCGTCTCCGCCGGAGAGCAGCGCGGTGGTGACGGCGACCGAGCCGTCGATCCACCGCTCGCGCTGCCGGGCCGCCTCGTACAGGCGGGCGTTGCCGATCGCGATGCCGGCCTCGGTGGCGAGGACCCGGACCATGTGCACGTCGTAGTCGTTGAACTCGCCTCCGCCGTGCTTCTCCGCGAGGTAGAGGTTGCCGAAGATCTCGCCCTGGACCCGGATGGGGACGCCGAGGAAGGTCCGCATCGGCGGATGCCCGGGCGGGAAGCCGGCGGCGCGCGGATCGGTGGTGAGGTCGGCGAGACGGATGGTCTGCGGGTCGCGGATCAGCGCGCCGAGCAGCCCCTTGTGGCCGTCGGGGCGGTGGCCGATCCGGTGGGCCGTGTCCTCGTCGACGCCGAAGGTGACGAAGTCGGAGAGGCCCTCGCCCTCGTCGTCGACGACGCCGATCGCGGCGTAGCGGGCGTCGGCGAGTTCGGCGGCGGTCTCGCAGATCCGGTCGAGGGTGGAGTGGAGTTCCAGGCCGGTACCGACCGAGCGCATGGCCTCCAGGAGCTGCGGCACGCGGGCGGTGAGCTCCGTGGACAGCCCCTGGAGGCTGCGGGTGGCCTGGGTGGCGGCTTCCAGGGGGTCCGAGGACTCGGACGGCGCGGCGGCGGTCATGGCCTTGAGACTAGTAAGTCCTATTTGGCAAGAAAAGTCGGCCGTCCGCCGCCGGTGAGGAGCTCATCGGTGTCCCGTTCCCGCTCCAGCATCCGGCGCAGCGG
Organism: Streptomyces sp. NPDC004284; assembly: GCF_042874035.1. Classification (NCBI taxonomy): domain Bacteria; kingdom Bacillati; phylum Actinomycetota; class Actinomycetes; order Kitasatosporales; family Streptomycetaceae; genus Streptomyces; species Streptomyces sp. NPDC004284. Next base: position 291,712 of record NZ_JBIAMJ010000005.1, on the reverse strand, counting down.
GCCGTCCGCCGCCGCGAGCTCGGCGTAGGGGCCGCGCTGCACGGTCCGGCCCTCGTCGAGGACCACCACCTCGTCGACCGCGCCGAGACCGTGCAGCCGGTGGGTGATGAGGACGGTGGTGCGGCCCTCGGTGGCCCGGAGCAGGTCGTCGGTGAGCGCGTCGGCGGTGGCCAGGTCCAGGTGCTCGGCGGGCTCGTCGAGGACGAGGACCGGGAAGTCGGCGAGGAGGGCCCGGGCGAGCGCGAGGCGCTGCCGCTGGCCTCCGGAGAGCTGCGAACCGTGCTCGCCGACGAGCGTGTCGAGTCCGGCGGGCAGCCCGTCGACCCAGTCGAGCAGCCGGGCCCGGCGCAGCGCCTCGCGCAGCTCCCCGTCGTCCGCCCCGACCTTGGCGAGCCGCAGGTTCTCGCGGACGGAGCTGTCGAAGAGGTGGGCGTCCTGGGCGCAGAGGCCGACGAACCGCCGGACCTCGTCGCCGTCGAGCTCCCGCGCGGGCACGCCGCCGAGCCGGTACGTGCCGTGCTCCACGTCCAGGAACCGCAGCAGCACCTGGGCGAGCGTGGTCTTGCCGGAGCCGGAGGCGCCGACGACCGCGACCCGCCGCCCGGCCTCCAGGGTGAGCCCGAAGTCGTCGAGCGCCGCCCTCTCCTGTCCGGCGTGCCGGGCCGAGAGCCCGGACAGCTCCAGCGGGAACGGACTCGCCGGGGGAGCGGCGGGCGTGCGCGGCTCGTGTACGGGGACGGGGGCGTCCAGGACCTCGAAGACCCGCTCGGCACTGCGCTTGACGCGCTGCCGGTACTGGACGGCGAGCGGAAGCCCGGTGACGGCCTCGAAGGCGGCGAGCGGCGTGAGGACGACCACGGCGAGGGCCACTCCGTCGAGCCGCCCGTCCCGTACGGCCTGGATGCCGACGAGCGCGGCGGCCGCGACCGTCAGGCCGCAGACCAGGGCCGAGAGTCCGGCCCCGAGCGCGGTGGCGGCGGCCTGCCGGGAGGCGATGGAGGTGAGGGCGCGGTCGGCGTCCCGCGCCCGCTCGATCCGGCCCCGGAGCGCACCGGCGACGGTCAGTTCGGCGCAGCCGCGCAGCAGATCGGCGACGGCGGTCGCCAGGGTGCCGCGCGCGGGGGCGAGCCTCCGCTCGGCCCTGCGGGCGAGGGCCCCGCCGGCCATCGGCACGGCGACCCCCGCGACCAGCAGGCCGACGGCGAGAACGGCCCCGGCCTCGGGCAGCAACCAGGCGGTGAACCCGACGGAACCGGCACCCACGAGGAGCGCGGCGCCCACGGGCAGCAGCCAGCGCAGCCAGTAGTCCTGGAGGGCGTCGACGTCCTGGACGAGCCGCGCGAGGAGGTCACCGCGCCGGGTGCGGCGCAGTCCGGCCGGGGCGATCCGCTCCAGGCGCCGGTAGACGGAGACCCGCAGGTCGGCGAGCATCCGCAGGACTGCGTCGTGCGAGACGAGCCGCTCGGCGTACCGGAAAACGGCCCGGCCGATGCCGAAGGCGCGCGTGGCGGTGACGGCCATCATCAGATAGAGCACGGGCGGCTGTTCGGACGCCCGCGAGATGAGCCACCCGGACACGGCCATGAGTCCGACGGCCGAGCCGAGGGCCAGGCTCCCGAGGAGCAGCGCGAGCGCCATACGCCCCTTGAGCTCACCCGCCATCCCGCGCACCCGCGCGAGCACCGACGAGGACGCCACCGGCACCGGTCCGGCAGGGCGCGTGAGGGGTTCCTCTTCCACGAGGCCGACGGTGGACGCCTGCCCGACGGGGCTCGTCGAAGGCGCATGTTCCACGTGAAACGGAGCGGGTACGTCGCCGCCGAGGCTCACCACCCGGTCCGCCACCGCGAGCAGCGCAGGCCGGTGCACCACCAGCAGCACCGTCCGCCCGGCGGCAAGGCGACGAACCGCGTCGACGACCCCCGCCTCCGTCGCCCCGTCCAGCGCCGCCGTCGGCTCGTCGAGCAGCAGCAGCGGCCGGTCCGCCAGGAACGCCCGGGCGAGCGCGAGCCGTTGCCGCTGCCCCGCCGAGAGTCCCGCGCCGTCCTCGCCGAGCACCGTGTCGAGCCCGAGCGGCAGCCCCGCGACGAACCCGTCCGCCCCGGCGTCCCGCAGGGCGCCCCGTACCGCCTCGTCGGAGGCGTCCGGCCGGGCGAGCCGGACGTTCTCGGCGACCGTCCCCGCGCACAGGTACGGCCGCTGCGGCACCCAGGCGATCCGGGACCGCCACGCCTCCAGGTCCAGCGACCCCAGGTCGACGCCCCCGACCCGTACGGAACCGCCCTCCTCCGGCACCGCGAACCCGAGGACGACGTCGAGCAGCGTCGACTTCCCGACCCCGCTCGGCCCGACCAGGGCCACCGTCTCGCCCGGCTCGACCGTCAGCGTCGCCGCGTCGAGCGAGGGCTCGGTGCGCCCCGCGTGCCGCACCGTCACACCGTCGAGCTCAAGCCGTACGGACTCCGGCGCAGCTGCCGCGCCACCGTTCCGTACCGGCTGCTCCAGGACCTCGAAGATCTCCTCCGCCGCCGCGAGCCCCTCCGCCGCCGCGTGGTACTGCGCCCCCACCTGCCGCAGCGGAAGGTAGGCCTCGGGCGCCAGGATCAGGATGACGAGCCCGGTGTAGAGGTCGAGCTCGCCGTGGACGAGCCGCATGCCGATGGTCACGGCGACGAGCGCGACGGACAGCGTCGCGAGCAGCTCCAGGGCGAAGGAGGAGATGAAGGCGATCCGCAGGGTCCGCATCGTCGCCTGGCGGTACTCGGAGGTGATCGCGCGGATCGACTCGGCCTGGGCCTTCGCCCGGCCGAAGATCTTGAGGGTGGGAAGGCCGGCCACCACGTCCAGGAAGTGACCGGAGAGCCGCGAGAGCAGCTTCCACTGCCGGTCCATCCGGGCCTGGGTGTACCAGCCGATGAGGATCATGAAGACCGGGATGAGCGGCAGCGTGACGACGATGATCGCCGCCGAGACCCAGTCCTCGGTGACGATCCGGGCCAGGACCGCCACCGGCACGACCACCGCGAGACCCAGCTGCGGCAGATAGCGGGCGAAGTAGTCGTCGAGGGCGTCCACGCCCCGCGTGGCGAGGGCGATCAGCGAACCGGCCTTCTGCCCGCTCAGCCATCCCGGCCCGAGTGCGGCCGCGCGGCCGAGGAGCCGGCCGCGGAGTTCGGACTTGACCGCCGCGCTCGCCCGGTGGGCGGCGAGCTCGGTCAGCCAGGAGACCAGTCCCCGCGCCACCGCGACTCCGGCGAGCAGCAGCAGGGGGGTGGTCAGATCGGAAACCGACTGGGCCTTCTGGAAGGCCCCCACCACGATCTCGGCGATGAGCATCGCCTGGGCGATGACCAGCGCCGCCCCGACGAGGCCGAGCACGACCACCGCGATCAGGAAGAGACGGGTGGCCCTGGCGTACCGGAGCAGGCGCGGGTCGATCGGTTTCACGTGAAACATGCCCCTCTGGGGAGGGCCGGCCTCGGTGAGCACCGGCCCTGTCGAGCGTCGGTCCTAATGGGCGTCGGCGATGTGCTGCGTGCCGATGCGCTTGCGGAACACCCAGTAGGTCCAGCTCTGGTAGAGCAGCACCAACGGGGTCGCGATCGCCGCGCACCAGGTCATGATCTTGAGCGTGTACGGGCTCGACGACGCGTTCGTCACGGTAAGGCTCCACTCGGGGTTGAGCGAAGACGGCATGACGTCCGGGAAGAGGGCGAGGAAGAGCATCGCCACCGCGGCGGCGATCGTGACGCCCGAGAGCGCGAACGACCAGCCCTCGCGGCCCACCCTGATGGCGGCGATGGCGCCGACGAGCGCGACCACGGCGACCAGCATCGCCGCGAGGCTCCAGCTGTCACCCGTGTGGACCTGGGTCCAGATCAGGAAGACGAGCGCGAGCACCGCCGTGACCAGACCCAGCTTGAGCGCGAGCGCCCGTGCCCGCGTCCGGATGTCCCCGACCGTCTTGAGCGAGGCGAAGACCGCGCCGTGGAAGGTGAAGAGGGTGAGCGTGACCAGGCCGCCGAGGAGCGCGTACGGGTTGAGCAGGTCCCAGAAGTTGCCGACGTACTCCATGTCGCCGTCGATCTTCACGCCCCGGACGATGTTGCCGAAGGCCACGCCCCAGAGGAGCGCGGGGATCAGCGAGGTCCAGAAGACGGCCTGTTCCCAGTTGCGCTGCCAGTTCTCCTCGGGCCGCTTCGCCCGGTACTCGAAGGCGACGCCCCGGACGATCAGGCAGACCAGGATGATCAGCAGCGGCAGGTAGAAGCCGGAGAACAGCGTCGCGTACCACTCGGGGAACGCGGCGAAGGTCGCGCCTCCGGCCGTGAGCAGCCACACCTCGTTGCCGTCCCAGACGGGTCCGATGGTGTTGATGAGGACCCGCTTCTCGGTCCGGTCGCGGGCGAGCAGCTTGGTCAGGATGCCGACCCCGAAGTCGAATCCTTCGAGGAAGAAGTAGCCGATCCAGAGGACGGCGATGAGTACGAACCAGACGTCGTGGAGTTCCATGCCTCGATCTCCTGAGCCTCAGTACGAGAAGGCCATGGGACGGTCGGGGTCACGAGAGTCCCCGCCGATCTTGGTGGGCGGGTTGAGGTCGTCCTCGCCGAGCTCCGGCGGTCCCGCCTTGACGTACTTGACGAGGAGCCTGACCTCGATGACGGCGAGGATCGCGTAGAGCGCGGTGAAGACGATCATCGAGGTGAGGACCTCGCCCTGGGAGACACCGGGGGAGACGGCGTCGCGGGTGCGCAGCACGCCGTAGACGACCCAGGGCTGACGGCCCATCTCGGTGAAGATCCAGCCCCAGGAGTTGGCGATCAGCGGGAACGCCATGGTCCAGAGGGCGACGATCCAGTACCACTTGCCCAGGCGGGGGCTGAGCGCCTTCCGCTTGAACAGGACCAGATTCGGCACTTCGTCCTCACCGGTCCGCAGCCCCGGCGCCAGCATGAACTTCTTCCGGGTCAGCCAGAGACCGACCACGCCGACGGCCAGCGAGGCCATGCCGAAGCCGATCATCCAGCGGAAGCCCCAGTAGGCGACGGGGATGTTGGGCCGGTAGTCGCCGGGCCCGAACTTCTCCTGCTCGGCCTTGTTCACGTCGTTGATGCCGGGGACGTACGAGCTGAAGTCGTCGTTCGCGAGGAAGGACAGCAGGCCCGGGATCTCTATGGCGACCGTGTTGTGGCCCTTCTCGACGTCGCCGTAGGCGAAGACGGAGAAGGGTGCGGGCGCCTCGCCGTCCCAGAGCGCCTCGGCGGCGGCCATCTTCATCGGCTGCTGCTTGAACATGACCTTGCCGAGCAGGTCGCCGCTGATGGCGGTGCCGAGGCCGGCGATGATCAGGGTGATCAGGCCGAGCCGCAGCGAGGTCCGCATGATCGGGATGTGCTTCTTGCGGGCCAGGTGGAACGCGGAGATGCCCACCATGAACGCGCCGCCGACCAGGAACGCCGCCGTGATCGTGTGGAAGAACTGGGTGAGCGCGGTGTTCTGGGTGAGCACGTGCCAGAAGTCGGTGAGCTCCGCCCGGCCGCGCTCCTCGTTGATCCGGTAGCCCACGGGGTGCTGCATCCAGGAGTTGGCCGCCAGGATGAAGTACGCGGAGAGGATGGTGCCGATCGACACCATCCAGATGCAGGCGAGGTGGATCTTCTTCGGCAGCTTGTCCCAGCCGAAGATCCACAGACCGATGAAGGTCGACTCGAAGAAGAAGGCGATGAGCGCCTCGAAGGCGAGCGGCGCGCCGAAGATGTCACCGACGAAGCGGGAGTAGTCGGACCAGTTCATGCCGAACTGGAACTCCTGCACGATGCCGGTGACCACACCCATGGCGATGTTGATCAGGAAGAGCTTGCCCCAGAACTTCGTCGCCCGGAGGTACTTCTCCTTCTCCGTCCGCACCCAGGCGGTCTGGAGCCCGGCGGTGAGCGCGGCGAGGGAGATCGTCAGGGGAACGAAGAGGAAGTGGTAGACGGTCGTGATGCCGAACTGCCAGCGCGCCAGAGTCTCTGGCGCCAGAGCTAGGTCCACGTCGTTTTCTCCTTACATCGCCGTGAGCGCCGTGGTCACATCGGCAGTTTGCCCCGTTAATCCCACTTATTACGGGACGAACAGGGACACGCTTGTGAACGCGTTCACATTCACAAGCATTATGGCTCATACGAAATCCGTACCTTCAGTCGGGGTCCCCCTACCGAAGGCCACCCCTTCCCAGGACCTTCAACATATTGTTGAATCCGGGGCATGACCCTTCGGATACGCATCATCTGGCCGGCCGGACACACCACGGCCACCCTTGAGGAGACCCCCACGAGCGAGGCGCTCGCGGGAGCCCTCCCGATCTCCTCCACCGCCCGCACCTGGGGCGAGGAGGTCTACTTCGACACGCCGGTCTCCGTCCCCGTCGAGGACGGCGCGCGCCAGGTCGTCGAACCCGGCACGGTGGCCTTCTGGACGGAGGGCGACGCGCTCGCCCTCCCCTACGGCCCCACCCCGATCTCACGGGGTGACGAATGCCGTCTGGCGAGCCCCTGCAACCTGCTCGGGGCGCTCGACGGCGACCCGCGGATCCTGGCCACCGTCAGGGACGGCGACCCGATCCGCGTGGAACTCGCCTCCGACTGATCAGAGAGCCTGGCGGAAGCCCTCCGCCGCCTTCAGGAACAGGTCGTTCGCCTCGCACTCACCGATCGTGACGCGCACGCCCTCGCCCGCGAACGGCCGCACCACCACGCCGTGCCGCTCGCACTCCGCCGCGAAGTCCATGGTCCGCTCGCCGAGCCGCAGCCAGACGAAGTTCGCCTGGGTGTCCGGCACGGTCCAGCCCTGGGCCACGAGCCCCGCGTGGACCCGCTCGCGCTCGGCCACCAACGAGCCGACCCGCCCGAGCAGTTCGTCCTCGGCCCGCAGCGAGGCCACCGCCGCGTCCTGCGCCAGCTGGCTCACGCCGAACGGCACCGCCGTCTTGCGCAGCGCCGCCGCCACCGGCTCGTGGGCGACCGCGAAACCGACCCGCAGACCCGCCAGGCCGTACGCCTTGGAGAAGGTGCGCAGCACGGCCACGTTCGGCCGGTCGCGGTAGAGCTCGATGCCGTCCGGGACCTCGACGTCGCGGACGAACTCCTTGTACGCCTCGTCGATCACCACCAGGACGTCGGAGGGCACCCGGTCGAGGAAGCGCTCCAGCTCCGCCCGGCGCACCGCGGTGCCCGTGGGGTTGTTGGGGTTGCAGACGAAGATCAGCCGGGTCCGGTCGGTGATCGCCTCCGCCATCGCGTCGAGGTCGTGCACGTCCCCGTCGGTCAGCGGCACCTGCACGGAGGTGGCCCCGCTGATCTGCGTGATGATCGGGTACGCCTCGAAGGAGCGCCAGGCGTAGATCACCTCGTCGCCCGGGCCCGAGGTGGCCTGGAGCAGCGACTGCGCGACGCCGACCGAGCCGGTGCCGGTGGCCAGGTGCGAGACGGGCACGCCGAAGCGGTTCGCCAGCTCCTCCATCAGCCCGGTGCAGGCCATGTCCGGGTAGCGGTTGAAGCCGGCGGCGGCGGCGAGCGTGCTCTCCATGACCCCCGGCAGCGGCGGGTAGGGGTTCTCGTTGGAGGACAGCTTGAAGGCCACGGGGCCGCCCGCGGCGGCCGGCTTGCCCGGCTTGTAGGTGGGGACGCCGTCCAGCTCGGCGCGCAGCTTGGGGCTGCCGGTGCTCGTCCCGCTGGTCTCGCTCACAGTGTGGCCTCCTCGACCGTCCGTACCGCCAATACTCCTCACCTTAAGAGGATTCGCCTCCGCTGCGAATGGGCTGTGGACAACAGGAGGGACACACTGTGGATACGGCCCCTGCTCCCGCCTCCGAAGAGGGGGCGCGCGCCTGGGTGGCGTGCGCCGGTGGCGGGCGCCGTGGCGCGCATCCCCCGTAGAGGTGAGTTGAGACCTCTTCGAGACCTCGCACCCTCGCCAGGCCTAGGCCATTCGATCGCCATAGATCACACGGAGAAGCCCCCAAGCACCTTTGATTCCCTGCCACTTGACCCTTTTTGATCATGCAGAAACGTGCCTGTCAACGCCTGCATATGCGGCCGCCCCGACCGCCCCTCATCGCCCTACTATCGGCTCGCCATGACAGCAGCAGGGAAGCACCAGGTGAGCCGGGCACAGACCCGGGGAAGCCGGCAGGGCCGGGCAGGCATCCGGGACGTGGCCGCCGCCGCCGGGGTCTCCATCACGACTGTCTCCGACGCGCTCAACGGCAAGGGCCGACTCCCGGACGCCACCCGCCGCCACGTCCGCGAGGTCGCCGACAGGCTGGGCTACCGCCCATCCGCGGCGGCCCGCACGCTCCGTACCGGCAAGTCGGGACTCATCGGCCTGACCGTGACCACGTACGGGGATGAACCTTTCACCTTCACCGAATTCGCGTACTTCGCGGAGATGGCCAGAGCAGCCACATCGGCGGCACTCGCCCGGGGCTACGCCCTGGTCATCCTCCCCGCCACCTCCCGCCATGACGTCTGGTCGAACGTCGCCCTCGACGGCACCGTCGTCATCGACCCCTCCGACCACGACCCGGTCGTCACCGAACTGGTCCGCCAGGGCCTGCCCGTCGTCTCCGACGGACGCCCCGCCGGCACCCTTCCGGTCACCGCCTGGGTCGACAACGACCACGAAGCCGCCGTCCTCGACCTGCTCGACCACCTCGCCGACGCCGGCGCCCGCCGGATCGGCCTCCTCACCGGAACCACCACCGACACGTACACCCGCCTGTCCACCACCGCGTACCTCAACTGGTGCGAACGGGTGGGCCAGGACCCCGTCTACGAGGCCTATCCGGCGCACGACCCGTGCGCGGGCGCCGTCGCGGCCGACCGGCTGCTCGCCCGCCCGGACCGTCCCGACGCCGTGTACGGCCTCTTCGATCCCAACGGAACCGACCTCCTCGCGGCCGCCCGCCGCTACGGACTGCGCGTCCCGGACGACCTGCTGATCGTCTGCTGCAGCGAATCCACCGTCTACGCCACCACCGAACCGCCCGTCACGACGCTCTCGCTCAAACCGCGCCGGATCGGCACCGCCGTCGTCCAGCTCCTCATCGACGCCATCGAGGGGATCGACACCGACGGTCCGGTCGAGCAGGTGATACCGACCGAACTCATCGTCCGCACCTCCTCGCAGCGGCGTTCACCGCGCACCACGGTCAGCCCGCCGCGCTCACCCGCGAAGGACTGATCCCACGGACGGCGGCGCCCCAACCCGCCGTCATCCGACTCGCCGTCCTCGCCCCTGCCCGTGGGCGGGGGCGGCGAAACCGGTCGCCACACCGGTCTCGACCCTGGACTGGACCTTCTCAATTCGGGCGAAACAACCGGTTAACCCGGAGTGGACCCGGATTCACCACCCCTGGTGCGTCACACAGGAGGACCCTCATTCCTATGATGGGCGGACGACACCGCGGACCACCACGACCAGGCCGGTCCGCGATGTGCAGGGCATCGCGACGGTGGTGGAGGGGTCGATGACTCAGGGGGCCGGTCAGGAGCCCGTGGTACGCACGGCGACATTGCGTGACTTCCGCGTACCGCCGTACGCCCGCGTGCCCGTGCAGGGCCACGCCGCCGAACCGCCGTCCCCGGAAGAACCGCCGCTCGCGGCCTCCCCCGTCGAAGCGGTCCCGATGCAGACCCTGCCGCCCGCGCCCGTACCCGTCGAAGCGGTCCCGGCGCAGAACCTGCCGCCCGTGCCCGTCGCCGCCGCGCTCCAGGCCGCCCCGGCGCCCGTCGCCGCCGCACCCCAGGCCCCCGCCGCACCGCCGGCCCCCGCGCCCCTGCCCGCCGCTCCGACCCTCCACCTGGGGCACCGCCTCGCCCCGGCGTTCGCGGCCCCGGCCGGCTCCTCCATCGTCTCCGTCGCCACCGGCCACCCCGGCAACGCCTTCCCCGAGGGCGAGATGCCCGAGGGATACACGCCGACCGAGCGCGACCTCCCGGTCATCAACCGCGGCGACACCGTCCAGGTCCCGGTCACCCCCGAGCGGGCCCCCGCCCCGGAGCCCTCGAACGGCGACGGACCCGGCCCCCTCTACGTCGTCGGCGACGTCCACGGCTACCTCGACGAGCTCGTCGCCGCCCTGCGCGCCCAGGGCCTCATCGACGAGAACGGCGGCTGGTCCGCGGGCAACGCCCGGCTCTGGTTCCTCGGCGACTTCACCGACCGCGGCCCCGACGGCATCGGCGTCATCGACCTCGTCATGCGCCTCTCCGCCGAGGCCGCCGCCGCGGGCGGCTACTGCAAGGCCCTCATGGGCAACCACGAACTGCTGCTCATCGGCGCCAAACGCTTCGGCGACACCCCCGTCAACTCCGGCGCGGGCACCGCCACCTTCCAGGCCGCCTGGCTGCTCAACGGCGGCCAGAAGCACGACATGGACCGCCTCCAGGACGTCCACCTCCAGTGGATGTCCCGGCTGGACGCCGTGGTGGAGGCGGACGACCACCTCCTCCTGCACTCCGACACCACCGCGTACCTCGAATACGGCCAGACCATCGAGGACGTCAACGACACGGTCCACGAGATCCTCAACCGGAACGACGCCGACGAGGTCTGGGACCTCTTCCGGAAGTTCACCAAGCGCTTCGCCTTCCGCGACGACGCCGGCCCGCAGGCCGTCCAGGAGCTGCTCTCCACCTACGGCGGCCGCCGGATCGTGCACGGCCACAGCCCCATCCCGTACCTCCTCGGCCAGGTCGGCACGGAGGACGGCGAGGACGGCTCGGGCCCGGTCGTCGACGGACCGCACGTGTACGCCGACGGTCTCGCGATCGCCATGGACGGCGGAGTGACCATGGCCGGAAAGCTACTGGTCGTCCAACTCCCCCTGAACGGCTGACGCATAACCCAGCGCATCCGGGGAAGTCGATTTCCGGAAACACCCTGTCAGGCCGTGGCGTCACCGCAATACCATCGGGTCATCCGTAGCAGGCTCTCCTCCGTTTCCGCCCTGCCGACCGTTTCCCACGGCTGAACCGGGCCTACGGAGCATCGGGGGATGCACATGAACGTGGCTCCGCACCTGCTGACCGAGGACCGCGCCGAGTACGAGCGGATCCTCGACGACGCACTGAGCACCGCCCACGCACGTCCGGATCTCGACGGCGTCGGCACCCGGCTCACGGCCGCGCAACTGCGCGCCATGGCAATGAACGCGACAGCGCTGATCACCACCGCGGCGGCGAGCGAGTACGACCACTTCGTGAAGGTCCGCGAGCAGAACCGGACCCTCACCCCACCCCGCACGCCCCCGGTGGATCCCGACGCGGGAACGGGCGCGGGCGTCGTCGCCATCGTCACCGTGATGGTGCCCGTCCTCGCGGGCACGGCCGCCGCGATACTCCTGCTGGTCGGGGCGGTCCTGCACGCCTTCACCCCCACCGTGGTGTTCGGCGAGACCCTGCTGACGGCCGGTCTCGTCTTCGCCGCCCTCGCCGCCGCCGGTCTGCTCAGCGCGGGCGCCGGCCTCCTCCTGACCGCCCTGCGCAACCGACCGGCCGCGGCGGACGGGCCCACCCCGGCCGACGACGAACTCGCCCTCGCCCGCGAAGCCTGGCGCCGCGCCCTCCTGGAGCGCGGGCTCCTCCCCTTCCTGCGCGACGCCCTCGCCGCGGTCGGCCCCCCGGACACACCGAACCCCTGAGGGCCGGACGCCGGGACCGGGACCTGCCCGGCCCCGGTCCCTCCGGTCAGTCCGCCAGCGGCAGGTACACCCGGTTGCCGGAAGCCGCGAACTCCTTCGACTTCTCCAGCATCCCGGCCTCGATCTCCTCCGGGGTCGCGTCCGTGTCGCCGCCGAACTGCTCGGTGATGCTTCGGCTGATCTTCATCGAGCAGAACTTCGGACCGCACATCGAGCAGAAGTGCGCGGTCTTCGCGGGCTCCGCCGGGAGCGTCTCGTCGTGGAACTCGCGGGCGGTGTCCGGGTCGAGGGCCAGGTTGAACTGGTCCTCCCAGCGGAACTCGAAGCGCGCGTCCGAGAGCGCGTCGTCCCACTCCTGCGCGCCCGGGTGGCCCTTGGCGAGGTCCGCCGCGTGCGCCGCGATCTTGTACGTGATGACGCCCGTCTTCACGTCGTCCTTGTTCGGCAGGCCGAGGTGCTCCTTGGGCGTGACGTAGCAGAGCATCGCCGTGCCCCACCAGGCGATCATCGCCGCGCCGATGCCGGAGGTGATGTGGTCGTACGCGGGCGCGACGTCCGTGGTCAGCGGGCCGAGCGTGTAGAACGGCGCCTCCTCGCAGATCTCCTGCTGGAGGTCGATGTTCTCCTTGATCTTGTGCATCGGGACGTGCCCGGGGCCCTCGATCATCGTCTGCACGTTGTGGCGCTTGGCGATCGTGTTGAGCTCGCCGAGCGTGCGCAGCTCCGCGAACTGCGCCTCGTCGTTGGCGTCCGCGATCGAGCCGGGGCGCAGACCGTCGCCGAGCGAGTAGGTGACGTCGTACGCCGCCAGGATCTCGCAGAGCTCCTCGAAGTTCGTGTAGAGGAAGTTCTCCTTGTGGTGCGCGAGGCACCAGGCGGCCATGATCGAGCCGCCGCGCGAGACGATGCCGGTCTTGCGGCGGGCGGTGAGCGGCACGTACGGCAGGAGCACGCCGGCGTGCACCGTCATGTAGTCGACGCCCTGCTCGGCCTGCTCGATGACCGTGTCCTTGTAGATCTCCCAGGTCAGCTCCTCGGCCCGGCCGTCGACCTTCTCCAGGGCCTGGTAGAGCGGCACGGTGCCGATCGGCACGGGGGAGTTGCGCAGCACCCACTCGCGGGTGGTGTGGATGTTGCGGCCGGTGGAGAGGTCCATGACCGTGTCGGCGCCCCACTTGGTCGCCCAGGTCATCTTCTCCACCTCCTCCTCGATGGAGGAGGTGACGGCGGAGTTGCCGATGTTGGCGTTGACCTTCACCAGGAACCGCTTGCCGATGATCATCGGCTCGATCTCCGGGTGGTTGACGTTCGCCGGAAGGACCGCGCGCCCCGCCGCGATCTCCTCCCGCACGACCTCGGGGGAGACGTTCTCGCGGATCGCGACGTACTCCATCTCCGGGGTGATCTCGCCCCGGCGGGCGTACGCGAGCTGGGTCACGGCCTGGCCGTCGCGGCCCCGGCGCGGCAGGCGCGGGCGGCCCGGGAAGACCGCGTCGAGGTTCTTCAGCCCGCCGCCGCGCGGCGAGGTGTGCTTGATGCCGTCGTCCTCGGGGCGGACCGGGCGGCCCGCGTACTCCTCGGTGTCGCCGCGCGCGATGATCCAGTTCTCGCGCAGCGGCGGAAGGCCCCGCCGGACATCGGTGTCGATGGCGGGATCGGTGTACGGGCCGGACGTGTCGTACAGCGTGACGTCCTTGCCGTTGGTGAGGTGCACCTGACGGACGGGGACCCGGAGGTCGGGGCGCGAGCCCTGGACGTACCCCTTGTGCCAGCCCGGCGTGCGCTCCTGCCCGTCGGTCTGGTTCTGGTCGGAGGCAGGCGTGCGTGCATCCTGAATGGTCATGAGACCGATCTCCCTACGCCGGCATTACCCGGTAACAGGTTCGGCGGTCGGCGCAGCCTCCTCCCGTACGTGCGTACGGTGATCAGCGCCCTCTCAGCCCGGTGCTCCGAGCTCCCGCGTGTGCAAAGGTGCCACCACGCTAGCGTCATTCCTGGCGTGCTGAACAGTGGGCCCCCGCCGTTCTTGCGATGATCGGTCGGTGACTTCCCCCCGGCAGACCCCCGAGCAGCACGCCCACGTCCACGCTCCCGGCCACGCTTCGGGGCACGATTCCGGCCCTTCCCACGGGCATGGACACGAGCACAGACACGGACGGGTGGACGGGCACGGCCACGGCGGTGGGCACGGTGGCGGACACGGGCACAGCCACAGCCATGGACCCGCCGCCCCGGTCTCGCGGCATCTGCGCAAGGTCATCGCCGCGATCCTGATCCCCTTCGCCACCGCCGTCGTGGTCGGGCTCGCGGTCCTGTGGCCGAGCGACACCCCGGCGCACGAGCGCACCGGCGTCGGCTTCGACCGGCAGACCCAGCAGGGCAAGGTCGTCTCCGTCGCACACGTCGACTGCAAGGACGTGAACGCCTCCCAGGTCCCGCCGACCGGCGACACCTCCACCCCGGAGGGCCGCGAGGCGGTCGACGCCCAGCAGAAGCAGTGCGGGAAGGCGACCGTCGAGGTCACCAGCGGCGCGGACAAGGGGCGCAGGTTCGTCGAGATCGTGCAGCCGGACGCCACGCGTCAACTGCACGAGGGGCAGGGCGTGGTGGTGGCGTACGCCCCCGACGCCCCGCACGACCTGCAGTACTCGGTGACCGATGTGAACCGGAAGCTGCCGTTGGCGGTGCTCGCCGCCGTCTTCGCCGTGGCGGTCGTGGTGGTCGGCCGGATGCGGGGCGTCATGGCGCTCATCGCGCTCGCCGTGAGCTTCCTCGTGCTGACGCTCTTCATCCTTCCGGCGATCCTGCAGGGGTCGAACCCGCTGGTCGTGGCGGTGGTCGGGTCGAGCGCGATCATGCTGATCGCGCTCTACATGTGCCACGGCCTCTCGGCCCGCACCTCGGTCGCCGTGCTCGGCACACTGATCTCGCTGCTGCTGATCGGCCTGCTCGGTTCGGTCTTCATCGACTGGGCCTCGCTCAGCGGCAACACCGACGACAACACCGGTCTGATCCACGGCCTGTACCCGGAGATCGACATGTCCGGTCTGCTGCTGGCCGGGATCATCATCGGTTCGCTCGGTGTGCTCGACGACGTGACGGTCACCCAGACCTCCGCGGTCTGGGAGCTGCACCAGGCCGATCCGGGCATGGGGCCGCGCGGCCTGTACCGGGCCGCCATCCGGATCGGCCGCGACCACATCGCCTCGGTCGTGAACACCCTGGTCCTCGCCTACGCGGGTGCCGCCCTGCCGCTGCTGCTGCTCTTCTCCATCGCCCGGAGCAGCATGGGGACGGTGGCCAACAGCGAGTTGGTCGCCGAGGAGATCGTCCGGACGCTGGTCGGTTCGATCGGTCTGGTGGCGTCCGTGCCGGTCACCACGGTGCTCGCCGCTCTGGTCGTCTCGGCCGACCGTCCGGTGTCCGGGGGCGCGAAGCCCGCGGCGGTACGGGGAGGCAGGCGCCGCCGCGCCAAGTGAGGCGTACGTACGTGTTGAGGTGTACGTACGCGCTGAGGTGTACGTACGCGCTGAGGCTCGGGCCGGCCCGGCTCGGGGAGGGTCCGGCGCGAACGTCCTGCTCAGGCGGGGTCGTTCGGGAAGGCGGCTCAGGCGGGGCCGGCGTTCTCCTCGGCCAGGATCCGGCCCAGCGCGGCCTCCAGGTGATCCTCGAAGTCACCGAGTGTCCGTTCCTGACCGAGCGGAACCAGCTTGTCCGTGCGGTCGAGGAAGGCGACCAGCGGCGGCGCGCTGGCCCGGAACAGCGCGCGATCGCCGCCCACCTGGAGCCGGATGGAGACGTCCGAGAGGCCCTCGGGTTCCGTCGGGGCGATGTGCACATCCCCGTCCCCGCTCGGCCGGTTGATCCCGTCGAGCAGCAGTTCCCTTCCGAACGCCCAGGTCACAGGCGCGTCTCCGGGGAGGTGGAAGGTCATCCGCACCGCGTAGGGATCCCGGGTCTCATACCGGAGTTCGACCGGGATCTTGAAGGAGAGCTCCTCGGAGACGAGGAAGCTCATCAGGACCTCGGCCTGAACCGACTCTCGCATCATGTACCCCGCAGTAGATGAAGCAGTTGTGTAAACACAGCTGCTGAAAGCTGTGACCGAAACGGCCAGGAATGATCCCCCGTGGCCCTCTTGACGCAATCGTGCTGTACGCACTAGCAGATCACAAGGAGTGATTTTTCAGATACTGATAGAGAACGCGAGCGAGCTGAAGAGCCTTCCGATCTCCGTACGTAGCCGCTCGACTGCTGGGAGCAACCGTTCTTCCTGGTGGAGGGGGACGGAAATCGCCACCGCGGCCGCCGCGGAGCCCGCGGTGATCGGGATGGCGGCGCAGATCGTGCCGAGCGCATATTCCTGACGCTCCACCAGGGGTTCCATTCGCCCCAAACCACCCAAACGCTGCAAAAGCGCACGGTGATTACGCACCGTGTACGGAGTGATGGCTTCCACCGGATGGCGGTCGAGGTGGTCTTGACGAGATTTCGGATCGAGTTGACTCAGCAGGCACTGCCCGATCGCGTGGGCGTGCGCGGTCTCGCGGAAGTCGGCCCATTCGTCGACCGCGGGGTTGGAAGGGGTGTCGGCGACGGCGACGAGCTCGATCTCGCCCTCGCGGTAGAGGGCGAAGTAGATGGGTACGCCGATCTCGTCCCGCCAACGGGCGAGGGAGTCTTCGATCTTGATGCGACGATTCTGCACATCTCCGCCGCCGGCCAGTCGGGCGGCGGCGTCGCCGAGGACGAACACACCCTTGTCGCGGAGCAGATAGCCCTCGTGCGTCAGGGTGCGGAGCAGGTGGTACGTGGTGGGCAGCGGGAGGCCCGTCTCACGGGCGAGCTGTTTCGCGGGGGCGCCCTCCGCGTGCGAGGCCACGGCCTCCAGGAGTCTCAGCGCCCGCTGCACCGAGCCGATCAGGGTAGGCGCAGCCGTCTGCGTAGCCGTGGCCAAAGGTCACCCCCAGGCGTGACGACGGATGCAGTGCACCCGCCCGCGGGGGCCGCCCCCGCGCGCCCGCCGGGCCTGGGAAACCGCTGGTCAGTACCGAGGTCTACGCCTGTAGTCCCCGACACGGCGGAGAGATTCCACTCTAGTGGCAGCCCTGGGGGGCACACCCTGATTCGACCAGCGCGTTCCCCCGCCCGGGCTAATACCCTCCGCCGGCTTCATACCGATGAGTAGCTTGTGCTACCAGTCCCCGCGCGAGCCGCTGGAGGAGCTGAACTTCCGCACGACGTAGATCAGTCCGGCGACCAGGGCCGCGAAGAGCAGCACCTTGAAGAGCAGGCTGACCACGAAGGTCAGGACGCTGGTGATCAGTCCGCCGAAGACGAACAGGGCGAGGAGCGGTATGGCGACCCACTTCACCCACCAGGGCATCCCCGCGAGAATCTCCCGTACGGCCATCGTCCCTACCTCGCTCTCGAAGAACCACTTCCGCGCACTCCGCGCCGGACATCCTCAAGGCTAGGTGCGGGAGGAAGCGGATGGGGGCCCCGTGGCCCCCGCTCTCCCCTGATCCGACCCCTAAGGGCTCGGGGCCCTCGACCCTCAGCCCTCCGGTAACTCAGCCCTCCGGCGACTCAGCCCTCCGGCAGCTCCACCCTCCGGCGACTCAGCCCTCCGGCGGCGAGAAGACCACCATGACCCGCAGGTCCTCGCTGATGTGGTGGAACCGGTGCTCCACCCCGGCCGGCACGTAGACCACGCTGCCGCGCGCCACTTGGGTCGTCTCCGTCCCGACGGTGATCGCCGCCCGGCCGCTGACCACGAAGTAGACCTCGTCCTGGCCGTGCGGCCGCTGCGGGTCGAGCTCTCCGGCGTCGAGCGCGTACAGACCCACCGACATGTTCCGCTCACGCAGGAACTGGAGGTAGGCGCCCTTGTTCGCGGCGCGCTCCGCCTCCAGTTCGTCCAGCCGGAATGCCTTCATCGCCTGCTCGCCCCTGCCCTTGGCCCGATCGTGTCTGCCACGATCAGACACATGAAGAATTTCGTCGTCAAGACGCTCGCGAACGCGGGCGCTCTCGGAGTCGCCATCTGGTTGCTCCAGGACATCACCCTGACCGGTGAGAGCACCGGCAAGAAGGCCTGGACCCTCATTCTCGTCGCCCTGGTCTTCGGGCTGGTGAACTTCCTGGTCAAGCCGGTCGTCAAGCTGCTGACCCTTCCCCTCTTCATCCTGACCCTCGGCCTGATCACCCTGGTGGTCAACGCCCTGATGCTGCTCCTCACGTCCTGGCTGGCCGAGCAGCTCGACCTCAGCTTCCACGTGGAGGGCTTCTGGACCGCCGTCCTGGGCGGCCTGATCATCTCCGTCGTCTCGTGGGCGCTGAACGTCGTTCTCCCCGACGGCGACTGAGTGGGGACCATGGCCTACCGCGTCTGCTTCGTCTGCACGGGCAACATCTGCCGCTCGCCGATGGCCGAGCACGTCTTCCGCCGCCGGGTGGAGGAGGCCGGCCTCGGCGATCTGGTGGAGATCGACAGCGCGGGCACCGGAGGCTGGCACGAGGGCGACGGCGCCGACCCGCGCACGGTCTCCGTGCTCGACGAGAACGGATACACCTCCGCGCACACCGCCCGGCGGTTCCGGTCCTCGTGGTTCCCCGCGCTCGACCTGGTGATCGCCCTGGACGAGGGGCACCTGCGGGAGCTCCGGGAGCTCGCCCGCACCCCCGACGAGGCGGCGAGGATACGGCTCCTGCGCTCCTACGACCCGGCCGCCGGGACCGGGCTCGACGTCCCCGACCCCTACTACGGGGACCGCGAGGAGTTCGAGGAATGCCTGGAGATGGTGGAGGCCGCGAGCGAGGGACTGCTCGCGGCCGTACGCGCGGAACTGGAGGGACGGACACCGTGACGGACCAGGAAATCGGCGACGGCACGCGGGCGGTACGGGCCGGCCTGCCCGAGCCCGTGAAGTACGAACCGACCCTGCCGGGGCCGGTCTTCGCGGCCCACTTCCATCTGCCGGGCGAGCCGACCGGCCCGTACACCTACGGCCGCGACGAGAACCCGACCTGGACCCATCTGGAGCGGGCGATCGGCGAGTTGGAGGCGCCGGGGGAGGAGGGCGTGGAGACGCTGGTCTTCGCGTCCGGCATGGCCGCGATCTCCGCCGTCCTCTTCTCCCAGCTGAAGGCCGGCGACGCGGTGGTGCTGCCGTCCGACGGCTACCAGGCGCTGCCCCTGCTGCACGAGCAGCTGCGGGCGTACGGCATCGAGGTCCGCACCGCGCCGACCGGCGGCGACGCCCAGCTGTCCGTACTGGACGGGGCCCGGCTGCTGTGGATCGAGACCCCGTCCAACCCCGGTCTCGACGTCTGCGACATCCGCCGTCTGGTGCGGGAGGCGCACGCGGCAGGGGCGCTCGTCGCCGTCGACAACACCCTCGCCACCCCGCTCGGCCAGCGTCCCCTGGCGCTGGGCGCGGACTTCTCCGTCGCCAGCGACACCAAGGGCATGACCGGGCACGGCGACATCCTGCTCGGTCATGTGACCTGCCGGGATCCGCTGCGGGCGACGGAGGTACGACGCTGGCGCAAGATCGTCGGCGCCATCCCCGGCCCGATGGAGGCCTGGCTCGCCCACCGGTCGCTCGCCACGCTCCAGCTGCGGATCGACCGGCAGTGCTCCACCGCGCTGGCGCTGGCGCGGACGCTCGCCGAGCGCGCGGACGTGACCGGGCTCCGCTATCCCGGGCTGCCCGGCGATCCCTCGCACGCGGTGGCCGCCCGGCAGATGCGGCGCTTCGGGCCGGTGGTCTCCTTCGAACTGGCGGACCGCAAGCGCGCCGAGCGGTTCCTGGAGGAGCTGCGGTTCGTGGACGACGCCACCAGCTTCGGCGGCGTGCGCTCCACCGCGGAGCGGCGCGGACGCTGGGGCGGGGACGCGGTCGCGGAGGGCTTCATCCGCTTCTCGGTCGGCGCCGAGGACCCGGAGGACCTGATCGCCGATGTGCTGCGCGCCCTCGACGAGGCCGGAAGCGCGGGCTGACCAGCGCCTCGGGGCATGCACCGAGGACGCTCCGAACCTCCCCCCTCGTGGCTCGGAACGTCCTCGGTTTTACGCGCGGAGACCGCCTGAACAAGGCTAGTTGACTGTGCGTCAGTGTCCAATCACATGAGCGACAGCGACCTATCGACTTATTTATAGTTGGACGGTCCTGAGGCGCAGTCAGCCGACCGCCTGAGTCGAACGGCCTCACGGCCGGAAGGGGGCGGACATGGATCTGGCCCTGCTGCGCACGTTCGTCACGGTGCACCGGGCCGGCTCCTTCACCCGCGCCGCCGCGCTCCTCGGCCTCTCCCAGCCCGCCGTCACCAGCCAGATCCGGACGCTGGAACGGCAGTTGGGGCGGCCGCTCTTCCTCAGACAGGCGCGCGGGGTCACCCCCACCACCATCGGCGACGAACTCGCGCACCGCGCGGCGCCCCATCTGGACGCCCTCGTGGAGATCGCGGAGACCGGCCTCGACGAGGAGAGCGGGGCCCGCACCCTCCATCTCGCCGGGCCCCCGGAGTTCACCGCGATCCGCGCGCTGCCCGCCCTCACCCCCCTGGTCGGCCAGGGGCTCGCCGTGCGGGCCTCCTTCCTCGGCAACACGGAGGAGATCCTCGACGGGCTCGCCGCCGGACACCACGATCTGGCCATCGCCACCGCCCGGCCCCGGGGCGGTCTGCTCGTCTCCACCCCGCTCTGCGACGAGGAGCACGTCCTGGTCGCGGCCCCGCGCTGGGCCGCCCGGCTCTCCCCCGAGGTGCTCCTGAGCAAGGGCGCGGTGGTCCTGGAGCAGCTGCCGGTGGTCGAGGTCCACGAGTCGCTGCCCTTCGTCTCCCGCTACTGGGCGAGCGTCTTCGAGACCAAGCCGGCGGCCGCCGCCACCGTCATCGCCCCCGACCTGCGGGCCGTGCGGGACGTCGCCGCCTCCGGTGCCGGGCTCGCCGTCCTGCCGCGCTATCTGTGCGAGGAGGCCCTGGGGCGGGGACGCCTCGTGGCGCTGCTCGATCCCCCGGTCCCCCCGATCCGGACCTACTTCCTGATCGCGCGTACGGGGACGCTCGCACTGTCCCCTCTGGCACGAGCCCACGAGGAGCTGCTGCGCGCGGCCGTGGACTGGTGAGTTTCAGGACACCTCGGACGGGCCATTTTCTTCCCATGACCGAACGGCCCGTGATCAAGCGCACCGCACGCGCCATCCTGCTCGACGGGGACGACCTGATCCTCATCAAGCGGACCAAGCCCGGAATGGATCCCTACTGGCTCACGCCCGGCGGCGGCGTGGAGCCCACCGACGCGACCGTCGTCGAGGCCCTGCACCGCGAGGTGCTCGAAGAGCTCGGCGCCAAGATCACCGATGTGGTGCCCTGCTTCGTCGACACCGTCGAGCACATCGTCGACGGCGGGGTCTCCGGGGTGAAGGTCCAGCACTTCTTCGTGTGCCGGCTCGGTTCGATGGACCCCTCCCTGCGGCACGGCCCCGAGATGGAGGAACCCGTCGGCGAGTACGAGATCGTCCGGGTCCCCTTCAGCCGGGTCGGCATCGCCGCCGTGCACCTCGTCCCGCTCTCCCTGCGCCACTACCTCGACGGCAACATCGAGGGCGTCCGCGCGATGCACGCTCCTGACCTGGGCTAACCGACCGTCGCGGGGGTGAGCTCCGCGAGGAAGTCGTGGCGGATGCGGTCCGAGGGGACCCCTGCGCCGCGCAGGGCGTCGACCCCTCGGCGGACCATGTCGAGCGGGCCCGAGAGATAGGCGTCGCGTTCGTTCCACGGGCCGTAGCGGCAGACGGCGTCCGGGAGCCGCCCCTGCTCCTCGGTGACCGGGTGGACCGAGAGCCACGGGAAGGTCTTCTGGAGCCGCAGCATCGTGTCGATGTCGTAGAGGTCGTGACCGCTGCGCGCCCCGTAGAAGACGTCGACCGGGCGCCGGTCCCCGTGCTCGGCGACGTCCTCGACCAGCGCCTTGATCGGCGCTATCCCGGTGCCGCCGCCCATGCAGAGCAGTCCGGTGTCCGTGGAGTGGTCGACCGTCATGGAGCCGGCCGGCGGGCCGAGCCGCAGCACGTCCCCGGGGCGTGCCCGGTGGACCAGCGCGTTGGACACCCAGCCGGCCGGGACGGCCTTGACGTGGAGGGACAGCAGTCCGTCCGGGCGGGGTGCCGCGGCGAAGGAGTAGTGGCGCCAGATCCGGGGCCACCACGGGGTCTCCAGGGTCGTGTACTGCCCGGCGAGGAAGGGATACGGCTGGTCGGGCCTGAGCGTGACGACGGCGATGTCCGGGGTGCGCAGATCGTGGGAGACCACCTCGGCCTGCCACCAGGCGGGCGCGGTCCGCTCGTCCTCGGCGGCCGCGTCGATCATGATCTGGGAGATCGTCGTGTAGGTGCGGACCCAGGCCGCTTCGGTCTCCTCGTCCCAGCTCTTCTCCGCGTACCGCACGAGCGCACCGATGAGGGCCTCGCCGACGGCCGGATAGTGGGCCGCCTGGGTTCCGTACTTCCGGTGTCCCCTGCCGAGGTTCTCCAGGTACGCGGTGAGGACCGGGACGTCGTCCATGTGCTCGGCCGCCGTCAGGATCGCCTTCAGGAGCCGGTCCCGTTGTGTGTCCATGGCCGCGGGGAACAGCTCGCGCAGCTCGGGGTGGTGGACGAAGAGCAGGGCGTAGAAGTACGAGGTCACCCGGTCGGCGACCGGTGCGATCTCCGCCAGGGTGCGACGGACGAGTACCGCGTCGGCGGAGGATCCCTCGGATATGAGGGTTTCCCTCCCGCCTGCCGTCGGGGAGTCCCGCTCGTCCGTCGTGGGGGTCGGAGCATCCATCATGTGCCTCGCCTTGCGCTGGCCGGCTTCCGTGGTCGCAGCATGGCGCCTGCGACCGGCGCTTCGGACGGAAAGCGGCGTTCTCGGGCCATAGGCCCGGGTTTCTGGCTAGGCTGCGCTGTTTCGGACCAACGCGTAGGCCTCGCGCAGGTCCCCTCCGGAGTAGCTGTGGCGGGCGAGCCCGGCGAGATGGTGGTCCGCGTTCACGGCCACGGTCTCCGGCACGATCGCGAAGAGCTCCGCGTCGGACATCGAGTCCCCGTACGCGACGCAGTCGGCGGGGTCCACTCCGTACCGCACGCAGAGCTCACCCGCGATCCGCACCTTCGCCCGCGCGTTGAGAATGCCCGGCCGGTGGATCGGCTCGGTGAACGGAACCGCCGGCCAGAGCGAACCGTGCACCGTGTCGGCTCCCCAGTCGAGGAGCCGTTCGACGAAGAAGTCGGGCGAGAGGGAGATGACCGCGCAGCGGTCTCCCCGGGCCCGGATGTCCGCCCAGACCTCACGGATGCCCGCCAGCCAGGGCGCCCCTTCGAAGGCCGCAGCGACCTGCTCCGGGGTCAGTGCGGCCCACAGCGCGTGGGCCCGGACGGCGAACTCGTCCGGCGTGAGCCCCCGTAGGAACCCCTCCTCCAGGGCGGCGATCTCCTCGACCAGATCCAGTTGCCGGGAGATCTCCACCGCGGCGGCCGAGCCCCGGATCAGGGTGCCGTCGAGGTCGAAGAGATGCAGACGCCGTGTTCGGGGGTTCCGGGGTTTCACGTGAAACACCGTAAAGCGGTGGACGGAAGATCACCGCGTCGTTCAGCCTGAAAGGCATGCCGACTTCCCCCACCCCCCTCGCACAGCTCCCCATCCGACGCCTCACCCCGAAGGACCTCCTCGCCTGCGCCGACCTCTCCGAGAACCGGGGATGGCTGCGCGAGGAACACAAGTGGGGCCTGCTGCTCACCGCGGGCACCGGCTACGGCATCGACGACCCCGAGGGCCCGGGCCTTGCCGCCGGCTCCGTGGTCACCTCGTACGGCCCGGGGCTCGCCGCGATCGGCATGGTGCTCGTCGCCGAGCGGTACGCACGCCAGGGCCTGGGACGCCGGCTCATGCAGCACGTCCTGGCGGAGGCCGGGGACACCCCGCTCACCCTGTACGCCACGGCGAACGGACAGCCCCTGTACGAGCAGCTGGGCTTCACCGAGACGAGCCGGTCCGAGATGGTGTGCGGACGCTTCACCTTCACCGCGCCCGCCCCGGACGTTCCGGTCCGCCCGGCGACGGCGGAGGACCTCCCGGCGATCCTGCGCCTGGACCACGAGGTCTTCGGCCTCGACCGCACCCACATGATCACCCGGCTCCCCGCGTTCGCCGACCACCTCCGGGTCGCGCAGGACGGCGGCGAGATCATCGGCTTCGCGGCCGCCTGGCCCAATATGGACACCCATGTCATCGGCCCCCTGATCGCCCGGGACCCCGGCACCGCCCAGGCCCTGATCGCCTCCCTGGCGGCCGCCACCGACCGGCCGCTGCGCACGGACATCGACGTCCGGCACACCTCCCTGCTGGGCTGGGCGAAGGAGAACGGCATCGACACGATCGCCACCACATCGGTGATGGTCCGCTCCCTGCCCGACCTCCCCGGCGACTGGCGCCGCCGCTTCGCTCCCCTGACGGTCGCCGCGGGCTAAATTTACTTGCAGGCGCGCATTATTGCGCCGCTTCGTCTACTCTGGACCGAGAGCCGTTCCGGCTCCGAGGAAAGACCGAGGGAGAGCCCATGACCGCGACGGACCCCGCACTCACCGCGCTCTCCCAGCGCTGGTGCGCCCTCTCCCTGCTGCACGGCAGGATCGAGTCCCACCTCGAACGCGCCCTGGAGTCCGGGCACGGCCTGAGCGTGCGGGAGTACTCGCTGCTCGACGTCCTCAGCCGCCAGCACAGCGGCCCCGGCGGCCACCTCCAGATGAAGCAGGTCGCCGACGCCGTCGTGCTCAGCCAGAGCGCCACCACCCGGCTCGTCACCCGGCTGGAGGACCGCGGCCTGCTCACCCGGTACCTCTGCGCCACCGACCGGCGCGGCATCTACACCGATGTGACCGAGGCCGGCCTGAAGCTCCTCGAAGAGGCCCGCCCCACCAACGACAGCGCGCTGCGCGAGGCCCTCGACGAGGCCGCGAAGAACCCGGAGCTGGCACCGCTGGTCCGGGTCGTCGAGGGCGTGGGCGTACCCGTGTGACGCGGGCGCACGTACGCTGCCGGGCATGAGCGATCTTGAGATACGCCCCGCCACCGCGGAGGACCTTCCGGCCATCGTCGCGATGCTCGCCGACGACCCCCTGGGCGCACAGCGCGAGTCCCCCGACGACCTCGCCCCTTACCTCACCGCCTTCGAGCGCCTCGCGAACGACCCGCACCAGCACGTCGTCGTGGCCGTCCGCGAGGCCAAGGTGGTCGGCACACTCCAGCTGACGGTCATCCCGGGACTCTCCCGCCGGGGCACCACCCGCTCGATCATCGAGGGCGTCCGCATCCACGCCGACGAGCGCGGCAGCGGCCTCGGGACCCAGCTCATCGAATGGGCCGTCGCGGAGTCCGGACGCCAGGACTGCCGACTCGTTCAGCTGACCTCCGACGTCACCCGCACCGATGCCCACCGCTTCTACGAGCGCCTGGGCTTCGAGGCCTCCCACGTGGGCTTCAGGAAGAACCTTTGAGGGCGTGTTTCACGTGAAACGGCACGGTTTCACGTGAAACAGCACGCACGGGCTCAGAGACCGCGCCAGCCCGCCTCGTCCACACCGCCCGGAACCGCGTCCCCCGGCTCGTACGGCTCCCGCGTGAAGACGAAGGAGCCGAGGTCGAGATGGCTCACGCTGCCGTCGGGGCGCCGCACGACCCTGAGCGTCTCCCCCGCGTAGTAGCCGTTCAGCCCGACCCAGCCGCCCTCGGGCAGCGCACGGAAGCGGGCCCGCCGGCCGACGCCCCGCAGGGGTTCGAACACCACGCTCCGCTCGGGACCGAGCCGAAGCCCGTAGGCGTACGTGCCCCAGTACCAGGGCCCGGTGAGGGACAGCAGCTCCTCGTCCACCTCGACCTCGGGAAGGGGGCGCCACGGCTCCGGGAACCTCGGCTCCGCCTCCGCCACGATCCGTACGAGATCGGCGGCGACGACCGCCGTCAGCGGGCCCGAGGTGGCGTTGGAGAGGGCGATCCCCGCGAGGCCGTCCTCCACGCTCACCCACATACAGGCGACGAAGCCCGGGAGGGAGCCGGTGTGACCGATCAGGGTGCGGCCGTCCCTGCGCAGCAGCTGGAGGCCGAGCCCGTAGCCCCCCTCCCAGTCGCCCTCGCCGGCCGGAGCGGCGGGAGCACGCATCTCCTCCACGGACGTCGTGGCGAGCACCCGCTCGTCCCCCGCCGCGAGGAAGGCGGCGAACCGGGCGAGGTCGGCGGCCGTCGACCACAGCTGCCCGGCCGATGCCATCAGACCGAGGTCCTCGGACGGCTCGGGCATCATGACGTCGGCCCAGGGGTGGACCGCCCAGCCCCCCGCGTGCGGAGCGACCGGATCGGCCGTCGTACGGCTCATCCCCAGCGGCTCCAGGATCTCGCGCCGCAGGGCCTCCTCCCAGGACACCCCCCGGACCGCCTCGACCAGCGAACCGAGCAGCGTGTAGCCGGGGTTGGAGTAGTGGTGCCGGCGCCCCGGCGACTGGAGGAAGGGCTGCTCCCCCAGGACGTCGGAGAGCTCCGGCCGCAGCGCGGCGGAGGACCTCTCCCACCACGAGCCGGGCGTCTCGGCCGCGAGACCGCCGGTGTGGCTCAGGAGCTGAGCGATCGTCACCTCACCGACGCCCGTCCCCTTCAGATGCCGCTCCAGCGGATCGTCGAGCCCGAGCAGGCCCTCGTCCCGCAGCCGCATCACCAGCACGGCGGTGAACACCTTGGTGATCGACCCGATCCTGAACTGGGTGTCCGCATCGGGCGCGTGGCCGTCCACACAGCTGCGGGAGCCGCTCCACACCAGCGCCCCGTCGCGGACGACCGCCCCCACGAAGGAAGGCGTCCGCCCCTCGGACTGGGCCACCGCGACACGGTGCAGCAGGGCCCGCTCGGTCCCCGGCAGCAAAGCTTCGAATGATGTCGTCATAGACCCCATCCAACGCGATGCCGGTCGCGGGGAGTACCCGGCCGAAGACCTGACCGGGTCGGCGGTGCGATGCCCGTGCCGCCACTCGGCATCGGCCTGCCGACGCTCGCCTGGTTCCTCCCGACGTTGACGGCACCGGAACGGGCCCCGCCGAGGGTCTCGCTGGGGTGAGGCCGGGCCCGCCGACGGGCGTGGGTCAGGTCTGGGCCATGTCCACGAAGCGGGAGTAGTGGCCCTGGAAGGCCACGGTGATCGTGGCCGTCGGGCCGTTACGGTGCTTGCCGACGATGATGTCCGCCTCGCCCGCGCGCGGGGACTCCTTCTCGTAGGCGTCCTCGCGGTGCAGCAGGATGACCATGTCGGCGTCCTGCTCGATCGAGCCGGACTCACGCAGGTCGGAGACCATCGGCTTCTTGTCGGTGCGCTGCTCGGGACCACGGTTCAGCTGGGAGAGCGCGATCACCGGCAGTTCCAGCTCCTTGGCGAGGAGCTTGAGGTTTCGCGACATGTCGGAGACCTCTTGCTGACGGCTCTCCTGCCGCTTGGAACCGCCCGACTGCATGAGCTGCAGATAGTCGATGATGACGAGCTTGAGGCCGTTGCGCTGCTTGAGCCGGCGGCACTTCGCGCGGATCTCCATCATCGACAGGTTCGGGGAGTCGTCGATGTACAGCGGGGCCTGGGAGACGTCCGGCATGCGGCGGGCGAGACGCGTCCAGTCCTCGTCGGTCATCGTGCCGGAGCGCATGTGGTGGAGGGCCACGCGCGCCTCGGCCGAGAGCAGACGCATCGCGATCTCGTTGCGGCCCATTTCCAGGGAGAAGATGACGCTGGGCAGGTTGTGCTTGATGGAGGCCGCGCGGGCGAAGTCCAGGGCGAGGGTCGACTTACCCATGGCGGGACGGGCCGCGATGATGATCATCTGACCGGGGTGCAGCCCGTTGGTGAGCGAGTCGAGGTCGGTGAAGCCGGTGGGCACACCCGTCATCTCGCCGCTGCGGGAGCCGATCGCCTCGATCTCGTCGAGCGCCCCCTCCATGATGTCGCCGAGCGGCAGGTAGTCCTCGGTGGTGCGCTGCTCGGTGACCGCGTAGATCTCGGCCTGGGCCGAGTTCACGATCTCGTCGACGTCTCCGTCGGCCGCGTATCCCATCTGCGTGATCTTGGTGCCGGCCTCCACGAGGCGGCGCAGGACCGCGCGCTCGTGGACGATCTCCGCGTAGTACGAGGCGTTGGCCGCGGTCGGTACCGACTGGACCAGGGTGTGGAGGTAGGAGGCGCCGCCGACACGGGTGATCTCGCCGCGCTTGGTGAGCTCGGCGCCGACCGTGATCGGGTCGGCCGGCTCGCCCTTGGCGTAGAGGTCGAGGATCGCCGCGTAGACGGTCTCGTGGGCGGGCTTGTAGAAGTCGTTGCCCTTGATGATCTCCACGACGTCCGCGATGGCGTCCTTGGAGAGGAGCATGCCGCCGAGGACGGACTGCTCGGCGTCGAGGTCCTGCGGGGGGACGCGCTCGAATCCGGAGAGCCCGCCGTCCCAGGGGCCTTCGCCGCCGCGCTCGTGCTGGTCGTCACGTCCGCGGCCACGGCCGCGCCCTTCGCCCCGGGTACGGGTGGGCAGCCGGTCGCTCGGTCCGCTGTCGGCCCAAGGGTCGTCCATGGGCTCGGGAACGCTCACCGGGCCACCTCCTCCCGTCCGCTCCGCGGACATCGCCGTGCCACTCTTTCTTACGCCACGGCCTTCATCAACGAGGGGCTTCGCGACCGCTTTTCGCGCGTCGGGCGCCGGACCACGGTAGGCCCGCGAGGGGCGTCAGCCAATCTGGTTATCCACAGGCCCTGTGGGCGAAGGGCCAGATGCTGTGGAGAACTCGCCGGATCCTGTGCACGGAGCGGGGGACAGCCATGTGGACAAACTCATAACACCCCTGGCCTCACGCATCTGACCTGCACGTTTCCCATCCACGGGCTGTGGGGGAGAAAAAGTTTTCCCCATGGACCAAGATCAGAACAAACGGCCCACACCCGAAGCCCCGCACCATCAGAAAGTAAGGACTGCTCATGCATTGCATCTCTTACCTGTGGAAGATTAGATTGAGCCCATGACTCAGGCCCCCGCGACCTCCAAGGCCGTCCGCCGACAGCACGACCGCGAGATCGTCTCCCTCGCCCTGCCGGCCTTCGGTGCTCTCGTCGCCGAGCCGCTGTTCCTCATGGTCGACAGCGCCATCGTCGGCCACCTCGGCACACCTCAGCTCGCGGGCCTCGCGATCGCCGCGGCGCTGCTCTCCACCGCCGTCAGCGTCTTCGTCTTCCTCGCCTACGCCACCACGGCCGCCGTCGCCCGGCGGGTCGGCGCGGGCGACCTCCAGGCCGCCATCCGGCAGGGCATGGACGGCATCTGGCTCGCGCTCCTCCTCGGCGCCGCCGTCGTCGCGCTGACCCTGCCCACGGCGCCATGGCTCGTCGACGTCTTCGGGGCCTCGGACACCGCAGCCCCGTACGCCGTCACGTACCTCAGGATCTCCAGCCTGGGGATCCCCGCCATGCTGGTGGTCCTGGCCGCCACGGGTGTCCTGCGCGGCCTCCAGGACACCCGTACACCGCTCTACGTGGCGATCGCCGGCTTCGCGACCAACGGCGCGCTCAACCTCGGCCTGGTCTACGGGGCCGGACTGGGCATCGCCGGCTCCGCCTGGGGCACGGTCATCGCCCAGTGCGGCATGGCCGTCGCCTACCTCGTCGTGGTCGTACGGGGCGCCCGGCGCCACGGCGCCTCCCTCCGCCCCGACCCGGCCGGCATTCGCGCCTCCGCCCAGGCCGGCGTCCCGCTCCTGGTCCGTACGCTCTCGCTCCGCGCGATCCTGATGATCGCCACGGCGGTCGCCGCCCGGCTCGGGGACGCGGAGGTCGCCGCCCACCAGATCATCCTGTCCCTGTGGAGCCTGATGGCCTTCGCGCTCGACGCGATCGCCATCGCGGGGCAGGCCATCATCGGCCGCTACCTCGGCGCGGACGACGCCACCGGCGCACGGCAGGTCTGCCGCCGGATGGTCCAGTGGGGCGTGCTCTCCGGTGTGGTGCTCGGCGCACTGCTCATCGTCGCCCGCCCCCTGTTCATCCCGCTCTTCACGAGCGACACCACCGTCCAGGACACCCTGCTCCCCGCGCTCCTGGTCGTCGCCGTCTCCCAGCCGATCTCCGGAGTGGTCTTCGTCCTCGACGGCGTCCTCATGGGCGCGGGAGACGGCCCCTACCTGGCCTGGGCCATGCTGCTGACCCTGGCCGTCTTCGCGCCGGTCGCGCTTCTGGTCCCGACGCTCGGCGGCGGGCTGACGGCGCTCTGGTGGGCGATGACCCTGATGATGACCGTGCGGATGGGAACCCTCTGGTTCCGGATGCGCTCCGGCCGCTGGATCGTCACGGGCGCCACGCGCTGACGCCGTACGCGTTTCACGTGAAACAGCAGAAGAGAGACAACGGAACAGAAACAGCGGAAGGGCCGCACCCCGAGGGGTACGGCCCTTCCTCACTGCTGAGCGCAGACTGCCAAGGGCAGCGTTACGCGGCGACGACCTCGACGCCGAGCTTCGCGGCAACCTCGGGGTGCAGGCGCACGGACACCTGGTGCGAGCCCAGGGTCTTGATCGGCGAACCGAGCTCGACGCGACGCTTGTCGACGTCGGGGCCACCCGCGGTCTTGATCGCCGAGGCGATGTCGGCCGGGGTCACGGAGCCGAAGAGACGGCCGGCGTCGCCGGAGCGAACGGCCAGGCGCACCTTCGTGCCCTCGAGCTGGGCCTTGATCTCGTTGGCCTGCTCGATGGTCGCGATCTCGTGGATCTTGCGGGCGCGGCGGATCTGCGCCACGTCCTTCTCGCCACCCTTGGTCCAGCGGATCGCGAAACCACGCGGGACCAGGTAGTTGCGAGCGTAGCCGTCCTTGACGTCGACGACGTCGCCAGCGGCACCGAGGCCGGAGACCTCGTGGGTCAGGATGATCTTCATTAGTCGGTCACCCTTTCCTTATCGCGCGGTGGACGTGTAGGGCAGCAGCGCCATCTCACGGCTGTTCTTGACGGCCGTGGCGACGTCACGCTGGTGCTGCGTGCAGTTGCCGGTCACGCGGCGGGCACGGATCTTGCCGCGGTCGGAAATGAACTTCCGCAGCATGTTCGTGTCCTTGTAGTCCACGTACGCGGTCTTGTCCTTGCAGAACGCGCAGACCTTCTTCTTAGGCTTGCGCACAGGCGGCTTCGCCATTGTGTTTCTCCTGTGTGATCAAGAAGTGGGAGTACGAGCTGCTTCGAGGGCGCGTGCCCTAGAAGGGAGGCTCGTCCGAGTAGCCGCCGCCGGAGTTTCCACCCCAGCCGCCACCGCCGCCGCCCTGCTGGCCGCCGCCGGAGGGGCCGCCGGTCGCCCACGGGTCGTCGGCGGGAGCACCGCCGCCACCCTGCTGGCCACCGCCGCCGGAGTTTCCACCCCAGCCGCCACCGCCGCCGCCCTGCTGGCCGCCGCCGTATCCACCCTGGCCGCCGCGACCGGTGGTCTTGGTGACCTTGGCCGTGGCGTTCTTGAGGCTGGGGCCGACTTCCTCGACGTCCAGCTCGTAGACCGTGCGCTTGACGCCCTCACGGTCCTCGTAGGACCGCTGCTTCAGCCGGCCCTGCACGACGACGCGCATGCCTCGCTGGAGCGACTCCGCGACGTTCTCCGCCGCCTGACGCCAGACCGAGCAGGTCAGGAACAGGCTCTCGCCGTCCTTCCACTCGTTGGTCTGACGGTCGAAGGTGCGGGGGGTGGACGCGATACGGAACTTCGCGACCGCCGCACCGGACGGGGTGAAGCGCAGCTCGGGGTCGTCGACAAGATTGCCGACGACCGTGATGACGGTCTCGCCTGCCATGGGGGAACCTCTCGGCGGGTTTGCTTCTGGCTGCTTTGCTGCTACTCGAACCCGATGACCTCTGAGCTAGAAGCTCAGTGGGTCTCGGGGCGGAGGACCTTGGTCCGGAGGACCGACTCGTTCAGGTTGAGCTGGCGGTCGAGCTCCTTGACGACCGCAGGCTCGGCCTGCAGGTCGATGACCGAGTAGATGCCCTCGGGCTTCTTCTTGATCTCGTACGAGAGACGACGACGGCCCCAGGTGTCGACCTTCTCGACCTTTCCGTTGCCCTCACGGACGACGGAGAGGAAGTTCTCGATCAGGGGGGCGACAGCGCGCTCCTCCAGATCGGGGTCGAGGATGACCATCACCTCGTAGTGACGCATGTGGAACCCACCTCCTTTGGACTCAGCGGCCACGGTCGTTCCGTGGCAGGAGGGTCGTGATGCGTGAGCGACGGTATCCACCACCACTGACAGTCCCCTCGGCGAACGAGGAGCGCTGTCGGGGATCCCTGCGGGACCTGGGCAGACACCGGCGCAGCTGTACAGAGTACCCGCACATCGCCCTGCGGTTGAAATTCCCCGGGAAGGGGACGCAATCTGTACACAACGGATGTCGGCGGCGCTACGATGCGCCGCCTTCCCGCAGGCACGCCAGGAGGTGCCCCATGGCACAGGCAATGCGACCCGACCCCGGCCACTCCCTCTTCGCGACCGACGGCAAACCCCATCCGCTCCAGGACACCCTGATGGTGGTGACGCTGGTGCTGGGGATCGTCTCGTTCACCACCGCGCAGTTCTACAACCTGCACCTGCTGAGTTCCTGGTCGGGCCTGATCGGCATCCTGACCGGTGCCTACGGGCAGTTCATCTCCGTGACGACCCGCGAGCGCTTCCTGATGGTCCTCGGACTCGGCGCCTCGGCGTTCGGCTTCTACCTCGGAATGGCGCACGGAGGCCTCTTCGGCGGCGTCGTCAGCTGAGACCCGCGGCACGTCAGGGCACACACACCCATTCGGGGCGCTCCTTGGTCACAGTAGGCTTCGGCGCGAGAGCCGGAGCCCCTGACCGATGGGGACACACCTGCCGAGGAGCGCCCCGCATGAGCCTGACCCTGAGGACCATCAGCCGTGAGCAGCATCTGGCATTCATCCAGAGCCAGCCCGCGGCGAGCCACTGCCAGGTCCCGGCGTGGGCCGATGTGAAGACCGAGTGGCGCTCGGAGAACCTCGGCTGGTTCGACAAGTCCGGCGAGCTCGTCGGCGCCGGTCTGGTGCTCTACCGCCAGCTGCCGAAGATCAAGCGCTACCTCGCCTACCTGCCCGAGGGCCCGGTCATCAACTGGTACGCGCCGAACCTCGACGACTGGCTGCAGCCGATGCTGGCGCACCTCAAGCACCAGGGCGCCTTCTCGGTGAAGATGGGCCCGCCGGTGGTCATCCGCCGCTGGGACGCGACCGCCATCAAGGCCGGCATCCAGGACCCGGACGTCAAGCGCCTCAAGGACGTCGAGGCCACCCACATCGAGCCGCGCGCCTTCGAAGTCGCGGACCGGCTGCGGAAGATGGGCTGGCAGCAGGGCGAGGACGGCGGCGCCGGCTTCGGCGACGTGCAGCCCCGCTACGTCTTCCAGGTCCCGCTGGCGAACCGCTCGCTCGACGACGTCCTCAAGGGCTTCAACCAGCTGTGGCGCCGGAACATCAAGAAGGCCGAGAAGGCCGGTGTCGAGGTCGTCCAGGGCGGTTACGAGGACCTGGCCGAGTGGCAGCGGCTGTACGAGATCACGGCCGTCCGCGACCACTTCCGGCCGCGCCCGCTCTCGTACTTCCAGCGCATGTGGACCGTCCTCAACAACGAGGACCCCAACCGCATGCGGCTCTACTTCGCGCGCCACAACGGCGTGAACCTGTCGGCCGCGACCATGCTCGTCGTCGGCGGGCACGTCTGGTACTCCTACGGCGCCTCCGACAACATCGGCCGTGAGGTCCGGCCCTCGAACGCGATGCAGTGGCGGATGCTGCGCGACGCGTACGCCATGGGCGCGACCGTCTACGACCTCCGGGGCATCTCGGACTCGCTCGACGAGACCGACCACCTCTTCGGACTCATCCAGTTCAAGGTGGGCACGGGCGGCGAGGCCGTCGAGTACGTCGGCGAGTGGGACTTCCCGCTGAACAAGCTGCTGCACAAGGCGCTCGACATCTACATGTCGCGCCGCTGACCGTTCCGTAGGCTTCGTAGTCGTACACACCTTTGATCCACCACTGCCGTCAGAAAGGTTCCGGGCCGGCCATGGCGCTCTCCCTCTACGTCGACACCGCTCGCTGGCGGGCGCACCAGAAGTCCGTCATCGACCAGTTCCCCGGAATCATCCCGGTGTGCAAGGGCAACGGGTACGGCTTCGGGCACGAGCGGCTCGCGGACGAGGCGGCCCGGATCGGCGCCGACATGCTCGCCGTGGGCACCACGTACGAAGCCGCGAAGATCAAGGACTGGTTCGGCGGCGACCTGCTGGTCCTCACCCCCTTCCGACGGGGTGAGGAACCGGTTCCGCTGCCCGACCGGGTGATCCGTTCCGTGTCCTCCGTGGACGGTGTCCACGCCCTGGTGGGCGCCCGCGTCGTGATCGAGTGCATGAGCTCGATGAAGCGGCACGGCGTCCGCGAGGAGGAGCTCCAGCAGCTCCACTCCTCCATCGAGAACGTCCGCCTGGAGGGCTTCGCCCTCCACCTGCCCCTGGACCGCCCGGACGGCACCGACGCGGTCGAGGAGGTCATCGCCTGGATGGACCGGCTGCGCAATGCCCGGCTGCCGCTGCACACCATGTTCGTGAGCCACCTGCGGGCCGAGGAGCAGGCCCGGCTCCAGCAGCAGTTCCCGCAGACCCGCTTCCGCGCCCGGATCGGCACCCGGCTGTGGCTGGGCGACCACGAGGCCACGGAGTACCGGGGCTCCGTCCTCGACGTGACCCGGGTCGCCAAGGGCGACCGCTTCGGCTACCGCCAGCAGAAGGCCGCGTCGGACGGCTGGCTGGTCGTCGTCGCCGGCGGCACCTCCCACGGCGTGGGCCTGGAGGCCCCGAAGGCGATGCACGGCGTCATGCCGCGCGCCAAGGGCGTCGCCCGGGCGGGCCTCGCCACCGTCAACCGGAACCTCTCGCCCTTCGTCTGGGCCGGGAAGCAGCGCTGGTTCGCCGAGCCGCCGCACATGCAGGTGTCGATCCTGTTCGTGCCGGCCGACGCCCAGGAGCCCCGGGTGGGCGACGAGCTCGTGGCGCATCTGCGCCACACCACGACGCAGTTCGACCGGCTCGTCGAGCACTGAGCCGGCCTGAGCCGAGAAGGCACTCACCCCCCGGAAGCAGGACTTCCGGGGGGTGAGTGCCTTCTCGGTCACTCGGGGGCTCTCCAGGGGTCGTCCGTGGTGCCCCAGCGCACCCGCTGTCCCTCCGCCACGGCCGGGGCGGCGTGCCGGGCCGGATGGGCCGCCCTGCCCGCCACGACGACGTCCTCGGCGCCGTCCAGGACGCCCCCCGAGGGGTCGTCCGCGCCGTCCTGCCGGACCGGGTCCTTCTCGGGCGTCAGGATGTCCCGTACGACCATCACGCACAGGTACAGCGTGCCGAGCAGGTGCAGGACGATCGCGAACTGGTAGCCCTCCACCGGGAGGCCCTGCTTGCTGCCGCCGGTGGTGTAGGCCAGGTACATCCAGACGCCGACGAAGTACATGACCTCGCAGGTCTGCCAGACCAGGAAGTCGCGCCAGCGGGGCCGGGCGAGCGCGGCCAGCGGGACCAGCCACAGCACGTACTGCGGCGAGTAGACCTTGTTGGTCAGCACGAACGCGGCGACGACCAGGAAGGCCAGCTGGGCGAAGCGCGGCCTGCGCGGCGCCGTGAACGTCAGGAACGCGAGACCGGCCACCGCCGCCGCCATCAGCAGCAGCGCGTACAGATTGGCCCGGTCCGGGGTGATCACGTCGCCCGTCCGCTGGCTGACCAGCAGCCAGATCGAGCCGAAGTCGACGTTCCGGTCCCGGCTGAACAGGTAGAACTGCTTCCACCCCTCCGGCGCGAGCAGCATCACGGGCAGGTTCACGACCAGCCACGCGCCGCACGCCCCGAGCACCGCCGTCCCGTACTCCCGCCACTTCCCGGCACGCCAGCAGAGCAGCAGCAGCGGGCAGAGGAGCAGTATCGGATAGAACTTGGCGGCCGTGGCCAGGCCCAGCAGGACCCCGAAGGCCAGCGGACGGCTCCGCGACCACATCAGGACGGCGGCGGCGGTCAGCGCGACGGCCAGCATGTCCCAGTTGATCGTGGCGGTGAGCGCGACCGAGGGGGCCAGGGCGACCAGGAGACCGTCCCAGGGGCGCAGGCGGTGCGTCCGGGCCACACAGACCGCCAGGACGGCCGCGCACACCATCAGCAGGCCCGCGTTGACCAGCCAGTACGACTGCTCCTGCTGGTTCAGCTCACCGCCGCCGGGCGTCAGCCAGGCCGCGACCTCCATGAAGAGGCCCGTCAGGACCGGGTACTCCAGGAACGGTATGTCGCCGCCCAGCCGGTCGAAGTACGGGACCAGGCCGTCCGCGAAGCCCCGTCCGGCGAAGAGGTGCGGGATGTCCGAGTAGCAGGCGTGGGTGTACTGGGAGGTCGCGCCCCGGAACCAGGCCCAGTTGTAGCAGGGCAGTTTCTGCACCATGCCGAGGGCGTACATCCCGATGGCCACGAGCGCGATCACCCGCACCGGCGTCCACTGGCCCGTGCCGGCCGCCGCCCGGCGCCCGTAGGGCCCGCCGATCAGTTCGCTGCCCGCGGCCGCCACCTTGTCCCGGTGGGTGGGGATGACCGTCTGCGAGCGGTCCTGCGGCGCGCTCGACTTCTGGAGGCTCGGCATGGGGGACATCCTGCCGTACGACCCCGGGAAAACGGCGAGGGCCGCCGCGGCCGCTCCGTACGGAAGGTACGAAGGGGACGCGACGGCCCTCAGGACGTGCGCGGCGGGATCAGGGGATCCAGGCCCCTCCACCGGGTTTGCCGTTCCCGTTGCCGCCGGAGCTGGTGTCCGTCGGCGAGTCGGTCGGCGTCGGCGCATCGGTGGTGGTGGGTGGCGTGGTGGTGGGCTGGCCTGTGTTGCCACCCGGGTTGCCGTTGTCGTTGCAGAACGGGTCCCAGACGCTACAGGTCGTCTTGCCCGGCTTCGGCGACTTGGTCGGCCTCGCGGGGGGAGTCGTCGTCGGAGTGGCCGGGGGAGTCGTCGTCGGCGTGGCCGACTCGGTGGGCGTCTCGGTGGCCGTCGGGCTCGGCGTGGGGCTCGGAGCGCCACCGCCGTAGACGGGCTTCGCGCCCTCCAGCTTCTCCGGCTTGGGGAAGTCCACGACCGGATCGTCCTTCACGGCATCCGACATGTACTTCTGCCAGATCTGCGAGGGGAACGACGAACCGTGGATCCTCTCCATGCCGCCGGTGCCGTACATCTCCTCGAACTTGCGGTCCTTCTTCGTCTCGTCGTCGTCGAAGCGGTACATGTCGATCGCGGTCGACAGCTGCGCCGTGTAGCCCACGAACCAGGCCGACATGTTGTCGTCGGTCGTACCGGTCTTGCCGGCCACCGCGCGGCCCGGGATCCGTGCCTTGGTACCGGTGCCCCGGGGGTCGTCCACGACGGACCGCAGCACGTCGGTGACGTTGCCGGCGATGGCCGGGCTGAAGGCCTGGGTGGACTTGGCCTTGTGCTGCTTGACGACGACGCCGTCCTTCTTCACCTTCTCGACGGAGTAGGGGTCGTTCTGCTCCCCCTGGTTGGCGAAGGTGGCGTACGCGCCGGCCATGCGGATCGCGCTCGGGCTGGAGACACCGAGGGAGAAGGAGGGCACATCGGCCTTGACCAGGGATTCCTCGCGGAGTCCGGCGGCCATGGCGGCCTCGCGCACCTTGTCGATGCCGACGTCCATGCCGAGCTGCACATACGGCGAGTTGGCGGACTTGATCATGGCGTAGCGCAGAGAGACGGGGCCATAGCTGGCGTGGTCGTCATTGCTCTGCTTCCACTCGTTGCCCTTGTCGTCGAGCCAGATGTCCCCGTCGTACTTGCGGATCGTCAGGTCGTTCTTGCCGTTGTAGAGGCTCTTGTCCGGATCCACGATCGTGCGCTCGGACGCGTCCTGCTGCGAGGGGCCCTTCGGGTCCCGGACGCCGTCCTTCATCGCGGCGGCGAGCACGAAGGGCTTGAACGTCGATCCGACCTGGGCACCGGTGGAGTCGGCGTTGCTCCGGTAGTGCTTGGTGGCGTCGACGCCACCGTAGATGGCGACGATCTTCCCGGTCGCGTTGTCGACGGAAGCGCCACCGAACTGGACGTGCGTGTCGTCCTTCGGGCGCTTCTTCGGGTCGATGTTCTCCTTGATCACGTTCTTGATCACGGATTCCATCTTGTTCACCTTCGACTTCTCGAAGGTGGTGTAGATCTCGTAGCCGCCGCGTGCCAGATCCTGCTCGGTGATGCCGAACTGGTTCTGCATGTTCACGTTGGCGGTGGAGACCAGGTAGCCGATCTGGCCGCCCAGGTTGGCGCTCTTCTTGGGCCCCTGCGTCTTAGGGAAGGTGGTGTACTTCGCCCGCTCCTCGGCCGTGAGGTGCCCGTCCTTCTGCATCTCGTCGAGGATCCACTTCCACCGCTCGGTCGCCCGCCTGGTGTTCGCCTCCTGCGTGGCCGCGGGGTCGATCTCGGGGTAGCCGGCCGGGTCGAAGTACGTCGCGCCCTTCAGCACCGCGGCGAGCAGTGCCGACTGACTCGGGTTGAGCTTGCTGGCGTCCGTGTTGAAGTAAGCGCGGGCCGCCGCCTGAATGCCGTACGCACCACGTCCGTAGTACGAGGTGTTCAGGTAGCCGGCCATGACCACCTCCTTGTCGACGTCGTTGCCGACCTTCATGGAGATGAAGAGTTCCTTCACCTTCCGTGTGATGGTCTGCGACTGGTCGTCGAGGCGGTTGTTCTTCACGTACTGCTGGGTGATGGTCGAACCACCCTGGGTCTCGCCGCCCTTGGCCATGTTCCACACGGCGCGGGCGATACCCATGGGGTCGACACCGGAGTCTTCCCAGAAGGTCTTGTTCTCCGCCGAGATCACCGCGTCCTGCATGGGCTTCGGGATCTGCGCGAAGGGGACGATCTGGCGGTTGGTTCCACTGCCCGTCGCGATCATGCGCGATCCGTCGGCCCAGTAGTAGATGTTGTTCTGAGAGGTCGCGTTCTTGGCCTCGTCAGGGATGTCCACCGTGGAGTACGCGTACGCGGCGACGCCCATCAGGCTCGCGGCGAAGAACAGGAACGTACCCGTCACGAGCTTCCACGACGGCAGCCAGCGACGCCAGCCGTACTTGTTGTGACGCGGGTAGTCGATGATCCGCTTCTTGCCCGGCGGGCGACCGCCGCCGGAGCCCCGCCCCGGACCGCTGCCGCGACCGCCGCCACCGCCGCCACCGCGCCGCCCTCCACCGGGACCACCGGGGCCACCGGGACCGGAATCGGCTCCCCTGCGACGGCTGCCGCGCTGGGCGGCCCGTCGGGCCTCCGCACGACCTCCGTAGGGACGCTGCTCCTCTCCATAGGAGGAGGGAGGACCGTACGAGGCCGAAGGGGCCTCCATACCGACGTCATGGGCCGGGGCCGACCTGCGGCCCATCGGCTGCTGGGCAGCGCGCCGTGCCGCCGCTCGACCGCCCGTCGGCGGCTCCTGCGGCGGCATTTTGCGACGATGCTCGCTCATCGAACGACTACTCCTCGGGCAGGCGCGTACGCCTGGAAGCGGCAGTTGAGTTCCGGTCCCCCCGAAATGCGCACGGTCGGCACCCCATCGGAGGTCCCTCCGTGTCGCAGCCGGTCACCCGCTGCACTGACGCCCCGCAGCGCTGCGCGGTTCCCGGTGGTCTGCATGCCGCACAGACTACGCACGGCCAAAACCCGCCTAGAGCCGGACTTCACCCCAAATCAGACAAGTCGATCGCTGTGAATTGACGATGTGACGCCGGTCACGGCGGCCCCGCTTGTCGAGACAGGGGGGCCGTTCTATCGTGCTGATGTATCGAGTCGATACATCAGCGCGGCATAAGGGCCCCGGAAGCGGAGAAGGAGGCGACGGATGAGCAGACGCTCCGGCATCCTCGAGTTCGCCGTCCTCGGCCTGCTGCGCGAGGCCCCCATGCACGGGTACGAGCTGCGGAAGCGCCTCAACACCTCGCTGGGCGTCTTCCGGGCCTTCAGCTACGGAACGCTGTATCCCTGCCTCAAGACGCTGGTCGCCAACGGCTGGTTGATCGAGGAGCCGGGCAGCGCCCCCGAGGAGGCCCTCGCCGCTTCACTCGCAGGACGCCGGGCCAAGATCGTCTACCGGTTGACCGCGGCAGGTAAGGAGCACTTCGAGGAGCTCCTCTCCCACACCGGCCCGGACGCCTGGGAGGACGAGCACTTCGCGGCGCGCTTCGCCTTCTTCGGGCAGACCGAGCGCGAGGTGCGGATGCGCGTGCTCGAGGGCCGCCGCAGCCGGCTGGAAGAGCGCCTGGAGAAGATGCGCGCCTCCCTGGCCCGGACCCGCGAGCGCCTGGACGACTACACGCTTGAGCTGCAGCGCCACGGCATGGAGTCCGTGGAGCGCGAAGTGCGCTGGCTGAACGAGCTCATCGAGAGCGAGCGGGCAGGGCGGGATCAGCGATCCGGCCCCGGCGCCACCGCTCTGCACGACAACGATTCTGGAGAAACGGGCGGCCTGCCCCGGCACGGGGGCAGTACCCGGCCGGATCCGTCCGACGACACCGCCAAGTGAAACCCTGCGCACAGCAGGGCTTCCACGATCACACAGGGAGCAACCGGAATGGGTTCGGTTCGCGTAGCCATCGTCGGCGTGGGCAACTGCGCCGCCTCGCTGGTGCAGGGCGTCGAGTACTACAAGGACGCCGACCCGGCGACCAAGGTGCCCGGCCTGATGCACGTCCAGTTCGGCGACTACCACGTCCGTGACATCGAGTTC
Organism: Streptomyces sp. NPDC004284; assembly: GCF_042874035.1. Taxonomy (NCBI): domain Bacteria; kingdom Bacillati; phylum Actinomycetota; class Actinomycetes; order Kitasatosporales; family Streptomycetaceae; genus Streptomyces; species Streptomyces sp. NPDC004284. The sequence goes on along the minus strand of NZ_JBIAMJ010000005.1, from coordinate 251,132 downwards.
GTCGCCGCCTTCGACGTCGACGCGAAGAAGGTCGGCCTCGACCTCTCCGACGCCATCGGTGCCAGCGAGAACAACACCATCAAGATCTGCGACGTCCCGAACAAGGGCGTCACGGTCCAGCGTGGTCACACCCTCGACGGTCTCGGCAAGTACTACCGCCAGACCATCGAGGAGTCCGCCGAGGAGCCCGTCGACGTCGTCCAGGTCCTCAAGGACCGCCAGGTCGACGTCCTCATCTGCTACCTGCCCGTCGGCTCCGAGGACGCGGCGAAGTTCTACGCCCAGTGCGCCATCGACGCCAAGGTCGCCTTCGTCAACGCCCTTCCGGTCTTCATCGCCGGCACCAAGGAGTGGGCGGACAAGTTCACCGAGGCGGGCGTCCCGATCGTCGGCGACGACATCAAGTCGCAGGTCGGCGCCACCATCACGCACCGCGTGATGGCGAAGCTGTTCGAGGACCGCGGTGTCCGTCTTGAGCGCACGATGCAGCTCAACGTCGGCGGCAACATGGACTTCAAGAACATGCTGGAGCGCGAGCGCCTGGAGTCCAAGAAGATCTCCAAGACCCAGGCCGTCACCTCGCAGATCCCGGACCGCGAGCTGGGCGAGAAGAACGTCCACATCGGCCCGTCGGACTACGTGGCCTGGCTGGACGACCGCAAGTGGGCGTACGTGCGCCTCGAGGGCCGCGCCTTCGGTGACGTTCCGCTGAACCTGGAGTACAAGCTCGAGGTGTGGGACTCCCCGAACTCGGCGGGTGTCATCATCGACGCCCTGCGCGCCGCGAAGATCGCCAAGGACCGCGGCATCGGCGGCCCGATCCTCTCCGCCTCCTCGTACTTCATGAAGTCCCCGCCGGTCCAGTACTTCGACGACGAGGCCCTGGCCAACGTCGAGAAGTTCATCAAGGGTGAGGTCGAGCGCTAAAGCTCCGCACGCTTGTCGATCGAGGGTCCCCGAGGCACTGCCCGGGGGCCCTCTTCGTATGTGAGTCTTGCTGCCATGCCCGTCGTACGTGATCTGCGCGTACTCCTGCGCCTGACGAACTTCCGCCGCCTGCTCGCCGTACGGCTGCTCTCCCAGTGCGCCGACGGCGTCTACCAGGTGGCCCTGGCCACGTACGTCGTCTTCTCCCCCGAGAAACAGACCTCCCCCGGCGCGATCGCCTCCGCCATGGCCGTGCTCCTGCTCCCGTACTCCCTCGTCGGGCCCTTCGCCGGAGTGCTCCTCGACCGCTGGCAGCGCCGCCAGGTCTTCCTGTACGGAAACCTCCTGCGCGCCCTGCTCGCCTGCGGGACCGCCCTGCTCGTCCTCGCCTCCGTACCGGACTGGCTCTTCTACGCCTCCGCCCTCTCCGTCACCGCCGTCAACCGGTTCGTCCTCGCAGGGCTCTCGGCCTCCCTCCCGCACGTCGTCGACGAGGAGCGGCTCGTCGTCGCGAACTCGCTCTCGCCCACCGCGGGCACCCTCGCCGCGACCATCGGCGGCGGTCTCGCGTTCGGTGTCCGGCTCATCGCCCACAACTCCGACGCGGTCGTCGTGGCCTTCGGCGCCGTCCTCTATCTCTGTGCCGCCCTCGCCTCCCTGCGGATGTCCCGGGAACTCCTCGGCCCCGATCCCGACGCCGTACCGCCGGCCCTCGCCTCGGCCCTGAAGGCGACGGCCCTGGGGCTGGCCGCGGGGCTGCGCCACCTCGCCGAGCGCCGGCCCGCCGCCCGGGCGCTCACCGTGGTGACCCTCATGCGCTTCTGTTACGGCGCCCTGCTCGTCAGCGTGCTCATGCTCTGCCGCTACGCCTGGAGCTCCACGGAGTCCGAGGGGCTCGGCCTCCTCGGACTCGCCGTCGCCGCGTCGGGCGCCGGCTTCTTCGCGGCCGCCGTCCTCTCCCCCTGGGCGATCGGACGGTTCGGGCCCTTCGGCTGGATGACCCTGTGCACGGCCGCGGCCGCCGTCCTCGTGCCCGCGCTCGGCCTGACCTTCACCCCGACCCCCTCCCTCATCGCCGCCTTCGTCCTCGGGCTCATCACCCAGGGGGCCAAGATCGCGACGGACACGGTGGTCCAGACGGCCGTGGACGACTCCTATCGCGGCCGGGTCTTCTCGCTCTACGACGTGCTGTTCAACGTCGCCTTCGTGGGGGCGGCGGGCGTCGCGGCGCTGATGCTTCCGCCCGACGGCCGGTCACCCCTCCTCGTCGTGCTGGTGGCCGCGATCTATGCCGCGCTCGCCCTGGCCCTGGTCCGGGAACGCCGGAAGGGGTGACGTTTCACGTGAAACACCACCCCTTCCAGAGCGTCGACCGGGCCCGTGTTTCACGTGAAACATCGGCCCGTCCGGGCGCCGGGCCGACTCAGTCGCGCGCCGCCCACCACTCCTTGAGCGCGGCGACGGCCTGGTCGTGCTCCATCGGCCCGTTCTCCAGCCGGAGTTCCAGCAGGAACTTGTACGCCTGACCGATGGCCGGCCCCGGCCCGATGCCCAGGATCTCCTGGATCTGGTTGCCGTCGAGGTCGGGACGGATCGCGTCCAGCTCCTCCTGCTCCTGGAGCTGGGCGATGCGGGCCTCGAGACCGTCGTAGGTCCGGGAGAGCGCTGCCGCCTTGCGCTTGTTCCGCGTGGTGCAGTCCGAGCGCGTCAGCTTGTGCAGCCGCGAGAGGAGCGGCCCGCCATCGCGGACGTAGCGCCGTACGGCCGAGTCGGTCCACTCGCCGTCCCCGTAGCCGTGGAAGCGCAGGTGCAGCTCCACGAGGCGCGAGACGTCCTTGATCATCTCGTTGGAGTACTTGAGCGCGGTCATGCGCTTCTTGGTCATCTTCGCGCCGACCACCTCGTGGTGGTGGAACGAGACCCGGCCGTCCTTCTCGAAGCGGCGGGTGCGCGGCTTGCCGATGTCATGGAGCAGGGCGGCGAGGCGCAGCACCAGGTCGGGCCCGTCCTCCTCCAGGTCGATCGCCTGGTCGAGCACGGTCAGCGAGTGCTCGTAGACGTCCTTGTGCCGGTGGTGCTCATCGCTCTCCAGGCGCAGCGCAGGGAGCTCGGGCAGCACGTGCTCGGCGAGGCCCGTGTCCACGAGGAGCCCGAGGCCCTTCCGGGGGTGTGCCGAGAGCAGCAGCTTGTTGAGCTCCTCACGGACGCGCTCGGCGGAGACGATCTCGATCCGGCCCGACATCTCCTTCATGGCCGCGACGACCTCGGGGGCGACCTCGAAGTCCAGCTGAGCGGCGAAGCGCGCGGCCCGCATCATGCGCAGGGGGTCGTCGGAGAAGGACTCCTCCGGCGTACCCGGCGTGCGCAGCACCCTGGCGGAGAGGTCCTCAAGACCGCCGTACGGGTCGATGAACTCCTTCTCGGGGAGGGCGACGGCCATGGCGTTGACGGTGAAGTCACGCCGGACGAGGTCCTCGTCGATGGAGTCGCCGTAGGAGACCTCGGGCTTCCGGGAGGTCCGGTCGTACGCCTCCGAGCGGTACGTGGTGACCTCGATCTGGTAGCCGTCCTTCTGCGAGCCGACGGTCCCGAAGGCGATGCCGACCTCCCACACGGCGTCGGCCCACGGACGGACGATCTTCAGTACGTCCTCGGGGCGGGCGTCGGTGGTGAAGTCCAGGTCGTTGCCGAGCCGGCCGAGCAGGGCGTCCCGCACCGAGCCGCCGACCAGCGCGAGGCTGAACCCGGCCTCCTGGAAACGGCGGGCGAGGTCGTCGGCGACAGGGGACACACGCAGCAGTTCACTGACCGCGCGGCGTTGCACCTGGCTCAGTGCAGTCGGGGTGTCTTCGTTGGCGTTCGGCACAACAGAAAAGGGTACGTGCCCCGGCTCACCACGACGCTCCCGTTTCCGGCTGGAGCACTCCCCGGCACTTGCCCCCAGCGTGCCTCGTTACCATGCCTGGACACAGCAACCGGGAACCACCGACACCACTGGCACCAGAGACAACGACGAGGACGGGCGAACGCGTGGCCGAGGCGGCAGACATCCAGGGAACCGGTCCCTCACCTGCCCGCCGATGGCTGCGGCGCACGATCACCGCCGCCTTCGGGGTACCACTCCTCCTCGGCCTGCTCCAGGTCCCGGCCGTCGCCTCCCCGGCGACCGCCGCCCAGGACGCCACCGGCTCCAGGACCGTCGATGTGTCGCTCGACACGCTGTCCCCGAGCGCACCCGTCGAGGGGGACACCGTCACCGTCACCGGCACGGTGACCAACCGGGGCAAGAAGACCGTCACCGACGCGACCGTGAACCTGCGCGTCGGGCCGAGGATGACCAGCCGCAGCGAGATCGAGCAGGTCACGGGCCGCACCGGCTTCCGGAACGACAGCGACCCCGCCCCCCTCGAAGACGCCCCCACCGTCAAGATCCCCCGGCTGGGCGCCGGCCTCAGCACGGACTTCTCCCTGTCCGTCCCCGTCTCCGACCTCGGGCTGGACCAGGAGGGCGTCTACCAGCTGGGCGTCTCCCTCACCGGGCAGACCTCGGACAAGCAGTACGACCGGGTGCTCGGCATCGAGCGGACCTTCCTGCCGTACCAGCCCGAGGCCGCCGAGAAGAAGACCCAGCTCACCTATCTCTGGCCGCTGATCTCCTCGGCGCACGTCTCGGCGCAGACGGCCACGGACGACCAGCAGACCCCGGTCTTCGAGGACGACAGCCTGGCGGCCGAGCTGCGTCCGGGCGGGCGCCTGGACCAGCTGGTCTCGCTGGGCAAGGACCTTCCGGTCACCTGGGTCGTCGACCCGGACCTGCTGGCCTCCGTCGACGCCATGGCGAACGGCTACCGCGTCAAGGACGGCGACCGGGACGTCCCCGGCAAGAACCAGGCCGTCGCCGAGAGGTGGCTGGACGCGCTGGAGAAGGCGGTCCAGGGGAACAAGGTCGTCGCCCTTCCCTTCGCCGACCCCGACCTGGCCTCCCTGGCCCACCGGGGCAAGGACGTGCCGGGCTCCCTCGGACACCTCCAGTCGGCGACCGCCCTGGCGGGCATGACGGTCGAGACCGTCCTGCACGTCCAGGCGTCCACCGACTTCGCCTGGCCCGCCGACGGAGCCGTGGACCCCTCCATCGTGGCGGTCGCGACCTCGGCCGGCGCCGACAAGGTGATCGCCCGCAGCGACAGCGTCCGCGACGACCTCCCCTACACGCCCACGGCCGCCCGCCCGCTCGGCAACGGCAGCACCACGGCCGTGGTGAGCGACGCGCTCCTGTCCACCGCCTTCGAGGGGGACATGGTCCGCGCGGAGAGCTCCACGCTCGCGGTCCAGGAGTTCCTCGCCCAGTCGCTCGCGGTCACCCTGGAGCAGCCGGAGGACCAGCGCAGCATCGTGGTCGCCCCGCAGCGGATGCCGAGCGTCGCCCAGGCCCAGTCCATGGCGACCGCCCTGGAGGGACTCTCCGGGCGGCGCTGGACCCAGCCCAGCGACCTCCTGGCGGCCGCCGCGGCCAAGCCGGACCCGGACGCCTCCACCACGGTGCCGAGCCGCTCCCGCTACCCGAAGCAGCTGCGTGACCGGGAGCTCCCGGTGCAGGCCTTCCGCGACATGAAGACCACGCGGGACGAGCTGGACGACTTCAAGATCATCCTGACCCAGCCGGAACGCGTCGTGACGCCGTTCGGCAACGCGATCAACCGCGAGATGTCGACCTCCTGGCGGGGCGAGGCCCGGGCGGCCGCGATCTACCGGAACAACGTCCTGGACTATCTGCAGACCCTCACCAAGGGCGTCCAGCTGGTCGACAAGTCGGACCTCACGCTCTCCGGCCGCAGCGCGACGATCCCCGTGACCGTCCAGAACAAGCTGCTCCAGGGCGTGGACAACCTGAAGCTGCGCCTGACCTCCGGCAACAAGAACCGGCTGGAGCTGAACGGCGAGCGGTATGCCGAGCTCCCGGTGAAGGTCGGCGGCGGGCACAGCCAGTCGGTGAAGTTCACCGCCTCGGCCAACGTCAACGGCCAGGTGCCGATGACGGCCCAGCTCTACACCCAGGACGGCACCCCGTACGGGCAGCCGATGAACTTCGTCGTGAAGGTCTCCGAGATCACTCCCACGGTGATGCTCGTGATCGCCGGCGGTGTCCTGCTCCTCGTCCTCGCCGGTGTCCGCATGTACAGCCAGCGCAAGCGGGTGGCGGCCCGGAACGCCGAAGCGGAAGCCGCCGAGGCCGAGGCCGCCGAGTCGGACGAGACCCCCGAGGACGACGCCACGGCGGAGTCCGGCGAGGATGCCTCCGGCGAAGCGGAATCCGACGGGGCCGAACCCGGGCAGCCGAGTGACCCGACGGCGGACACCGGGCCCGAAAGCGGCGACCCGTCGGGCCCGGGTGAGAAAGTGGACCGTTGAGCGATGTCGTGGCCGGTCGGCCGGGGACGATGAGGTGGGGTAACCATGAACGCGCCGTACGACGGTGACCGCGGCCAGGGCGCGGGCGGCCCGGCGCCGTCCGGTGGGACGCCCGCGGCGCCTCCCGGTGCCGGCCACCCGCCGGTGCCGTCCCCGCAGCAGGGCGCCCCTGGCGCGCAGGGGCAGGACCCCTACGCGCAGAGCCCGTACGCCCAGGACCCCTATGTCCAGGACCCGTACGTCCAGGACGCCTACGCCCGCGACCCGTACCAGGCCCAGGACCTGTCCGCGCAGGACCCGGTGACCGAGGCGCTCTACGACCGCGCCGCGCACCCGCCGCCCCCGCCCGGCACCTACCAGGACCCCCACGCGCTCTACCAGCAGCCGGCCGCGCCGCAGCACGCTCCCGACCCCCGGGTGTGGGCGCAGACCCCGGCGCCCGAGCCGGACGGTCCCTCGCGCCACCTGCCGTACGGCGACGACGCGCGCACGGTCCAGTTCACCGGGGTCGACGACCTGGTGACCCGGGCCGGCGAGGAGACGCCCGAGCCGGACGCGTTCGCGCACCTCTACCGGGACCAGCAGGCCTCCGGCCAGGTGCCCCAGCCCGCCCCGGAGCCGGACCCGCTGCCCGCGCCCGCTCCCAAGAAGGGCGGCCGTGCCTCCGGGCTGCTGAAGTCGAGCGCCGTGATGGCGGCCGGCACCCTGGTCTCCCGGCTGACCGGCTTCGTCCGCAGCCTGGTGATCACCGGTGCGCTCGGCGCGGCCCTGCTCGGTGACACCTTCACCATCGCCTACACCCTGCCGACGATGATCTACATCCTCACCGTCGGCGGCGGCCTCAACTCGGTCTTCGTCCCCCAGCTCGTCCGCTCGATGAAGAACGACGAGGACGGCGGCGAGGCCTACGCGAACCGTCTGCTCACCCTGGTCATGGTGGCGCTCGGCCTCATCGTGGCCCTGGCCGTCTTCGCCGCACCGCTGCTGATCCGGCTGATGTCGAACACCATCGCCGACGACGCCGCGGCCAACAGCGTGGCCGTGACCTTCGCCCGCTACTGCCTGCCCACGATCTTCTTCATGGGCGTGCACGTGGTGATGGGCCAGATCCTGAACGCCCGCGGCAAGTTCGGCGCGATGATGTGGACCCCGGTCCTCAACAACATCGTCATGATCGTCACCTTCGGCCTGTTCATCTGGGTCTACGGCACCTCCGCCGAGTCCCACATGGGCGTGCAGACCATCCCGGACGAGGGCATCCGCCTGCTCGGCATCGGCACCCTGCTCGGCCTCGTGGTCCAGGCGCTCGCCATGATCCCGTACCTGCGCGAGACGGGCTTCCGCTTCCGGCCCCGCTTCGACTGGAAGGGCCACGGGCTCGGCAAGACGGTCAAGCTGGCCAAGTGGACCGTCCTCTTCGTCCTCGCCAACCAGGCGGGCGTCCTGGTCGTCACCCAGCTCGCCACCGCCGCCGGTGAGGAGTCCGGGAAGAACGGTGCAGGCTTCCTCGCGTACTCCAACGCCCAGCTGATCTGGGGCATGCCGCAGGCCATCATCACGGTCTCCGTCATGGCCGCGCTGCTGCCGCGGATCTCCCGCGCCGCCCACGACGACGACCCCGGCGCCGTCCGGGACGACATCTCGCAGGGCCTGCGGAACTCGGCCGTCGCCATCGTCCCGGTCTCCTTCGCCTTCCTGGCGCTCGGCGTCCCGATGTGCACCCTGCTCTACGCCTCCAGCGGCATCGAGGCCGCCCAGGGCATGGGCTTCATCCTGATGGCCTTCGGCCTCGGCCTGATCCCCTACTCCGTCCAGTACGTCGTGCTCCGCGGCTTCTACGCCTACGAGGACACCCGGACGCCCTTCTACAACACGGTGATCGTCGCCGCCGTCAACGCGGCCGCCTCGGCGGTCTGCTACGTCGTGCTGCCCGCCCAGTGGGCCGTCGTCGGCATGGCCGCCTCGTACGGACTCGCCTACGCCGTCGGCGTCGGCATCGCGTGGCGCCGGCTCAGCAAGCGCCTGGGCGGCGATCTGGACGGCACCCACGTGATGCGGACCTACGCGCGGCTCTGCATGGCCTCCGTGCCCGCGGCGATCGTCGCCGGCGCCGTCGGTTTCGGCCTGCTGAAGCTGCTCGGCGAGGGCGCCATGGGCTCGCTCGTCGCCCTGCTGGTCGGCGGGGCTGCCCTCCTCGGCGTCTTCTTCGTCGCGGCGAAGCGCATGCGGATCACGGAACTGAACACCCTGGTCGGCATGGTCCGCGGACGTCTGGGACGCTGAACCGGCGGTCCCGCACAACCATCGGCGGGGATCGCGTGTCGTGCATAGCGTCCGACTGTGGGCACAATTGGCTTGGCTGTTGGATGTGGCGCAACGGATGGGGAGGCAGGAACGACGGTGGCGGAACGTAGCACGGCTGCCGTCGACGTGGCCGACAACAGCGGTGACGACCCGCTGACCGCCAAGGCGGACACGGCCGCGACCGACGGGGTGGCGGAAGAGCAGAAGACGGCGGAGAAGACCGCCGAGCCCACGGAGAGCAAGGCGGTCGAACGAAAGAGCGGCGAGCAGCCCTCCATCACGGCACCCGAACTGCACAGCGGCCACAAACTGGCCAGACGCTACCGGCTGGAGGAGTGCGTCACCCGTCTGGACGGCTTCAGCAGCTGGCGTGCCGTCGACGAGAAACTGCGCCGTGCGGTCGGGGTCCACCTGCTGCCGGCCGACCACCCCCGGGCCCGGTCGGTCCTGGCCGCGGCCCGCTCCTCGGCCCTCCTCGGCGACCCCCGGTTCGTCCAGGTCCTCGACGCCGTCGAGGAGAACGACCTCGTGTACGTGGTGCACGAGTGGCTGCCGGACTCCACCGAGCTCACCGCGCTGCTCGCGACCGGCCCGCTGGAGCCCCATGACGCCTACCAGCTCGTCAGCCAGGTCTCCCAGGCCATGGCCGCCGCCCACCGCGAGGGCCTCGCCCACCTCCGGCTCACCCCGAGCGCGGTCCTGCGCAGCTCCACCGGCCAGTACCGGATCCGAGGCCTGGCCGTGAACGCCGCCCTGCGCGGCATCACCGCCGAGCGTCCGCAGCGCACCGACACCGAGGCCATCGGCGCCCTGCTGTACGCCGCGCTCACCCAGCGCTGGCCGTACGACAGCGACGCCCATGGGCTCTCCGGGCTGCCCAAGGGCGTCGGGCTGCTGCCGCCGGACCAGGTCCGTGCCGGCGTCCACCGCGGCCTCTCCGAGATCGCCATGCGCGCCCTCGCCAACGACGGGGCCACCGCCTCGCGGCAGGAGCCGCCCTGCACCACTCCGGACGAGCTGGCCAAGGCCGTGGCGGCGATGCCGCGCGTCAGGCCGCCGGAGCCGGAGTTCACGCCCCCGCCCGAGTACCAGCAGACGACGTACCAGCAGGGCACCTACGGCCGCCCCCAGCCGCGTCCCGTGATCACCCAGCCGGTCGTCGTCCCGCCGCCCCCGCTCCAGAGCCGCACGGGCCGCGCGATGAAGTGGGCCGTCTCGGCCCTCCTCATCGCCGCCCTCGGCCTCGGCAGCTGGCAGATCGCGGACCGGCTGCTCCAGCCGAAGAGCACCGACAAGACGCCCACCGTCCAGCCGACGCTCGACGACGAGAAGCCCAAGCCGCCGAAGCCGCTCGCCATCCAGGGGGCCGAGGAGTACGCCCCCGACGGCAGGGCGCAGGACGCGAGCGAGGTCGCCAACACGTACGACACCGACAGCTCCACGTACTGGCGCACCAGGACGTTCCAGGACGGCCCCGTCCTCGCCCCCTACAAGCAGGGCGTCGGCATCGTCTACGACCTGGGCAGCGAGCAGAACGTGACGTCGGCGTCCATAGCGCTCCGCTACGGCGGCCCGCAGACCGCGATCACCCTGTACGCGACGGACTCGCTGAACCCCTCGGGTTCCGTGGAGTCGATGAAGCGGATCGCCACGGTCGAGACCTCGGACACGACGGCGAAGCCGGAGACGAAGACGCCGGTCAAGACGCGTTACGTGCTCCTCTGGCTGACCTCCGCGCCGTACGCCGGCGGTGACCAGTACTTCGGCCCCGGCTACAAGCAGGCCATCACGAACGTGTCCTTCCAGGGCACCGCCCCGTAGGCACCACCTCGCACCCTCCATGAGCGCCGAGCCCAGCTCGGCGCTCATTTACTTCCGGGCACGGACCGGATTGAATGCCTGCACGGCTGCCGATCGAGGAGGGGAACCGTGGCGCCTCCGGCTGACGACCCCCGGACGGCGGCGGACGAGGAACTCCTCGCCCGCCATGTCGCCGGAGACCCGGACGCCTTCGGTGAGCTCGTTCGGCGGCATCGGGATCGGTTGTGGGCGGTGGCGCTGCGGACGCTGGGGGACCGCGAGGAGGCCGCTGACGCGGTGCAGGACGCGCTGATCTCCGCCTTTCGGGCCGCGCACACCTTCCGTGGCCAGTCGGCCGTCACGACCTGGCTGCACCGCATCACGGTGAACGCCTGTCTCGACCGGGCCCGCAAGACCGCCTCCCGCAGGACCTCGCCCGTCGACGACACCGACCGCTTCGAGCAGCTCCTCGACCCGCACGAGTCGGCCGAGGCGCCCGTGGAGCGCCAGGACCTCCACCGGCAGCTCCTGGTCGCGCTCGCCTCGATTCCGGAGGACCAGCGGGCCGCGCTCGTCCTGGTCGACATGCAGGGATACCCGGTCGCGGAGGCGGCCCGTATTCTCGGCGTCCCGACCGGGACCGTGAAGAGCCGCTGCGCGCGCGGGCGGGCACGCCTCCTTCCGATGGTCACTCATCTGCGCGTCGACACCGTGGGTAACGAGGCCACCGAAGGGGGAAGGAACCGGACGCCGGGGACATCCGTCCCACCGGTGCCGGGGCCGACGGATACCGGACCGACAGATCCAGCTGCTGTGAAGGGCGGAGGTGGGCGCACGTGACTTCCACGGCCGGCAGGGCCGACACCACACAGCACCCGGACGTCTCGGAGATCTCCGATCTGACCGAGGGGCTGCTCTCACCGACCCGCTCGGCGGCCGTACGACGGCACCTGGACGGCTGTCCCCTCTGCGCGGACGTGAGGGCCTCCCTGGAGGAGATCCGGGGCCTCCTCGGCACCCTGCCCGGACCGCCCCGCATGCCCGCCGAGATCGCCGGACGGATCGACGCCGCCCTGGCCGCCGAAGCCCTCCTCGACGCCACCTCTCCGGAGAGCGACACCCCTGTTTCACGTGAAACATCGCGCTCCCCGGGCGAGACCACGCACCCCTCCCCGGCCACGGACCGTCCTGCCGGACGCCCTCGGGCGGGTACCGGCCCCGGTCGCCCCGGCAGGCCCCGCCGTCGCCGGATCGCACTGCTCTCCGCGATCGGCGCCGCCTTCGGAGCCGTGGTGCTCGGCACGAGCCTGTACCTCAGCCAGGTGGGCGATGTGACCGCCGGGAGCACGGCGGACCACGGCGCCGAGAAGGCCGACACGCTCGCGAGCGCGCCCCTCAGCCCCTTCTCCGGCGCACCCGTCGAGGACCGCGTCCACGCCCTGCTGGCCGAGAGTCGCGCTCCCAAGACCGCCCAGGGGGTCGGGCCCGAGTCCATGTCCACCGAGACCGGTGGCGACGCCTCCCGTAGTACGGGGAACAGTGCCGTCCCCGGCTGTGTGCTGGCCGGCACCGGCCGCAGCGAGGCGGTGCTCGGCTACGAGCGGGGGGAGTACCGGGGAACACCCGCCTATCTGCTCGTCATGACCGATCCGGAGGACGGCACACGGGTCCAGGCCTATGTGCTCGACGCCTCCTGTGCCGAACGGCCCACGGGAAGCGGAAACCCGGCCGCCGAGGTCCTGCTCAGTCAGACGTACCCTCGCTCCTGACCTCTCTCCCTGCCCGGCCACGGTGCCGCGCGGCGGTCTCGGGAATGCACGCCCCTTAGGATCCGTTGGGTGGGGTGAGAGCGACCGAGACAACCGCCCCCGTAGGCAGTGGCAGTCTGCAGAGACGAGGAAGAAACCCGTGAGCGACGTCCGTAACGTGATCATCATCGGCTCCGGGCCCGCGGGTTACACCGCTGCGCTCTACACGGCCCGAGCGTCGCTGAACCCCCTGGTCTTCGAAGGTGCCGTCACCGCCGGTGGCGCGCTGATGAACACCACCGAGGTCGAGAACTTCCCCGGTTTCCGTGACGGCATCATGGGCCCGGACCTCATGGACAACATGCGGGCCCAGGCCGAGCGCTTCGGCGCCGAGCTGGTCCCGGACGACGTCGTCGCCGTCGACCTGACCGGTGACATCAAGACCGTCACCGACACCGCCGGCACCGTGCACCGCGCCAAGGCCGTCATCGTCACCACCGGCTCCCAGCACCGCAAGCTCGGCCTCCCCAACGAGGACGTGCTCTCCGGCCGCGGTGTCTCCTGGTGCGCCACCTGCGACGGCTTCTTCTTCAAGGACCAGGACATCGCCGTCGTCGGCGGCGGCGACACCGCGATCGAGGAGGCCACCTTCCTCTCGCGCTTCGCCAAGTCCGTCACGATCGTCCACCGCCGGGACACCCTGCGCGCCTCCAAGGCCATGCAGGAGCGCGCCTTCGCCGACCCGAAGATCTCCTTCGCCTGGGACAGCGAGGTCACCACGATCCACGGCGAGCAGAAGCTCAGCGGTCTGACCCTGCGCGACACGAAGACCGGCGAGACCCGCGAGCTCCCCGTCACCGGCCTCTTCATCGCCGTCGGCCACGACCCCCGGACCGAGCTCTTCAAGGGCCAGCTGGACCTGGACGAGGAGGGCTACCTCAAGGTCGCCGCCCCCTCGACCCGCACGAACCTCACGGGTGTCTTCGGCGCCGGTGACGTCGTCGACCACACCTACCGTCAGGCCATCACGGCCGCCGGCACCGGCTGCTCCGCCGCGCTGGACGCCGAGCGCTTCCTGGCCGCCCTCGCCGACAGCGAGAAGCTGGCCGAGACCCCCGCGGTCTGACCCCCGTCCCTCCCCACCCCACACCCCGCGAAAGAAGGAGGTCGCCGTGGCCGGCGCCCTGAAGAACGTGACCGACGCAGACTTCGACGAGGTCGTCCTCAACAGCGACAAGCCCGTCCTGGTGGACTTCTGGGCGGCCTGGTGCGGCCCGTGCCGTCAGATCGCCCCGTCGCTGGAGGCCATCGCCGCCGAGCACGGCGAGATCGAGGTCGTGAAGCTCAACATCGACGAGAACCCGGCCACGGCTGCCAAGTACGGCGTCATGTCGATCCCGACGCTCAACGTCTACCAGGGTGGCGAGGTCGTGAAGACCATCGTCGGCGCCAAGCCGAAGGCGGCCATCCTGCGCGACCTGGAGCCCTTCGTCGCGGGCTGATGCTCCTCTGTTTCACGTGAAACGGCCCGTCCCCGACAGGGGGCGGGCCGTTCTCGTTCTCCGCGCGCCTAGAGCGGCCGGAGCGCGGGCTCCTTCTGCACGGCGCCGAGCAGACGGTCCAGGGCCATCTCGACGTCCTCCTTCCAGGAGAGCGTCGTCCTGAGCTCCAGCCTCAGCCGGGGAAAGGCATGGTGCGGACGAACGGTCTTGAAGCCCACCGCGAGGAGATGGTCGGCCGGCAGCACACAGGCCGGCTCCTTCCACCGGGCGTCCCCGAACGCCTCGATCGCCTTGAAGCCCCGCCTCATCACGTCCTTGGCCACGGTCTGCACCATCACCCGCCCCAGGCCCTGCCCCTGATAGCCCGGCATGATCCACGCCGTCATCAGCTGGACGGCGTCCGCCGCCACGGGGCTCGTGGGAAAGGCCGTCGAACGCGGCACATAGGCCGGGGGAGCGTAGAGGACGTAACCGACCGGCACCTCGTCGACATAGACCACCCGGCCGCAGGAACCCCACTCCAGGAGAACGGCCGAGATCCAGGCCTCCTTCTCCACCTCCGGGCGCCCCGCCTTCACGGCCGCCTCACCACTGACCGGGTCGAGCTCCCAGAACACACAGGAGCGACACCGCTTGGGGAGATCCGGAAGGTTGTCCAGCGTGAGCGGTACGAGCCGACGCCCCACGGCTGCTCCTCGTTTCCCTCGCCATCGAGCACGGATACGCCTTTCGGAATCGTATCGATCGGGCGATCGGGGCGATACCGCTCATGAGCAAAGGGCGGGCCGCGTTCCGGTGAAGACCGGAGCACGGCCCGCCCTCGGCGGCCTCAGGGGGAGAGGGGATCAGCCCTCGGCCTTCTTCTGGTCCAGGACCCTTCCCTCACCGGGAGCCAGGGTCGAGAGGATCCGCTCCAGGTCCTCCATCGAGGCGAACTCGACGACGATCTTGCCCTTCTTCTGCCCCAGGTCGACCTTCACCCGGGTCTCGAAGCGGTCCGAGAGCCGGGAAGCGAGGTCCGTGAGCGCGGGCGAGACACGGGCACCGGCCCGCGGCCCCTTCGGCTTGACCGTGGACGCGGACTCCTCGGAGCCCATGAGACTCACGATCTCCTCGACGCTGCGCACCGAGAGGCCTTCGGAGACGATCCGGTACGCCAGCTTGTCCTGGGCGTCCTGGTCCTCCACGCCGAGCAGGGCCCGTGCGTGTCCGGCGGAGAGCACGCCGGCGGCGACCCGGCGCTGCACCGGCAGGGAGAGGCGCAGCAGACGCAGCGTGTTGGAGATCTGCGGGCGGGAACGTCCGATCCGCTCCGCGAGCTGGTCGTGGGTGCAGCCGAAGTCCTTGAGCAGCTGCTCGTAGGCGTGGGCCTCTTCGATCGCGTTCAGCTGGGACCGGTGCAGGTTCTCCAGGAGCGCGTCCAGGAGCATCTTCTCGTCGTCGGTGTCCCGGACGATCGCCGGAATCCGCTCAAGGCCCGCCGTCGTCGACGCCCGCAGACGGCGCTCACCCATGACGAGCTCGTAGCGGTCGGCCTCGACCTTGCGCACGACCACGGGCTGGAGCAGGCCGACCTCCTTGATGGAGGTGACGAGCTCCGCGAGGGCGTCCTCGTCGAAGACCTCACGGGGCTGATGCCGGTTGGGAACGATGGCATCGATCGGAAGCTCGGTGAAGTAGGCCCCTGCCGGAGGCTCCGGCAGGGCCACCGGCGCGGGCTCGTTCCACGTCGGCGACGACTCCGGGGCCTTCGGGCTCTGCGGCAGCGTCGCCAGCTTCGCGGCGGCCACCCCCCGCTCCACCTGTCGTTCCTGGGGAGCAGCAGGAATCAGCGCACCGAGCCCACGCCCCAATCCCCTACGTCGCTCACTCACTGGATCCCCTCCGACATGCTGCGCTGGTTGTTCTGGTGCCCTACATGGGCGTGCTGCGGGTCGTAGTGCACGGCGACCCCCCGCAGGGCGATCTCACGGGCCGCTTCGAGATACGACAGGGCGCCGCTGGAGCCCGGGTCGTAGGTGAGGACCGTCTGCCCGTAACTCGGCGCCTCCGAGATGCGGACGGACCTCGGAATGCTGGTCCGCAGCACCTCCTCGGCGAAGTGGCTGCGCACCTCCTCGGCGACCTGGGAGGCGAGCCTCGTCCTGCCGTCGTACATGGTGAGCAGGATCGTCGAGACGTGGAGCGCCGGGTTGAGGTGCCCGCGGACCAGGTCGACGTTCCGCAGGAGCTGCCCGAGTCCCTCCAGCGCGTAGTACTCGCACTGGATCGGGATCAGTACCTCCGCGCCCGCCACCATCGCGTTGACCGTGAGGAGGCCGAGCGAGGGCGGGCAGTCGATCAGGATGTAGTCCAGCGGCTGCTCATAGGCCTGGATCGCGCGCTGGAGTCGGCTCTCACGCGCCACCAGCGACACCAGCTCGATCTCCGCGCCGGCGAGATCGATGGTGGCGGGGGCGCAGAAGAGGCCCTCGACGTCCTTGACCGGCTGCACCACGTCGGAGAGCGGCTTGCTGTCCACCAGCACGTCGTAGATCGAGGGGACCTCGGCGTGGTGGTCGATGCCCAGTGCCGTCGAGGCGTTGCCCTGCGGGTCCAGGTCGATGACCAGGACCCGGGCACCGTGCAGCGCCAGGGAGGCGGCAAGGTTGACCGTCGTGGTCGTCTTGCCCACGCCGCCCTTCTGGTTGGCGACCACCATCACACGAGTCCGGGCCGGGCGGGGAAGTCCCTCACCGGCACGACCCAGTGCCTCTACTGCCAGCTGGGCAGCACGACCGATGGGGGTGTCGTCCATCGGGGGCGGTGTTTCACGTGAAACATCCTCCCCCGCCGATTCGGTTCGGGGACCGGGGACCGGATCGGTCATCGGTCCCGCGATGTTGGCGTCGGACCGCAAGGATTCACTCTCCTCGGCTTCAGGCTCGCGATGAGGAGAGCCTGCCATGCTTTCGGTGTCGTGAACCAGCGAGGCCGGTGGTTCTGTGGGTGAATCCACCTCTGTGGACAACTCCGTAACCCTCGCGAGTGGCTTCACACGGGGCCTACGGTCCCGGGGCGTGGCAGCCGCGCGACCGCGGCTGATGATCCCCTGCAGCAGTGAGCGACGTTTCACGTGAAACACCATGCCGCTGCCGCCCGGCCGGGACCGTTCGACACTCCGAAATGGTACGTATCAGGCGCTCAGCGGCGCCGACGGGTCTTGCTGGTGCGGGCGGCCTTGGCCCGCTTGGCCGCGAACCGCACACCGCCGGGGCTCTCGCCGACCTCCACCCGGACGACCGTGGTCATCGGATCGACGATCCCCTCACCCACCTGCAGAACCGAGGCCTCCACCACACCGAGCCGGGAGAGCGCGGCGCGAGCACCGTCGATCTCCTCCTGCGCGGTATCGCCCTTGAGCGCCAGCATCTCTCCGTACGGACGCAGCAGGGGGACGCCCCAGCCGGCCAGCCGGTCGAGCGGCGCCACCGCGCGGGCGGTCACCACGTGCACGGGCGTGATCTTGCCGAGCATCTCCTCCGCGCGCCCCCGGACCACGGTCACGTGGTCGAGGCCGAGCAGCTCGACGACCTCCTGGAGGAAGTTCGTCCTGCGCAGGAGCGGCTCCAGAAGGGTGATCTTCAGGTCGGGCCGGACCAGAGCCAACGGGATGCCGGGCAGACCGGCGCCCGAGCCCACATCGCAGACGGTGACGCCCTCGGGGACGACCTCCGAGAGGACGGCACAGTTCAGCAGGTGACGCTCCCAGAGACGCGGGACCTCGCGCGGGCCGATCAGACCACGCTTCACACCCGCGTCCGCGAGCAGCTCCGCGTACCGCACGGCCTCCGGGAAGTACTCACCGAAGACTGTCCGCGCCTGCTCCGGCGCTTCGGGGAGCGCCTGCTCCGGCACCTCGGGGAGCTCCGCTGCCTCCGTCACGGGAACCGTCCTTCCGTACCGCACGCCTCGCGTGCGAGCGCACTGTGGTGGCTGACTATCAAGGCTGACAAAGATCGGCCCCGCCTGCGAACAGACGGGGCCGAGACTACGTGAGGGTTCAGGCCGGGAGCACGACGACGAAGCGCTGCGGCTCCTCGCCCTCGGACTCGCTGCGCAGACCGGCGGCGGCGATCGCGTCGTGCACGACCTTGCGCTCGAACGGCGTCATCGGGTCCAGCTTGACCGGCTGGCCGTTGGCCTTCACCTCGGCCGCGGCCTTGGCGCCCAGCTCGGCGAGCTCGGCGCGCTTCTTGGCCCGGAAGCCGGCGATGTCGAGCATCAGTCGGCTGCGGTCACCGGTCTCGCGGTGCACGGCAAGGCGCGTCAGCTCCTGGAGCGCCTCCAGGACCTCGCCGTCGCGGCCCACGAGCTTCTGCAGGTCGCGGCTGCCGGAGTCGCTGATGATCGAGACCGCGGCCCGGTCCGCCTCGACGTCCATGTCGATGTCGCCGTCGAGATCGGCGATGTCGAGCAGGCCTTCGAGGTAGTCGGCCGCGATCTCACCCTCCTGCTCCAGGCGGGTCAGGGTGTCGCCACCCTCGGCGGCGGCGGAGGTGGTGCCTTCCGTCACGGATGGACTCCTTCTTGCTTCTGGGAGGGCTTACTTCTTGGAGGACGGGTGCTTGGGCCGCTGCTGGCCCTTGCGCTGGCGGTTGCCGCCCGAGCTGGCGCGGCTGCGGCCGGAGGACTGACCCTGCGTGCCGCCCTTGGCGGGGGTCTCCGGCTTCTTCTCCAGCGAGGTCTTCGGCTCGGTGTCCGAGACGCTCTCCTCGGTGGTCTCCGCCGACTCGTCGGCCTCGGTGTCCTTCGCCGGGGACTGCGGGGCCGCGGAGGCCTGGCGCTGCGCCTTGGTCTGGCGCTTGGGCTGCTGGCGCTTGGCGGCGGCACCGCCCTCGGCCTCGACCACGAGGGTGTCGCCCTTGATCACGGTGCCGTCGGCCTGGGCGGCGAAGCCGGCCTTGGAGAGGCCCGTGAAGAAGCGGCGCTCGTTCTCGTTGCGGTCGCCGCCCTTGGCGACGATCACCTTGACGATGTTCTTCCGGCGGCGGCCGCGGACCTCACCGTGCTGCGTGACGCTCTTGAGCAGGCGCTGCAGGTAGGCGTCCTGGGCCTTGCTGCCCGGCGTCGGGTTCTGGTTGATCACGTACATCTGCTGGCCCATGGTCCACACGTTGGTGGTCAGCCAGTAGACGAGGACACCGACGGGGAAGTTGATGCCCATGCCGGCGAAGATCAGCGGGAAGATGTACATGAGCATCTTCTGCTGCTGCATGTACGGCGTCTTCACGGAGAGGTCGACGTTCTTCATCATCAGCTGGCGCTGGGTGAAGAACTGCGAGGCCGACATCATGATGATCATGACCGCGGTGACGATGCGCACATCGGTGATCGAGGCACCGAGAGCCTCGACCTCGGCGGCGCTGTTCGTGAACTTGGCGGCCAGCGGGGCACCGAAGATGTGGGCCTGACGGGCGCTCTCCAGCAGCGACTGGTTGATGACGCCGATGGTCTGGCCGTTGGCGATGGCCGACAGCACGTGGTACAGCGCGAAGAAGAACGGCGACTGCGCCAGGATGGGAAGGCACGAGGAGAGCGGGTTGGTGCCCGTCTCCTTGTACAGCTTCATCATCTCTTCGGACTGACGCTGCTTGTCGCTCTTGTAGCGCTCCTGGATCGCCTTCATCTTCGGCTGGAGCGCCTGCATGTTCCGCGTCGACTTGATCTGCTTCACGAAGAGCGGGATCAGGCAGATGCGGATCAGCACCACGAGGGACACGATGGAGAGACCCCAGGCCCAGCCCGTGTCAGGACCGAAGATCGCCCCGTACATCTTGTGGAACTGGACGATGACCCAGGAAACGGGCCAGGTGATGAAGCTGAACAGACTGGCAATCGTGTCCACTAATCAGGCTCCTTGAGCATTGGGCGAGGTCTCGGCGGCCGGGCTCGTCTCGGCGGGGAACCCGCCCTTGTCGCCGCGCAGCGCGTTCCGCAGCATCTCGTGCCAGCGGGGGCGCTTGCGCGGGGGGACGTGATCCACACCGCCGGGCGACCACGGGTTGCACCGCAGGATCCGCCAGGCGGTCAGGGCCGTGCCCTTGATCGCGCCATGCCGGTCGATGGCCGTGAATCCGTAGTGGGAACACGACGGGTAGTACCGGCAGACGGGGCCCAGGAGAGGGCTGATCGTCCACTGGTACAGCTTGATGAGAGCCAGCAGCGGGTACTTCATCGCGTGCCCCCTCCCAGCAGCCGCTGGAGAGCGGCGTCCAGGTCTCGGGCCAGCTGTGCGTGGTCGGCGTCGCCGGCTCCGGGCAACGCCCGTACGACCACCAGGCTACCGGGGGGCAGCTCGTCGATGCGGTCGCGGACGAGATGGCGCAGGCGTCGCTTCACCTGGTTGCGTACGACCGCACCGCCCACGGCCTTGCTCACGACGAAACCCGCACGCGTCGGGGGAGCGCTCTCCCCAGGCGCGTGCGGGTCCGTTGCACTGCTGCGCAGGTGGACGACGAGGAGCGGGCGACCAGCCCGGCGCCCTCGGCGTACCGCGGTTGCGAAGTCCTCGCGCCGCCTCAGCCGATTCTCGGTAGGCAGCACGTCATGACCTGTTTAAGTGGATCAGGCGGACAGGCTCGCGCGACCCTTGGCACGGCGGTTCGCCAGGATGGCGCGGCCGGCACGGGTGCGCATGCGCAGGCGGAAGCCGTGGGTCTTCGCGCGACGACGGTTGTTCGGCTGGAAGGTGCGCTTGCTCACTCGGGGGCTCCAGAAATGATTCGTAGATGGCGGGACATCGCCTGGCTGTCACCGTGCGCCCACGAGTAGCTCGCAATACGCCCGAGTGCACCGCTACACGATCACTGTGCGTGATCTTTGCCCATCGGAGGCAGGCGGCAGCAGCCATCGACAACTCGACCTGGTTACGGTACGCGCGGCTACGCCATCCGGTCAAACCGACCTGTCTGCACCCCCCATTGTGCACAGGCTGTGGACAACAACTTGAACCACGTCATCCGGCCCGACTACCGTGAACGGTCTCCGTAATCTTTTTCCGTTCTGTCCTCACCTGTCCCGGGTGGACCCGTCCTCATGGACTTCGACCCACCGTCCCCGAGAACCACACCTTCGTGGGACCTGCGAGAAAGCGTGCCCTGTGGCTGACGTACCTGCCGATCTTGCCGCAGTCTGGCCGCGTGTCCTCGAGCAGCTTCTCGCCGAGGGCCAGCAGGGGATCGAGCCCAAGGACAAACAGTGGATCGAGCGCTGCCAGCCGCTCGCCCTGGTCGCGGACACGGCTCTGCTCGCCGTGCCCAACGAGTGGGGGAAGCGGGTCCTGGAGGGCCGGCTCGCCCCGCTGATCAGCGAGACCCTCAGCCGTGAGTGCGGCCGGCCGATCCGGATCGCGATCACCGTCGACGACTCCGTCGGCGAGCCGACGCCGCCGGCTCCCCCGGTCCAGCAGTCGCCGCAGCCGCGCTACGACGAGCGCGCGCAGCCCGAGCCGTACGAGAAGTACGAGGGCTACGGCCACCGGCCGATGCCCGACGACGGCCTGCCCACCGCGCGCCCGGCCTACCCGGACTACCAGCAGCCGCAGCGGCCCGACCCCGGCGCCTGGCCGCGCACCCAGGAGGACCTCTCCTGGCAGCAGCCGCGACTCGGCGGCTACCAGGAGCGCGCCCCGTACACCGGTCCCAGCGGCCCGGCCGGTCCCGAGCAGTCCCGGGGGGCCCGTTACGACGAGCCGGCCCGCGGCTACGAGACGCCGCGGCCCGAGCGCGCCGAGCTGCCCGACCCGCAGAACCACGGTCCCCGTCCGGGCCCCCGCCCCGGCGGTCCGGTCCCGGGGCCCGGCGGCGTGCCGGGCGGCGGTCACGGCTCCTCGTCCTCCGGGCAGGGCGCCGGCGGCCCGAACGAGCAGCACGCGCGGCTGAACCCCAAGTACCTCTTCGACACCTTCGTCATCGGTTCCTCGAACCGGTTCGCGCACGCGGCCGCCGTCGCGGTCGCCGAGGCGCCGGCGAAGGCGTACAACCCGCTCTTCATCTACGGCGAGTCGGGCCTCGGCAAGACGCACCTGCTGCACGCGATCGGGCACTACGCGCGGAGCCTCTACCCGGGCACGCGCGTGCGGTACGTGAGCTCCGAGGAGTTCACCAACGAGTTCATCAACTCGATCCGCGACGGCAAGGGCGACGCCTTCCGCAAGCGCTACCGCGATGTGGACATCCTGCTCGTCGACGACATCCAGTTCCTGGCGAGCAAGGAGTCGACGCAGGAGGAGTTCTTCCACACCTTCAACACGCTGCACAACGCGAACAAGCAGATCGTGCTCTCCTCGGACCGGCCGCCCAAGCAGCTGGTGACCCTGGAGGACCGGCTCCGCAACCGCTTCGAGTGGGGCCTCACCACCGATGTGCAGCCGCCCGAGCTGGAGACGCGCATCGCGATCCTCCGCAAGAAGGCGGTGCAGGAGCAGCTCAACGCTCCGCCGGAGGTGCTCGAGTTCATCGCGTCCCGGATCTCGCGGAACATCCGTGAGCTGGAGGGCGCGCTGATCCGGGTGACGGCCTTCGCGAGCCTCAACCGGCAGCCGGTGGACCTCGGGCTGACCGAGATCGTCCTCAAGGACCTGATCCCGGGCGGCGAGGACAGCGCGCCGGAGATCACCGCTCCCGCGATCATGGCGGCCACCGCCGACTACTTCGGTCTGACGGTGGAGGACCTCTGCGGATCCTCGCGCAGCCGCGTCCTGGTGACGGCCCGGCAGATCGCCATGTACCTGTGCCGTGAGCTCACGGACCTGTCGCTGCCGAAGATCGGCGCGCAGTTCGGCGGCCGCGACCACACGACGGTGATGCACGCGGACCGGAAGATCCGTGCCCTGATGGCGGAGCGGCGCTCCATCTACAACCAGGTCACCGAGCTCACCAACCGCATCAAGAACGGCTGACGCGGGCCCGCCGCAGGGCCGTCAGAGCCTCTCGAAGGGCGCTCCGGGACACCTCCCGGGGCGCCCTTCGGCGTTCCCTCCGTCCCCTGCCGGCCCCCTGCTGTCCCCACCCCGTCCCCCGGCCCGTTCGATTACTTCGTTCCGGTGGCGGGTTCTCCACAGATTGCGGGATGATCTCCCGTCCACAGGGTGGGGACTGTCGAGTTATCCGGATTGTGTCCACAGGCAGGCCTGGTGACAGAGCATCACCCCAGGTCAGACCCTTGTGGAATTGTTGGCAACTGTTCTCCACAGGCTGTGGATGAATCTTCCGTCCACAGGGGGTCCCGAAGGTTGTCCACCGGCTGCCCACAGGCTGCGGACGGTTGCCCACAGCTTCTCCACACCGCTGTCCACTGTTCGGCAACGAAACACCCCCGCTCACCGGGTCGAGTGAAAGCCGTCACACCAAGGGAGACGTTTGGGCTGTGGGGAACCTGGGGAAAGCTGGGGACAGCGCTGGGGAGAACTCCCCATGGCCTGTGTATCGGCTGTGCAGAACTTTCGGGTGTCCACAGACACCCACGGTTTTCCACTGGTTCCACCCACAGCCTCGGTGGACAAAAAACCTGGACTGACCTGCGCGAACGGCGTTATCCACGGTTTCCACAGGCCCTACTACTACTCCCACATAGAGTTAGCTAGGAATCCGTTTCGAAGTGGGGCCTGTGCACAACTCGGCGCCGGAGCTCCGACGCGCTCTTGTCGCGACTTGACCCCGAGCCGCACCGAGTGTCTGTGGCGTACGTCAGACTGGTTCCCGCAGTCGACGAAGAGCCAGCAACAGCAGGAGGCGGTTCCGGTGAAGATCCGGGTGGAGCGCGATGTACTCGCGGAGGCGGTGGCCTGGGTGGCCCGCAGCCTCCCGGCCCGTCCGCCGGCGCCCGTGCTCGCAGGCCTTCTGCTGAAGGCCGAGGACGGCGCCCTGAGCTTCTCGAGCTTCGACTACGAGGTCTCCGCGCGAGTCTCGGTCGAGGCCGAGGTGGAGGAGGACGGCACCGTCCTCGTCTCCGGCCGGCTGCTCGCCGACATCTGCCGCGCCCTCCCCAACCGTCCCGTGGAGATCTCCACAGACGGTGTACGGGCGACCGTCGTCTGCGGCTCCTCCCGCTTCACCCTCCACACCCTGCCTGTGGAGGAGTACCCGGCGCTGCCGGAGATGCCCACCGCGACCGGCACCGTCCCCGGTGAGGTCTTCGCCTCCGCCGCCGCGCAGGTGGCCATCGCCGCCGGCCGTGACGACACGCTGCCCGTCCTCACCGGTGTGCGCATCGAGATCGAGGGCGACACGGTCACCCTGGCCTCCACCGACCGCTACCGCTTCGCGGTCCGCGAGTTCCTGTGGAAGCCGGAGTCCCCGGACGCCTCCGCGGTCGCCCTGGTGCCCGCGAAGACCCTCCTGGACACCGCCAAGGCGCTCACCAGCGGCGACACGGTGACGCTGGCGCTCTCGGG
Organism: Streptomyces sp. NPDC004284; assembly: GCF_042874035.1. Classification (NCBI taxonomy): domain Bacteria; kingdom Bacillati; phylum Actinomycetota; class Actinomycetes; order Kitasatosporales; family Streptomycetaceae; genus Streptomyces; species Streptomyces sp. NPDC004284. The sequence goes on along the minus strand of NZ_JBIAMJ010000005.1, from coordinate 227,007 downwards.
CTCCGGCAAGGGCGAGGGCCTCATCGGCTTCGAGGGCGCGGGCCGCCGCACCACCACCCGCCTCCTGGAGGGCGACCTCCCGAAGTACCGGACGCTCTTCCCGACCGAGTTCAACTCGGTCGCGGTGATCGAGACCGCCCCCTTCGTGGAGGCCGTGAAGCGCGTGGCCCTGGTCGCCGAGCGCAACACCCCGGTCCGGCTGAGCTTCGAGCAGGGCGTGCTCATCCTGGAGGCCGGCTCCAGCGACGACGCACAGGCTGTGGAGCGTGTGGACGCGCAGCTGGACGGCGACGACATCTCGATCGCCTTCAACCCGACCTTCCTCCTGGACGGCCTGAGCGCGATCGACTCCCCGGTCGCCCAGCTCTCCTTCACGACCTCCACGAAGCCGGCGCTGCTGAGCGGCAAGCCCGCGCTCGACGCGGAGGCGGACGAGGCCTACAAGTACCTGATCATGCCGGTGCGGCTGAGCGGCTGATCGCCGCCGACGGGGGCATCGCCTGAGCGGCTGACCCCACAGGTGTGCACCCGGGTCCGGGCGTAGGCTCGGACCCGGGTAAACCGCACACGACGCTTAAGGAATCTCTGATGGAGCTCGGTCTCGTCGGTCTCGGCAAGATGGGCGGCAACATGCGTGAGCGCATCCGCCGCGCAGGCCACACCGTCATCGGATACGACCGCAATCCGGACCTCGCCGATGTCCACAGCCTCGAAGAGCTTGTGGGCAAGCTCAAGGGTCCGCGCGTCGTGTGGGTCATGGTCCCGGCCGGTGCCGCGACCCAGTCCACCATCGACGAGCTGGCGAATCTGCTCTCCCCCGGCGACATCGTCGTGGACGGCGGGAACTCGCGCTGGACGGACGACGAGAAGCACGCCGAGGAGCTCGCCGCCAAGGGCATCGGCTTCGTCGACTGCGGCGTCTCCGGCGGCGTGTGGGGCCTGGAGAACGGCTACGCGCTGATGTACGGCGGCTCCGCCGAGGACGTGGCGAAGGTCCAGCCGATCTTCGACGCGCTCAAGCCCGAGGGCGAGTTCGGCTCGGTCCACGCGGGCAAGGTCGGCGCCGGCCACTTCGCGAAGATGGTCCACAACGGCATCGAGTACGCGATGATGCAGGCCTACGCCGAGGGCTGGGAGCTCCTGGAGAAGGTCGACTCCGTCACCGACGTGCGCGAGGTCTTCCGCTCCTGGCAGGAGGGCACGGTCATCCGTTCCTGGCTGCTCGACCTCGCGGTGAACGCCCTCGACGAGGACGAGCACCTGGACAAGCTGCGGGGCTACGCGTCGGACTCCGGCGAGGGCCGGTGGACGGTCGAGGCCGCCATCGACAACGCCGTCCCGCTCCCGGCGATCACCGCCTCGCTGTTCGCGCGGTTCGCCTCCCGTCAGGACGACTCCCCGCAGATGAAGATGATCGCCGCGCTGCGCAACCAGTTCGGTGGCCACGCGGTCGAGACGAAGAAGTAATCCACAGGCTGTGCACCCCGCGGTGCACAGCCGCCGGGGGAAGAAGGTCGGCGCCCACCATGCACGTCACGCATCTCTCGCTGGCCGACTTCCGCTCGTACGCCCGGGTCGAGGTTCCGCTCGACCCGGGCGTCACCGCTTTCGTGGGCGCGAACGGCCAGGGCAAGACCAATCTGGTCGAGGCCGTCGGCTATCTCGCCAACCTCGGCAGCCACCGCGTCGCCTCCGACGCCCCGCTCGTCCGGATGGGAGCGGAGCGCGCGGTCATCCGCGCGGCCGTCACCCAGGGCGAGCGGTCCCAGCTGATCGAGCTGGAGCTCAACCCGGGCCGGGCCAACCGCGCCCGTATCAACAGGTCCTCGCAGGTCAGACCGCGTGACGTGCTCGGCATCGTACGGACCGTGCTGTTCGCCCCCGAGGACCTCGCCCTGGTGAAGGGCGACCCCGGCGAGCGCCGGCGCTTCCTCGACGAACTGATCACGGCGCGCACGCCGCGCATGGCGGGCGTGCGCTCCGACTACGAGCGCGTGCTCAAGCAGCGCAACACGCTCCTGAAGTCGGCGGCGATGGCCCGGCGGCACGGCGGCCGCGGCATGGACCTGTCCACCCTGGACGTGTGGGACCAGCACCTGGCCAGGGCCGGCGCCGAGCTGCTCGCCCAGCGGCTCGACCTCATCGCCGTACTGCAGCCGCTCGCCGACAAGGCGTACGAGCAGCTCGCGCCCGGCGGCGGACCGATCCTCCTGGAGTACCGCCCCTCCGCGCCGGGCGCCGGGCACACCCGCGAGGAGCTGTACGAGCAGCTGCTCGCCGCCCTCGCCGAGGTCCGCAAGCAGGAGATCGAGCGGGGCGTCACGCTCGTCGGACCCCACCGGGACGAGCTGCTCCTCAAGCTGGGCGAGCTCCCCGCGAAGGGGTACGCCAGCCACGGCGAGTCCTGGTCGTACGCGCTGGCGCTGCGGCTCGCCTCGTACGACCTGCTGAGGTCCGAGGGCAACGAGCCGGTCCTCGTCCTCGACGACGTCTTCGCCGAGCTCGACGCGCGACGGCGCGAGCGGCTCGCGGAGCTGGTGGCGCCGGGCGAGCAGGTGCTCGTCACGGCGGCGGTGGACGACGACGTGCCGGACGTGCTCGTGGGCACGCGGTACGCCGTGTCCGGCGGGACGGTGGAACGGGTGTGACGGGCATGAGCGAGGAGAACTCTCCACAGTCTGTGGACAGGCCTGCGGCATCCGCGGCCCCCTCGGTGCCCGAGCCGTCGGGCGTCGACCTCGCCCGGGTCGCGCTGCGCGCCGCCAAGGAGCAGGCGAAGGCGCGGGGCGCGGCGGCGGCGCAGAAGAAGCAGGCCCGGCGCGGGGGCGGGCTGCGCTCCGGCGCGCGCGCCGACGGGCGCGACCCGATGGCGCTCGGCGCCGCGATCAACCGGCTGATCACCGAGCGGGGCTGGGAGACGCCGGCGGCGGTCGGCGGGGTCATGGGGCGCTGGCCGCAGATCGTCGGCGAGGACCTCGCGAAGCACTGCGTACCGCTGAAGTTCGACGACGAGCCGGACGCGCGGGTGCTGACGGTGCAGTGCGATTCGACGGCCTGGGCCACGCAGCTGCGGTTGCTGGCGCCGACGCTGGTGGCCCGGCTCAACGAGGACCTCGGGCACGGCACCGTGCGGATGATCAAGGTGCTGGGGCCGGGGGCGCCGCGGCGGGGGTACGGGCCGCTCCGGGCGCCGGGGTCCGTGGGGCCCGGGGACACGTACGGGTAGGACGGGGCCCCGGGGCTCTCGTGGTGCGGGTCCGGGCGGTCGGGCGCCGCGCGGACGGGCCGTGCCCGCGATTGCCCACAACGCGCTACGGCCCGAAGCGCTGGGTGGCCGTCAGGGGCGTCTGGAGCCCCTGTCTGGATATGGGGAGTCGTCTCGCGCCCGCGCAGGGCGGCACATGCGCATTCAGGTACCGGCAAACCCCCATGAGTGTCAGCGGTACCGGTAGACTGGGAGACAATCCCGCCACCCTGCGGAACATGTCGAACGACGCAGCCGCTCCCGTATGCCCGGAGAACGGCCTGTGCTGTGCCAGAAAGGGCGCTTCGTGGCCGATTCCGGCAACCCCAACGAGAACACCCAGTACACCGCCAGCAACATCCAGGTACTCGAGGGCCTGGATGCCGTGCGTAAGCGCCCTGGCATGTACATCGGCTCGACCGGCGAGCGCGGTCTGCACCACATGGTGCAGGAGGTCGTCGACAACTCGGTCGACGAAGCCCTGGCCGGCCACGCGGACACCATCGACGTGACGATCCTGGCCGACGGCGCCGTGCGCGTCGTCGACAACGGCCGTGGCATCCCGGTGGGCATCGTGGCCTCCGAGGGCAAGCCGGCCGTCGAGGTCGTGCTGACCGTGCTGCACGCGGGCGGCAAGTTCGGCGGCGGCGGCTACGCCGTCTCCGGCGGTCTGCACGGTGTCGGTGTGTCGGTCGTGAACGCCCTGTCCACCAAGGTCTCCGTCGAGATCAAGACGGACGGCCACCGCTGGACGCAGGACTACAAGATGGGCGCCCCGACGGCCCCGCTCGCCCAGCACGAGGAGACCTCGGAGACCGGCACGTCGGTGACCTTCTGGGCCGACCCGGACATCTTCGAGACCACCGAGTACTCCTTCGAGACGCTCTCGCGCCGCTTCCAGGAGATGGCCTTCCTCAACAAGGGCCTCACCATCACGCTCACCGACGAGCGCGAGTCCGCGAAGGCCACGGTCGGCGCCGACGACCCGGACGCCGAGGCCACCGCCGAGGCCACCGCGCGCACGGTGAAGTACCACTACGAGGGCGGCATCGTCGACTTCGTGAAGTACCTCAACTCGCGCAAGGGCGAGCTGATCCACCCCACCGTGATCGACCTCGACGCCGAGGACAAGGACAAGAACCTGTCCCTCGAGGTCGCGATGCAGTGGAACAGCGGCTACAGCGAGGGCGTGTACTCCTTCGCCAACATCATCCACACCCACGAGGGCGGCACGCACGAGGAGGGCTTCCGCGCTGCGCTGACCTCGCTGATCAACAAGTACGCGCGCGACAAGAAGCTGCTCCGCGAGAAGGACGACAACCTCACGGGCGACGACATCCGCGAGGGTCTGACGGCGATCATCTCGGTCAAGCTGAGCGAGCCGCAGTTCGAGGGCCAGACCAAGACCAAGCTGGGCAACACCGAGGTCAAGACCTTCGTCCAGAAGGCGGTCTACGAGCACCTCAACGACTGGCTGGACCGCAACCCGAACGAGGCCGCGGACATCATCCGCAAGTCGATCCAGGCCGCCACCGCGCGCGTGGCCGCGCGCAAGGCGCGCGACCTGACCCGCCGCAAGGGCCTCCTGGAGTCGGCGTCCCTCCCGGGCAAGCTGTCCGACTGCCAGTCGAACGACCCGTCCAAGTGCGAGATCTTCATCGTCGAGGGTGACTCCGCCGGCGGCTCGGCCAAGTCCGGCCGCAACCCGATGTACCAGGCCATCCTGCCGATCCGCGGCAAGATCCTGAACGTCGAGAAGGCCCGCGTCGACAAGATCCTGCAGAACACCGAGGTCCAGGCGCTGATCTCCGCCTTCGGCACCGGTGTGCACGAGGACTTCGACATCGAGAAGCTCCGCTATCACAAGATCATCCTGATGGCGGACGCCGACGTCGACGGTCAGCACATCAACACCCTGCTGCTGACCTTCCTCTTCCGCTTCATGCGGCCGCTGGTCGAGGCCGGTCACGTCTACCTCTCCCGCCCGCCGCTCTACAAGATCAAGTGGGGTCGGGACGACTTCGAGTACGCGTACTCGGACCGGGAGCGCGACGCGCTCGTCGAGCTGGGCAAGCAGAACGGCAAGCGGATCAGGGAAGACTCGATCCAGCGCTTCAAGGGTCTCGGCGAGATGAACGCCGAGGAGCTGCGCGTCACCACCATGGACGTCGAGCACCGCGTACTCGGCCAGGTCACCCTGGACGACGCCGCCCAGGCCGACGACCTGTTCTCGGTGCTCATGGGCGAGGACGTCGAGGCACGGCGCTCGTTCATCCAGCGCAACGCCAAGGACGTTCGCTTCCTCGACATCTGAGTCGGTCTCAGCTGACCGTACGAAAGGACTGACGACCAGCAATGGCCGACGAAAACACTTCCGGCACCACCGAAGAGCAGGAACCCGTGCTGCGGATCGAGCCCGTCGGGCTCGAGACCGAGATGCAGCGTTCGTACCTCGACTACGCGATGTCCGTCATCGTGTCCCGCGCGCTGCCCGACGTGCGCGACGGCCTCAAGCCCGTCCACCGGCGCGTGCTGTACGCGATGTACGACGGCGGCTACCGGCCCGAGAAGGGCTTCTACAAGTGCGCCCGCGTCGTCGGCGACGTCATGGGTACGTACCACCCGCACGGCGACACCTCGATCTACGACGCGCTCGTCCGCCTCGCCCAGCCCTGGTCGATGCGCATGCCGCTCGTCGACTCCAACGGCAACTTCGGCTCCCCGGGCAACGACCCGGCCGCCGCCATGCGCTACACCGAGTGCAAGATGGCGCCGCTGTCGATGGAGATGGTCCGGGACATCGACGAGGAGACCGTCGACTTCCAGGACAACTACGACGGCCGCAACCAGGAGCCGACGGTCCTGCCGGCCCGGTTCCCGAACCTGCTGGTCAACGGCTCCGCCGGCATCGCCGTCGGCATGGCCACCAACATCCCGCCGCACAACCTGCGCGAGGTCGCGGACGGCGCCCAGTGGTACCTGGCCAACCCGGAGGCCTCGCACGAGGAGCTCCTCGACGCGCTCATCGAGCGCATCAAGGGCCCCGACTTCCCCACCGGCGCGCTCGTCGTCGGCCGCAAGGGCATCGAGGAGGCGTACCGCACCGGCCGCGGCTCCATCACGATGCGTGCGGTCGTCGAGGTCGAGGAGATCCAGAACCGCCAGTGCCTGGTGGTCACCGAGCTGCCCTACCAGGTCAACCCGGACAACCTCGCGCAGAAGATCGCCGACCTGGTGAAGGACGGCAAGGTCGGCGGCATCGCCGACGTCCGCGACGAGACCTCGTCCCGGACCGGTCAGCGCCTGGTCATCGTGCTCAAGCGCGACGCCGTCGCCAAGGTCGTCCTCAACAACCTGTACAAGCACACCGACCTGCAGACGAACTTCGGCGCGAACATGCTGGCGCTCGTCGACGGCGTGCCGCGCACCCTCTCGCTCGACGCGTTCATCCGCCACTGGGTGACGCACCAGATCGAGGTCATCGTCCGCCGGACCAGGTTCCGGCTGCGCAAGGCCGAGGAGCGCGCCCACATCCTGCGCGGTCTGCTCAAGGCCCTCGACGCGATCGACGAGGTCATCGCCCTCATCCGCCGCAGCGAGACCGTCGAGATCGCCCGCGCGGGCCTGATGGACCTGCTGGCGATCGACGAGATCCAGGCCAACGCGATCCTGGAGATGCAGCTCCGCCGGCTCGCCGCCCTGGAGCGCCAGAAGATCGTCGCCGAGCACGACGAGCTCCAGGCGAAGATCAACGAGTACAACGCGATCCTGGCCTCGCCGGAGAAGCAGCGCGCGATCGTCAGCGAGGAACTGACCGCGATCGTCGAGAAGTTCGGCGACGACCGCCGCTCCAAGCTGGTGCCCTTCGACGGTGACATGTCCATCGAGGACCTGATCGCCGAGGAGGACATCGTCGTCACGATCACGCGTGGCGGCTATGTGAAGCGCACGAAGACCGAGGACTACCGCTCGCAGAAGCGCGGCGGCAAGGGCGTGCGCGGCACGAAGCTGAAGCAGGACGACATCGTCGACCACTTCTTCGTCTCCACCACCCACCACTGGCTGCTCTTCTTCACGAACAAGGGCCGGGTCTACCGGGCCAAGGCGTACGAGCTGCCGGACGCCGGCCGGGACGCCCGCGGCCAGCACGTGGCCAACCTGCTGGCCTTCCAGCCGGACGAGCAGATCGCCCAGATCCTGGCGATCCGCGACTACGAGGCCGCGCCGTACCTGGTGCTCGCCACCAAGGCCGGTCTGGTGAAGAAGACCGCGCTGAAGGACTACGACTCCCCGCGCTCGGGCGGTGTCATCGCGATCAACCTGCGGGAGCGCGAGGACGGCAGCGACGACGAGCTGATCGGCGCCGAGCTGGTGTCGGCCGAGGACGATCTGCTGCTCGTCTCGAAGAAGGCGCAGTCGATCCGCTTCACCGCCACCGACGACGCGCTGCGTCCGATGGGACGCGCCACCTCGGGCGTCAAGGGGATGAGTTTCCGCGAGGACGACGAGCTTCTCTCGATGAATGTCGTCCGGCCCGGTACTTTCGTCTTCACCGCGACCGACGGCGGGTACGCGAAGCGCACCCCCGTCGACGAGTACCGCGTCCAGGGCCGTGGCGGCCTCGGCATCAAGGCCGCCAAGATCGTGGAGGACCGCGGCTCGCTCGTGGGCGCGCTGGTGGTCGAGGAGACCGACGAGATCCTCGCCATCACGCTGTCCGGCGGTGTGATTCGTACGCGAGTCAACGAAGTCAGGGAGACCGGCCGTGACACCATGGGCGTCCAGCTGATCAACCTGGGCAAGCGCGATGCCGTCGTCGGCATCGCACGGAACGCCGAGGCGGGAAGCGAAGACGAGTACGCCGACAATGCCGAGGACGCCGAGGGCGTCGTCGAGTCGGCCGAGTCGATCGAGGCCGAGGCGGCCGAGGGCACGGAGCCCTCGGCCGGGGAGCACGACGAGGAGTAAGAGCGTGAGTGGAGCCACGGGCGCCGGATCGGCGGCTGCCGGAGCTTCTGCCGGTGCGGGAGCGAACGGCGCCCGTGGCCCCGCCACGGACTCCCAGGGGGTTGCGGTGACGGACACTCGGGGGCAGCAGCCCTCGTACGAGACGTACAACGGGCCACTGCCCGGCGAGCGCCCCCAGGCGCAGTCGGGAGGGCCCTACCACCCGCCGCAGGCGTACGGCACGCCTGCGGACGGTACACAGGGCGGGCAGACCGGGGCCGTGCGCCGGCCGCGTACCGGGGCGCGCACGACGCCCAGGACGCGCAAGGCGCGGCTGCGGGTGGCCAAGGCCGATCCGTGGTCGGTGATGAAGGTGAGCTTCCTGCTCTCCATCGCGCTGGGCATCTGCACGGTCGTGGCCGCGTCGGTGCTGTGGATGGTCATGGACGCCATGGGCGTCTTCTCGACGGTCGGCGGCACGATCAGCGAGGCCACGGGCTCGAACGAGTCCAACGGCTTCGACCTGCAGTCGTTCCTGTCGCTGCCGCGGGTCCTGATGTTCACCTCGGTGATCGCCGTGATCGACGTGGTCCTGATGACCGCGCTGGCGACGCTGGGCGCGTTCATCTACAACCTGTCGGCCGGTTTCGTGGGCGGTGTCGAGCTGACGCTGGCCGAGGACGAGTGACGTGCGCGGGGGCCGGGGAACTACCGATTTTGGGACTGGCCCCCACGTGCGCTAATGTTCAGGAGTCAGCGAGCGGGACACACACCGCGAAGCAGACGGAGGGGCTATAGCTCAGTTGGTTAGAGCGCATCCCTGATAAGGATGAGGCCACAGGTTCAAATCCTGTTAGCCCCACAGTTCAGATCGACCCGGATGGTACGCCATCCGGGTCGATCTGTTTGTGTGAGGTTTGAGGCTCGTACAGGTCACCGATCGGTATCGGTCGATGTGTAGAGTGGGCGTCAGAAGTCTCCTACGTCAACGAAAGACGAGGTCGCGCGGTGAAGAAGCTTCTCCTGGTCGCACTGGCCGCCATCGGCGGGCTCCTCGTGTACCGCCAGATCCAGGCGGATCGCGCCGAGCAGGACCTGTGGACGGAGGCGACCGACTCCGTGCCCGCAGGTTCCGGTGTCTGAGAGACACACACTCTGTGGGTGAAGCCCCGGCCGCGCGAGCGGACCGGGGCTTCACCGTTTCCTGACCGCGCCTTCTGTGTTCGCCACCGCGAATCTTGCACTTGCTTGCGCAAATCCATGGGGGAGGGCGTGCGAGCGGACACCGGAGGGACGGGCGGGGCAGGATGGACCGGCACCACCGGACGGGGACGGGAGAAGCGCGTGGGCACGCAGGCCGTGGGGCGGCGGACCGGGATCGGCCGGAGGGCGGGAGCCCTGATCGCGGCGGCCGCGGTGGCGGCACTGCCCGTACAGGCACGGGCTTCCGAAGGGGCCGGAGGGGCCGCCGTGCCGCCGTACGCCTTCGACGGCTCGGCCCAGCGGGTCCAGGGCGCCGCCTCCAGCCTCGACGCGAAGCCCCTCAGGACCGGCCGGACGTACCGGGACACCCTTGAGAAGGACGGCAAGGTCTACTACCGGATCGACCTCGACACCCGGCACAACGCGTACGTCTCCGTCGTCGCCGTCCCCAAGCCCGGCGGCAAGGTCGCGTACGGCGACGGCTTCAAGGTCGGCATCCAGGACAACTCCGGAGCCGACTGCGGCTACCAGGACGTCGACTTCGGCTCAGGGAAGTACGCCAGGCCGCTCGCCGGCTACGCCCGCCGGATCGTCGACCCGGACGCCTACAGCTGCCAGAAGCCGGGCGCCTACTACGTGCTCGTCGAGCGCGACTCGGCCCCGGAGTCCACCCCGGACGACTGGGAGCTGGAGATCCGGTACGTGACCGAGCCCCTCCTCACTCAGGCCGGCCCCACGGAGCTCCCCAAGGACTGGGCGTCGGCCACCCCCGCGCCGCCGTCCGGAGGCCAGCAGAAGCGCCAGGGCGGCGCCGGGGTCCAGGAGGCCGTCTCCCTGCGGGAGGGCGAGTGGCGGGCCGACCTCCGGCCCGGCCAGACGCTCTTCTACCGGGTTCCCGTCGACTGGGGACAGCAGCTCTTCGCCGGCGCCGAACTCGGCAGCGGCACCGAGGGGGACCTGGTGAGCAGCGCGCTCACCCTCTCGCTCGCCAACCCGGCCCTCGGCTTCGTCGACATGAACACGGTCGGCTACGACGGGAGGCCCGCGACGGTGGCGCTCGACCCGCTGCGGCCGGTGGCCCACGAGAACCGCACCTCGTACGACACGGCCACCAACGGCATGCGGTTCGCCGGCTGGTACTACCTGTCGGCGACGCTCAGCCCGGAGGTCGCCGCCGAGTACGGCGACGAGCCGGTGCCGCTGACGCTCCGGGTCAACGTCAGGGGCACCCCTGAGAAGGCTCCCCCGTACGACGCGGCCCCCGGGATGTTCTCGGTGACCCCGGACGACCGGGAGGCCGCGAAGAACGGCGCCGTCGGGGCACCGGTCACGGCGAACGGCGCCATGACGGTCCTCGCGGCGGCCGGGATCGGCACCGGGACCGTCCTGCTCCTCGGACTCGGCGCCTGGACCCTGCTGGCCCGGCGGCGCGCCTGAGTCAGATCCGCGCCAGAGCCCAGAAACCGACCGCGAGCGACACCAGCGCGAGCAGCAGCACCGGGACCGCCACCTTCGGGGGCGGCCCCGGACGGCGTACGGGGGCGGCCGGGGCGGGGGCGTGCACCGGCGGGTACGCGGCCGGCGGGGGCAGAGGGAAGCTGCCCGTCTCGGAGGGCCCGGGGAGCGGCGGGGGCGGGGAGGCCGGGACGGGAGTGGTGGGCACGTACGGCTGGTGCTGTCGCGGCGGTACGGGCGGCGGTACGGGCGGCTGTGTGAGGTGCTCCGGGACCGGTACGGGGGCGCCGAAGCCCGTGGGCACTGCGGGTGCTGCGGGTCCTGTGGGGCCTTCGGGGCCGAAGCCGGGCGGGAGCGGGCCGAGGCGGTCGGAGATCTGGACCGGCTGCTCGCCGGGATCCTGCGCGGGCAGCATCTCGACGGCGGCGCTCAGCGCCGTGCGCACTCCCGTGGCCGTCCGGAAGCGGGCCCGCGGATCGGGCTGGAGCAGACCGGCGAGCACCTGCCACAGGGGCTCGGGGATGCCCTCGGGGGCACCGGGAGTGCCATGGGCGAGGAAGTGCTCCACCAGGGCCTGGGAGTCCGGCTTGCGGCCCTGGAGCAGATGGAGCCCGACCAGGCCGACGGCGAAGAGATCGGCGGTGAAGTCGGGCTCGGCGCCGAGGAGCTGCTCGGGCGCGAAGTAACCGGGCGTCCCCACCACGTAGTCGGTCTCGGTGAGACGGGGTTCGCCCTTGCGCATGGCGATGCCGAAGTCGGACAGGCGCAGGTGCGGCCGCCCGGTGCCGGTGACCTCCATGAGGATGTTCGCGGGCTTGATGTCCCGGTGCACGACCCCTTCGGCGTGCACCGTGGCCAGGCCCGAGAGCAGCTGGTCGAGCAGGGTGCAGACGAGACGGGGCGGCAGCGGGCCGTGGTCCCCGATGACGTGGGCCAGCGAGCCGCCGGCCACCAGGTCCATGGTGAACAGGACCTTGTCGTCGTCGGCGGCCCAGCTGGCCGGGGCGAGGACGTGCGGATGGTCGATCCGCAGCGCCTGCTCGCGGACGAAGCGGAGGAGGGTGTGCGCGTCGCTCTGCAGGAGCACCTTGGCCGCCACGTAACGGCGCCGCCGGTGGTCCCAGGCCCGCCACACCGCCCCCGCCCCGCCGCGTCCGATCGGGTCGACCAGCTCGTACCGACCAGCGAAGACCTCACCCATCGCGCTGCGCCCGCTCCCCGTCCGCGTCGTCTCCCCGTGGTCCCGGCCGGCTGCCGGGCCCGCGTCAGTTCTGGTGCGACTCGTAGTGGGCGACCGCGTCGGCGGTGCGCCCGGCGCCGTACACCCGGAGGAACTCTGCCAGTTCCGGGTGGGCGGGGGCGAGCGAGTCGGCGGCGTCGATGATGTCGCCGGCGGCGGCCACGGAGCGCAGCAGCGACTGGATCTCGCGGACCACGCGGCGCACGGTCGGCGCACCGGAGCCGGTGGTGGCCGGGCCGGTGCTGGTGAGGACGGAGCCGCCCTGCGACTTCTTGACCTCGTCCATCCGGTCGGTGGCCTCGGCGGCGCTGACGCTGCCGTCGGCGACCTGGACGGCGAGCTCCTGGAGGGCCTGGACGCGCTGGACGACGGCCGGGTTGCCGATCTTGGCCCGCTGGCCGCTCATCAGCTGGGACAGCATGGGCGCGGAGAGCCCGAGCACGGCCGCGAGCCTGGCCTGGTTGAGCCCGAGATCGTCGATCAGCCGACGGAAGAGCGCCCCCAGCGGCTCCCCGTACCAACTGCGCTGAAGCTCTCTGGCTCTTGCCGTGGCTTCCTGCTGCGCTGCGTCCATGACGTACTCCCCATCCCTTGGGTTCGCCACTGCGAACCCCGGGCAGCATCTTACGGAGAGTGGTCGCCGACCGGGAGTCCCAATCCTTTTGCCGGACATGGGGGGTGACCCGGTACGCTGTCCTCGTTCCGGGGCCTTAGCTCAGTTGGTAGAGCGCTGTCTTTGCATGGCAGATGTCAGGGGTTCGACTCCCCTAGGCTCCACTCGGACAGAGACCCCCTCGTCCTGCGTCAGCGCAGGACGAGGGGGTCTTTCGCGTTCGTGGCACTGGGTGACCGGGGCGGTGCTGGTCCGACCGGGTGGTGTTCATCGGAAGAACTGCGCGACGGCAGCGTCGGTCCGCGGAAATCGGGCCCGTATCCAGATCATGAGAAAGGTATGTAAAGCGCGCAACCTGAAATGAACCATCCGGGAACGTCACGAAAGTGAGGGGCCATGGCCACCGCCAAGGTCAAGCAGTTCTGGACCGCCTTCGTCTCCGTCCTCTTCGCCCTGCTCGCCTCCGTCGGCCTGGCGAACACCGCCGCCGCGGCCGGCCGGCCCGCCGTCCAGCAGCCCGAGGAGCCGGCCGCGCCCGCCGCCGTCCCCGCCGCCGCCGTCGTCGCCGCCGGGGAGGGCGCCCTCGCCTCCGTACCCGCGCAGCGGACGCACTGGTGGCCGCTCGTCGGGGACCGTTCCCTGCCGCCCACCATCAAGCAGCGCATCGCCGCCGAGGCCCACGGTTCCTCGCCCGCCGGGCGCCAGCGCTCCTCGTCGACCGCCGGCCTCGACAGCGACCCGGCCGCCCTGACGGAGCTCGCCCTCGCCGCCGCGTCGTAGGGCGCGGGGAGACTCCCCGCACCCGGTACGACGCCGGCGGACCCGGCACGATGCCGGTAGACCTGGGCACGACCCCGTAGACCTGGGCGCGATCCGGCGGACCCGGTACGACCCCGGTAGGCCCGAGCGCGATCCGGGCAGATCCGGTACGACCCCGGCAGACGCCGGTAGAACCGAGCACGACCCGAGCACGACCCGAGCACGACCCGGGCAGACCCGAGCACGAACCGGGCAGACTCGAGCACGACCCGAGCATGACCCGGGCAGACCCGAGCACGACCCCGGCACGGCCCGGGCAGAACCCCGGTGGAACCCGGCAGAACCCCGGCAGGACCTCCGTACGACCCTGGCAGAACCCCGGCAGGACCCCGGCAGGGGTCAGCGGCGTTCGTCGCGGTCGGCGGCATCGGCATCGGCCTGGGCATCGGCCTCGGTCTCCGCCTCCGTATCGGGGGAGGCCCCACTGCCGTCGACGGACGACAGCGAGGAGCCCTCGTCCACCTCGGTGGGAGCGGGAGGCTCGACCAGCCAGTCGGGATTGGCCTGCTTGTCCCACCACTTCCAGGCGGCGAACGCGCCGCCGACCAGAAGGCCGAGGACGACGAGTCCCTTGGCCAGGCGTCCGGCCCTGGCCCGACGCTCGTGCTTCTTCACGATCTTCCTGATGTCCTCCGGCGTCACCTGACCGCGCAGCGCGGCCCAGGCGGCGGTGGAACGCGACCCGGCCTCCTCGAGGACGGGACCGGTCGCGGCGACCGCGCTCTCGACGCGCGGAACGGTGTAGTCGGCCGCCTGACGGGCGGCCTGGCGGGTCTTGACCGCCGCACGGTGTGCGGCCGCGTCGACCCGCGGCGGTACATGCGGTGCGACATACGAGTCGTACTGCGCGCGAGCCTGCGTACGGGCCGCGGACGCTGCCTTCGAGACCTTCGGCGCGAGCACCCCCCGCGCCTCCTGTGCGTACTGAACGGCCTGGTCCTTGGCCGTGCCGGCGTACGGCGCCACCGCTTCCGCGGCGTGCAGGACGCTCTCCTTCGCCGAATCTGTCGCGGCGCGCACGCTCTCCATGCGGGTCACGGGATTCCTCCTCCTCGGTGGCGATGTCGGTTTTTCACCCTTCCATCCTTTTCGGAATCATGCCCGTCGGAGCGAGGTCCGGCATGCGGGGCTGGCATCCGGGGCATGCGAGGATCGGACACGCCAGAGACAGACGTGACATGACGCGGGACGCGGGACGACGCGACGCGACACGACGTGGGACGGAAGGCGACCGTGGCCGAGCAGCTGTACGCGATCCTCAAGACGAGCCTGGGCGACATCGAGGTGCGGCTGATGCCGTTCCACGCCCCGAAGACCGTCCGGAACTTCGTCGAACTCGCCTCCGGCGAGCGCGAGTGGACGCACCCCGCCACCGGCAAGGTCTCCTCGGACCGGCTCTACGACGGAACGGTCTTCCACCGGGTCATCAAGGGCTTCATGATCCAGGGCGGCGACCCGCTGGGGAACGGCACGGGCGGGCCGGGCTACGAGTTCGCCGACGAGTTCCACCCGGAGCTCTTCTTCGACCGCCCCTACCTGCTGGCCATGGCCAACGCCGGCCCGGGCACCAACGGCTCGCAGTTCTTCGTCACGGTCGGCGCCGCGACCTGGCTGAACCGCAAGCACACCATCTTCGGCGAGGTCGTCGACCAGGAGAGCCGGAAGGTCGTGGACGCGATCGCGGCCACCGCGACCGACCCCCACACCGAGCGTCCGCTCCAGGACGTGGTCGTCGAGTCCGTGGTGATCGAGAAGCGCTGAGGCGGAAGGGACGGGACCTCCCATGGACACGCAGCCCGGTCTGCTGCGCTGCTACCGCCACCCGGAGGCCGTGACCGGCATCCGCTGCGCCCGCTGCGAGCGGCCCATCTGCCCGCAGTGCATGATCTCGGCGTCCGTCGGCTTCCAGTGCCCCGAGTGCGTGCGCGACGGCTCGGGCACCGGCCACTCCGCCGGCGCCAACCAGCCCCGGACGCTCGCGGGCGGCCGGGTG
The DNA here is from genome assembly GCF_042874035.1 of Streptomyces sp. NPDC004284. Classification (NCBI taxonomy): domain Bacteria; kingdom Bacillati; phylum Actinomycetota; class Actinomycetes; order Kitasatosporales; family Streptomycetaceae; genus Streptomyces; species Streptomyces sp. NPDC004284. Next base: position 211,493 of record NZ_JBIAMJ010000005.1, on the reverse strand, counting down.
GCGGCGGACGGGCGCCTGGTCACCAAGATCCTCATGGCGATCAACCTGGCGCTGTTCATCGCCGTCCAGGTGGTGGGCACTCCGCTCCTCGACGAGCTCGCGCTCATCGGCGGCGGCCATGTGGTCCTGTCGAACGGTGAGCCGGTCGGGGTCGCGGACGGCGAGTGGTACCGCCTGCTGACCTCCGCCTTCCTCCACCAGGAGATCCCGCACTTCCTCTTCAACATGCTGGGCCTGTGGATGATCGGCGGGATCGTCGAGCCCGAGCTGGGGCGGATCCGGTACACGGCCCTCTGTCTGCTCTCCGCGCTCTCCGGCTCCACGCTCGCCTATCTGCTCTCCCCGCACACCCAGTTCTCGCTCGGCGCCTCCGGCATGGTCTTCGGACTGCTCGGCGCCTGGATCGTGCTGGCCCGGCGCAGGCGGCAGGACATGCGTCCCGCGCTCCTGTTCGTGGGGCTGAACCTGCTCATCACGTTCACCCGTCCGGGGATCTCCTGGCAGGCGCACATCGGCGGTCTGGTGGCCGGCGTGCTGCTGACGTACGCGATGGTGCACGCGCCCCGGGCCCGGCGGGACCTCGTGCAGTACGGGGCCTGTGCCCTGGTGCTCCTGATCGACCTGGGGATCGTGCTCGCCCGATCGGCCGCGCTCACCTGAGCGCAGAGGGCCGTGGAAGAGCTTCGCTGTGAGCTTTCCCCAGAGTTATCCACAGTGCGTGGCGGATCTTCTGCGTTCTGTGGGGAAAGACCGCGCCCCTCGCCTCTGACCTGGTGTTTCTCCAGGGAGGTGAGGGGCGTTGCGTGTGTCGCCCAAGGTGATTCCGGTCATACCGGCGTCAACCTCGTGCAAGTTATCCACAGATCTTCGTAAGTTATCCAGTGCTGTGCACAACGCTGTGGATAAGCTCGGGGGAGAGCTTGACGAGAGGCCCGCGCAAGCGCTACCCGGCTACTCACACTGCGGGGAGACGGCTACTTCCACTGCGTGGAGACGCCGAAGCCGGCCGCGATGAAGCCGAAGCCCACCACGATGTTCCAGTTCCGGATCGACTCGACCGGCATGGAGCCGTCGGTGACGTAGAAGACCACGATCCACACCAGCCCGATGGCGAACAGCGCCAGCATCACGGGCGCCACCCAGCTGCGGTTCGTCAGCTTGATGTTGGTGGCCTTGGCGGGCGGGGGCGTGAAGTCGGCCTTCTTGCGGATCCGTGACTTCGGCACGAGGGACTCTCCTGTCGATGCGCTGCGTGACCGCGCAGGGAACTGTGGCTGGCGCCGGGATGTGACGAAGGAGGACGACTGCGTCCCCCAGGCGTCCGTTAGCGTAGTGGTTCCGAGGCACCGAAGGGGATCAGGGTACGTTGAGCAATTCCGCCGACACTCCCGAAGGGCCGGGCCGCACCGCGAGGTGGCGCCCCGTCCGGGTGCTCACCCTTGCCGTCTTCGCCCTCGCCGGACTGATCTTCGTCACGAGCTTCAACACCGCCAAGGGCACCAACCTGCGCACGGACGCCTCGCTCCTGCGGCTCTCCGACCTCATCGAGGAACGCAGCCACAAGAACGCCGGCCTCGACGAGTCCACCGCCGCCCTCCGCACCCGGGTCGACTCCCTCGCCGCCCGCGACGACGGCTCCACGCGCGCGCAGGACGAGAAGCTCGACGCCCTCGAAGCGAAGGCGGGGACCAGCGAGGTCGCCGGCTCCGGCCTCACCGTCACCCTCGACGACGCCCCGCCGAACGCCCAGGCCGCCCCCGGCTACCCCGAACCCCAGGCCAACGACCTGGTCATCCACCAGCAGGACCTCCAGGCCGTCGTCAACGCCCTGTGGCAGGGCGGCGCCGAAGGCATCCGCGTCATGGACCAGCGGCTCATCTCCACCAGCGCCGTCCGCTGCGTCGGCAACACCCTGATCCTCCAGGGCCGCGTCTACTCCCCGCCCTACAAGATCACCGCCGTCGGCGACCAGGGGAAGCTCACCAAGGCCCTGGCCGCCTCCCCCGCGATCCAGAACTACCAGCTGTACGTCAAGGCGTACGGGCTCGGCTGGAAAGTCGACGAGCACAAGGCGGTGACTCTTCCCGGCTACTCGGGCACAGTGGACCTCCACTACGCGAAGCCGGTGAGCTGACAGCGGGAGGGCCGCTTGCGTCTCGTCGTCAGGACCCTCAGCGAGCTGTGCATCACCGTCGGCGCCCTGGTCGTCCTCTTCGTCGCCTACCTCCTGTACTGGACCGGCGTCCAGGCCGACAGCGCCAGCGCCGCCCAGATCGACACCCTCCAGCGCGCGTGGGCCGGCACACCCGTCGCCCCCGCCCCCGCGCGCGTACCGGCGCCGTACGTCACCGGCGAGGGCATCGCCGTGATGTACGTCCCCCGGCTCGGCCGCGACTGGAAGTGGCCCGTCCTCGAAGGCACCGGCCCCGGCATCCTGAAGCAGGGCCTCGGCCACTACAGCCGCACCGCCGCCCTCGGCGGCACCGGGAACTTCGCCGTCGCCGGCCACCGCCGCACCCACGGCGACCCCTTCAAGGACTTCCCGAGGCTCCGCCCCGGCGACGCGGTCGTCCTCACCGACGGCACGACCTGGTTCACGTACCGGATCGACCGCGGCCCCTACCGGACCGTCCCCGGCGACACCGCCGTCGTCGACCCCGTCCCCAGGAAGTCCGGCTTCCGCGGGCCCGGCCGCTACCTCACCCTCACCACCTGCGACCCCGAGTGGGGCAGCAGCCACCGGCTGATCGTCTGGGCGCACCTCGACGCCACCCGCCCGGTGGCCGACGGTCGTCCACAGGCTTTGGACAGCTGACCCCCCACGGCCCCCTCGCCCCGTACTCTGGTCCCCGTAACGAACGGAAGGGACGGTCCACGTCATGTACGGCTGGATCTGGCGGCATCTGCCGGGCAACGCGTGGGTACGGGCGCTGATCTCGATCGTGCTCGTCCTCGCGGTCGTCTACGCCCTCTTCCAGTACGTGTTCCCCTGGGCGGAGCCTCTGCTTCCGTTCAACGATGTGACGGTGGACGGCCAGTGAGCGCGCGAATTCTCGTCGTCGACAACTACGACAGCTTCGTCTTCAACCTCGTTCAGTACCTCTACCAGCTCGGCGCGGAGTGCGAAGTCCTCCGCAACGACGAGGTCGAGCTGAGCCACGCGCAGGACGGCTTCGACGGCGTCCTGCTGTCCCCCGGGCCCGGCGCTCCCGAGCAGGCCGGGGTCTGCATCGACATGGTCCGGCACTGCGCCGACACCGGGGTGCCCGTCTTCGGCGTCTGCCTCGGCATGCAGTCGATGGCCGTGGCGTACGGCGGCGTCGTCGACCGCGCGCCCGAGCTGCTGCACGGCAAGACCTCGCTCGTCACGCACGGCGGCAAGGGCGTCTTCGCCGGTCTGCCCTCGCCGTTCACCGCGACCCGCTACCACTCGCTGGCCGCCGAGCCCGCCGCCCTGCCGGCCGAGCTGGAGGTCACGGCACGGACCGAGGACGGCATCATCATGGGACTTCGCCACCGTGAACTCCCGGTCGAGGGCGTGCAGTTCCACCCCGAGTCGGTCCTCACCGAGCACGGGCACCTGATGCTCGCCAACTGGCTGGAGCAGTGCGGCGACAAGGGGGCGGTCGGCCGGTCGGCGGGGCTCGCTCCGGTGGTGGGCAAGGCCGTCGCGTGACGACGGGCTCGCCGTGGTTCCGGACGACGAACGGACCGGAGCCCGAGCCGATACCCGGGGAGCCGTACGCACCGGCGGAGTCCTACGCGCCCGCCGGGCCCTACGCACCCGCCGAGGCGTACGTGCCCGCGGAGGCCTACGCCCCCACTGAGACGTACGCCCCCGCCGAGTCGTACGCGGCGGACGGGGCGTACGCACCCGCCGAGCCGTACACCCCCGCGGAGGCGTACGCACCCGTCGAGCAGCCGTACCCGTACCAGGAGCCCGCCCCCCAGGAGAGGCCCTACGAGCCCCCGTACGGGCCGTACGAGCCGCCCGAGCCCTCTCCCGCCCGGCCGGACGAGACGATGCCCCTGCAGGCCGTGGAGGAGGCCTCCGGGCCGCTCACGCCGTCGCCCGCCGGGCCCGGGCGGGCCGAGCGCCGCCGTGCGGCCAAGGGCGGCCGCGGCCGGGGGACGGCCCCGGCTCCGGCATCCGCCGCAGCGGCCGAGGGGCGGCCGCTGTCCCGCGTCGAGGCACGGCGGGCCGCCCGCGCCGCCAAGGAGAGCGTCGGCGTCGTCGCCAGCCGCGTCGTCGGGGAACTCTTCATCACCTTCGGCGTCGTCATGCTCCTCTTCGTCGCCTACCAGCTGTGGTGGACGAACGTCCTCGCCGGCCAGGAGACCGACCGGGCCAAGGAGCAGATCGAGGACACCTGGTCCAAGGGCGGCGGCGACAGCGCGCCCGAGGCCTTCGAGCCCGGCAAGGGCTTCGCCATCATGTACATCCCCAAGCTGGACGTCGTCGTCCCCATCGCCGAGGGCACCAGCAAGAGCAAGGTCCTCGACAAGGGCATGGTCGGCCACTACGGCGAGGGCAAGCTCAAGACGGCCATGCCGGCCGACAAGCAGGGCAACTTCGCGGTGGCCGGCCACCGCAACACGCACGGCGAACCCTTCCGGTACATCAACCAGTTGAAGCCCGGGGACCCGGTCGTCGTCGAGACGAAGAGCGCGTACTACACGTACGAGATGACCAGCATGCTGCCGCAGACCTCTCCCTCCAACGTGTCGGTGATCGACCCCGTACCGAAGCAGTCCGGCTTCAAGGGCCCCGGCCGGTACATCACACTGACCACCTGCACACCGGAGTTCACCAGCACCTACCGCCTGATCGTGTGGGGCAAGCTGGTCGAGGAACGCCCGCGCAGCAAGGGGAAGCCGGCAGCGCTCGTAGGCTGATACCCCACACCTCCGGACGGGACGACGGGACGACCTAGTGGCACGCGCGCGCAACCGGATCGCCGGGATCATCAGCTTCTTCGGCGAACTCCTCATCACGGCGGGCGTGGTGCTCGGCCTCTTCGTCGTCTACTCCCTGTGGTGGACCAACGTCCTCGCCGACCGCGCCGCCGACAAGGACGGCGCCCAGGTCCGCGGCCAGTGGGCCGACCCGGGCCCCGGGGCGCTCGACACCAAGGACGGCATCGGCTTCCTCCACGTCCCCGCCATGCAGAACGGCGAAGTCCTGGTCAAGCGGGGCACCGGCACCGACGTCCTCAACCACGGCGTCGCCGGCTACTACACCGACCCCGTCAAGTCCGCGCTCCCGCAGGACAAGCAGGGCAACTTCACGCTCGCCGCGCACCGCGACGGGCACGGCGCCAAGTTCCACAACATCCACAAGTTGAAGACCGGGGACCCGATCGTCTTCGAGACCAAGGACACCTGGTACGTCTACAAGGTCTACAAGACCCTTCCCGAGACCACGAAGTACAACGTGGACGTCCTCCAGCCCGTCCCCGAGGAATCGGGCAGGACCAAGCCCGGCCGCTACATCACGCTGACCACCTGCACCCCGATGTACACCTCGGACTACCGCTACATCGTCTGGGGCGAACTGGTCCGCACGGAGAAGGTCGACAGCGACCGGACGCCCCCGGCGGAACTGCGCTGAGCTCCGGCCGGGCTTCGGGCGAACGGGAGAGCCCCGGCATCCGGTAAGCGGATGCCGGGGCTCTCCCGTGTGTGGCGGGCGTCAGCCGAAGAAGCCGCCGCCGCCGGGGTTCCCGTTGTTGTTGTCCCCGCCGCCACCGCCCAGCGTGGTGACGGTGACCGGCTGGTTGGTGGGGATCGTCGAACCCTCCGGGGGGTTCGTGTTGAGGACGAGGGCGTCCTCCTTGTCGGAGCCCACCTGGACGACCTGCAGGCCCATGCCCTGGAGCAGGTCCCGGACGTCCTTGAACTTCTTGCCGGTCAGACCCGGGGGGATCGTGACCGTCTGCTGCTGCGGGCCCTTGGAGACCTTCAGCGTGATCTGGACGTCCAGCGGCTGGTTCGACGGGCCCTGCGGGGTCTGGTCGATGACCGTGCCCGCGGGCTCGTTCGAGTCGACCTCCTCCTTGTTCACGTTCTTGAAGCCGATCGCGTTCAGCTGCTGGAGGGCCTGGTCGTAGGTCCGGCCCTTCTGGCTGGGAAGCTCGGACAGCTGCTTCTTCGCGACGGTGATCGTGATCTCGGAGTTCTGCTCCGCCTTGGTGCCGCCCTCGGGGTTCTGGCGCAGGACCGTGCCGGGGTCCTGGTCGGACTCCTCCTGCTCGACCTTGACCTTGAAGCCCTTGTCCTTGAGGCTCTGCTCGGCCCGCTCCTGGGACTGCTCCATGACGTCCGGGACCTCGATGAGCGGGGCGCCCTCGGACATGTACACCTGGACCGTGCCGTTGATGTCGATCTTCGCGCCGTTGTCCGCGGCCGGGTCCTGGCGGCAGACGGTGTCCTTGGGCTGGTCGCAGCGCTCGGTGCCGGCCTGCTGGACCTTCACCTGGACGTTGCGCGCGAGGCCCTGCGCCCCCTCCATGGTCTGGCCGACCAGCTGCGGGACCGTGACCTGCTGGGGGGCGTCCTTCTTGTTGAAGACCGCGACACCGATGAAGACCGCGCCGATGAGCACCAGGACGGCCGCGAGGGCCAGCAGGATCGTCGAGGTGTTCGACTTCTTCTGGCCACCGCCGCGGCGGCGGTCCGGACGGTCGTCATAGCCGCCGTAGCCGCCGTCGTCCGGGTTGACCGGCGGCATCATCGACGTCTGGCCGGCCGGGTCGGCCTGGCGCAGCGCGGTCGTCGGCTGGTCCTCCGGCGGATAGCCGCCGTAGCCCCCGCCGTACGCGGGCGCGCCCGCCATGCCCATCCCCATGCCCATCGCGGCGGCGGCCGCGACCGGCTGGCCGTCGAGGCAGGCCTCGATGTCCGCGCGCATCTCGTCGGCGGACTGGTAGCGGTAGTCGGGGTCCTTGACCAGCGCCTTCAGGACGATGGCGTCCATCTCGGGCGTGATCTCGGGGTCGAAGTTGCTCGGCGGCTGCGGTTCCTCGCGGACGTGCTGGTACGCGACCGCGACCGGGGAGTCGCCGATGAACGGGGGCCGGACGGTGAGCAGCTCGTAGAGCAGGCAGCCGGTGGAGTACAGGTCGGAGCGGGCGTCGACCTGCTCGCCCTTCGCCTGCTCCGGGGAGAGGTACTGGGCCGTGCCGATCACCGCGGAGGTCTGCGTCATGGTCATGCCGGAGTCGCCCATGGCGCGCGCGATGCCGAAGTCCATGACCTTGACCTGGCCGGTGCGCGTCAGCATGACGTTCGCCGGCTTGATGTCACGGTGCACGATGCCGGCGCGGTGCGAGTACTCCAGCGCCTGGAGGATGCCGACCGTCATCTCGAGGGTGCGCTCGGGCAGCAGCTTGCGCCCGGAGTGCAGCAGCTCACGCAGGGTCGACCCGTCGACGTACTCCATCACGATGTACGGGATGGAGACCTGGTCGACGTAGTCCTCGCCGGTGTCGTAGACCGCGACGATCGCCGGGTGGTTCAGCGAGGCGGCGGACTGTGCCTCACGGCGGAACCGGGCCTGGAAGGACGGATCACGGGCCAGGTCGGCCCGCAGCGTCTTCACGGCGACGGTGCGGCCGAGCCGGGTGTCCTGGGCGAGGTACACCTCGGCCATGCCACCACGGCCGAGCACCGGGCCCAGCTCGTACCGGCCGCCGAGGCGACGCGGCTCTTCCATAGCTAATCCAGCCCTCTCCGTCTGTCCCGACCGCACCCATGGGTGGTCCGGCGGTGTGTGCTGTTCGCGCATACGCTACCGGCCCCGGGAAGGCGTTCCGCCCGGGGCCGGTAGCTGATACCTGACCGGTACCTGGCTCGTACGGGGTCCAGGGGGTCAGCCCCGGGTCTTGATGACCGCCTTCATCACGGCCTTCGCGATCGGGGCGGCGAGGCCGCCACCGGTGATGTCCTCACGGTCCGTGCCCGCCGAGTCCTCGACGACGACGGCGACCGCGACGGGGGAGCCCTCGGAGGTCTTGGCGTACGAGATGAACCAGGCGTACGGACGCTTCGCGTTCTTCTCGCCGTGCTGGGCCGTACCCGTCTTGCCGCCGACCTTCACGCCGTCCATGTTCAGGTCGGCGTTGCCGCCGGTGCCCTTCGTGACGACGCTCTCCATCATCTGCTGGAGCTTCTGCGCGGTCTCCGGCGAGACCGGGCGGCTCATCTCCTCCGGCTCGTTCTGCTTGATGACGTCGAGGTTCGGGGCCCGCAGCTGGTCGATCATGTACGGCTTCATCAGCTTGCCGTCATTGGCGATCGCCGCCGTGACCATCGCCATCTGCAGCGGGGTCGTCGCGGTGTTGAACTGGCCGATCGACGAGAGCGCGTTGCCACCGCGGTCGGAGTTCTTGTCGAACACGGAGGCGGAGGAGCGGACCGGGGTGAACTGCTCGGCGTTGAAGCCGAACTTCTCCGCCATCTCGACCATCTTGTCGCGGCCGACGTCGTCGCCCAGCTTCGCGAACACCGAGTTGCAGGAGATCTCGAGCGCGTGGATCAGGCTGGTGTTGGCGCAGCCCTTGGCGTGGTTGACCATCTCCCGGTTGGAGAGCGGGATCTTCCAGCCCTCGGGGGTGTCGGTCGGCGCGTTGATGTCGGTGACCTTGCCGTTCTCCAGGGCCGCGGCGGCGGTGACGACCTTGAAGACGGAGCCGGGGGGGTAGATCTCGCGGAGCGCGCGGTTCAGCTTCGGCTTGTTCTTGTCCTTCTCCAGCGAGACCCAGGCCTTCTCGTCCTCGCTGGAGTAGCCGGCGAAGGCGGAGGGGTCGTACGAGGGCGTGGACGCCATCGCGAGGATCTTGCCGGTCTTCGGCTCGATGGCGACGACGGCGCCGGTCTTCTTGCCGAGTCCCTTGTAGGCGGCCTTCTGCGCGGCGCCGCTGAGGGTGGTGACGACGTCGCCGCCCTTCTTCTTCTCGCCGGTGAACATGGCGAGGGTGCGGTCGAAGAAGAGCCGGTCGTCGTTGCCGGTGAGGATGCCGTCCTCGATCTTCTCGATCTGGTTGGCGTCGTAGGCCTGCGAGGCGAAGCCGGTGACCGGGGCCCACATGGGGCCGTCCACGTAGGTCCGCTTGTACTTGTAGAACTTGTCGCCCGAGTCGACGGAGCCCGTGACGGGCTTGCCGTCGACGATGATGTTGCCGCGCTCGTTCGAGTACCGCTCGATCTGGATGCGCCGGTTGTTCGGACTGGCGTTCAGCTCGTCGGCGCGGACGAACTGGAGCCAGTTGTCGCGGACGAGCAGGGCGAGGACGAGCAGGCCGCAGAAGATCGCGACCCGCCGCAGCGGCTTGTTCACGGACGGACCACCTGGGTCATCTCGGCGTCGGAGTTCGGGGCGGGGGCGGGCGCGGGACGGCGCGCGGTGTCGCTGATCCGGATCAGGATGCCGATCAGGGCCCAGTTGGCGATCACGGAGGAACCGCCGTACGCGAGGAACGGCATCGTCATACCGGTGAGCGGGATGAGGCCCATCACACCACCGGCGACGACGAAGACCTGCAGCGCGAAGGCGCCGGACAGGCCCATCGCCAGCAGCTTGCCGAACGGGTCGCGGGCCGCGAGGGCGGTGCGGACGCCGCGCTCGATGATCAGGCCGTAGAAGAGCAGGAAGACCATCACACCGGTCAGACCGAGCTCCTCGCCGACGGTGGCGAAGATGAAGTCGGAGTTCGCGGCGAACTGGACCAGGTCCGAATTGCCCTGGCCGAGACCGGTGCCGAGGATGCCACCGGAACCGAAGGACATCAGCACCTGTGTCATCTGGTCGCACGCGTACGCCATGTTGGTGCCGGGAGGCGCCGTCTTCAGGCACTCGAACGGGTCGAGCCAGGCCTGGACGCGCGACTGCACGTGGCTCGCCGTCGAGCCGACGACCACGGCGCCCGCGGAGGACATCAGCAGACCCATGACGACCCAGCTGGTCCGCTCCGTCGCCACGTACAGCATGATCACGAACATGCCGAAGAACAGCAGCGACGTACCGAGGTCGTTCTCGAAGACCAGGATGAGGAGGCTGATCGCCCAGATCGTCAGGATCGGGCCGAGGTCACGGCCGCGCGGCAGGTAGAGCCCCATGAAACGGCGGCTCGCCAGGGCGAGCGCGTCCCGCTTCACCATGAGGTAGCCGGAGAAGAAGATCGCCAGGACCAGCTTGGCGAACTCACCGGGCTGGATCGAGAAGCCGCCGACGCGGATCCAGATCTTGGCGCCGAAGACGTCCGCGCCGAGTCCCGGCACGAGCGGCAGCAGCAGCAGGACGAGCGCCGCCACCATCGAGATGTACGTGTACCGCTGCAGCACCCGGTGGTCCTTGAGCAGCAGCAGCACGCCCACGAACATCGCGATGCCGATCGCGGAGTACATCATCTGGTTCGGCGCGGACGGGCTGAACGCGCCGTACGTCCGCTTCGCCAGCGAGATCAGCCGGGGCGACTGGTCGAGACGCCAGATCAGCACCAGTCCCATGCCGTTGAGCAGAGTCGCCAGCGGCAGCAGCAGCGGGTCCGCGTACGGCGCCCACTTCCGCACCACGAGGTGGGCGACACCCGCGAGCAGCGCGAGGCCGAGGCCGTACCCGAGCATTCCGGCCGGGACCTTGCCGTCGATGGCCAGGCCCACGTTGAGGTACGCGAACACCGGGATGACGACGGCGAACGCGAGCAGCGCCAGCTCGGTGTTGCGACGGCTCGGCGCCTCGATCGCGCCGATGGTGGTCGTGTTGGTGACAACGCTCATGGTGGTGAAAGGCCCCCTACGGGTGCTTACTGCTTGCCGCAGTTCGAGGCCAGCTTCTGCTCCTCCGCGGTGAGGGTGGGACCCGGGGACGGAGCGGCTGTGGTGGGCTTGGAAGTGGGCGTGGCGGTGCCCGCGGGCTTCTGGGCCGGCGGCTTGCTCGCCTGGTCGGCGGCCTTCTCGGCGGCGGCGTGACGCTGCTCCGCCTTCTTGCAGGCGGAGGCCTGCACGGCCAGCTCGGCGATCTTCGTCTGGGCCTTGCCGAGGCTGCCGCCCGCGATCGTGTCCTCGACCTGCTTCCGCTGGTAGGCGGGGAGGTACTTGAGTTCGATCTCGGGGTGGTCCGTCTCGACCTTCGAGAGCGACACCCACGCCAGGTCCTGGCTGATGCCCTGGTACAGCGCCACGTGCTGGTCCTTGGACCCCACGAAGTACTGCGTCTGCGTCCAGCGCCAGGCGCCGTAGAGGCCGCCGCCGACGAGGCCGAGGACGAGGACGAGGAAGAAGGAGCGCTTGAGCCACTTGCGGCCGGTGCGCGGCTTGACGAAGTCGTCGTCCGCGTACGAGTCGAAGGAGCCCTGCGGGGGCATGCCGCCGTAGCCGTGGTCGCCGCCGCTGCCGGGCGGGCCGAAGCCGCCGGCGGGGGGCTGCTGGTGCGGCGCGGGGCGGCCGAGGCCGGAGGCGCGGCCGGCGGGGGTCTGCATCGCCCCGCCGTCGTTCAGCTGGGCCTGGTTCTCGGCGACGGCGCCCACGATGACCGGGGTGTCGCTGAGGTGGCCGGCGAGGGTGTCGCCGCCGTCGACGTCGAGGACGTCGGCGACGATCACCGTGATGTTGTCGGGGCCGCCGCCGCGCAGCGCGAGCTGGATCAGCTCCTGCACGGTCTCGTGCGGGCCCTGGTAGCTGGCGAGGGTGTCCTCGAGGGTCTGGTGCGAGACCACGCCGGACAGGCCGTCGGAGCAGATCAGATAGCGGTCGCCGGCCCGGACCTCACGGATGGAGAGATCGGGCTCGACGTGGTCGCCGCTGCCGAGCGCGCGCATGAGGAGCGAGCGCTGCGGGTGGGTGGTGGCCTCTTCCTCGGTGATCCGGCCCTCGTCGACGAGGCGCTGGACCCAGGTGTGGTCCTGGGTGATCTGGGTGAGGACGCCGTCGCGCAGCAGATAGGCGCGCGAGTCCCCGACGTGCACGAGACCGAGGCGCTGGCCGGTCCACAGGAGGGCCGTGAGCGTGGTGCCCATGCCCTCCAGCTGCGGGTCCTCCTCGACCATCATCCGCAGCTGGTCGTTGGCGCGCTGCACCGCCGTACCGAGCGAGGTGAGGATGTCGGAGCCGGGGACGTCGTCGTCGAGCGTGACGAGCGTGGAGATCACCTCGGAGGAGGCGACCTCACCGGCGGCCTGGCCGCCCATGCCGTCGGCGATGGCGAGGAGCCGGGGACCGGCGTAACCCGAGTCCTCGTTGCCCTCGCGGATCATGCCCTTGTGCGAGCCCGCGGCGAATCGCAGGGACAGAGTCATGCGCACCTGCCCTGTCGACGCTGCATCGGGGTACAGCCGGTCTCGACCCACACTGCCCACCCTCCGGTCGCTCCGGTCACGCCGGTCGCTTCAGTCGCTCCGGTCGGGAGCGCGGCACGTCCTGTGGCGGGGACCGTCCCGGCTCGCTCGCTCCGCTCGCTCATTCTCGTACTACTTCCGCAGCTCGATGACGGTCTTGCCGATGCGGATCGGCGCGCCCAGCGGAATGGGTGTGGCGGTGGTGAGGCGGGCCCGGTCGAGATACGTGCCGTTCGTGGACCCGAGGTCCTCGACGATCCACTGGCCGTCCCGGTCCGGGTAGATCCGGGCGTGACGGCTGGAGGCGTAGTCGTCGTCGAGGACGATCGTCGAGTCGTGCGCCCGGCCCAGCGTGATCGTCTGGCCCTGGAGGGCGACGGTCGTGCCGGTGAGGGTGCCCTCGGAGACGACCAGCTTGGTCGGGGCGCCGCGGCGCTGGCGCCCACCGCCCGCGTTCTGCTGGCCGCGCTGCTGCGGAGGCGCGGCGGCCTGGCGCGCGTTCTGCTGGGGGCGCGCCTCTTGGCGCCGCGAACCACGCTGGGTGACTCGCGTACCGAAGAGGTCGCTGCGAATGACCTGGACGGCCACGATGACGAACAGCCACAGAACGGCCAGGAAACCCAACCGCATGACCGTCAGGGTCAGCTCTGACATTGCCCCCGCTTCACCCTTCGGCTTGCCGGTAAACGATGGTGGTGCTGCCCACGACGATCCGCGAGCCGTCGCGGAGCGTAGCGCGGGTGGTGTGCTGCCCGTCCACCACGATGCCGTTGGTGGATCCCAGATCCTGGATCGTCGAGGGCGTTCCGGTCCGGATCTCGCAGTGCCGGCGGGAGACGCCGGGATCGTCGATCCTCACGTCCGCGTCGGTGCTGCGGCCGAGGACCAGGGTCGGGCGGGAGATCTGGTGGCGGGTGCCGTTGATCTCGATCCAGCGGCGCATGGAAGGGCCCGCTCCGGCATGGGTGCCGGGGCCGGGCGTGGATCCGGGGCCACCCGCCGGACGCCCCGCGGGCGCCGTCGGCCGGTGGCCGGGCGCGCCGGGAGGCGGGGAGGCGGGCATGGGCGGGGCGCCGGCCGGGGGGTACCCGTAGCCGCCGCGGCCCTGCTGCGGGTGCTGCCCCGGGGAGGGCGGCTGCGACTGTGACGTACTCGACGCCAGCGTGCGGCTGCGGACGCGGTACAGGCCGGTGTCGAGGTCCTCGGCCTTCTCCAGGTGGACCTTGATCGGGCCCATGAAGGTGTACCGCTGCTGCTTCGCGTAGTCCCTGACCAGGCCGGCGAGCTCGTCGCCGAGCTGGCCCGAGTAGGGGCTGAGACGCTCGTAGTCCGGCGTGCTCAGCTCCACGATGAAGTCGTTGGGGACGACGGTCCGCTCGCGGTTCCAGATCGTCGCGTTGTTGTCGCACTCGCGCTGGAGCGCGCCCGCGATCTCGACGGGCTGGACCTCGGACTTGAAGACCTTGGCGAAGGTGCCGTTGACCAGACCTTCGAGACGCTGCTCGAAACGCTTCAGGACTCCCATGGGGCACCTCCTCCGTCGTTGTCGCCCTGGTACTGCTTACTGATCGTATCCACGCGTCGGGAAATCGGCTGGTTCCCCTTCTCTGCCCTGTGGACGAGTGTCACCTCTCACAGGCTTTCCCCACGGATCGTAGAGGCGGCCTGTGGACAGTGTCCCGCACCCGGCTGCGGGAGCGGAGGCGCGGGCCGGGGTTCCGGACCGGTCCGTCCGCTTCCGCCCTCCTTCTCCCCCCTCCTTCTCTCCTTCCTCCTCTCCCTCTTCCTCTTCTCCTCCCCCTCCTCCGCCGCTCCCCCTCCTCCGCCGCTCCCCCTCCCCTCCGCTCCCCCTCCCCTCCGCTCCCCCTCCTCCGCCCCCTGGCTTCGCCGCTCCTCCCCCTCTCCTTGTTCTCCGGGAGCGGGGGCGAAACAACGGATGTGAATCCACGGTCTACGACGTGCTAATCTTCAGATGTCGCCAGGCGCTCCCACTGAAAAGTGAGAGGGCAGGGAGACCACCCAATGCGCGGGTGGCGGAATAGGCAGACGCGCTGGATTCAGGTTCCAGTGCCCGCAAGGGCGTGGGGGTTCAACTCCCCCCTCGCGCACCAGACGGAAGCCCCGTAGGTCATCGACCTACGGGGCTTCCGCGTTCGTCGGCGCGGATGTGAGCCTTCCCACGTCGGACCTCGATGAGCGCGTGCGCCTCGGTCGCCGGCACGGCTCGGTCGCCGGCGCGACTTTTGTCGTCGGAAGGCGAGACGAAAGAGAGACGTCCGGCATGCCGGGCGCTGCCTAGGGTTCGAGCGTGGACGCTATGTCGAAGTCGGGGACCCGGACCGCACGGGAGATCGGGGCCAGGGCCGCCGCCTGGTGGGACTGGTTCGCCGTGCCCGGACAGTGGTCGCGGCGCAGGATCACCGGCGAGGTGGCCCTCGCCCTGGTCCTCGCGGTGCTCGCGGCGGGGACCGAGGAACTCATGGGCGGCGAGGGCTGGCGGCCGGTCGCGGTCGGCGCCGGCGCGGCCGTCCTGTCGCTGCTGCGGCGCAGACTCCCCGCGAGCGTGCTCGTCCTGACCGCCGGACTCACCCCCTTCGTGCCCGGCCTCGGGGCGCTGCTCATCGTGCTCGGCTGGTCGTCCGGCCGGTACATCGCCAGTGCCGGGCGGGCGCTGGCCGCGTTCATCGCCTCCTTCGTCCTGAACGTCGGCGGGACGGTCCTGGAGACCTGGGACCGGCAGCGGCTGCTCACCGTCGCCTTCATGGCGACCCTCTACTACCTGGGCACCACCCTGGCCCCCGGCCTCGCCCACCGGTACTGGACCCAGCGCCGGACCCTGCTGCACGCCCTCCAGGAGCGCAACGCGCAGCTGCTGCGCGAGCGGAACATGGTCGTCTGGCAGGCGCGGCTGCGGGAGCGGCAGCGGATCGCGCAGGACATGCACGACAGCCTCGGCCACCAGCTGGCACTGATCGCCGTGCACACGGGGGCCCTCGAAGTGGACCGGGACCTCGGCGAGCGCCAGCGCGAGGTGGTCGGCGTCCTGCGGAACGCGTCCGTGACCGCCATGCACGAGCTGCGGGAGGTCGTCGGGATACTCCGCGACGGGGTCGCCGCGACGGACGGGACGGCGGCGCCCGCGCCGGCCGGGGACGAGACGGGGCGGGCCGCGCGCGGCATCGCCGGGATAGCAGGGCTCGTGGAGGCCGCCCGGGCGACCGGCACCTCGATCGGGCTGCGGAGCCTCGGGCAGGAGCGGCCACTGGCACCGGCCGCCGACCACGCCGCGTACAGGATCGTCCAGGAAGCCCTGACCAACGCCTACAAGCACGCGCCGGGGACGCCGATCGGCGTCGAGCTGCGGTACGAGCCGGACACCTTCGTCGTGGAGATCGTCAACGGCGAACCGGTCGACGGACCGGCGAAGGACGTCGTGAGCGGCGGACAGGGGCTGGCCGGGCTCGTCGAGCGGGCCCGCCTGGTGGGCGGCATCTGCCACGCGGGTCCGGCCGACGGCGGCGGGTTCCGGGTGGCCGGGATGCTGCCGTACGGGGCCGCGCCCGTCGTGGAGGCAGCGCCTTTGGTCGATGCGGCCGACGACTTCCGACAGCAGACCACGAAGCCGCTGGTGGGCGATGGTCGTCCGGTCGTGGTCGGACCGGCCGACCGGACGTTCACGGAGCGGGAGCTGGCGATGGCGGTGCGTGGGGGAAAGAGCAGGAGCACGGGCGGGGCGATCGCGCTGGGCTGCGGGATCGCGTTCGCGGCACTCGTCCTGCTGGTGGTGGCGGGCGGCTTCGGCCTCTACTTCCTGATGGGCTCGCTGAAGGACGGGATGATCGACCCCGCCCAGTACAACGCGGTGAAGGTCGGGATGACCGAGAAGGAGGTCCGCGAGCAGCTCCCCTCGGGCGACACCATCGCCACCACCGGACTCGACGGCTCGGGACCCGAACGGCCGGAGGGCTCCCGCTGCCTGGTGCTGCTGTCCTCGGAGATGGGCGACGCCTATGACGAGGACCCCGTTTTCCGGTTCTGCTTCAAGGACGGCAAGCTGATCGAGAAGAAGTCGTACGTGGTCAAGCAGCGATAGCGCTGAACCGCCCGTACCGGAGGCGTGGGGGAGAAGCTGTGGCAGGGCAGCCCATCAGGGTCGTGATCGCCGACGACGAGCCCCTGATCAGGGCCGGGATCCGGATGATCCTCATCTCGGACCCGGAGATCGAGGTCGTCGGGGAGGCGGCCGACGGGCGGGCGGCGGTCGAGGCGGCGCGGGCGCACGCCGCCGACGTGGTGCTCCTCGACATCCAGATGCCGGTGCTCGACGGCCTCTCGGCGCTGCCGGAGCTGCGCCGGGCGGCGCCCGCGGCCCGGGTGATCATCCTGACGACCTTCGGGGAGCGGGAGAACGTGCTGCGGGCCCTGGAGCACGGGGGCGCCGGGTTCCTGCTCAAGGACACGGCGCCCGCCGAGCTGATCCGGGCGGTACGGGCCGCGGCGGCGGGAGACGCGTACCTGTCGCCGGCGGCGACCCGGCACGTGGTCGAACGGCTCGCCACCGGCCGGGAGGCGGCCCGCGCCGAAGAGGCACGCGCACGCGTGGCGGCGCTCAGCGAGAAGGAGCGCGACGTCCTCGCGCTGCTCGGCGAAGGGCTCTCCAACGCGGACGCCGGAAAGCGGCTCCACATGAGCGAGGCCACCGTGAAGACGTACGTGAGCCGCATCCTGTCCAAGCTGCGCTGCGAGAACCGGGTGCAGGCGGCGCTGCTCGCGCGGGACGCGGGACTGTAGCCGCAGGGGAGCCCCCGGGGGCCTCGGGTCAGGTGGAAGGGATGTCCGGGAGGGGGCTCGCGGCCGCTTCGTTGTAGCGCAGCAGGTACGTGGCGAAACGGCCGAGGTCCTCGGCCGACCAGTCCTTCAGGCGCTCCCGGAAGACGACGAGCCTGTTCGCCTGGGCCGAGGCGAGGACCTTGGTGCCGGCCTCGGTGGGGTGCAGGACGTGCACCCGGTGGTCGTCGGGGGCCGGGCGCCGCTCGACGAAGCCGAGCTTCTCCAGGGCGGCGATCTGGCGGCTGATCGTCGACTTGTCCAGGAGGTAGTGGGCCGCGAGGTCGGTGGCGCGGCAGCCGCGCTGCTCCTCGATGTGGGCGAGGAGCGTGTACGAGACCAGCGGGAGCTCGGGATGGACCCGGGCCGCCGCGGCCCGGGCCCGGCGGGCGAAGGCCGTCAGCTCGCGCTGGATGACGTCCACGGACGCCTCACGGGGAGGCGGTGTGCCGCCGGTCATCGTGGGCTCCCTGTCGTCGTCGTTCGCCGGTCACGCGCTTTCGGTTGTATAGTACAACGGTTATTTAGTTGTAAAAGCCAACCATGGAGGTCTCGGTGTCCGCAGGACCGAACACCAGCGGTGCGTTGCGGCATGTCCTCGGACATCTGCTCACCCCCCTGTTGATGTGCGTCGGCATGGGACTCGCCTACCTCGGTGCCTTCCACGCCCCCGAACCCCACGACCTGCGCGTCGACGTCATCGGCTCCGGCCCCACCACCCAGGTCCTCGCGCAGACGCTCCACGACAAGGGCGCCGGCGCCCTCGACGTCCGTACCGTCCCCGACCGGGCCACCGCCGTCTCCGCGCTGCGCGAACAGCGCAGCTTCGGCGCCTACGTCCCCGGCGAGAAGCCCGAACTGCTCGTCGCCTCCGGCTCCTCCGACACCAGCGCCATGGCCGTCGAGAAGGTCTTCACCAAGGTCGCCGCCGCCCAGGACGCACCGCTCAAGGTCACCGACGTCGCCCCCACCGCCTCCGGCGACCCCACCGGCCAGGGCGTCTTCTTCCTGCTCGTCGCCCTCAGCATCGGCTCGTACGCCTCCGTCGCCGTCATCGGCGGAGCAGGCGCCGTCCTGCCCATGCGGATCAGGGCCCTCCTCGCCGCCGGCATGTCCCTCGTCGTCAGCCTCATCGGCACCCTCTTCGCCGGGCCGGTCTTCCACCTGGTCGACCAGGGGCTCGGCGGGGTGTGGGCGACGTCCTGGCTGTACGCGGCGGGCATCCTGGCCGTCGGCGTCGGCCTGCACACCTTCCTGCGCCGCTGGACCACGCTCGGCGTGATGGTGCTCTTCGTCATGCTCAACTTCACGAGCTCCGGCGGCATCTACCGGCCCGAACTCCAGCCCGGCTTCTTCGGCGCCCTGCACGCCTTCTGGAACGGCGCGGGCTTCGTCGAAGGCGTACGCGCCCACGTCTACTTCGACGGTCACGGGCTCGGCGGGCACATCCTCGTCCTCGCCCTCTGGCTCCTCGCCGGCACCGCGCTCCTCGTCCTCGCCGGGCTCACGGAGACACGGCGGAAGAAGACGGACGCCGTGACCACGGCGCCGGCCGAAACCCGGGCCGCGGCCGCGGCCGAGGAGGAGATGGAAGAAGCCGTCGCGGCCTGAGAACGAGATCCGAAGGTTGTCCACAGGCGTTGTCCACAGGGGGAGACGCTCGATCGGGAACGGCGGTACGGTCGGGGCCGGATGATGTTGGACAACGCATCGGGGGAGGGCGTCCCATGGACGAGAACCGGGCCGTCGTGCCAGGACAGCGCGGTACGGACGGACAGCAGAACGGGGCACGCGTCCCGCACGTGCCGGGCTTCGCCCGCCGATCCGCCCCCGGCACCGGAATCTCCCCCAAGGAGCACGGCAAGCAACTCCGCGAGCGGGTGCCCCGCTCCTCGCACGACCAGCCGGCCCTCGCCGCCGACCGCCCGGACGCCGTGCGCGCCGTCGAGGAATCGAGCCGCGACCGGGTCCCCGAACTCACACCGATACGGGTCGGCAGGATGGCGGCGAGCCCCTTCGCCTTCCTGCGCGGCTCCGCCGGACTGATGGCCCAGGACCTCGCCGGAACACCCGTCACCGGGATCGCCGCCCAGATATGTGGCGACGCGCACGCCGCCAACTTCGGCCTCTACGGGGACGCCCGCGGCCGGCTCGTCATGGACCTCAACGACTTCGACGAGACCGTCGTCGGCCCCTGGGAATGGGACCTCAAACGGCTCGCCACCTCCCTCGTCCTCGCCGGCCGGGAAGTCGGAGCCGCCGAGGACGTGTGCCGGGCCGCCGCCTTCGACACCGTCGGCGCGTACCGGCGCACCATGCGCCTGCTCGCCCGACTCCCCGCCCACGACGCCTGGAACGCGATCGCCGACGAGGAACTCGTCTCCCACACCGACGCCCGCGACCTCCTCGGCACCCTGGAACGGGTCTCCACCAAGGCCCGCAACAACACGAGCGCCCGATTCGCCGCCCGCTCGACCGAGGCCGTGACGGCCGCCGAAGGCGGCGGCCGCAGATTCGTCGACGCACCCCCGGTGCTGCGCAGGGTCCCCGACGCCGAAGCGGCCGAGGTCGCCACCTCCCTCGGCACGTACCTGGAGACCGTGTCCGAGGACAGACTGCCGCTCCTCGCCCGGTACGCCGTCCACGACGTGGCCTTCCGGGTCGTCGGCACCGGAAGCGTCGGCACCCGCTCCTACGTGGTCCTGCTCCTGGACCACCGGGGCGAACCGCTGGTGCTCCAGGTGAAGGAAGCCAGGCCGTCGGCCCTGCTCCCCCACCTGCCGGCCGCCGGCTTCACCGTGGCGGACACCGACCACGAGGGCCGGCGCGTGGTGCTCGGACAGAAGCGGATGCAGGTCGTCAGCGACATCCTGCTGGGCTGGACCACGGTCGAAGGGCGCCCGTTCCAGGTCCGGCAGTTCCGCAACCGCAAGGGCAGCGTGGATCCCGCCGCCCTCACCGCGGACCAGCTCGACGACTACGGGCGGATGACCGGCGCCCTGCTCGCCCGCGCACACGCCCACAGCGCCGACCCGCGCCAGATATCCGGCTACTGCGGCAAGAACGAGGAACTCGACGAGGCCATCGCCTCCTTCGCCGTCACCTACGCCGACCGCACCACCGCCGACCACGCCGACCTGCTGTCGGCCGTCCGCACGGGACGCATAGCGGCGGAACTGGGTGTCTGACGCCTGAGGTCGGGGGCGTCGGTGTGGGAGACGAGTTCCTCGTCTCCGATCGCGTTCCAGGCGTCGTGGGCGGGGAGTCGGGGGACGTCAGGGAGCCAGGAGACGTCGGAGGAAGTCAGGGGGACCACAGCCAAGGGGGGAGGGGAGGGAGGGGGAGGGAGGGGGGGGAGGCCCCCCCCGGAGGACCGTAGGCTGGATGGGACGAGGCGGAACGAGGACTTGGCGGGCGTGGACGTGAGCGTGGACCAGGGTGTGAACGAGGGACCCGGGGACGAGCGGCCCGTGGCCGAGCAGTCCGAGGAGCAGCGGTCCGGCGACCGGCAGGCCGGGGCCGAGTCGGGGGAGCCGCAGGCTGGGGACCAGTCCGTCGGGGAGGGGCCGGTTGCGGACCAGTCCGTCGGGGACGGGTCGGTTGCGGGCCGGTCCGGCGGGGAGGAGCGGCCTGAGGCTCGGTTGGAGCGGGCTGTGCGGGTGGCCGAGCAGGCGTTGATCGAGTTCGAGATCGCCGTGGAGACCTTCCGGGTCGAGGTGGAGAACTTCTCGCGGCTGCACCACCAGAAGCTCGGGCCGATGTACGCGCGGCTCGATGAGCTGGACGCGCGGATCGCCGAGGCGCGGGCGGCGCGTACCGGGGATCCGGAGGATCTGCGGCGGGCGGAGGAGGCGCGGGCGGCGGTGCTGCCGATGCCCGGTGTGGACGAGCTGTTCCACGACTGGATCGACACCGACGGCCTCTCCCCCGAGGCCGCGGCGATGCTCACCGACCGGCCCGTTCAGCCGCCGAAGCGGGTCCGTCCCGGTGAGGAGGCCCGCAGGCTCTACCGCGAGCTGGCCCGCAAGGCCCACCCCGACCTGGCCCGGGAGGAGGACGAGCGGAAGCGGCGCGAGGAGTTCATCACGCGGGTGAACGCCGCCTACGCCCGCGGCGACGAGGCGCTGCTGCGCGAGCTGTCCGCGGAGTGGGAGGCCGGACCGGTGCCGGCCGAGGAGCGGCTCAGCGAGAGCGAGGAGCTGTACGCGCGCCTGGAGTGGCTGGCCGAGCGCAAGGACATGCTGTCGGCGGTGGCCCGTGAGCTGGAGGAGAGCGCGATCGGCGCGATGCTGCGGATGGCGCCGGAGGACCCGGACCAGCTCCTGGAGGAGATCGCCGAGCAGCTGCTCGCGCAGGTCGCCGAGCGGGAGAGCGAGCTGGCGGGGCTGGTGCAGTAGGTTTTCAGTACCGGCCGAGTCCTTCGGGCGGTACTGGAACGAGAGAAGGCCTGTCCCATGAATTTCTCCCCGCTGCCCTCGGTGGACGCGGCTTCCGTGCCGGCCGATGCCCTGGTGCTGGACGTCAGGGAGGACGACGAGTGGAAGGCCGGGCACGTCGAGGGTGCGGTGCACGTGCCGATGAGCGACTTCGTGGCCCGCTTCGGTGAGGTGACGGAGGTCATGGCCGAGCGCGGTCGCGCCTATGTGATGTGCCGGGTCGGCGGCCGTTCGGCGCAGGTCACCCAGTACCTGGTGCAGCAGGGTTTCGACGCGGTGAACGTGGACGGCGGGATGATGGCCTGGGACGGTGCCGGGCGTCCGATGGTCGCGGAGAGCGGCGACCAGGCCTTCGTCCTCTGACGTACGTCTGAGGCGTCAGTCGAGGGGGTGGGCGGCCAGCAGGTCGCCGAGGGCCTCCTCGTGGGCCGCGGCGGGGCCGAGGGACAGTTCGAGGTGCTTGGCCCAGGCGTGGTAGCGGTGCAGCGGGTAGTCGGTGTCGGCGCCGAAGCCGCCGTGCAGGTGCTGGGCGGTCTGCACCACGCGGCGGACTCCTTCGGAGGCCCAGATCTTCGCGACGGCGATGTCCCCCGCCGCGGGGAGCGCCCCGTCGGCGCCGCTGGAGAGGCGCCAGGCGGCCTGCCAGAGGGTGGCCTCCATGGCGCGCAGGTCGATGTAGCGGTCGGCGGCCTGGACGGCGACCGCCTGGAACGTGGCCACGGGGTGGCCGAACTGTTCGCGCTTTCCGGTGTACTGGCTCGTCATGGCGAGGACGGCCTCGCCGAGGCCGAGGGCGAGCGCGCACGTTCCGGTGGTGAGGAGGTCGCGCAGTCGTTCCCAGGCGCCGTCGGTCTCGATGACGTCCGCCTCGTCGAGCCGTACGGCGTCGAGCCGTAGTTCGGCGAGGAGTTCGCCGCTGGTCGAGTACTGGTCGGTGAGGTCCACGCCCTCGTGGGCGCGGGGCAGCAGGGCGAGGACCGTGCGGCCTTCGGCGGTGTGCGCGGGTACGGCGATGATGTCGGCGCGGTGGGCCCAGGGGACGGCGGTCTGGAGGCCGTCGAGGATCCAGTCGCTTCCGTCGCGGCGTGCGGTGACGGCCAGGTCGGCGGGTTCGTGGCCGGTGCGTCCCTGGGAGGCGGCGGTGAGGACGAGTTCGCCGCGGGCGGTACGGGGGAGGAGCCCGGCGGCCGTACGGGGGTGGGCGTACCGCTCGACGGTCAGGGCGACGGCGCTGGTCTCCAGGAGGGGGACGCGGGCGAGGACGCGGGCGGATTCGCGCAGGACGAGACAGAGGGCGACGGGGTCGAGTCCGGCGCCGCCGTGCTCGGGGGTCAGGGTGAGGCCGAGGAGGTCGGCGGCGGCGAGGCGGGCCCAGAGCGGCCGGTCGAGGTCCTCGGCCACGGCGCCCGGGGTGAGGGCGGGGCTCGGGACCGCGTCGGGCGTGACGTCCGCGAAGACCGCCTTGGCCGCCTCGACGGCCGCCTGCTGCTCTTCGGTGAAGGTGAAGTCCACGGTGCTGCCTTCCCGTTGCCCGGAGCCTGTTCTTCTGACGGATCGTCAAGATAGAACAGGTTCTAGGGGAAGGGAATGGGGGCGCCGCACCTCGTCGGCGCCCCCATCCGTCAGCGGTCGAAGTCCAACTCCACGTCCGGGGTGGCCGGGTGGGACTGGCAGGCCAGGACGTATCCGGCTTCGGTCTCCTCCGGCTCCAGGGCGAAGTTTCTGTCCATCCGCACCTCTCCGCCGACGAGGAAGGCGCGGCAGGTGCCGCACACGCCGCCCTTGCAGGCGTACGGGGCGTCCGCGCGGGCGCGGAGCACGGTGTCGAGGAGGGTCTCGCCCCGCTCCACCGGCCAGGTGCCGGACCGGCCGTGCAGGGTCGCCGTCAGGGTGGCGTGCGCCGGGGCGTCGGCGGCGGGGGCCGGGGCGGGCGCGGAGCCGTCGTCGACGTGGAAGATCTCCTGGTGGATCCGGCCGCGGTCGACGCCCAGGCCGCGCAGTGCCTGCTCGGCGCCCTGGACGAGTCCGAAGGGGCCGCAGAGGAACCAGCCGTCGATGTCGGCGACCGGCAGCAGGGCGGGCAGGAGTCCGGTGAGCCGCTCGCGGTCGAGGCGGCCGGACGGCAGACCCGCCTGCTGCTCCTCCCGGGAGAGCACGGTGACCAGCTGGAAGCGGTCCGGGTAGCGGTCCTTGAGGTCGGCGACCTCGTCGAGGAACATCGTGGACGCGGCGGTGCGGTCGCTGCGGACGAGGCAGAACCGGGCCTCCGGCTCACGGGCGAGCAGGGTGGCCGCCATCGAGAGGACCGGGGTGATGCCGCTGCCGCCGACGACGGCGGCGAAGTGGCCGGGGCGCGCGGTGAGCGTGAAGCGGCCCATCGGTTCCATGACCTCGACGAGGTCGCCGACGGCGAGTTCCTTGAGCGCGTACGTCGAGAACGAGCCGCCGTCGACGAGCCGGATGCCGACGCGCAGGACGGGGGGCTCGCCGGCGGGGGACGCGGGGGCGCAGATCGAGTAGGTGCGGCGGATCTCCTCTCCCTGCTCGCCGGTGCGGCGCAGGGCGAGGTGCTGGCCGGGGAGGTGCCGGTACGCCTCGTGGAGTTCGGGCGGGACGGCGAAGGTGACGGCCACGGAGTCGTCCGTGAGCCGGTCGACCTCGCTCACCTCGAGGGGATGGAACCCGGCCCGTCCGGCGGCTGAGGATTCCATCTACAACTCCTTGAAGTGGTCGAACGGTTCGCGGCAGGCGGTGCAGCGGCGCAGGGCCTTGCACGCGGTGGAGGAGAAGCGGCTCAGGAGCTCGGTGTCGGTGGATCCGCAGTGGGGGCAGCGGATCGCCAGGGTGAGGGGCACGGGGCCGCCGGCGGGTCCCTGGGGGCGTGGTGGGGCGATGCCGAACTCGGTGAGTTTGCGCCGTCCTTCCTCGCTGATGTCGTCGGTGGACCAGGCGGGGGTGAGGACGGTGACGACGGAGACGTCCGGCACGCCGTGCTCGTGGAGGGCCTGCTCGATGTCGGAGGCCATCGCCTCGATCGCGGGGCAGCCGGTGTAGGTGGGGGTGAGGGAGACCTCGACGCGGCCGGGGCCGAGGACCTGCACGCCCCGCATGACGCCGAGTTCCTCCAGGGTGAGGACGGGCAGCTCGGGATCGGGGACGGAGCCGGCGACGCGGCTCAGTTCCTCCTCCAGGGCCGTCATGGTCACCATGTCGCCCCCGGGTGGCTGCGGTGCAGGTGCTGCATCTCGGCGAGCATGCGTCCGAAGGGTTCGGTGTGCAGGCCCTGTCGGCCGGCGCCCGCGCTCCAGGCGCCGGTGCGGGGTCCGGCGGGGACGGTGAGCGTGGCCCGGCCGAGGACGGCGGTGACGGAGTCCAGCCAGGCGGTCTCCATGGCGGGGAGGTCCAGGTCGAGGCCGTCGACGGGCTGGAACAGTTCGCCGGTGTACCGCCAGAGGGCGTCGCAGGCGCGCTGCATCCGCTGGTGGCTCTCGGGGGTGCCGTCGCCGAGGCGGAGGGTCCAGTGCTCGGCGTGGTCCTGGTGGTAGGCGACCTCCTTGACGGCCTTGGCCGCGAGGCCGGCGAAGGGGCCGTCGCCGGTGGCCAGCTGCCCGTACAGGAGTCGCTGGTAGGTGGAGAAGTAGAGCTGGCGGGCGATGGTGTGGGCGAAGTCGCCGTTCGGCTGCTCGACCAGCTGGGCGTTCCGGAAGGAGCGCTCCTCGCGGAGGTAGGCCAGTTCGTCCTCGTCCCCGACGAGGGAGAGCAGGACGCGGGCCTGGCCGAGGAGGTCGAGGGCGATGTTGGCCAGGGCGACCTCCTCCTCCAGGACGGGGGCGGAGCCGGCCCATTCGCCGAGGCGGTGGGAGAGGACGAGGGCGTCGTCGCCGAGGGCGAGCGCCGCGGCGGTCACGGTGTCGGTGGTGCCGGTCACAGGTGCTTCACTCCCTCGGGGATCTCGTAGAAGGTCGGGTGGCGGTAGGGCTTGTCCGCGGCCGGCTCGAAGAAGGGGTCCTTCTCGTCGGGCGAGGAGGCGGTGATCGCCGTCGAGGGGACGACCCAGATCGACACGCCTTCGGACCGGCGGGTGTAGAGGTCGCGGGCGTTGCGCAGGGCCATTTCCGCGTCGGGGGCGTGGAGACTGCCCGCGTGGGTGTGGGACAGTCCGCGGCGGGAGCGCACGAAGACCTCCCACAGCGGCCAACCGTCGGTCGTCATGCCTGTCCCTCTCCGTGCTGTCCGGTGTGCTTCTCGGCGTAGGCCGCCGCCGCTTCTCTGACCCAGGCGCCGTCCTCGTGGGCCTGGCGCCGCTTGCTGAGCCTCTGGTCGTTGCAGGGGCCGTTGCCCTTGAGGACGGCCCAGAACTCGGTCCAGTCGATCGGGCCGAAGTCGTAGTGCCCGCGCTCCTCGTTCCACCGGATGTCGGGGTCGGGGAGGGTGAGGCCGAGGGCCTCGGCCTGGGGGACGGCGATGTCGACGAAGCGCTGGCGCAGTTCGTCGTTGGAGTGGCGCTTGATCTTCCAGGCCATCGCCTGGGCGGTGTGCGTCGACTCGTCGTCCGGGGGGCCGAACATCATGAGCGAGGGCCACCACCAGCGGTTCACCGCGTCCTGTGCCATGGCGTGCTGGGCCTCGGTGCCGTTCGACAGGGCGAGCAGTGCCTCGTATCCCTGGCGCTGGTGGAAGGACTCCTCCTTGCAGACCCGGACCATCGCGCGGGCGTACGGGCCGTAGGAGCAGCGGCAGAGGGGGACCTGGTTGGTGATGGCGGCGCCGTCGACCAGCCAGCCGATCGCGCCGACGTCGGCCCAGGTCAGCGTGGGGTAGTTGAAGATCGAGGAGTACTTCTGGCGGCCGGAGTGGAGCTTGTCGAGGAGCTCGTCGCGGCTGGTGCCGAGGGTCTCCGCCGCGCTGTACAGGTACAGGCCGTGGCCGGCCTCGTCCTGCACCTTGGCCATGAGGATCGCCTTGCGCCGCAGGGAGGGGGCCCGGGTGATCCAGTTCGCCTCGGGCTGCATGCCGATGATCTCGGAGTGGGCGTGCTGCGCGATCTGCCGGACGAGCGAGGCGCGGTAGGCCTCGGGCATCCAGTCGCGCGGCTCGATCCGCTCGTCGGCGGCGACGGCGGCGTCGAAGACGGCCTCGTAGGCGGCCTGCTCCGCCGCCACGGCCGTGTCCGACACGCCGGGTGCGCCCGTGGTCCCTGTCGTCGCTGCCGTCACTGCGGTCATCAGACTCCCTACCGACCGATCGTTCGGTTGAATGACTTCAATGGTGGGTCGGCGGCCCGTATGGTGTCAACCCTGTGGATAACCGAGGCAGGCTGATCGGGATCGGGGCGGGATGGACGCGTACGTCGAAAAGGACGCGGTCGAGGTGAGCGACGACGGGCGGAGACCCCCCGCGGACCCGTCGGCCGCCCCTCCTGAGCCCCCGGGCACCGCTCCCGGAACCGAGGGCCGCGAGGAGCCCGCGGAGTCCAAGGGGGCCGGGACCGGATCCGGCGGCGGGATCATGGCGCTCTCGCTGCCGTACCAGGTCGTCGTCGCCGTGGCGCTCGCCGTCATCGGCGTTTTCACCTGCGTCCACCTGGCGATGGTGTTCCTGCACGTGGGGCCGTCCAACACGCTGACCAAGCGGCACGGCGAGGCCGTCGACGACTGGATCTACCCCGAGTTCGAGCAGAACTGGAAGCTCTTCGCGCCCAACCCGCTCCAGACGAACGTCGCCCTGGAGGTCCGCGTCGAGCTCGACCCCGCCGCCGACGGCGGCCGCCGCACCACCGGATGGCTCGACCTCACCGCCCAGGACATCAAGGCCATCCAGCACAACCCGATCCCCAGCCACTCGCAGCAGAACCAGCTCCGCAGGGCCGTGGACTTCTACACCAACACGCACAACGACAGCGGCCGCTCCAACGGGCTGCGCGGCGACCTCTCGGAGCAGTACATGCGCCGGCTCGTGATGCTCAGGCTCGACGCCCTCGAAGGTCCCGACGGACGCGCCCTCGGCCCCGAGGTGCGGCGCATCCAGATCCGCACCGTCTCCCGGCCCGTCCCGGCCGCCTCGTGGAGCACCGAGAAGTCGCGTTCCGTCCCCTCCTACCGCGCCTTCCCGTGGTGGACGATCACCGAGGCCGACCGGCCCGCCGGTGCCGGCACGAACCGCACGGAGGCGGGCCGATGAGCATCTCCCCCGCCACGCCCGCGTCCCCCGCCACGCGCGCGCGTGCCCGCGAGCCCTTCGACCGCAAGCTCGCCCGCGGCGTGCAGGCCGTCACGAGCCGCTCCCTCGCCCCGTACCAGAGCGCGATCGTACGGATCGGCTTCTCGCTGACCTGGCTGATCTTCCTGCTGCGCGAGCTGCCGCACCGCCATCTGCTCTACGGACCCGACGGCCCCTGGTCCTGGGAGCTGGCGCAGCGGCTGATCGCCGACAACAAGGCCTTCACCGTGCTCATGTGGTCGGACGGCCGACTCTGGTTCGAGCTCGTCTACGGGCTCGCGGTGCTCTCCGCCGCGCTGCTCCTGGTGGGCTGGCGCACCCGGGCCGTGTCCGTGGTCTTCATGGTCGGGGTGCTCTCGCTGCTGAACCGGTCCGTCTTCGTGGGCGACGGCGGCGACAACGTCCTCCACCTCGTCGCGATCTACCTCGTCTTCACCCGCTGCGGTCAGGTGTGGTCCCTGGACGCCCGGCGCGCGGCCCGCGAGGCCCGCGCGGCCCGTGCCGGGGAGCCGCCGCGCCGCGATGTCGTCGGACCGCTGCTGTGGACGGTGCTCGGGGGCTTCCTCCTCGCCGCCACCTGGTTCAGCGACGTCAGCGGCGAGTGGTGGATGCCGGTGCTGCTGTGGGTGCTGTGGCTCGGGAACGGGCTGTGGTGGCTGGTCTGCCGGCTCGCCCCCGGGGAGCCGCGCACCCTGCTCGACGCCCTCGCCAACCTCGCGCACAACGCCGTCCTCGTCGTGCTCATGGCCGAGGTCTGCATGATCTACTCCACGGCCGGCTGGTACAAGATCCAGGGTTCGCGCTGGCAGGAGGGCACCGCCCTGTTCTACCCGCTCCACCTGGACTACTTCTCGCCCTGGCCGGCCCTCTCCGGCCTGCTCGGCGCCAGCGGGGTCATGGTGATGCTGCTGAGCTACGGCACGGTGATCGTCCAGGTCGCGTTCCCCTTCACGCTCTTCAACCGCAAGGTCAAGAACGTCCTGCTCGTCGTGATGATGGCCGAGCACGCCGGGATCGCGGTGCTCCTCGGACTGCCGGTCTTCTCGCTCGCGATGATCTCCGCCGACGCCGTGTTCCTGCCGACGGCGTTCCTGGTGTGGGTGGGCGCCCGGGTGGTCCGGGGCCGGGACCGGCTGCTGAAGCGGACGCCGGTCGAGACGCTGCCCGAGCAGCGCCGTACGAGTGAGGAGCCGGGCCCCCGTACCCTCGTCGGGTGAGCACCACGGAAGAACAGCCCGAGCCGGTCCAGTACGACGAGGGGTTCGGCCCCGAGATCGGCGTCGGGCCGCACCCGGAGCCGTGGCCGCGGGACGAGCGGTACGACCCCGAACTGCTCGCCGGCGGCGACCGGCGCAACGTCGTGGACCGCTACCGGTACTGGACGCGCGAGGCGGTCGTCGCCGACCTGGACACCCGCCGCCACGACTTCCACGTGGCGGTGGAGAACTGGGGCCACGACTTCAACATCGGCTCGGTGGTGCGGACCGCCAACGCCTTCCTGGCGAAGGAGGTCCACATCGTGGGCCGGCGTCGCTGGAACCGGCGGGGCGCCATGGTCACCGACCGCTACCAGCACGTCCGGCACCACCCGGACACCGCGTCGCTGACCTCGTGGGCGGCGGCCGAGGGCATCCCGGTCATCGGGATCGACAATCTGCCGGGCGCCGTCCCGCTGGAGCGGACCGTGCTGCCGCGCCGCTGTGTGCTGCTCTTCGGGCAGGAGGGCCCGGGGCTCACCGAGGAGGCCCGCGCCCATGTGGAGATGGTCTGCTCGATCGCCCAGTTCGGCTCGACCCGGTCGATCAACGCGGGTGCGGCGGCCGCGATCGCCATGCACGCCTGGGTGCAGCGCTACGCGGAGATCGAGGCTCCGTAGGAGTCGTGGAGGCCCCGGAGGGCCTCCACGAGACCGCGGGTCAGGCCTGGCGGCGGACCTCCACCACCCGGAAGCGGTTGGAGACGAAGGCGCCGTCGCACAGCGCGGCGTTCGCCGCCGGGTTGCCGCCGGAGCCGTGGAAGTCGGAGAACGCGGCCGTCTGGTTCACGTACACCCCGCCCGTCAGGTTCAGCGACAGCTGGGCCGACTCCTCCAGGCAGACCTCCTCCACCGCGCGCTCGGTGTCCGCCGAGGTCGTGTAGGCGCCGACCGTCATGGCGCCCTTCTCGCGGACCGTGCGGCGCAGCAGCTCCAGGGCGTCGGCGGTGGAGTCCACCGAGACGGCGAAGGAGACCGGGCCGAAGCACTCCGAGAAGTACGCGGCCTGGGCGTCCGGCTTGGAGCCGTCCAGCTTCACGATGACCGGCGTGCGGACCACGGCGTCCGGGTACTCCGGGTTGACCACCTCGCGGGAGGCGAGGGCGACCTCGCCGAGCCCGGCGGCGGCCTCCAGGCGCGCCTTCACGTCCGGGTTGACCAGGGCGCCGAGGAGGCCGTTCGCCCGGGCGTCGTCGCCGAGCAGGCCGCCGACCGCCGCCGCGAGGTCGGCCACGACCTCGTCGTACGACTTGGGACCCTGGTCGGTGGTGATGCCGTCGCGGGGGATCAGCAGGTTCTGCGGGGTGGTGCACATCTGGCCGCTGTACAGGGAGAGCGAGAAGGCCAGGTTGGCCAGCATCCCCTTGTAGTCGTCGGTGGAGTCGACGACGACCGTGTTGACGCCGGCCTTCTCGGTGTAGACCTGGGCCTGCCGGGCGTTGGCCTCCAGCCAGTCGCCGAAGGCGGTGGAGCCGGTGTAGTCGATGATCCGGATCTCGGGGCGGACGGCCAGGGTCTTGGCGATGCCCTCGCCGGGGCGCTCGACGGCCAGCGCGACCAGGTTCGGGTCGAAACCGGCCTCGGCGAGCACCGCGCGGGCGACCTTCACCGTGAGCGCGAGCGGCAGGACCGCGCGCGGGTGCGGCTTGACCAGGACCGGGTTGCCGGTGGCGAGGGAGGCGAACAGGCCCGGGTAGCCGTTCCACGTGGGGAAGGTGTTGCAGCCGATGACCAGGGCGATGCCGCGGCCGACCGGGGTGAACTCCTTGCTGAGCTCCAGGGGGTCGCGCTTGCCCTGCGGCTTGGACCAGCCGGCCCGCCCGGCGGGGGTGCGGGTCTGCTCCTCGTACGCGTACGCCACGGCCTCCAGGCCGCGGTCCTGGGCGTGCGGGCCGCCGGCCTGGAACGCCATCATGAACGCCTGGCCGCTGGTGTGCATGACGGCGTGGGCGAACTCGTGGGTACGGGCGGAGATCCGGGCGAGGATCTCCAGGCAGACCAGGGCGCGGGTCTCTGCGCCCGCGTCCCGCCAGGCGCCCATGCCGGCGCGCATCGCGGGCAGCAGCACGTCGAGGTCGGAGTGCGGGTACTCGATGCCGAGCTGCGGGCCGTACGGCGAGGTCTCGCCGCCGGTCCAGCCGTCCGTGCCGGGCTGGTCGAGGTCGAAGCGGGTGTTCAGCACGGACTGGTGGGCGGCGAGGCCCGCCGCCGCGTCGAGAGTGCCGTCCGCGCCGTACGCCTTCGGGTGCTCGGGGTACGGCGACCAGTAGGCGCGGGTGCGGATGGTTTCGAGCGCCTGGTCGAGTGTGGACCGGTGCTTCTCGGCCAGACGGTCGGTGGTCAGCTGAGCGGTGGCCATCGATGGACCAACTCCTCGTCGAGCTGGGCAGGGAGACGCGTACGGAGTTAGAGTAACCGAACGATCGGTCGGGACAAGGGGGTCCGTCGATCCTGTGGAAAACCCATCGGGGAGGATCACTTCCATGAGTGCCGACATGAGCACCGACGTGACCGTCAGGGGGAGCGACGACGTGACCACCCGTGAGACCGCCGCCGAGGGGCAGGACGCCCTCGCCGGCATCGGACCGGACCGCACCGTCGCCGTCGTCGGCACCGGGACCATGGGCCAGGGCATCGCCCAGGTCGCGCTGGTCGCCGGCCACCCCGTGCGCCTCTACGACAGCGCCCCCGGCCGGGCCGCCGAGGCCGTCGCCGCCCTCACCGCCCGCCTGGACCGGCTCGTGGAGAAGGGACGCCTCGACGCCGCCGCCCGGGAGGCCGCCGTCGGCCGGCTGCACGCGGCCGAGGACCCCGCCGAGCTCGCCGACGCCGCGATGGTGGTCGAGGCGATCGTCGAGGACCTCTCGGTCAAGCAGCGGCTCTTCGCCGACCTGGAGAAGATCGTCGGCGACGACACCGTCCTCGCCACCAACACCTCCTCCCTCTCCGTCACCGCCATCGCGGGAGGGCTGCGGCTGCCCGGCCGCTTCGTCGGACTGCACTTCTTCAACCCGGCGCCGCTGCTCCCCCTCGTCGAGGTCGTCAGCGGCTTCGCGACCGACCCGGACGTCGCCACGCGCGCGTACGCCACGGTCAAGGGCTGGGGCAAGACGCCGGTGCGCTGCGCGGACACCCCCGGCTTCATCGTGAACCGGGTCGCCCGCCCCTTCTACGCCGAGGCGCTCCGCGTGTACGAGGAGGGCGCGGCCGACCCCGCCACCATCGACGCGGCCCTGCGCGAGTGCGGCGGTTTCCGGATGGGCCCGTTCGAGCTGACCGACCTCATCGGCCAGGACGTGAACGAGGCCGTCACCCGCTCGGTCTGGGACTCCTTCCACCAGGACCCGAAGTTCACCCCCTCGCTCGCGCAGCGCCGGCTCGTCGAGTCGGGGCGGCTCGGCCGCAAGTCGGGGCACGGCTGGTTCTCGTACGCGGAGGGCGCGGAGCGTCCCGAGCCGCACACGGCGGCGCCGGCCGAGGCGCCCGGGCGGATCGCCGTACGCGGTGACCTGGGGCCCGCCGAGCCGCTGATCGGGCTCTTCGAGGAGGCCGGGATCGAGGTCCGGCGCAAGGGCGGCAACGGGTACGTCCTGCTGCCCGGCGGCGCCCGGCTCTGCCTCGCCGACGGCGAGTCCGCCTTCGAGTACTACACCGACGAGATCATCTACTTCGACCTCGCCCTGGACTACGCGCGCGCGAGCCGGATCGTCCTGTCGACCGGCGAGCACACCTCGGCCGAGTCCCTCGCCGAGGCCGTGGGCCTCTTCCAGGCGCTCGGCAAGCAGGTGTCCGTGATCGGCGACGTGCCCGGCATGATCGTCGCCCGTACGGTCGCGATGCTCGCGGACCTCGCGGCCGACGCCGTCGACCGGGGTGTCGCCACCGCCGAGGACGTCGACACGGCGATGCGGCTCGGGGTCAACTACCCCGCCGGCCCGCTGGAGTGGGCCGGGAACGTGGGCCACGCGCGCGTGCGCGACCTGCTCTCGGCGCTGCACGAGCGCTACCCGACGGGGCGGTACGCGCCCAGCCTGGCCACCGCCCGCCGGGGATACGCCGAGGAAGGACGGGATTCCTGATGACCACGGCGAAGCGCGACACGTACACCCCCGAGACGCTGCTCTCGGTCGCGGTGCGGGTCTTCAACGAGCGCGGTTACGACGGCACGTCGATGGAGCACCTGTCCAAGGCGGCCGGGATCTCGAAGTCCTCGATCTACCACCACGTCTCCGGCAAGGAGGAGCTGCTGCGGCGGGCGGTCAGCCGGGCGCTCGACGGGCTCTTCGCGATCCTCGACGAGCCGGGCGCCGGGCGCGGCCGGGCCGTCGAGCGGGTCGAGTACGTCACGCGCCGCACCGTCGAGGTGCTGATCGCGGAGCTGCCGTACGTGACGCTGCTGCTGCGGGTGCGGGGGAACACCACCACCGAGCGGTGGGCGATGGAGCGGCGCCGCGAGTTCGACCACAAGGTGGCCGATCTGCTGAAGGCCGCCGCCGCCGAGGGCGATCTGCGGGCCGATGTGGACATCCGGCTCGCGACCCGGCTCCTCTTCGGCATGATCAACTCGCTGGTGGAGTGGTACCGGCCGCATCCGGACGCGACGGCGGAGCGGGAGCAGCTGGCCGAGACCGTCGTCCACCTGGCCTTCGACGGGCTGCGGGCGGCCCGCTGATCCTCTGTGCACCCGGGCTGGCCCTCGTACGGGCCCGTGCGGGCCGCTGATCCCCCGTGTGCCCGGCTGTGGCCCTCGTACGGCCGCTGAATCCCCCGTACAGCTCGGCTGGCCCTCGGACGGGCCGCTGATCCCCCGTGCAGCCCGGCTGGCCCTCGGGCGGCGCGATCCTCCGTGCGCCTGGCTGGATCCCCCCGTACGGCCCGGCTGAGTCCCTGTGTGGCCTGCTGAGGGCTCAGCGGCCCGGGTCCAGGCGGTCCGGGTCGAGGTCCGTCTCCTCGAAGACCAGCAGGGTCCGGGTGGAGAGCACTTCGGGGATCGACTGGAGCTTGGTGAGCACCAGCTCGCGCAGGGTCCGGTTGTCCGGGGTGTGGACGAGCAGCAGGACGTCGAAATCGCCGCTGACCAGGGCGATGTGCGCGGCTCCGGGCAGGGCCTGGAGCTGCTCGCGCACGGTCCGCCAGGAGTTCTGGACGATCCTGAGCGTGATGTAGGCGGAGGCGCCGTGGCCCGCCCGCTCGTGGTTGACGCGGGCGCTGAAACCGCGGATCACCCCGTCGTCTATGAGCCGGTTGATCCGCGCGTACGCGTTGGCGCGGGAGACGTGCACCCGCTCGGCCACGGAGCGGATCGAGGCGCGGCCGTCCGTCTGGAGGATGCGCAGGATGTCGCGGTCGACGGCGTCCAGAGGGCGTGCCGGGGCGCCTGGGATCACCGGTGTCGGAGCCGGTGCGACGACCCGCTCCCAGTCGTCGGCCATTTGTTCATCCGCCATATGCCCCCGCCTCTCTCCGGTGGACGACCTGCCCTTATCCCAGGCTGTGGAGAACCGTTTGTCCACAGGCTGGAGGTGCCTGTAGCCAAAATGCCTCCACGACCGAACAATCGGTAGGTGAGGCGCGCCACACTCGCGCCACCCGCCTTCGGGTCTTATGCCCGCTCCCACGAGGAGGTGGACTCGTTGCAACAGCGCAGTTCGACAGTCCAAGAGCCACCCGGTTCCGTTCCCGCCCACCGGCCCACTCCGCCGCCGGCATGGCAGCCGCGTACCGATCCCGCCCCGCTGCTGCCCGACGCCGAGCCGCTGCGCGTGCTCGGGACGGACGCCGTGGCCGACGCCGACCCCGCGCTGCTGCTGCGGCTCTACGCGGAGCTGGTCCGCGGCCGCCGGTACAACACGCAGGCCACCGCCCTGACCAAGCAGGGCCGGCTCGCCGTGTACCCGTCCACCACCGGGCAGGAGGCGTGCGAGGTCGCCGCCGCCCTCGTCCTGGAGGAGCGGGACTGGCTCTTCCCCTCGTACCGCGACACCCTCGCGGCCGTCGCCCGGGGCCTCGACCCCGTCCAGGCCCTGACCCTGCTGCGCGGCGACTGGCACACCGGGTACGACCCGCACGAGCACCGCATCGCGCCGCTCTGCACGCCGCTCGCCACCCAGCTCCCGCACGCCGTGGGTCTCGCCCACGCCGCCCGACTCAAGGGCGACGACATCGTGGCCCTCGCCATGGTCGGCGACGGCGGCACCAGCGAGGGCGACTTCCACGAGGCGCTGAACTTCGCCGCCGTCTGGCAGGCCCCCGTGGTCTTCTTCGTCCAGAACAACGGCTTCGCGATCTCCGTGCCGCTCGCCAAGCAGACCGCGGCCCCCTCCCTCGCCCACAAGGCCGTCGGATACGGGATGCCGGGCCGGCTCGTCGACGGGAACGACGCGGTCGCCGTCCACCAGGTGCTCACCGAGGCCGTGGTCCGCGCCCGGCTCGGCGGCGGACCCACCCTCGTCGAGGCCGTCACCTACCGGATCGACGCCCACACCAACGCCGACGACGCCACCCGCTACCGCGAGGCGAGCGAGGTCGAGGCCTGGCGGGCGCACGACCCGATCCTCCTGCTGGAAAGAGAACTGACGGAGCGTGGCCTGCTCGACGAGGACGGCAGGCGCGCGGCGGCGGAGGCCGCCGAGACGATGGCTGCGGAGCTGCGCGAACGGATGAACGCCGACCCGGTGCTCGAACCCATGGAGCTCTTCTCCCACGTCTACGCGGAGCAGACCACGCAGCTGCGTGAGCAGGCGGCGCAGCTGCGCGCCGAGCTCGAAGCCGAGGGTGAGGCGTGATGACGACCGCGACGAGCGGCCCCGCGGCGGCCAAGGCCGCAGGGAAGGCGGGGAAGGCGAAGCCCGCCACGATGGCGCAGGCGCTCCAGCGCGCCATGCGCGACGCGATGGCCGAGGACCCGACCGTCCATGTGATGGGTGAGGACGTCGGCACCCTCGGCGGCGTCTTCCGGGTCACCGACGGGCTCGCCGAGGAGTTCGGCGAGGAACGCTGCACGGACACCCCGCTGGCCGAGGCGGGCATCCTCGGCGCGGCGGTCGGCATGGCCATGTACGGGCTGCGGCCGGTCGTCGAGATGCAGTTCGACGCCTTCGCCTACCCGGCGTTCGAGCAGCTGCTCTCGCACGTGGCGAAGATGCGCAACCGCACCCGCGGCGCGATGTCGATGCCGATCGTCATCCGCGTCCCGTACGGCGGCGGGATCGGCGGCGTCGAGCACCACAGCGACTCCTCCGAGGCCTACTACACGGCCACCCCGGGGCTGCACGTCGTCACCCCGGCCACCGTCGAGGACGCCTACGGGCTGCTGCGCGCGGCCATCGCCTCCGACGACCCGGTCGTCTTCCTGGAGCCCAAGCGGCTCTACTGGTCCAAGTCCGACTGGTCCCCCGAGGCGCCCGCGCCCGTCGAGCCCATCGGCAAGGCCGTCGTGCGGCGACAGGGCACCGGGGCCACCCTGATCACCTACGGTCCCTCGCTGCCGGTCTGTCTGGAGGCGGCGGAGGCCGCGCAGGCCGAGGGCTGGGACTTGGAGGTCATCGACCTTCGCTCGCTCGTGCCGTTCGACGACGAGACCGTCTGCGCCTCGGTGCGGCGCACCGGCCGCGCGGTCGTCGTCCACGAGTCGACCGGCTTCGGCGGCCCCGGCGCGGAGATCGCCGCGCGCGTGACCGAGCGCTGCTTCCACCACCTGGAGGCGCCGGTGCTGCGGGTCGCGGGCTTCGACATCCCGTACCCGCCGCCGATGCTGGAGCGGCACCATCTGCCGGGCGTGGACCGGGTCCTGGACGCGGTGGCGCGACTGCAGTGGGAGGCGGGAAGTTGATGGCACACGTGCTCGAGTTCAAGCTGCCCGACCTCGGTGAGGGCCTCACCGAGGCCGAGATCGTGCGCTGGCTGGTCGCCGTCGGCGACGTCGTCGCCATCGACCAGCCGGTCGTCGAGGTCGAGACGGCCAAGGCCATGGTCGAGGTGCCCTGCCCGTACGGCGGCGTCGTCACCGCCCGGTACGGCGAGGAGGGCACCGAACTGCCCGTCGGCGCACCGCTCCTGACGGTCGCCGTGGGCGGTACGGGCGCGCCGGAGGAGCTCGCGGAGGCCGCCCCGGAGGCGGCCCGCACGGCGGCCGACTCCGCCGTCTCCTCCGAGTACTCGGGCAATGTGCTCGTCGGCTACGGCACGGCCGGGCCGGCCGCCCGCCGCCGTCGCGTACGGCCCGCGAACCCGGCGGTCGCGCAGGCCCCGGCCCCGGTCGCCGCGCCCGCTCCGGTCGTGGCTTCGGCCCCCGCGGCTCCGGCTCCGGCTGTGGCTGCGGCGCCCGGCGGGCACGGGGGTCCCGTGCCGGTCATCTCGCCGCTCGTGCGGAAGCTGGCCCGTGACCGGGGCCTCGACCTGCGGGAGGTGCGCGGATCCGGGCCCGAGGGGCTGATCCTGCGGGCCGACGTGGAGCAGGCCCTCGCCGCCCGGGAGCGGCAGGCCGCCGCTCCGGCGCCCGCACCCGCCGTGGCGGCCGCGGCCCTCGCGGCACCG
Source organism: Streptomyces sp. NPDC004284 (assembly GCF_042874035.1). Classification (NCBI taxonomy): domain Bacteria; kingdom Bacillati; phylum Actinomycetota; class Actinomycetes; order Kitasatosporales; family Streptomycetaceae; genus Streptomyces; species Streptomyces sp. NPDC004284. The sequence goes on along the minus strand of NZ_JBIAMJ010000005.1, from coordinate 173,889 downwards.
GCCGGTGAGCGGGTTCCGCTGCGCGGGGTCCGGGGTGCGGTGGCGGACAAGCTGTCCCGCAGTCGTACGGAGATCCCCGACGCGACGTGCTGGGTCGACGCCGACGCGACCGAGCTGATGGCGGCCCGTGCCGCGATGAACGCGGCCGGCGGGCCGAAGATCTCGCTGCTCGCGCTCCTCGCGCGCATCTGCGTCCACGCCCTGGCCCGGTTCCCCGAGCTCAACTCCACGGTGGACACCGCCGCCCGGGAGATCGTCCGGCTGCCGTCCGTGCACCTGGGCTTCGCCGCCCAGACCCCGCGCGGGCTGGTCGTCCCGGTGGTCAAGGACGCGGGCACCCGGACGGCCGAGTCGCTGACGGACGAGTTCGCCCGGCTGACGGAGGCGGCCCGGCAGGGCGCGATCACCCCGGCCGATCTGACCGGAGGGACGTTCACCCTCAACAACTACGGGGTGTTCGGGGTCGACGGCTCCACGCCGATCATCAACCACCCCGAGGCCGCCATGCTCGGTGTCGGCCGGATCATCCCCAAGCCCTGGGTGCACCAGGGTGAACTGGCGGTCCGTCAGGTGGTGCAGCTCTCGCTCACCTTCGACCACCGCGTCTGCGACGGCGGCACGGCGGGCGGCTTCCTGCGGTACGTGGCGGACTGCGTCGAGCAGCCTGCCGTCCTGCTCCGCACGGTCTGAGGCGGGCGGCCGCACGGGACGGCCGCACCGGGCGGCCGCACAGGACAGCCGCACCGGGCGACCTCAGCAGGCGACCGCACCGGCCGGCCCTCCGGTGCGGTCGCCCGTCGCGGCCACCTGCTGTGGTCGCCTGCTGAGGTCGTCCGTTGCGGTCGCCTGCTGAGGTCGTCCGTTGCGGTCGCCTGCTGCGGTCGTTCGTTGTGGCCACCTGCTGCGGTTAGTCCGGGGGTCGCTCTCCGGTGTGGCCGCTCTCCGGTGCGGCCATTCAAGGGCGCGGCCGTCCCCCGCGTCCCTCCGGTCCGTCTCAGCAAGGGAGACGGGCCCGTCGGCGGCGGCCCCCGGCGGCCCATACTGCTGGGGTGACCACCGCATACGACGCCGTCGTGCTCGCCGGGGGTGCCGCCCGGCGCCTCGGCGGTTCCGACAAGCCAGGGGTACGGATCGGGGGCCGGACCCTGCTCGACCGGGTGCTCGCGGCCTGTCCCGACGCCGGCCGGACCGTGGTCGTCGCCGACCCCCGCCCGACCGCCCGCCCCGTCCACTGGACCAGGGAGGACCCGCCCGGCGGCGGCCCGCTCGCCGCCCTCGGCGCCGGCGCCCGGGAGACCGGTGCCGACGTCCTCCTCGTCCTCTCCGCCGACCTTCCCTTCCTCGACGCGGCCACCGTCCGCCGCCTCCTCGACGCGCTCGACGCGGCCCCCGAGGCCGAGGCCGCGCTCCTCACCGACGCCGAGGGACGGGACCAGCCGCTCGTCGCCGCGTACCGCCGCGCCCCGCTCCTGCGGGAACTGGCGCGCGCCACGGACCGGCGCGGCACCCTCGCCGGCGGTCCGCTGCGTCTCCTCACGGCGGAACTCCGCCTCACCCGGGTCACCGCGGCCCCCCTCGCCTCCTTCGACTGCGACACCTGGGAGGACATCGCCACGGCCCGCGCCCGCATCAGGGAGCATGGGAACGTGCTGGATGAATGGATCACCGCAGTCAAGAACGAACTGGGCATCGACCTGGACGTCGACACCGGCCTCCTGCTCGACCTCGCCCGTGACGCCGCCCACGGCGTCGCCCGCCCCGCCGCGCCCCTGACCACCTTCCTGGTCGGCTACGCGGCGGCCCGCGCGGGCAGCGAGGGCGGACCGGAGGCCGTCGCCGAGGCCGCCCGCAAGGCCGCGGCGCTCGCCCAGCGCTGGGCCGCCGAGCAGGACGAGGCCGGATGACCCTGAAGGAGCCCGCCCCCGTGGCCCCGAGAACCGCCGTCGGCGCGCACGCCGAGCCGCCGCACCGGGCCACCGCCTGGCCCGAGGCCCGGGCCGCCGCCGCCCGCGCCGGGACCACCGCGCGGGCCGGCCGCGAGCCGCGGCGCCTCCCGCTCGGGCAGGCGCTCGGCCGAACCCTGGCCGAGCCGCTCCTCGCCCTCACCGACCTGCCCTCCTTCGACACCTCCGCCATGGACGGCTGGGCCGTCGCCGGACCGGGCCCGGGACCCTGGACCGTCCGCGCGGAGACCCCCGTCCTCGCAGGTCACGCCCCGGCCGCCGCGCTGAACGACGGCGAGGCCGTACGGATCGCCACCGGCGCCCCCGTCCCGCCCGGGACCACCGCCGTCATCCGCAGCGAGCACTCCCGCGCCGAGCCGGCCGGGACCGCCCCTGCGGGCCTTCTGCTGCACGCCCTGCGCGAGGTGGCCCCCGGACAGGACATCCGGCCCCGGGGCCAGGAATGCCGCTCCGGCGACGCACTGCTGCCCGCCGGCACCGCCGTGACCCCCGCCGTACTGGGCCTGGCCGCGGCCGCCGGTTACGACGAGCTCCCCGTACCGCCGCGCCCCCGGGTGGAGGTCCTCGTCCTCGGCGACGAGCTGCTCACGGCCGGACTCCCCCACGAGGGGCTCATCCGTGACGCCCTCGGCCCGATGCTCGGCCCCTGGCTGGCGGCGCTCGGCGCCGAGGTGCTCGCCACCCGGCGGATCGGCGACGACGCCGAGGAGCTGTACGCGGCCGTCACCGGCTCCGCCGCCGACCTGGTCGTCACCACCGGAGGCACCGCCGCCGGGCCCGTCGACCACCTCCACCGCGTGCTCGACAAGGCGGGCGCCACGCTCCTGGTCGACGGGGTGAAGGTCCGCCCCGGCCACCCGATGCTCCTCGCGGCCCTGGACGGCCGCCGTCACCTCGTCGGCCTGCCCGGCAACCCGCTCGCCGCCGTCTCCGGGCTCCTCACGCTCGCCGAGCCGCTCCTCGCGGCCCTGACCGGCACCTCCCCCTCCCGGGGCCGCGCCCCCGTCCAGGAGGACGTGCACGGGCATCCGTACGACACCCGGCTCGTCCCGGTCGTCCGCCGGGGCGGCCGGCTCGCTCCGCTGCGCTACAACGGGCCCGCCATGCTGCGGGGCATCGCCGTCGCGGACGGCATGGCCGTCGTCCCGCCCGGCGGCGCCCGGTCCGGTCAGGAGCTGGACGTCCTCGACCTTCCCTGGCCGCCGACGTCGGGCGCCGTACCGGCCCAAGGAGCGTGTTTCACGTGAAACTTCCCAGCCGCGACGTGATGGCCCGCAACGCGGACGAGCGGGTCTCCGGCCCCCAGGTCCGGCTGCCCCGCCGGATCGTCGAGCGGCCGCTGCGCCAGGTCGGCAAGCGGCTGCTCATGGCGCTCGGGGTGCTGCTCGTGACGGTCCTCATCGTCTACGCCGACCGCGGTGGCTACCACGACAACGCCGACGAGACGCTCGACTTCCTCGACTCCGTCTACTACGCGACCGTGACGCTCTCCACCACCGGATACGGCGACATCGTCCCGTACAGCGACACGGCGCGGCTCGCCAACATCTTCCTCGTCACGCCCCTGCGCGTGCTGTTCCTGATCATCCTGGTCGGCACCACTCTTGAGGTCCTCACCGAGCGGACCCGGGAGGAGTTCCGGATGAACCGCTGGAGGTCCACCTTGCGCGACCACACCGTCATCGTCGGTTTCGGGACGAAGGGGCGGTCCGCGATCCAGACGCTCTGCGCGACCGGGCTCCGCAAAGACAAGATCGTCATCGTCGACCCCTCCACCAAGGTGATCGAGACGGCGAACGCGGACGGATTCGTCGGCGTCGTCGGCGATGCCACCCGCAGCGACGTGCTGCTCCGCGCGGAGGTGCAGCGGGCCCGGCAGATCGTCATCGCCACCCAGCGCGACGACACGGCGGTCCTCGTCACCCTGACGGCGCGCCAGCTCAACAAGGGCGCGAAGATCGTCGCCGCGGTCCGCGAGGAGGAGAACGCGCCGCTGCTGCGCCAGTCCGGCGCGGACGCGGTCATCACCAGCGCCAGCGCCGCCGGGCGCCTGCTCGGCCTGTCCGTGCTCAGCCCCAGCGCCGGCACGGTGATGGAGGACCTCATCCAGCAGGGCTCGGGCCTCGACCTCGTGGAACGGCCGGTGACCAAGAGCGAGGTCGGCAAGAACGTCCGCGAGACCGGCGACCTGGTGGTGAGCGTGCTGCGCGGCCACCGGCTGCTCGGTTACGACGATCCCGCGGCCAGCCCGCTCCAGCTCACCGACCGGGTGATCACCATCGTGCGCGCCGCGCCGGTGACCCCGCTCTCCACACCGCCCGAGGACTGACCCCGCGCGACCGCGTCCGCCCGGGGACCGGGCCGCCGGACGAGTAGCCTCGCCGCCATGTATGCGATCACGATTCCGGAACCCGGTGGTCCCGAGGCGCTCGTCTGGGCCGAGGTGCCCGATCCCGTACCCGGCGAGGGCGAGGTCCTCGTCGAGGTGGTGGCGAGCGCGGTCAACCGCGCCGATCTGCTCCAGCGCCAGGGCTTCTACGACCCGCCGCCGGGAAGCTCCCCGTACCCCGGCCTGGAGTGCTCGGGCCGGATCGCCGCCCTCGGCCCCGGGGTGTCGGGCTGGGCCGTCGGCGACGAGGTGTGCGCGCTGCTCGCCGGCGGCGGCTACGCGGAGAAGGTCGTGGTCCCGGCCGGCCAGCTGCTGCCGGTCCCGGAGGGCGTCGACCTGGCCACGGCCGCCGCGCTCCCCGAGGTGGCGTGCACCGTCTGGTCCAACATCTTCATGATCGCGCACCTGCGGCCCGGTGAGACGCTGCTCGTGCACGGCGGGGCGAGCGGGATCGGCACGATGGCGATCCAGCTGGCGAAGGCGGTCGGCGCGAAGGTCGCGGTCACCGCCGGTGGCCCCGAGAAGCTGGCGCGCTGCGCCGAGCTGGGCGCGGACATCCTCATCGACTACCGCGAGCAGGACTTCGTCGAGGAGCTGGCGAAGGCGACGGACGGGGCGGGCGCGGACGTCATCCTGGACATCGTGGGCGCCAAGTACCTGGAGCGGAACGTGAAGGCGCTCGCCGTGAACGGCCGGCTGGTCGTCATCGGCCTCCAGGGCGGGGTGAAGGGCGAGCTGAACCTCGGGGCGCTGCTCGCCAAGCGCGCCGCCGTCATGGCGACCACGCTGCGGGCCCGTCCCGCACAGGAGAAGGCTGCGATCGTCGCGGCCGTACGGGAGCACGTCTGGCCGCTGATCGGCGCGGGCACGGTCCGGCCGGTCGTCGACCGCACCCTCTCCCTGGCGGAGGCCGCCGAGGGACACCGTGCCCTGGAAGACGGCCGCCACGTCGGCAAGGTGCTGCTCCTCGCCCCGGGCGCCTGACGGCCGCCAAGCGGCCGGCGGCACGCGCACCCGGCACCGACGCGTGACGCCAACCGCACCGGCGCCTGGCGCCCGGCATCCGGCACCCGGCGCCACCGGCATCCGGCACCACCGCGCCGGCGCGTGACCCCGCCGTGGCCGGCACCACCGCACCGGCGTCCGGCACCGCCTGCACCGGCGCGTGACCCCGCCGTGGTCGACAGCGTCGGCGCGTGGCCGACAGCACCGCCGCGCGGTGCCCGTAGTGCGGGGAAGGGCCCGGCACACCTGGTGTGCCGGGCCCTTGCCGTACGACCTGGGGGATCTACAGGTACGGTCCCGAGCGGACCGCGTGGCCGTGGCCGTGGTCGTCGTCATCGTCGTGCGAGGCGCCCGGGGGGAGGGCGCGGCGCATCTGCTCCAGCTGGGCGCGGGCTGCCATCTGCTGGGCGAACAGGGCCGTCTGGATGCCGTGGAACAGGCCTTCGAGCCAGCCCACGAGCTGCGCCTGAGCGATGCGCAGCTCCGCCTCGGAGGGGATCGCCTCGTCCGTGAACGGCAGGGAGAGCCGCTCCAGTTCCTCGACCAGTTCGGGCGCGAGCCCGTCCTCCAGTTCCTTCACGGAGCTGGCGTGGATGTCCTTGAGCCTGACGCGGCTCGCCTCGTCCAGAGGGGCCGCCCGTACTTCCTCCAGAAGCTGCTTGATCATGCTGCCGATCCGCATGACCTTCGCAGGCTGCTCGACCATTTCCGTCACCGGGACCTCGCGGGGTTCGTCGTCGCCCTGAGCGCCGCCGAGGGCCATCCCGTCCTGTCCCACGATGAGGACCTGGGGGCTCTCCTGCGACCTGTCATTCCTCGGCATCTCCATGCCGCCATTCTCTCGTACACACGCGTCATCACAGGGTGTGCCCCTGTACGGAGGTGATCCACCCTCGTACAGGGGCACAGGACGGGAACGAAGACCGTCAGGTCGCCGCGCGCCGGGCCAGTGCGCCGCGCGAGCGGGTCACCAGGGCGGCGAGGAGCGCGGCGCCGAGCGGGACGGCGACGAGCAGTCCGGCCAGCGTCTCCCAGGGGATGACGATCGGCACGTCGGGCGGGGTGGTGTCGGCGCTCCAGCCCTCGGCGATGTTCTGCTCGTACCAGCGGAGCTGGTCGCGCTCCTCGGTGAGCCGGAGTCCGACGGCGGGCAGCAGCCCGGCGGCCGAGCCGAGGACCACGCCCATCGTGGCGACGACTCCGCACTGGAATCCGCTGAGGGTGCGGCGGACCCGGGGCGGGGCGCCGACGGCGGCGAGCGTCTTCAGGTCGGCCTCGGCGTCGGCCTGGGCGAGCCCGGTGGCGATGCCGGCGGCGCCGATGGTGACCAGGCCCGCGAAGATGGCGAGCGAGAGCAGGATGATGCCGTTCTCGTTGACGAAGCCTTCTTCCAGGTGCAGTTCGACGTTGCTGCCGAGCTTGGCGAGGTCGCTGTCGAGCTTCTGTCGCTGCTCGCCGTCCGGGAGCCGGTCCGTGCTGGCGTACACGCCCATCGGCACCGTGGAGAGACCGGCGGCCTTGGCGGTGGCCGGGGTCATGAGGACCTGGACGCCGTACGACTTCTTGTCGCCGGGCACCTGGTAGGCGGGCAGGGAGCTGATCCTGCCGGGGGCGGGGCGGCCCTGCTCGGCGGCCTTGTCGGCGGCGGGGATGTCGGTGATCTGCTTGATCCCGACGGTGCCGTTCCTGTCGACCAGGGCGCGGTTGAAGGCGACGATCTTCCCGTCGGCGAGGGCCTTCACGGTCGCGGGGTCGTCGATGCCGAGGATCTGGAGCAGCTTGGCGTCACCGATGACCAGGCCGCCGTCGGAGATCCACATGCCGCTGCTCGGGGACTCCTTGCACCGCCAGTCGTCGGTGAGCATCTTCCGCCGCTGCTCGGGCGTGTACTGCTCGGCGGGGTTGCCGCCGCCCGGGGCCGTCGCGTTGAGCGGGCACTCGTTCGCCGGGGGCACGACGACCTCGTAGCGGCCGCAGCCGGCGCCCTCTCCCCAGGGCGCGCAGCCGGGCTTGCCGACCGATACGCGATCGACGTCGGCGCGGACGTCCACGGGGAAGTTGCGCTGGAGGGCCTCGCGGACGGCGGGGACGTCCCGGCCTCCCTCCTCCTGGACGAAGGCGGCGGCGACGCCGTACGGCAGGGTGGCCTCGTACGCGGCCCTGTTCTGGGCCTCGCGGCTGGCCATGTACGTGGAGACGGCGACCGTGCCCGCGACGGCGGCGAGGACGGCGGCGACGGCGGGTGCCGTACGGCCCCGGTTGCGGACGGCGTCCCGCAGCGCCAGGCGCGGGGAGAGCGGCAGCCAGCGGCCGGTGCGCCCGAACAGGCCCACCAGGGCCGGGGTCATGGCGACGACGCCCAGCTCGGCGAGGGCGGAGCCGGCGGCCACGAGGGTGACCTGCTCGGACACCATCGAGCCGAAGAGGGCGACCGCGCCGCCGAGGAGGAGGGCCGCCAGGCCGATCAGGGGCAGCACCCGGCTGCTGCGGCGGATCCCGCGCCGGCCGGTGAGCGAGGCGAGGACGGTCTGCCGGGAGGCGGTGAAGGCCGGGACGATCGCGGCGAGCAGGCCGGTCAGGACCGCGAGCAGCGCGATGCCGAGGAGTTCGAGGGGCCGGATGTCGAAGGCCCCGAACCGCTGGCCCATGGCCTCCTCGAGGACCGGCTGGAGCGCCAGGGTGAGGAGCAGCGCGAGGACGATGCCGGTGACGGCGGCCGCGACGCCGATGACGAGGCCGCCGCTCAGCACGATGGCCCGGATGTGGCTGCGGGCACCGCCGTTGGCCCCGACCAGACCGAGCTGGCGGCGCGAGCGGCGGGCGCCGACCGCGAACGCGGGTCCGGCGAGGAGGCAGATCTCCAGGATCGCCAGGCCGACGACGGTGGCCAGGGAGGCGAGCGCGGCGGCGTCGGCCCCAGGGCTGGACTCGTAGCCGCCGAAGCCGTCCTTCTGGAAGAGCGGGACCTCGGACTTGGCCGGCGGGTCGAGGAGCACCGCGCGCGAGACGACGGTGACGCCCTTGGTGTTGATCTCCTTGACGGTGTTCCACGTGAAACCACCGGGGTGGCGCACCAGGTACGAGACGGAGACCTGGGGGGTCGGCAGTCCGGCCTTCTCGACCGCCTTGCCGTACGGGGCGAGGAAGGCCCCCGGCAGCGCGTTGACCTGGTCGGTGTTGAGCGAGTCGGGAAGTTCGTAGGAGCCGACGATCCGATACGGGCGGTCGAAGTTGCGGGCGGAAAGGGTCGAGCCGACCGACAGACCGCTGCTCTCCAGGAAGTGCGAGGTCGCCATGACCTCGTCGTCCTTCTCCGGGTAGCGCCCCTCCAGGAGCGGCATGATGCCGCGGGCGATCGGATCGGAGGCCTTGAGCTCACGCACCTCGGTCAGGAGCAGACCGTGGGTCGTCGTCAGCTTGGCCGAAGCCTCGCTGTCCGTGAGGACGGTGGAGCCCGCGGGGATCACCCCGGTGACATCGGTGGAGCCGCTCGGCCACGGCTCGTCCTCGTAGTCCTTGGCCGGCGTGCTCATCTCGCCGGGCGGGTCCTGGAAGACCGGGACGCCGCCGACACCGGGGTCCGTGAAGCGGGCGTCGGCCGCGCCGATCGTCCGGTCCACCCGCTCGGCGGGGGAGAGTTCGGAGCTGCGGTAGGTCAGGTCGAGGGCGCTGACGCCCAGGATGGGCAGCGCGATCATCGCGAGGACGAGGGCGCTGCGGCCCTTGGAACGCCAGGCGTCACGGCGGGCTATGCGGATCGCGGCCCGCCAGGAGTGGAACCAGGTCTTCACGCCTCGGCCACCCGGCCCGACAGGAGCGAGTCGGCCTCGCTGCGTACGGTCTGGTCGACGATGGCGCCGTCCCGCAGGAACACGACCCGGTCGGCCCAGGCCGCGAAGCGCGGCTCGTGGGTGACGAGGACGCCGGCGGCGCCCGCGTCGCAGCGGGAGCGGAGCAGGGCGAGCACGGACTCGCCGGTCTCGGAGTCGAGGGCGCCGGTCGGCTCGTCGGCGAGGACGAGGCGGCGGTCGCCGACGAGGGCGCGGGCGACGGCCACCCGCTGCTGCTGGCCGCCGGACATCTCGTCGGGGAAGCGGTCGGCGAGGTGGCCGAGCCCCATCTCCTCCAGCGAGGCGAGGGCCTCGACGCGCGCCTTGCGGGCGGAGGTCCCGTCCAGCTCGCGGGGCAGGGCGACGTTCTCGGCGGCGGTCAGGGCCGGGATGAGGTTGTAGTCCTGGAAGACGTATCCGATGCTGCGGCGGCGCAGGGCCGCGAGCTGCTTGACGTTCGCGGTGGTGATGTCGGTGCCCTCGACGATCACCCGGCCCGAGCTGGGGGTGTCCAGGCCGCCCGCGATGGTGAGCAGCGTGGACTTGCCGGAGCCCGACGGGCCCATGACGGCGACGAGTTCGCCGGGGTACACGGCGAGGTCGATGCCGCGCAGGGCGTGCACCTCGGTGGCGCCCGCGCCGTGGACGCGGGCCAGGTTCTGGAGTTGCAGCACGGGCTGCTGTGTCGGTGTCGACAAGGAGGGGTCCCCCCGTTGGCCGTACGCGGCGGTCGTGCCGGGTACGGGAGTGTGCGGTGGAAGGTGGTGCGTGAGAGGTACGGGCGGGGCGCGGGCGTGCGGTCAGCGCGCCCCGGGCGTACCGGTGGCCGAGGTGCCCTGCGGGGCCGGAACCCCGGGGCCGGCGGGGCCAGCGGGGGCGGTCGAAGTTCCCGTCCCGGTCGTCGTCCCCGTCCCGGTCGTCGCCGACAGGCGGATCAGGCGGGACTCGCAGTGGTCCAGCCAGCGGGCCTCCGCCTCGGTCTGGAAGATCAGCTGCTCCAGGACGAGCAGCCAGGCCACGTCGTCCCGCTCCCGGGCCTCGCCGCTCTCGACGGCGAGCAGGGCCTGCGCCTTGAGCCGGGTGTAGTCCTGCATCGCCTTCACGGTGTGCCGGCGCTGGGACTGGATGACGGCGCGGATGTCGACGCCGGGGGCGCCCACGGCCATGGCGAGCTTGATGGCCAGCTCGTCGCGGGCGGGGCTGGTGCGGTCCACCGGCTTCTCGAACCAGGTCCTGAGCTCGGCGCGGCCGCTGTCGGTGATCGCGTAGAGGGTGTGCCCGGCCGCGTCCTCGCCGCCCTGGGCGACCATGCCGTCGCGTTCGAGCCGGTTCAGGGTCGTGTAGACCTGGCCGACGTTGAGCGGCCAGGTGGAGCCGGTGCGGGACTCGAACTCCGTACGGAGCTGGGAGCCGTAGCGAGGGCCGCGTTCGAGGAGGGCGAGCAGCCCGTGGCGGATCGACATACTCAGTATGTATACCGGGTATGTTTCGGCGGACAACCGTCCTGAGAGGGAAGCGTCAGGTCCGACTCAAGGGGGACCCGGCCGCTCCGGGCGGGCTCAGCGGCGGCGCATCCGGAGCCCGAGGAAACCGATGCCGAGTCCCATCAGGGACAGCCCCACGCCCAGGGTGAGGACGGGAATCCGCTGGTCGACGAGGGTGGGCGCGGCCTCGGCCGACAGTCCTGGCACCGCCGCGGGCAGGCTGGCGGGCGCCGCCTCGGGCGGCACCGGGTCCTCCTCACGTACCCCTTCGCCCACCGCCTCGGCGGTCGCGCGCCCGCGCGGGGCTGTAGCAGTTCTGGTACGCGCGGGGCCGGGAGACGGCGCCGAGGCGCTCGCCGAAGCCGTGGCGGACTCGCCGCGGCCGGGGCGCGGCCGCCCCTCACCGGCCGGCCGGCCCGCGAGGGAGGCGGACCCGCTCGGAGCGGGGGCGTCGGAGGGCTCGGCGCTCGGCGCGGCCGTGGCGGACGGCGCCCCGGTGCCGGTGGGCGCGGGCGCGGGGGTGACGGGCGCCCGGGTGCCCCCCGGAGGCGGGGACGCGGACGCGGACGCAGAGGCAGGGGCAGAGGCGGCAGGGGAGTCCGGCGGCACGGTCGACGAGGGCGCGACGGAGGTCGGACTCGCCGCGGGCGTCGGGGCCGCACCGGTCCCCGAGGTGCCGGGGGGCCCGGCCGCGCGCCCGAGGGGGGCGTACCAGGCGGGCGCGCCCCCGGAGGTGGAGTGCCCGGCGGGTGCGTACGGGGAGGCGGCCGCGTACCCGACAGACGCGGGCCCGGAGGTGGCCACGTACCCGACAGGCGCGGACCCGGAGGCGGCCGCGTACCCGACAGACGCGTACCCGAGGACGGCGTACCCGACGGGCGCGTACCCGGAGGAAGGCGCGCTCCCGACAGCCGCGCCCACCACCGTGCCCGCGCCCCCCACGGCCGCACCCCCCACCGGCGCGCCGTACAAGGCGCAAAAGCAGGTGAACGCGCAGGTGAGCGCGGGGCGGAGGGCCCGTGCGCGTGCCCTGCGGAGTGTTGGAGTCACCGGGTGACCCCCTCCCGTACCGAGGCGCCGAGATGTTCAACTCAGCGTCACATGTCGGAACAGTTCCGGCATCCGGGACGGGGGCAGGGGGCGTACGCAGGAGCGTGCGACTACTGCGGGGGGTTGCCCGTCGAGATCTTGAGGGTGAACTCGGCGTCCGCGTCCGTGATGTCCTGGCCGGCCGGCGGGTACTGCTCCAGGACCGTGCCCTCGCCGTACGTGGACTCGTCCACCGGGGTCTGGGTCATGATCTTCCATCCGGCCGCCCGGACGCAGTCCTTCACCGACTGGATGTTCTTGTAGGTGAAGTTGGGGACCTCGAACTTCGAGGGGTCCTCGCTCGACTCCGAAGGCTGCGTGCACTTCTTGATGTCGATCGTCTTGGTGAGGTCGGGGCCCTTGTGGCCGGGCGCCGCCGACTGGCTCTGCTGCGTCTGCGTGCCGCCGGTGCCGCCCGCCTCCGGGTCGTCCTTGTTCATGTTGAACGCGACGATCAGGCCGCCGATCACGAGCGCCGCGGCGGCGATCGCGCCGACGATCACCCGGGTGCTCCGCCCGGAGCCGGAGCCCGAGCCGCCGACCCCGGTGTGGACGGGCGCGGGCGTGGGCGCGGGCGCCGGCATGGGCATGGGCGTCGGGGCGTACGGCGAGGGGGCCGGGGTCTGGTAGACGGGCGCGGGCGCCTGCTGCGGGTAGCCGTACGAGGGGCCGGGCACCGGGCCGGGCGCGGGGGTCGTCGGGCCGTACGGACCGGGCTGCGGGGTCGGCGGCAGGTACGGCTGCTGCACGGGGCCGGGGGCCGTCGGCGCGGTCTGGCCGATCGGCGGGAAGACCGCCGAGCCGACGCCCGCGCCGCTGCTGACCGGACCGCCCTGGACGATCACCGGCGCACCGGTCTGGCCGGCGGACAGGACCCGCAGGCACTCGTCGCGCATCGCCGCCGCGCTGGGGAACCGCTCGTTCGGGTTCTTCCGCAGGGCGCGGGCGACGAGGGCGTCCATCGCCGGGGTCACCGAGCGGTTGACGGAGGACGGGGCGACCGGCTCCTCCTGCACGTGCGCGTAGGCGATGGCGAGCGGGGAGTCGGCGTCGAAGGGCAGACGGCCCGTCAGCAGCTGGAAGAGCATGATGCCGACCGAGTAGAGGTCGGAGCGGGCGTCCACCGCGCGGCCGAGGGCCTGCTCGGGGGAGAGGTACTGCGGGGTGCCGACGACCATGCCGGTCTGCGTCATGGAGGTGACGCCGGACTGCATGGCCCGCGCGATGCCGAAGTCCATGACCTTGACCACACCGCGCTTGGTGGTCATCACGTTGCCCGGCTTGATGTCCCGGTGGACCAGGCCCATCTCGTGGCTGACCTCCAGGGCGGCCAGGACGTCGGCCGTGACCTTGAGCGCCTTGTCGGCCGGCATCGCGCCGTACTGCTGGACGTCGGCGGCGAGGACCGAGCCGAGCGGCTGTCCCTCCACGTACTCCATGACGATGTACGGCATGACGGCGCCGTCGAGGGTGTCCTCGCCGGTGTCGAAGACCGAGACGATGTTCGTGTGCGACAGCTTCGCGACGGCCTGCGCCTCGCGCCGGAACCGCTCGCGGAAGGACTGTTCCCGGCCGAGCTCCGTGTGCAGCGTCTTGATGGCGACCTGCCGGTCGAGGGCGCTGTCGTACGCCAGGTACACCGACGCCATGCCGCCCTCGCCGAGAAGGTCACGCAGCTGGTACCGGCCGCCCGCGACCGAACCGCCCGCATAGCGGCCCTGTGCGCCGTCCTGGCTCATCTGTGCTTCCCCCTACGCGCGCGTGGCGGCGTCGATCCGGAATTTCCTGGCGCAAGTCTGCCGTAGGGCAGTGACACGTCAAGCCGGGCACCGGTTCGGTACCCGTTCCGTGACCCTCCGCACAGGAAGCTCCCCCGAACCGTTTCCGCACGGCCGGATGAAACCCGTCGAATTTGCACAGGTGTACGTCGAGGGGGTTGGATGGCCGGTCCATCTCGGACCGTGGTGTCGCACGGAGCCTGTAGCGTGACGACTGGACACGGCACGACAGACGACGGCGAGGACTGATGGCACCCGAATCCGGAGCAGGTAACGGTGTGCCGGAGGCGTCGGCGGAATCCTGGGGCGAGGGCGGCGTCGTCGGCGACGGCCGTTACCGCCTGACGCACCGTCTGGGCCGCGGCGGCATGGCGGAGGTCTTCGCCGCCGAGGACGTACGGCTCGGCCGCACCGTGGCCGTCAAGCTGCTGCGCGCCGATCTCGCCGAGGACCCGGTCTCCAAGGCGCGCTTCACCCGTGAGGCGCAGTCCGTCGCCGGGCTCAACCACCACGCGATCGTCGCCGTGTACGACTCCGGCGAGGACCTCGTGGGCGGCCGGCCCGTCCCGTACATCGTGATGGAGCTCGTCGAGGGCCGCACCATCCGCGACCTGCTGCTCAGCGCCGAGGCGCCGGGTCCCGAGCAGGCGCTGATCATCGTCTCCGGGGTCCTGGAGGCGCTGGCCTACTCGCACCAGCACGGCATCGTGCACCGCGACATCAAGCCGGCGAACGTGATCATCACCAACAGCGGTGCGGTGAAGGTCATGGACTTCGGCATCGCGCGCGCCCTGCACGGCGCGCAGTCGACGATGACCCAGACCGGCATGGTCATGGGCACCCCGCAGTACCTCTCCCCCGAGCAGGCCCTCGGCAAGGCGGTCGACCACCGCTCCGACCTGTACGCGACGGGCTGCCTGCTCTACGAACTCCTCGCGCTGCGTCCCCCGTTCACCGGCGAGACCCCGCTGTCCGTCGTGTACCAGCACGTCCAGGACGTGCCGGTCCCGCCGTCCGACGTGACGGGGTCCGTGCCGCCGGAGCTCGACGGCCTGGTGATGCGCTCGCTCGCGAAGGACCCGGACGACCGGTTCCAGAGCGCCGAGGAGATGCGCGGGCTCATCCAGTACGCCCTGTCGATGCTCCAGCAGCAGGGCGGCTACACCGGCACGTGGAACACCGGGCCGGTCGAGATGTACGACGGCGGGCACGCCCAGGGCGGCGGCCTGGCCGCGACGACCGCGATGGGCCACCCGATGCACGGCGAGACCGCGCAGGGCCCGATCCTCCCGCCGATGAACCCGAACGACGGCGGGTACAACGGCTACGACGGCGGCACGGGCGGCACCGTCGGCTACGGCCAGGACGCGTACGGCCCGCAGAACGGCGGCCGCGGCAACCGGGCCAAGATGGTGCTGTTCGCCGCGCTCGCGCTGATCGCGATCGTCGCCGGCATCGCGTACGCGATCGACAAGGCGGGCGACTCGGGCGGTGGCGGCGGCGTGAATCCGACGAAGACCGTCACCAACTCCCCGTCGACCGCCTCCGAGGAGCCCACCGCCACGGAGGAGCCCACCCAGGAGCACACCGAGGAGCAGGGCACCACGACCGGCGGCGACTCGACCCAGCAGCCGTGGAACCCGCCGCAGACGCAGCAGCCGACCCGGTCCACGGGCGAGCCGACGACCGAGGCGCCGACGCAGCCGACGACCGCCCCGCCGACGGAGTCCACGGACACGCCGACGGAGTCGACGGATCAGCCGACGACCGAGGCGCCGACGCAGCCGACGGACCAGCCGACCGACGACTCCTCCGGCGGCAACGGCAACCCGGACACCCCGACGACGGGCGCGGGAGCCGTGACCGGCTGACCGGTCCTCTCCTCCCCGGCCTTCTCCGGCGTGGTCAGCCGGCGAAGGCGTCGTGGACCGCCGCGTACTCGCGCGTCCACCAGACCGCCAGGGCCGACACCGCGGGGAACTGCGGGTCGGCCCTCCGGTCGTGCAGCTGGTAGCGCCAGCGCAGCGTCCAGAAGTCGTTGAGCCGCTCCCACCACACCCGGTGCGCCGCCGCCGCCAGCTCGGCGCCGTCCGCGCCCGTCGCCCTCCGGTACGCGCGCGCGTAGGCCCGTACCTTCTCCAGGGCCAGCTGTCCCTCCGGCCGTACGAAGAAGATGGCGGCGGCCCTGACCGCCTCCTCGGCCCGGGGGCGGACCCCCAGCCGGTCCCAGTCGACGATCGCGGCGGGCTCCGCGCCCCGGTAGAGCAGGTTCAGCGGGTGGAAGTCGCCGTGCACCCAGCCGGCCGCGGAGGCGGGCGGCGGGCGGTGGTGGGCGTGCTGGGCGAGCAGTCTGCGCCGCTCCCTGAGCCGGTGCGCGGCGAGCGCGTCGAAGTTGTCGCGGGGGCGGTGCGCGCGGGCGAGGCGGAGCAGTTCGTCGATGGCCCGGAAGGTGTCCTCGGGGTGGGCGCTCTCGTGGTCGCCGCCCGGCGGCGGGGACTCCATGACCTGCTCCAGGCAGGTGTGGACGCGGCCGAGGAGGGTGCCGAGGCGCCGTGAGCAGCCGGTGGAGAGCTGGGTGCCGTGGCGGTGGCGGCCGTCGACCCAGGGGTGCAGGGCGTAGCAGTGACCGCCGACGAGCGCGACCGTGCGGCCCCGGCTGTCGGGGAGCGGCGGGGCCACGGGCAGTCCCAGGGCGTGCAGGCGCTGGGTGGCGCGGTGCTGGCGGGTGATGGTGGCCCGGTCGGAGGTGGGGGCGTCCAGGTGCTGTTTCAGGAAGTAGGAGCCGCGGGTGGTGGAGAGCCGGTAGCCGCGGTTGAGCAGGCCCTCGGTGACGGGGACGCAGGAGAGGGGTTCGCCGACGTCCGTGTAGCGGCGCAGGAGGGGGCGGAGGGGCGGAGCGTGGAGTACAGATGAGCGCGGCACTCCGCAGATGTTAGATCACGCTGCGTGGTGAAGGGGTCGCTCTTCGGAATGCTCTTCGGAGCGCTCTTCGAGACGGGTTTCGGGATGGGCTTCGAGACCGGCTTCGAGACCGGCTCCGGGACCGGCTCCGGGACCGGCTCCGGGACGGGCTTCGGGACGGGCTTCGGGACGGGCTTCGGGACGGGCTTCGGGACGGGCTTCGGGATGGGCTTCGAGGCCGGCTCCAGGACCGGCTTCGGGACCCGCTTCGGGCCGGCCGCTGTAGTCGAGTTCGTGGACCGTCACGAACTGCGGATCGATCCGCATGAACACCGGGGTGAAGGGCTCGCCGTCCACCTGGACGGGCTCGGGGCCGAAGGCCGCCAGCTCCTCCGCCGTCGCCTCGACGATCTCGGCGGTGCCGGTGAACTGCACGGACCAGATCCGCTCGGCGCCGGAGCCGAAGTTGTCCGCGCCGTACGCGACGACGCTGCCGTTGCACGCGCGGTGGTAGCCGAGGCCGCGGTGCATCCGGAGCAGGACGCGGCCGTCGGACACGATGTGGCGGGCGGGGGCGACGAACGGCATCGCCCGCATGCTCGTCGCCACCCGGCCGTACGACACGCGGCCGAGCAGCTCGATGGCGCGGATCTCCTCGGTGGGCATGGCCTCGTCGGTGGACATGGCTTCCACTCTCCGCCACCGGCACCGTGTCGGAAAAGGGGCCCCTGCCCCGGTTCGACGGGGACGTAGGTCCCGAAAACGGTCCGTCGGCCCCGGCCTGGTCCGTACGGGTGGGACCGGGACCCGCCCGTGCTCCTAGTGGCGCTCGACCTGGAGCCGCGCCACGTACGCCGCGGCCTGCGAGCGCCGCTCCATGCCCAGCTTCGACAGCAGGCTGGAGACGTAGTTCTTGATGGTCTTCTCCGCGAGGTGGAGCCGCTCGCCGATGACCCGGTTGGTCAGGCCCTCGCCGATCAGGTCCAGGATCCTGCGCTCCTGTTCCGTCAGGCTGGCCAGCTTGTCGTCGCGCTTGGGGTTGTTGCCGTCGCGCAGCCGCTCCAGGACCCGGGCGGTGGCCACCGGGTCGAGGAGCGACTTTCCGGCGGCGACGTCCCGCACGGCGTTGAGGAGTTCGTTGCCCCGGATGGCCTTGAGGACATAGCCCGAGGCCCCGGCCATGATCGCGTCGAAGAGGGCCTCGTCGTCCGCGTACGAGGTCAGCATCAGGCACTTGATCGACTCGTCCTGCGAGCGGATCTCCCGGCACACCTCCACCCCGCTGCCGTCCGGCAGCCGGACGTCGAGCACCGCGACGTCGGGGCGGGTCGCGGGGATCCTGACCAGCGCGTCCGCCGCCGTCCCGGCCTCGCCGACCACCTCGATGTCGTCCTCCACGGAGAGCAGCTCGTGGACGCCGCGCCGCACGACTTCATGGTCGTCCAGCAGAAATACCCGGATTTTTCCTTCTTCGCGCACGCAGTCAGTCTCACATATTGGGTCTTCCGGCGCCCGGGGTGCGCGGGATAACGTGCCGGGTGTTCCGACGACGGCGTCGGGCCGTTGTCCATGCGCTGACCAGCGGTGTTTCCCCTATTCCTCGATTTACTTGGAAATCCAAGCAAAATCGCAGGTCAAGTGGGGTTTCGCGGGAATGCCGCGTCATGGGTAACGTGCCTATGACGGCGTTCGCCGGAGCACCTGTCACGCCCCACTCCGGCCGCGTCGCACCCACCCCGTGCGAAGGTACGGACAAGGCGGAGCCGCACTGGCCTCACCGGCGAACCCGGGGGCCGGACCGACGGAGGAGCACGCACGTGACCGTGGAGAGCACTGCCGCGCGCAAGACGACGCGACGCAGCAGCGGCACCAAGCGCACCGCAAGCGCGAGCACGAGCACCACCAAGAAGGCGACGGCCACCACGGCCACGGAGCCCGAGCTCGTTCAGCTGCTGACGCCCGAAGGGGAGCGCGTTCAGCACCCCGAGTACGACATCGATCTGAGCGCCGAGGAGCTGCGCGGCCTCTACCGCGACATGGTCCTCACCCGTCGCTTCGACGCCGAGGCCACCGCTCTGCAGCGGCAGGGCGAGCTGGGCCTGTGGGCCTCGCTGCTCGGCCAGGAGGCCGCGCAGATCGGTTCCGGCCGGGCCCTGCGCGATGACGACTACGTCTTCCCGACCTATCGCGAGCACGGCGTCGCCTGGTGCCGCGGGGTCGACCCGACGAATCTGCTGGGAATGTTCCGCGGCGTGAACAACGGCGGCTGGGACCCCAACAGCAACAATTTCCACCTGTACACGATCGTCCTCGGCTCGCAGACCCTGCACGCCACCGGCTATGCCATGGGCATCGCCAAGGACGGCGCGGACTCCGCCGTACTCGCCTACTTCGGCGACGGCGCCTCCAGCCAGGGCGACGTCAACGAGTCGTTCGTGTTCTCCTCGGTCTACAACGCCCCGGTCGTGTTCTTCTGCCAGAACAACCAGTGGGCCATTTCCGAGCCCACCGAGAAGCAGACCCGCGTCCCGCTCTACCAGCGCGCCCGCGGCTTCGGCTTCCCCGGCATCCGCGTCGACGGCAACGACGTCCTCGCCTGCCTGGCCGTGACCCGCTCCGCCCTGGAGCGCGCCCGCCGCGGCGAGGGCCCGACGCTCATCGAGGCCTTCACCTACCGCATGGCGGCCCACACCACCTCGGACGACCCGACCCGCTACCGCCGCGACGCGGAGCGCGAGGAGTGGGAGGCCAAGGACCCGATCCTGCGCCTCAAGGCGTACCTGGAGAACGAGGGCCACGCCGACGCGGCCTTCTTCGAGGAGCTGGAGGCCGAGAGCGAGGCCCTCGGCAAGAGCGTCCGCGAGGTCGTACGCGCCATGCCCGTCCCGGACCACATGGCGATGTTCGACAACGTGTACGCGGACGGGCACGCGCTCGTCGACGAGGAGCGCGCGCAGTACGCCGCCTACCAGGCGTCCTTCGAGGGCGGAGAGGCCGAGTAATCATGGCTGTTCAGAAGCTTCCCCTGGCCAAGGCGCTCAACGAGTCGCTGCGCAAGGCCCTGGAGACCGACCCCAAGGTCGTCATCATGGGTCTGGACGTCGGCAAGCTCGGCGGTGTCTTCCGGATCACCGACGGCCTGCAGAAGGACTTCGGCGAGGACCGCGTCGTCGACACCCCGCTCGCCGAGTCCGGCATCGTCGGCACCGCGATCGGCCTCGCCCTGCGCGGCTACCGGCCGGTCGTGGAGATCCAGTTCGACGGCTTCGTCTTCCCCGCGTACGACCAGATCGTCACGCAGCTGGCGAAGATGCGGGCCCGCTCGCTCGGCACCGTGAAGATGCCGGTCGTCATCCGCATCCCGTACGGCGGCGGCATCGGCGCGGTCGAGCACCACTCCGAGTCCCCCGAGTCGCTCTTCGCGCACGTCGCGGGCCTCAAGGTCGTCACCCCGGCGAACTCCTCCGACGCCTACTGGATGCTCCAGCAGGCGATCCAGAGCGACGACCCGGTCATCTTCTTCGAGCCCAAGCGCCGCTACTGGGACAAGGGCGAGGTCGACACCGAGGCCATCCCCGGCGAGCTGCACAAGGCCCGCGTCGCCCGCGAGGGCACGGACCTCACCCTCGTCGCCTACGGCCCGATGGTGAAGACCTGTCTGGAGGCGGCCGCCGCCGCGGCCGAGGAGGGCAAGTCGATCGAGGTCGTGGACCTGCGCTCGATCTCCCCGCTCGACTTCGACACCATCCAGGCCTCGGTCGAGAAGACCCGCCGCCTGGTGGTCGTCCACGAGGCCCCGGTGTTCTTCGGCTCCGGCGCGGAGATCGCCGCCCGCATCACCGAGCGCTGCTTCTACCACCTGGAGGCCCCCGTCCTGCGGGTCGGCGGCTACCACGCGCCGTACCCGCCGGCGCGCCTGGAGGAGGAGTACCTGCCGGGCCTGGACCGCGTGCTCGACGCCGTCGACCGCTCGCTGGCGTACTGAGGAGAGCCGCACGATGACGATCCGCGAATTCAAGATGCCCGACGTGGGCGAGGGCCTGACCGAGGCCGAGATCCTCAAGTGGTACGTCCAGCCCGGTGACACCGTCACCGACGGGCAGGTCGTCTGCGAGGTCGAGACGGCCAAGGCCGCCGTCGAGCTGCCGATCCCCTTCGACGGCACGGTCCACGAACTGCTCTTCCCCGAGGGCACCACGGTCGACGTCGGCCAGGTCATCATCTCGGTGAACGTGGGCGGCGGCGCCGCTCCCGAGGAGCCGGCGGCGCCCGCCGCGGCCGCCGCCCCCGCGCAGGAGCCGGTGGCCGAGCCGCAGCCGGAGGGCCGTCAGCCGGTCCTCGTCGGCTACGGCGTGGCCGCGAGCTCCACCAAGCGCCGGGCCCGCAAGACGACGGCCGCCGAGCCCGCCGCGGTGGTCGTGCCCGAGCAGCTGAACGGCCACGCCCCGGTCGCCGAGCGCCCGCTGGCCAAGCCGCCGGTGCGCAAGCTCGCCAAGGACCTCGGCGTCGACCTGGCCTCGGTCACCCCGACCGGCCCGGACGGGATCATCACCCGCGAGGACGTCCACCGCGCGGCGGCTCCGGCCCCGGCGCCCGTGGCCGCTCCCGCGCCCGTCGCCGCGGCCCCCGCTCCGGTGGCGGCGGCCCCGGCTGCCACGCCCGTCGTCTCGACGGACGCCCGGGAGACCCGTATCCCCATCAAGGGCGTACGGAAGGCCACGGCGGCGGCGATGGTCGGCTCGGCCTTCACCGCGCCGCACGTCACCGAGTTCGTGACCTTCGACATCACGCGCACGATGAAGCTGGTCGAGGAGCTCAAGGCCGACAAGGACATGGCGGGCCTGCGGGTCAACCCGCTCCTCCTCATCGCCAAGGCCGTCCTGGTCGCCGCCAAGCGCAACCCGGACATCAACGCGGCCTGGGACGAGGCGAACCAGGAGATCGTCCTCAAGCACTACGTGAACCTGGGCATCGCCGCGGCCACCCCGCGCGGTCTGATCGTGCCGAACATCAAGGACGCGCACGCCCAGACCCTGCCCGAGCTCTCGAAGTCCCTGAGCGAGCTCGTCGCCACCGCCCGCGAGGGCAAGACCACCCCGGCGGCCATGCAGGGCGGCACCTTCACCATCACCAACGTCGGCGTCTTCGGCGTCGACACCGGCACGCCCATCCTGAACCCCGGCGAGTCCGCGATCCTCGCGGTCGGCGCGATCAAGCTCCAGCCGTGGGTCCACAAGGGCAAGGTGAAGCCGCGTCAGGTCACCACCCTCGCCCTCTCCTTCGACCACCGCCTGGTCGACGGCGAGCTCGGCTCCAAGTTCCTGGCGGACGTCGCCGCGATCCTGGAGAACCCGAAGAGGCTCATCACCTGGGCGTAGTGGCTCGGTTGTCGCGTTTCACGTGAAACATCCGGTGGTGGCTTCGGCCGCCACCGGATGTTTGGGTTGAGGGCATGGACCTCCACCTCGCACCCCCGCACGGCGCCGGGCCCGTACACCTCGGCATGACGCTCGACGAGGCGGTCGCCGCCGTCTCCCCCTGGGGCGAGCCCCGTGTGCGCACCCGGCCGAACCGCGTCCTGGCGACGGTCTCGGTCATCTGCGACCACATGGGCGTCGAGGTGCTCCTGGAGGAGGAGGACACGGTCACGGCCGTCGAGCTGTGGTGGCCGGGGGAGGGGCGGGAGAGCTCGACGCGGGTGCTCCTGGAGGGCGTCGGCGTGCTGGGCGTCCCCGCTCCCGACCTCTTCCGGACCCCCGCCGACGACGTCCTCGGGCACCTCGCCGCCCAGGGGTGGCGGGTGCACGACGCGGACGGCGAAGCCCCCTTCGTGGCCGGCCTCTCGCTCGGCTTCACCCGCCGCACCTCCCAGGAGGTCCCGCGTCGGCGCGACGGCCTCCCCGTGCACTTCACCTCCGTCCTCGTCGGCGGCGAGGACTACTACGACCACCGCCTCCCGTAAGCGGTCCAGGATGCGGACGTGGCTGTCTGATGCACCTCTGTTGTATCTATTCTGTGCGCATGTCATCCGCCCCAGCCGGTCCCCTCGCCCCGCCCGCCAAGCAGCCACCCGCCGCCGACCGCGTCTACATGCACGTCAAGCAGGCCGTACTCGACCGGCGCTACGAGGGGGGCACCCTCCTCACCGAGGGGGAACTCGCCCAGGCCGTCGGGGTGTCCAGGACCCCCGTCCGCGAGGCGCTGCTCAAGCTGGAGATGGAAGGGCTGCTGAAGCTCTACCCGAAGAAGGGCGCCCTCGTCCTCGCCGTCTCCGCGCAGGAGATCGCCGACGTCGTCGAGACCCGGCTGCTCGTCGAGGAGTTCGCCGTCCGCCGGGCCGTCCCCGCGCCCGCCACGCTCGTCGCCCGCCTCGAAGAGCTCCTGGAGGAGCAGAAGCGGCGCGCCGAGGCCGGGGACCTCGCCGAGGTCGCCGTCACCGACCGCTGCTTCCACGCCGAGATCGTCCGGCACGCCGGCAACCAGATCCTCGCCCGCCTCTACGACCAGCTCCGCGACCGGCAGCTGCGCATGGGCGTCGCCGTGATGCAGTCCCAGCCCGACCGCGTCGCCAAGAACATCACCGAGCACGCCGAGATCCTCGACCGCATCAAGGCCGGCGACGTCGAGGGCGCCGCGCACTGCGTCCGCCAGCACCTCAGCTGGGTCAAGGTCCTGGTCCGGGGGGACGCCCGATGAGGACCTCCCTCCCCGGAGACCCGCCCGGCGGAAAGCGGGCCGCCCTCGTCTGGGGCGTCGGCGTCGCCGTCTACTTCGTCGCCGTCATCTTCCGCACGTCCCTGGGCGTCGCCGGACTCGACGCCGCCGACCGCTTCGACGTCAACGCCTCCGCGCTCTCCACCTTCTCCATACTGCAGCTGCTCGTCTACGCGGGCATGCAGATACCCGTCGGCCTCATGGTCGACCGCCTCGGCACCAAGAAGGTCCTGGCCCTCGGCGTCGTCCTCTTCACCGTCGGCCAGCTGGGCTTCGCGCTCTCCCCCTCGTACGGCACGGCGCTCGCCTCCCGCGCCCTCCTCGGCTGCGGCGACGCCATGACCTTCATCAGCGTCCTGCGGCTCGGCAGCCGCTGGTTCCCCGCCCGCCGCGGCCCGCTCATCGGCCAGGTCGCCGCCCTCTTCGGCATGGCCGGCAACCTCGTCTCGACCGTCTTCATCGCCCGCGCCCTGCACGGCCTCGGCTGGACGACCACCTTCGTCGGCAGCTCCCTCGCGGGCGTCCTCGTCCTCGTCCTGCTGCTGCTCCTCCTCAAGGACCACCCCGAGGGGTACGAGCCGGCGCCCGCCACGCACGCGGGTGCCGCCTTCGTCCGCCGCCAGATCGCCGAGTCCTGGCGCGAGCCCGGCACCCGGCTCGGCATGTGGGTGCACTTCACCACCCAGTTCCCGGCCATGGTGTTCCTGCTGCTCTGGGGCCTGCCCTACCTCGTCGAGGCCCAGGGCCTGTCCCGGTCCACCGCCGGAACCCTGCTCACCCTGGTCGTCCTCTCGAACATGGTCGTCGGCCTCGCGTACGGGCAGATCATCGCCCGCCACCACGCGGCCCGCGCCCCCCTCGCCCTCGGCACGGTCGCGGCCACCGCCCTGCTGTGGGGGACCACCCTCGCGTACCCCGGCCACGCGCCGATGTGGCTGCTCGTCACCCTCTGCCTGGTCCTCGGCGCCTGCGGACCGGCCTCGATGATCGGCTTCGACTTCGCCCGCCCGGCCAACCCGCCGGAGCGCCAGGGCACCGCCTCGGGCATCGTCAACATGGGCGGTTTCATCGCCTCGATGACGACGCTGCTCGCCGTGGGCGTGCTGCTCGACGCGACCGGCGGCAACTACCGGATCGCGTTCTCCTCGGTCTTCGTCCTGGAGGCCCTCGGACTCGTGCAGATCCTGCGCCTCAAGGCCCGCACCCACCGCAGGGAACGGGAACGGCTCGTCGCCAGCCGCGTCGAGGCCGTGCACGTACCCGTATAGAACGTGGCGCGACCTATCGGGGCGTCACCGCGAAGTTGTCCAGGATCGCCGCCGCGAGATCGGCGTCGCCCTCCGTCTTGACCCGGTCGGCCACCTCGGCCGGCCGGACCCGGCCGCAGGCCAGGCGCACGAACGTCTCCCAGTCCATCGCCAGCGTCACCGCCGGGCCCAGCGACGGCGCGCCGTCGATCGTGCCGCGGCCCTCCGCGTCCACCCGTATCGTCCGCAGGAACTCCACCGGGCCGGTCACGTCGAGCACCACCGCCGAGGACGCGGGCGCCCCGGCGTCCTTGGCGACCACGTCCGGCAGGGCCTCCAGGAGCACGTCCCGGGCCACGAGCGCACCCGCCGAGTCCAGGTTCCCCGGCACGCCCAGCGCCGCCCGCAGGTCCTGCTCGTGCACCCACACGTCGAAGGCCCGGTCCCGGTAGCCCGTTTCGAGGGTCTGCTCGGCGCTGAGGGGAGCGCGGATCAGATGCTCGGGGGAGCGGTTCTCGTTGCGGAGCTGACGGGCCCGCCGGATCAGGATGTACTCCAGCTCCGAGGTCATCTCCGGGGAGGTGTGGTGCCGCCGCACATCGACCTGGACCTCCATGTAGCGGGCGAAGTCACTGCGTACGTGGTACAGGTCGCGGGGCAGGGAGTGGATCGGCCGCGGGTCGCCGAGCATCTCCGTCTCCATGCCGATCACATGGGACACGATGTCCCGCACCGACCAGCCGATGCACGGGGTCGGCCGGTTCCATTCGCTCTCCACGAGCGGCTGCACCAGCTCGGCTATCGCCTCGATGGAATGGGTCCAGGCGTCTGCGTAGTTCTGGAGGCTGGGATGGACGGTCACGGGACCCCTCGGCGGTTCTTCGGTGCGCGGGCTGAAAACACGACTGGGTGGGAGGCTCGGACGCTAAGTTACGCTGCCCGAAGGCACCCCGGCAGTGCTTTCGTGTGACGATCGTAGGCCGGTGTTGACGGCTCGAATGCCAGGACGGTGGTAGTGTGCGCGCCTCGCTGATCCAGATCGCGGTAGACCCGGACGAACCGGTCGACGCCAGACGCGCCCGCGTGGCACGTCTCGTACGGGAGGAATCCGGCCACGCGGACCTCGTCGTCCTGCCGGAACTGTGGACCGTCGGCGCCTTCGCCGCCGACCTCTTCGCCGCCGAGTCCGAGCCGCTGAACGGCCCCACCCACCGGGCGATGGCGGCGGCCGCCCGCGACGCCGGGGTCTGGCTGCACGCCGGCTCCTTCGTCGAGGCGGAGGGCGGCGCCCTCTACAACACCTCGCTCCTCCTCTCCCCCGACGGCGAACTCGCCGCCTCCTACCGGAAGATCCACCGCTTCGGCTTCGACAAGGGCGAGGCCGTGCTCATGGCCGCCGGCGAGGACCTCGTCACCGTCGACCTCCCGCTCCTCACCGTCGGCGTCGCCACCTGCTACGACCTGCGCTTCCCCGAGCTCTTCCGCGGCCTCGTCGACGCGGGCGCCCAGGCCTTCGTCGTCCCCGCCGGCTGGCCCGCCCGCCGCCGCGCCCACTGGACCCTCCTCGCCCGCGCCCGGGCCGTCGAGAACCAGGCGTACGTCCTCGCCTGCGGCACCGCCGGCACCCACGCGGGCGTCGAACAGGCCGGTCACTCGATCGTCGTCGACCCCTGGGGCGAGACCCTCGCGGAGGCCGGCCCGGACGAGGAGATCCTGCGGGTCGTCCTCGACCCGGCGAAGGTCCGCACGACCCGGGAGGAGTTCCCGGCGCTCAAGGACCGGGTGCTCGGCATCGCGGCACCCCGCATCCGACGGGGCTGAGCGCCGTCGGGCCCGGCCCCGGGGCCGGGCCCGCCCCCGTCCCGCCCAGCCCCCACCGAGAGGCCCACACCCCCGTGACCGACCCCGACACGGCGGCCCTCGCCGCCTTCGCCGCGCTCTTCGGAGCGCCGCCCGAGGAGCCCGCGCCGCCCGTCGACTGGGAGGCGGTGGAGGAGTGGCTCGGGCTGCGGCTGCCTGCCGACTACAAGGCGATAGCCGCCGCGTACGGCCCGCTCGACATCGGGGAACGGCTGTGGCTGCACACCCCGTTCGCGAGCGACGCGCGCCTCTTCGACTACGGGAGTTTCGTCGAGGGCGGCCGGCGGGCCGCCCCCGGTGTCCTTCCCTTCGGGGCCACCCGCATGTCCGACACGCTCTACTGGGACACGACCGCCTCGGACGACCCGGACGAATGGCCCGTCGTCGTCCACGTGCAGGATCTCGCCCATTCCGGCAAGGACCCCTGGCTCCGCCCCGGCACCACCCTCCTGCCCACCCTCACCGGCTTCGTCTCCGACGGCCTGCGCCCGCACCTCGCCCGCAGCGGCGTCGCCGGAGGCGAACTGTCCGCCTGGACCCCGCCGGCCCGGCGCCCCGAACCGACCCCCGAGCAGCGCGCGGCCCTCACCGGCGGCGGCACCGGCCTCGACGCCCTCACCGCCCTGGTCCCGCCGCCCGCCGCTCCGCACCTCGGCGAGCAGAGCTGGGAGTGGCTGTACGAACGCCTCGGCACCCGCCTCCCCACCGAGTACGTCCGCCTGATGGAGACGTACGGCGGCGGCGAGTGGTGCCAGTGGCTGCGCTTCAGCACCCCGCTGGGCACCGGGCACTACGACCTGGCGGGCACGGAGGAGTGGTACGGCGAGGCCTACCGGAGCCTGCGCGCCGGCCACCCCCAGTACCACCCGCTGGCCGTCTGGCCCGAGCCCGGCGGCTTCCTTCCCTTCGCCGACTCCATCGACGGCGACCAGCTGTGCTGGCTCACCGAGGGCGACACCCCCGACGACTGGCCGCTGATCGTCGTCCCGCGCCATGCCGACCAGGGCCCGCCGCTCACCGGCACGCTCACCGGGATCCTGCTCGCCTGGCTGCGCGGCGAACTCCGCACGGAGGGCCTCCCCCGCCTCGTACGCCCCCACGAGGACCCGCTCGACGTCATCGGCTTCGAGCCGTACGGCCCGGAGGACGAGGACTAGCGCAGCTCCGCCGCGTCCGGCAGCAGTGCGGTCAGTTCCTGCCAGACGCGCTTCGGGGCGACCCGGCGCAGCCGGAACGGGCTGTCGGCGGGCGCGCCGCCCTCCGCGAGGGGCTCGGCGGGCAGTTCGCGCAGCCAGTAGCCGAGCGGGCCGCAGTCCCAGGCGGCGACCGCGCGGGCGACCACGCCCTGGGCGCCGTCCTGCCGGCCCTGCCAGGCGGCGGTCATGCGCCACTGGGAGCGGAGCTCGACGATCAGGTCCGCGAGCCGGGAGGCGGTCGGGGCGGTCACGGAGGCGCCTCCCGCCGCGCGCAGCGCCTCCGCGACGAGGGACCGCTCGTCCGCGCCGGGCTCCGCGGAGGCCTTCTCCAGGGCCGCGAGCCCGGCCTCCAGGACGCCCATCGTCGTCTCGACGACCTCCTCGCCCTCGAACCCGCCCGACTGCCGCAGGGCCACCAGGTCGGCGAGCGTCCACACCACGGTCCTGGGCTCCACGAGCCGGTACTCGGCCTCCTCCTCGCCCGGCCAGGTCTCGTGGCACACGACGTGCTCGTCGCCGATCAGCAGCCCGTGGTGGAGGGTGCCCTGCCGGCCGCCCGCCTCCAGGGAGACGATCACGGACGGCTGGACGAGGGTCTTCATCAGCGGCAGCAGGAGGGCGGACAGCTCCCCCGCCCCGTTGGCCAGCCCGGCGTCCCGCAGCCGCGCCGCCGCCGGCTCCAGGGCGTCCGGGACCGGCTGACCGGTCGCCAGCTGGGCGAGGACGAAGACCTCGTCGTCGTTCAGCCGGAAGCGGGATCGGGTCACGTCGAAGGAAGGCATCTCACGCTCACTCATCAGGGGGTCAGTACTGGGACTCGGTCCAGAAGTGGGTCACGCGGGACAGCCCGGCCTTCACCGCGCCGAGCTGCGTCAGCGTGGAGCGGTCCACGCCCGCGAAGATCAGGGCGAGCGACAGGTCCCCGCCCTCGGCACGCCCGTCGACCCGCACGGACAGCCTGCGGTTCTTCCCGCGTCCGGTCTCCTGGACGGTGATCCTGACGCCGGGGTCCTCGTCGTCCGCGGCGCGGGTCAGGACGTAGCCGTGCTTGTCGAGGGCCGCGAGCCGGTAGTGGTCGCCCGCGTACCGCATCGCCAGCGCGCGCTGCTCCAGCGTGGCGCCGAAACGGTTCCGCTCCACGTACACGACCCGGTCGCCGACCCGCAGCGTCGACCGGTTCAGACCCGGCAGCCTCATCCCCTCGACGTGCATCCCGCGCGCCTCGAAGGAGGCGGTCGGCAGCCGCCCGCCGCGCACCTCCGAGACGAGCGACTCGGGGGAGGTGCGGGGGAGGGGGCAGGTCAGCAGGATCTCGCCGAACTCCGGCGAGACCCCCTTCCAGCCGGCCCGGTAGTCGTGCCGGTTCCCCTCCTTCCACGCCTGGAGGTCGAAGGCGGTCACCTGGATGTGCATCTGTCTCGAACTCCTGCTCAGTCGAAGGGATTCAGCGCGCTGCCGAGCTTCTTCGCCCCGTCCTTGAGCCCGTTCCCGATGTCGGACGCCGTGTCGCCGACCCAGTCCCCGGCCGCTTCCAGGCCCTTTCCGATCGCCTCGTGGTTGTCCCAGATCAGCGCCGCGCCGTACGCCACGCCCGTACCGACCGCGAGGCCGAGCGTGACCGGGTTGGGTGCCACGGTCAGCGCGGTCAGCGAGGCGTTGAAGGCCGTCCCGGTGAGGTCCGTGGCGAACTTCGCCGGGTCCGCCTTGATCATGTCCGTGTCGTACGTGGCGAGGTTGGCCACGCCGTACGCGGTGGCGGCCACGCCGCCGACGACACCCGCGCCGCGCAGCCAGCCCGCCGCCTTGGCCGCGTTGGCCAGGCCGCCGTTCTGCGCGACCTTCAGCAGGTTGGCCTCGGCGGCCGTCGGCATGAAGAAGGCGCCGTTGCGCATGAACCCGCCGTACATGGCGGCCTCGTCGGAGCCGGTGATCGCGGTCGCGACACCCGGCGGCACCTTGCTGAGCAGACTGCCCGGAGCGGCCCCCGCCAGCCGCATGTTGAACTGCTTCGACAGGAAGGTGCCGGGTGCGGTCGGGTGCGTGAACGGCGGCCGGAGCGCCTTGGACAGCTTGTACGAGTAGAGGCCGGCGGCCGTCAGGGCGCTGGAGAACGCGCCCGCCGTGATGGCGCCCCGGGTGAACTTGTCGACCAGATCGGCGAGTTTCTCGTTGCCGGTGAGCTTGGCGATGCCGTCGCGCTGGAGCCGCTGGACGTAGTCGTCGAGCGTCTCGTCGTCCTTCATCTTCAGCCAGGCCAGGTCCATCCGGTCGTCCTTGGCCTTGTCGTCGGCCGCGGCGACCTTGCCCGCGTCACCGTTGAAGCCGGTGCCGAGGGTCTCGTCGTTCTTGTCGCCGTAGCCGTCCTCGACCACGGCCTCCAGGTCCTTCTTCAGGTCCTGGTCGGCGACGTCGAAGGCCTTCACACAGCCGTCCAGGTGCTCGGCCCAGGCCGCCTCGGCCTCCCGGACGCTCCTCGCGCCGTCCGGGTCGTGGTGCAGCGCGCTGCGCTCCTCGGGGGTCAGCCGGTCGTAGTCGTACGCGACCCTCCCCGCCTCGGAGACCTTCATGCCGGCCTTCACGGCGTCGGCACGGGCGCTCTCCAGCTGCTTCTTCAGCTCCGTGAACTGCTCGTGGGCGTTGCGCAGCAGCGTCGCGGTGGCCTTCGCCTGCGTCTGCGCCGCCTGGTACTCGTAGCGGGTGGCGGTGAAGTTGGTGTGGGCGGCGGTCGCGCTCTCGCCCAGCCAGGTCTGCGCGGTGGTCAGCGACTGCACGCTGTCCCGGTAGCGCTCCTCCACCTTGTGCAGCTCGCCCGCCATCTCGTCCCACTTGTCGGCGGCGGTGGCGAGCTTGCCCAGGTCGGTCGTCATGATCTCGGCGTACGTCAGCACGGGCCGCCCCCTCAGTACTGCCCGATGCGGGAGGTCGGCTGGACCCCCGCGAGACGGGCACGGGTGTCGGTCTCCTGCCGGCCGAAGGCGTCCGCCGTGCCGCGCAGGGCGGTCTTCTCGGAGGCGAGCCGGGCGAGGAGCGTCCTGACCTGCTTGTCCCAGGTGGTCCCGACGGTCTTCAGACCGGCCGCGGTCGCCCAGCCGGCGAAGCCGCCGGCGGCCTCCGTGGTGGCGGCGTCCGCCCACGTGGCGGCCTTGCTGGTGTTCGGCTCCAGCTCGGTCTCGATCGTGTTCGCCGCGGCCTTCTTCTTTGCTGGTGCGGTGGCGAGATCGGGCGCCCCGCCCGCCGCACCGCCACCGCCGCCGTCGAGCTGGTTCAACCGCATCCCGACGGGGGCCTGTTCCGTCGCGTCGGATCGTATTCCGGCCCATTCCTCGTCAAAGCCCATACCGCACTGCCCCCATGGAAGAATGCTTATCACTTTGCAGGTGCATCGTATGTTTCCGTGGTGACGGTGCGGGGCGCAAGGCCGGACGGCACGTCCGCCGACCTGTTCGCCGTCTAGTCCTCCCGCTCGGCCATCCGGATGACGCACACGGCGACCGCGATCTGCAGCGCCGCGTCCGCGTCCTCGCGGACCACGTTCACCGCGTACGTGTCGCGGACGTGGAACCACTGCCGGGAGATGTGCGCGAGGAGCTCGCCCTCGTACTCGACGGTGAACTCCCGGTCCAGGATCCGGCCGCTGACGTCCAGTTCGGTGCCGTCGACGAGCGTCACCCGGTAGTGGTTGCGGAGCAGGGAGAGGCGCTTGCGGCGGACGGTCGCGAGCGGCTGCCCGTCCCGCTCGATCGTCATCGCGTCCCGGAGGCTGAACATCTTCTGCCGCAGGGTGACGAGGACCCGCCCGTCGGGGTCCTTCAGCTCCAGGGTGTCGCGCAGCCGCAGGGCCTTGCCGTCGACGAGGAAGGCGTGGCGGCCCCGCTCGTCCTCGATCCAGTAGTCGTCGCCGATCGCGAAGATCTTGTCCCGTACGAGATATTTCACGCGCCTATGTCTGCCCCGCCCGCCGGGCTTCTCACCCGAAGTACCGGGTGAACGCGTCCGGCGTGGCGCCGAGCATCTCCCCGAACGGCGAGTCGAGCTGATGGATCAGCAGCACGGTGAAGGCGATGAACCCGGAGAGCCCCATCACCATCACCACGTGCGTCGTGCTCCTCTTGATCCCGAAGAGGAACATGAACGCCAGCGTCAGCACACCCCCGATCAGCAGCCCCGTCCACAGCACGGGGGACAGCCGTTCCTGCGCCGCCGCCTCCCGCCCCCGCCGCGCGTCGTCGACGTACCCCAGCTGGGCCAGCACCTCCTGGGCCGCGATCTGCTCCGGCACCCTGGCCGAGTCGTCCACCTCGCTCGCCTTCCGGAGCTGAGCGAGCAGCGTCCAGCCGGATTCGCCGAGCGGCTCACGGGCGACCATCTCCGGCCACTCGACGTCGACGACGTGCCGGGCGTACGTCCGCGCCGCGTCCCGCAGTCGCTGCCGCTGCGCGACGGGCATGGCGTCCGCGAGCAGATACGTCTGGTGCAGGGCGCTCGCCTCGGCCTGCACGTGGTCGTCGGCGGAGGAGCGGGTGTCCCAGACCGAGACCAGACAGAGCCCGAGCACGATCGCGTAGAGCACCGACACCATCATGGCGATGTACTCCGCGACGTCCTCCCGCGGCTCCTCGTCCTCCCCGACCGGGAACAGCCTGGTCTTGGCGAACACGGAGAGCGCGGCGACGACCGCGACCCCCAGAACGACGAAAAGCGTCTCGAACAAGGCCACCGTCACTTCCCCCGATTCCCGAGCAGCGCCGCCGCGACGGCCGCGGGAATCAA
Source organism: Streptomyces sp. NPDC004284 (assembly GCF_042874035.1). Taxonomy (NCBI): domain Bacteria; kingdom Bacillati; phylum Actinomycetota; class Actinomycetes; order Kitasatosporales; family Streptomycetaceae; genus Streptomyces; species Streptomyces sp. NPDC004284. The sequence continues at coordinate 141,662 of NZ_JBIAMJ010000005.1, read as the reverse complement.
GATCAACAGCAACATCATCACAACCCCGAACTCCTTCGCCTCCCTCCCCCGCCGCCTCAACCGCCCCAAAAACCCCTCGTCATCCCGCACGGCGAGCGCCCGCGGCGGGCGGGTGGCGGCGGTGGTGGTGGAGTCGGTGGTGGTGGAGTCGGCGGTCGTGGGGGCGGGGGGCCTGGGGGTGGGGGGCCTGGGGGTGGCAGGGGGTACGGCTCCGGTTCCGGCCCCGGCCCCGGTTGCAGTCCCAGTCCCGGCCCCGGTTCCAGTCCCGGTCCCGGTCCCAGTCCCGGCCCCTGAGCCGGTCCCAGCCCCAGCCCCAACCCCAGCCCCGGCCCCGGCCCCTGAGCCGGCGCCAGCAGTCCCGGGAGCACGGGGAGCACGGGGAGCCCCGGGGACACCGGCAGTTCCGGCAACCCCAGCGGCCCCGCCAGCGCCAGCAGCACCACTGGTCCGGGCAGCACCAGTGGCACCACCGGTCCGGGTAGCACCAGTGGCACCACCGGTCCGGGTAGCACCAGCGGCACCGGCAGACCCAGGGGCACCACCCGCGCCAGGCGAAACCCCACCACTCCCCCCGGCCCCACTGCCCCCACCGCCCCCCCGTACGACGGCAGGCGAGGCAAGGGTGAAGACGGCGGAGGACCGAGCCGTGAGCGTCGGCGCGGGGACGAGGGAGCCTCCGGCGTCATAGGTGGGGACCCGGTCGCTGCCGGTGGCGAGCCCGGTGCTCCGGTGGGTGCCGGGCGGACGCCGGACGATGGCCGCGCAGCGGACCGAGGCGCCCGGGGGGAGCCGGGACGCGGCGGTGCCGCAGTCGACGGTGCCGGGGCCGAGGGCCAGGGCGGCGTCCTCGACGCGTACGGCGTGGACGGGGCGGTTGCCGAGGTTGGTCACGGTGTACGTGACGGTCGCGGTCCCGGATGCGCCGGCCCCGACCGCGACCCGCTCGGTGAGCGCGAGGCCCCCGGCGACGCCGTCGTACCCGGAGCGGGCGGTGGCGCCGATCCGCCGCCCGAGGGACGGGATGTCGCCCTCGGCCCGCGCGGTGGCGAGGTGCGCCCCGGGCAGGGCCTGGAAACGGGCGACGCACTCGAACTCCCGGAGCGCGCCGAGCGTCTGCCGGGGGCACCGTACGACCCCGCCGGGCACGCCCGGGTCGACGACCCGCACCCCGTACAGATGCGCCTCGCCGTGGTTCACCAGCCGGTACCGCTTCACGATCTGCGCCCCGGCCCGCGCGGAGGGTGGCCGCGCCGCGCTGTCGGCCCGCCCGTCCACGGTGACGGTCATCCGCAGCGCCCCGTCCCCGGCGCCACCGGCCCAGGCGACGGCGCCGGGCAGCACGAGAAGTACCGCCACCAGCAGCCCACCGCTCACCCGACGGCGGTAATAGTCCGATGATCTGCCCGCACGCGTCATGCGCCCCATGCCACCGCCCGCCCCCGACCACCCCCCGGCCAGGACACGCCCCGTCCCCCCACCCGGCCCCGGTTTTCCACCCGTACGGCACTCTTGAACCATGAACGACTCTGCGCCCACCCCCGCGCCCCGACGTGCCCGTGTCCGTGCCCCCGAGCTGATCGGCAAGGGCGGCTGGCTGAACACCGGCGGAGAAGAACTGACCCTCGCCGATCTGCGGGGAAAGATCGTTCTGCTCGATTTCTGGACGTTCTGCTGCGTGAACTGCCTGCACGTCCTCGACGAGCTCCGGGACCTGGAGGAGAAGCACCGCGACACGCTCGTGATCGTCGGGGTGCATTCGCCGAAGTTCGTGCACGAGGCCGAGCATCAGGCGGTCGTCGACGCCGTCGAGCGGTACGAGGTGCATCACCCGGTGCTCGACGACCCGGAGCTCGCGACCTGGAAGCAGTACGCGGTGCGGGCGTGGCCGACGCTCGTCGTGATCGATCCCGAGGGGTATGTCGTCGCGCAGCACGCCGGTGAGGGGCATGCCAACGCGATCCGGACGCTCGTGGAGGAGCTGGAGGCGGAGCACGAGGCGAAGGGGACGCTGCGGCGCGGGGACGGGCCGTATGTGGCGCCCGAGCCGGTCGCGACCGATCTGCGGTTCCCCGGGAAGGTCATCACGCTGGACGGCGGGAACTTCCTCGTCTCGGACACCACCCGGCACCAGCTCGTCGAGCTCGCCGAGGACGGCGAGACCGTGGTGCGGCGGATCGGTGAAGGGGTGTTCCGGGAGCCGCAGGGGCTCGCGCTGCTGCCCGGTGGCAAGGTCGTCGTCGCCGACACCGTGAACCACGCGCTGCGGACGTACGACCCGGAGACGGGTGCGATCGAGCTCGTCGCCGGCACCGGGAAGCAGTGGTGGCAGGGGTCCCCGACCTCCGGACCCGCCCTCGACGTCGACCTGTCCTCGCCGTGGGACGTCGCGTGGTGGCAGGGCAAGGTGTGGATCGCGATGGCGGGTGTGCACCAGCTGTGGACGTACGACCCGGAGAGCGGGACCGTCGAGGTCGCGGCCGGGACGACGAACGAGGGACTCGTCGACGGGCCCGCGGCCGAGGCGTGGTTCGCGCAGCCCTCGGGACTCGCCGCCACCGAGGAGCGGCTGTGGATCGCCGACTCGGAGACCAGCGCCGTGCGGTGGATCGACACGGAGGGGGTCGTGCACACGGCCGTCGGGACCGGGCTCTTCGACTTCGGGCACCGGGACGGCGCCGCCGGACAGGCGCTGCTCCAGCACCCGCTGGGCGTGACCGCGCTGCCCGACGGTTCGGTCGCCGTCTCCGACACGTACAACCACGCCCTGCGCCGCTACGACCCCGCCACCGGCGAGGTCACCACCCTCGCCACCGATCTGCGCGAGCCCAGCGACGCGGTCCTCGTCGGCGGCGACATCGTGGTCGTCGAGTCCGCCCGGCACCGGCTGACCCGGCTGCGGCTGCCCGAGGAGGCCGTCCAGGTCGAGTCCGCCGCCTACCGGACGCGGCGGGAGGCCACCGAGGTCGCCCCCGGCCGGCTCCGCCTCGACGTCGTCTTCCAGGCGCCGACCGGGCAGAAGCTGGACGAGCGGTACGGCCCCTCGACCCGTCTCCTGGTCTCCTCGACCCCGCCGGAGCTGCTGCTCGGCGGCGAGGGCACCGGGACCGATCTCTTCCGCGAGCTCGAACTGAACCCGGACGTCACCGAGGGCGTGCTGCACGTCTCCGCGATGGCCGCCTCCTGCGACGACGACCCGGCCAACGAGTACCCGGCCTGCCACGTCCACCAGCAGGACTGGGGCGTCCCGGTGAAGCTCACGGCCGACGGCGTCGCCCGTCTCCCGCTGATCCTCGCCGGCATGGACGGCTAGTCAGCGGACGATCCCCTGGTTCCTGGACGGGCGCCCCGCGGCCCCGTCCAGGCACCCCTCCACCCACGCCGCCGGATCGTGCGCGGCCCGCTCGCCGCCCATCCCCTGCCGCTCCATGCCGGCGCACTCCCCCTCGCGCAGGGCGCGCCACTTGGTGATCCGTACGGCCTGGAGGTAGCCGCCCTCGTACGCGATGTCCGTTCCCCAGGGTGGACGTTCGTCGTACCGGCCGATCAGGACGGCCGCCGCCGCCGTACCCAGGAGCACGGCGGCGGCGACGACGGTGACGAACTTCCGCAGGGGTGGACCCTCATGGCGATGCATGGGGAGACGCTGTCAGGAGGGGCCTTTCGCGGATGTTTCGCGAGGGGCCGCTGGCTTCGCCGGTTCGGCGCGCCAGTTCAGTCCCCCTCGTAGGCGCCCTCCTCGTCCTCCGTGTCGTACGGGTCTTCGTCCAGGTCCTTCGCGGAGGTTTTGCGGCGCAGGTTCTCGACGTCGGTCTGGATTCCCAGCAGCAGTTTGTGGAGATCGTCGAGCATGCTCAGTGGTGCGAGCGGGGTGTGCTCGCCGACCTCCGGCTCCAGGGCGAGGAGCCGGTCCAGGGAGTCCCGAGCCCCCAGGATGTGGAGGCGCAGGCTCTTGCGGTGCTCGGCCGCGCGCTGGCTGGGGAGGGGCGGCGTGTCACCCGCCCGCGGCGTGGGGATGTCGCCGAGGACGAAGGAGTCCCCCTCAGGGAACAGTCCTTCCGGCTCGGGCATCCCGTCCTCCCCGGCGGAGGAGCCCTCCTCGTCGGCCGACGGAGAGGACGCGGCGGGCTCGGCCTTCTGAGCGGGATTGGCGGGCTTCTTGACCCGGTCGGGGTCGGAGGCGGCGACGACATCCCACTCGTACAGCAGCACGGGAACGCCGTCGGCGGTCCGCGCGGTCTTGTCCTCTGCCGCGGGGTCGACCCGGAAGTAGGCGTAGGGCTTCTCGGCGGACTGGGACGCGTCCTTCCCGGTGAGGCTCTGCCTGGCGACCGAGTTCATCGGCAGGTCGTCGGCACGGAACGTGTTGGCGGCCATCGCCAGGGTCCAGAGGCCCAGCTCGTTGTCCTGACGGGACAGGCCTTCGATGATCACGCTCGTGTCGGCCCGGAACGGGACGCCGCCCTTCTCCTTCGGCGCGTCGAGCGAGGAGCCGACGTTCCGGGTGAGCAGCTTGTCCGCGATCAGCGCCGCGCCGCCGGCCACGGCCAGGGTGCAGCGGGCGTTGACGTCTCCGAGCATGGCCGGCTCCACCAGCGTGGTGAAGTCATCGGTGGGTACGGGGACCCAGTCGCCGGTGACGAGGCCGGTCAGCACGCCGCCGTTGTTCCACGCGTTGCGCGCCTGCTTGGTGACCAGGCTCTTCCGGGAGCGCCACGGCAGGTCGATCATCGGCCCGAGCAGCCCGGCGAAGGCCTTCACGCTCATGCGCTTGCCGCCCTTGATGGCCTTGGCCTGGTCCTTGAGCGCGTCGAGCAGGTCGGGTTTGGTCAGCGCGCTGACCAGATAGACGGCACGCCAGAGCGCGGTGCCCGGGGGGCGGCCGGTGCTGCCGAACATCTCGGGGAGGTCGGCCACGGGGATGCGGCCGACGGCGAGACCGTACACGTCCTGGAGGTCGGAGGTGCTCCAGCGTGGGTCGCCGACCTGGATGACGCGCTTGAGCGCGCGCGTGATGACCTCCACATTCTGGGCGGCGGCATCCCACTGCTTGAACTCGACGTGGATCGAGGCGAGTACGGAGCGGATGGCGTCGTCGAAGAGGTCTTCCGGGGACAGCAGACGTCCCGCGTGCCCCTCGATGCCGACGGCGATCTGGGCCGGCACGGCGTAGGACTGGAAGATCTGGGCCGCGCGCGGTCCCGGTACTTCCCCCGCGATCTCCTCGTCGAACTCCTTTCGGAGCTTCGCGCGCCACGCCGCTCGGGAATCCGTCAGGCGTTTCCGCAGGTCAGAGCCGCTTTCTCGGGCTGAATCGGCCGAGATGCCACCGAGGAGCGCGTTCGTGGCCAGCGTGGCGACGGTGCTCTCTTCCTCTCCGGACCCGGCGAGCACGGCCCAGGCGCTGGCGAGTCGCGTGATGCCGTCCCGCACCACGAGGACCTCGATCGGGTCGGTGCCGTCCTCGAAGGTGATCGAGACCGGGTGGACGATCAGGTTGCGGGTCACCGACCGGGTCAGGATGGACTGGGCGTACGTGTTGATCGACAGGGTGGCGTGGATGGTCTGCCACACGTGGTTCCGCAGGTGGTCGAAGCTCTCGTACCGGTACTCGACGACGGCGCTCGGCTGACCTTCGTGGGCAAGCCCCTGGACCTGGGGGTCGGGAACCTCCATGACCGACATGCCGGTGCGGGGCTGGATGCCGGGGAAGAGCTCGCTCATCAGGACACGGGTCACGGCTGAGTGGAGCGTGGCGCCCTCTACGTTCTCGGTCATAAGGACGCCGGTGGGGTCGTTCGGCGTGGGGCGGAGCTGGAGGGCCAGGGCGTCGGGGTGGGTGGTGGCGTGAGCTATGGCGGCCCAGGCGGTCTCGGGAAGCCGGATGCTCGGGTTGTTCCGCGCGGCCGTGAGGATGGCGTTCTGCTGCTCGGTGGTCGGCTCCTGCGGGAGCTGGCGGGCGATGTTGGTGACCTGGACGGTCTCCCCCTCCCAGGGGACGTCCAGGGTGAGAGCGGTGATGGGGCCGGTGGGCACGGTGGTGACCTCCTGGGTGGAGAGGCAGTCGGGAACGGGTGGTGCGAGGGGTCCCTCCGGGGGCGGGGCGGGGTGTGTGGTTGCCCGCCCCGCCCCCGGAGGGCCGTTGTGCGGTGTCAGAGCGTTTCCGGGGCGGCGCCCGGCGGCGGCGACGAGGGCCGACGGGGGTCGTCCGTGGTGTCCGGCCGGTTGCGGTACTGATGACTCGCCCAGGCGTGGTCCCGCGCAAGGTCGACGGGAAGCAGCGCGTCGGCTTCGGAGCACGGCAGCCCGGCGGTCAGCGTGGAGCCGGGCGGGAGGAGGACCGCTTCGTCCCGGGTGAGCCGGTACCAGGCGTGGCCGTTCCCGCTCGTACGCATGAGGACGAGCGCCGAGTCTCCGTGGTCGAGGTGCGTGGCGATCCGCGCCATCGCCCGCTGGAAGGCCTGCTCCTCGTGCGTCTTCCCGGCATGGAAGACGGTGGTCCTGGAGAAGGTGAGGAACGTAAGGGTCCGGAAGAACTCGGTCGCCGGGCCACCGAAGCGGCCGGGACGAGGCCGTCGCATCGCCTTCTGGTGCAGCCTCAACCGATCGATGAAGAAGGGGAGTTCACCAGGGGTGAGCGAGATGACGGACAGGGTCGTGTGTCCATGCCAGCGCGAGCAGCCCATGAAGTGGAGGTGCGAGGGCAGGGCGCCCCGCGCCAGGGGCAGCTGAATGCCGGTCTTGCTCTTCCTGGAGTGGTGCGACGGAATGGACTCCGGCGCGTGGCCGGTGGGGTCCATGGTCGATTCGGGCTCGCCGAGGCGGGCCGTGATCGGGGTGTGCGGGTCGGGGCTCATGGAGGCGCCTCCTGGCTCTACGGGGCGCCGATCGCAGGCAACAAGCCGTGCGACGAGCCCAGTTGATGGTGCGGTCCTTTGAGACTGGCACGCCATCAGGCCGGGTTCAATGGCTAATCAAGATACGTCTGAAACCCGAACGGCCCCCGGGTAGGGCCACCCATCCCTTGATTCCCTGATGAGACGGCACATGAAGGCAGACCTAGGGGTGGAGGGATGTTATGTAAATACGCCATCCGTCTACAGGCTTGTGCTCGCTGTCGTAGCTAGATCAACCCCCCCTTGGCGTTCGGATAGTTATCGAAAAGCATGGGAAGGGGATTCTGGCCCAGCTTGTCCAAGTTTGCGAAGACCGCTGCTACGTCAGTGATTTCACCCAGAATGCTGTTCTTCTGAATGATCCAGACGGAATCGTTCTCAGACGTCGGAAGTGTGCGCGGGATGGTCGTGAGGCCGAGTCTGGTCAGCTCGGTGCTGATCTGAGTGCACAGTTCCCGGCTCAAGCGCGATCGATCTTCCGCCGCGTGCTCTTTGAGGAAGCGCATGCTGAATCGCTTGACGCCGTCGTCGACTTCGACAGCATGCTTGATAATAGTGAGGTCCATAACTCAGTAAGTTACTGAGTTATGGACCTGGTTGGGAAGAGGGGGCGTGCTTCACCTCTCCCACCTGCGCCTTCTCTCCAAAGGGTACCGCTCCCGGCCCAAGAGCGGTCCGGGAGCGGGGAGTTCGACGCGTATGGTGCGGGCCTCAGCCCTCCAGGAACGCCACCAGGGCGTTTGCGAGGAGGAACGGGTCGTCGGCGCCGCAGAGTTCGCGGGCGCTGTGCATGGAGAGGATCGCGACGCCGATGTCGACGGTGGAGATGCCGTGGCGGGCGGCGGTGATCGGGCCGATCGTGGTGCCGCAGGGCATGTCGTTGTTGGAGACGAAGGACTGCCAGGGCACGCCGGCCTTCTCGCAGGCGGCGGCGAAGACGGCGCGGCCGCTGCCGTCGGTGGCGTAGCGCTGGTTGACGTTCACCTTGAGGATGGGGCCGCCGTTGACGCGCGGGTGGTGCGTCGGGTCGTGGCGCTCCGCGTAGTTGGGGTGGACGGCGTGGCCGGTGTCGGAGGAGAGGCAGACGGTGCCGGCGAAGGCGCGGGCCCGGTCCTCGTAGGAGCCGCCGCGGGCGTAGACGGAGCGCTCCAGGACGTTGCCGAGGAGGGGGCCCTGGGCGCCGGTGTCGGCCTCGGAGCCGTTCTCCTCGTGGTCGAAGGCGGCGAGGACCGGGATGTACGGGAGGTCGTCGCGGCCCGCGAGGGAGGCGAGCGCGGCGACGGCGGCGTGGACGGACAACAGGTTGTCCATGCGCGGGCCGGCGAGGAGCTCCTGGTCGCGGCCGAGGTACGCGGGCGCGTCGACGGCGTGGACCATCAGGTCCCAGCCGGTGACGTCCTCGGCGTCGACGCCGGCCTCGGCGGCGACGAAGGAGATCAGGTCGCCCTCGTGGACCTCGCCGATGCCCCAGATGGGCTGCATGTGGCGCTGGCGGTCCAGCTTGAGGCCGTCGTTGGCGGAGCGGTCGAGGTGGATGGCGAGCTGCGGGACGCGCAGCAGCGGCCGGTCGACGTTGACGAGGTGGTGGCTGCCGTCGCGGAGGGTGAGGCGGCCGGCGAGGCCGAGGTCGCGGTCGAGCCAGGTGTTGAGGAGGGTTCCGCCGTAGACCTCGACGGCGACCTGGCGCCAGCCCTGGGCGCCCATGTCGGGGCGCGGCTTGACGCGCAGGTTGGGGGAGTCGGTGTGGGCGCCGACGATCCGGTACGGGGTGTGGGCGGCGGCGCCCTCCGGCACGTACCAGGCGATGATCGCGCCGCCGCGGATCACGTACTTCCCGCCGCTCGTCCCGTCCCAGGCCGCGGTCTCCTCGACGCGCCGGAAGCCGGCCTTCTCCAGTCGCTCGGCGGCGCTCGCCACCGCGTGGTACGGCGAGGGGGAGGCCGTCAGGAAGGCCATCAGGTCGTCGGTGTGTCCGCGGTCGAAGGGGCCGGCGGTGGGACGGGAAGCTGCGCTGCTCATGGGGTTCACCTTACGCACGGACCGGATACCGAATACCAGACCCCGGAAAGGGGGAATCGAGACGCTCGTGGGGAGCGGGAACGGCCCGTTTTCGGGCAGCGGGGGCGGCTCGCTGCCGGGCAGCGGGGGCGGCTCGCCTTCGGGCAGCAGGAACGGCCCGCCCCCCTCCCCGGGGACGGGCCGTTCCGTCAGGACGTGGCGCGTCTTAGAACGCGGCCTCGTCCAGGTCCATGAGCGAGCCGTCGACGGCCTCGGCCAGCGCGCGCTCGGCGGAGACGCCCGGCAGGACGTTGGCGGCGAAGAACTTCGCGGCCGCGATCTTGCCCTGGTAGAAGGCGACGTCCTTGGGGTTGGCGCCCTCGGCCAGCTTCTCGGCGGCGACGGCCGCGCCCTTGAGGAGCAGGTAGCCGACGACGACGTCGCCGGAGGCGAGCAGCAGACGGGTGGTGTTGAGGCCGACCTTGTAGATGTTCTTGACGTCCTCGCCGGTGGCGGTGAGGTCGGTGATCATCTTGCTGACGATGCCCTCCAGGTCGACGGCGGCCTTGGCGAGCGCGTCGCGGGCGCCGGCCAGCTCCTCGCCGCCGGTGCCGACCGCGAGGAACTTCTTGATCTCCTCGGACAGCGCGTTCAGGGAGGCGCCCTGGTCGCGGACGATCTTGCGGAAGAAGAAGTCCTGGCCCTGGATGGCCGTGGTGCCCTCGTAGAGGGTGTCGATCTTGGCGTCCCGGATGTACTGCTCGATCGGGTACTCCTGCAGGAAGCCGGAGCCGCCGAAGGTCTGGAGCGACTGCGCGAGCTGCTCGTAGCCCTTCTCGGAGCCGTAGCCCTTCACGATCGGGAGCAGCAGGTCGTTGAGGCCGTGCAGCGCCTTGGCGTCCTCGCCGGCCGCCTCCTTGAGCGCGATCGAGTCCTGCACGGAGGCCGTGTAGAGGACGAGGGAGCGCATGCCCTCGGCGTACGCCTTCTGCGTCATCAGCGAGCGGCGGACGTCGGGGTGGTGCGTGATGGTGACCTTGGGGGCGTTCTTGTCCATGAAGTTCGCCAGGTCGGTGCCCTGGACGCGCTCCTTGGCGTACTCCAGGGCGTTGAGGTAGCCCGTGGAGAGGGTGGAGATCGCCTTCGTGCCGACCATCATGCGGGCGAACTCGATGATGAGGAACATCTGGCGGATGCCGTCGTGCTTGTCGCCGATGAGCCAGCCCTTGGCGGGGTGGTTGGCGCCGAAGGTCATCTCGCACGTGTTGGAGGCCTTGAGGCCCATCTTGTGCTCGACGTTGGTGGCGTAGACGCCGTTGCGCTCGCCCAGCTCGCCGGTCTCCCAGTCGAACTCGTACTTCGGGACGAGGAAGAGGCTCAGGCCCTTGGTGCCGGGGCCGGCGCCCTCGGGGCGGGCGAGGACGTAGTGGAGGATGTTCTCCTCCATGTCGTGCTCACCGGAAGTGATGAAGCGCTTGACGCCCTCGATGTGCCAGGAGCCGTCCTCCTGCTGCACGGCCTTGGTGCGGCCGGCGCCGACGTCCGAGCCCGCGTCGGGCTCGGTGAGGACCATGGTGGAGCCCCAGCGCTTCTCGACGGCGATCTGCGCGACCTTCTTCTGCGCCTCGGTGCCCTCGTTGTAGAGGATGCCGGCGAAGGCCGGGCCGGAGGAGTACATCCAGATGGCCGGGTTCGAGCCGAGGAGGAGCTCCGCGTAGGCCCAGACGAGGGAGCGCGGGGAGACGCTGCCGCCGATGCCCTCCGGGATGCCCAGACGCCAGTACTCGGAGTCCATGAAGGCCTTGTAGGACTTCTTGAAGGAGGCCGGTACCGGGGCGGTGTTGGTCTCCGGGTCGAAGACCGGCGGGTTGCGGTCGGCGTCGGCGAAGGACTCCGCGAGCTCGTTCTCGGCGAGGCGGCGGATCTCGTCGAGGATGCTCTTGGCGGTCTCGACGTCCATCTCCTCGAACGGACCGGTGCCGTAGACCTTGTCGCGGCCGAGGACCTCGAAGAGGTTGAACTCGATGTCGCGGAGATTCGACTTGTAGTGCCCCATGGCGACGGCTCCGTAAGGCTCGGGGAGGCGGATTCTTCGTACGACGTACTACCGGTGAGTAGCTCACGCTCTCTACGATGATGCTACCCACCGGTAATAACGGCAACCCCTATCCCGGCCAGATGTCTGTGACGCGGACCGCACACAGGCGCGGACGCGGACCGCACACAGGCGCGGACGCGGACCGCACGCACCCCGGACGGGGGCGTGCGCACCGTGACGGCGGCGGTCAGTAGTGCTCGACGGTCTTGCCCTCCGGGACCTGGTAGCAGCCGGAGATCACGTCGACCATCAGCATCGGGGGCTTCGGCTTGCCGAGCACGGTGCGGGCCTTCCAGAAGCTGATGTGGACGCCGAACTTCCGCGCGTCGTCGTCCGCCGTCAGCTCCAGGCTCTTGGCGGCGCTGTCGTCGGGGCCGTACTTCACGATCTTCCAGCCGTGCTCGGGGAGCTTCGACCGCAGCCGCTCCATGGCCTGGGCCAGCTCGTCGTCGGTCTTCGCCGACAGGCTCCACGGGTGGAAGATCCGGTAGAACTTCTCGCGGTCCATGCCCTGGCAGGGCTGGGCCCCGGCGCCGGCCTTGGAGGCCGATCCCCGGACGCCGATGAGGTCGTAGATCTCGCTCGACACCTTCTTGGTCTCGGCGTTCACCTCGTCCTGCTCGCGCACTCCGACGACCTTGGTCTCACCGGAGCCGGAGGAGCCGGACGTGCCGGAGCCCGACGTGCCGGAGCCGGATGTGCCGGCCCCGGATGTGCCGGAGCCGGTCCCGTTCGAATCTGACATGCCGCATCCCGTGAGTGTGAGGAGCGCTGCCGTCGCTACCGCGACAGCGCCGGCCCGGACCTTAGTCAACCTTCTGCACCTGTTCGTATTCGCCTGTGACCACGGCGGCCTGGTTCCTGATGCTCAGGCTTCCGTCGTTCCAGTAGTCGCTGTGCCCGTGGCCGTCCGTGGTCATCTGGTTGGCCCCGAACACCTCGTCGCTCGGGATGAGGAACACACCGCCGCCCAGCCGCCACTGGCTGCCGCCGTGGCCCCACCGGCCGATGTCGGGCACGGGGTCGCCGTCGGCCTCCTCGTTCCACACGTGCCCCTTCGGGACGTCCAGCTCGCCCGCCGAGCCCACCTGGACGCCGGGGCTGCCCGCGAAGACGATGTCGTCCGCGTGCAGCGTGCCCTGCCGCGCCGCCGAGCCGATCAGGGTCGTGCCGTAGGAGTGCCCGACGGCGGTCGTGTGGCTCTTGTCGGGTCCGCCCTGGGCGACCTCCAGGCCCTCCATGAACGTGTTGTACGCCGGAGCGCCGTCGTTCGCGTAGTGGCTGAAGGGGGCGTCCTTGACGATGTCCTGCGGGGCGTCGTAGCCCAGCCAGGTGACGGTGGAGATCGTGGAGTCCGGCGACATCGCGTGGGACTCGCGCCACAGGCTGCTCATCCGGTCGATGTTGCCGCCGATGTTGCCCAGGTTCGACGTCGTGCCCGGTACGTAGACCGCCGTGTGGTCGGCGGTGTCCGGGTTCCCGCTCGCGACGATCGCCCGGCCGTGTCCCTCGGGGGAGAAGCCCAGCAGGTACGCCTCGGGCAGCCCGTCCTTGCCCGTGTTGGCGAACCGGTCCTCGATCGCGTTCATGCCCTGCAGGGAGCTGTCGAGGTGCTTCTTGCGGTCCCCGTACTCCTTGTCCCACTTGATCCACTCGTCGCTGTAGACCATGCCGACGCGCGGGCCGCCGAAGACCATCTTGGGGAACGGCTCGGCCGGGATCCCCTTCAGGTCGATCTGGTACTGCGCCTTCGACTCGGCGAGGACCATCCGGTTGGCGTCGTCGCGGACGGCGGAGGGGATGCCGTCCAGGGCGCCGACGGAGGCGGGGTAGAGCGTCGCGTACTCGTCGCGCTGCTCCTGGGTGAGGCCGTTCCACCAGTCGGCGTTCTCCTGGGGGGACTTGCCGTGGGGGATCTTGTCGTCGTCGGCGTACCGGCCGGCGGCGTTCTGCATCGCCTTGGTGTCCTTGGCGGCGTCCGCGAGGGTCTCGTCGCTGACGGTCAGGCCGGGATCGGCCTTGAGCCTGCGCAGGACGTCGGCGTAGCGGCCGTCGATCTCGGCCGCCTCCCGGACGGCCTGGTATATGCGCTCGGTGATGTCCTCGGCCTTGCCCTTGTTGGCGTCGGCGCTGCCGATGCCCTCGGCCGCGCCGGGGAGGTAGGGGAAGGGCGCGCCGGGGTGTGCGGTGTTGCTGCCGGGGAGGAGGACGGACGACTGGACCGGGTAGGTCACCGTCCCGTCGGCGTTCACGGTGAACTTCAGGTTCTCCGCGTCTTCGAGGGCCTGCATCAACTTCTTCTGCGGGGAGGCGAGTTCGGACGCGAGCCCGTTGAGCGCCGTACGGATCAGGCCGCACTCCGTGTGCAGGTACTGGTAGTTGCGGGAGAGCTGCTGGACGTCTCCGCCCGCCCTGTTCGCCGTCTCGCCCTTCTGGGTGTCGTGGATCTTCGCGAACATGCCGTTGTCCACGCGGTCCTTGTCCGCGTTGGCGCGGGAGCTGACCTTGCCCCAGCCGTCGGCGGCGTCGGTGTACTCGTTCAGCTTCACGTCGCGCAGCTGCTGCCAGGTGGGCATGGCGGTCAGCCCTCCTTCTTCTCGGAGGGGCCCGACTGGCGGGCGCCCTCTGCGGCCACCTTCTGCCGGGTGTCCTCCTCGCGCTCGCCGAAGTCGCGTCCGGCCGCCTTGAGGGCGCCTTCGAGCCGGCCGCACTCGTCGCGGACGGCGGAGAGGCGGGTCTTCCAGGTGCCGAGGATCTCGTCGAGCGCGGCGGAGGAGTCGAAGCCGGCGGTGGAGCCGGCGACGCCCTCGTTGGCCGTGTCGAGGTCGGTGACCGAGTTCGCGGTGGAGGTCCTCAGCTCGCCCGCGGTGTTCCCGGCGCTGTGCCAGGGGCCGACGTCGACCTTGAGGTCGCCGCCTCCTCCTCCGCCGTCCGGGGCGGCGAGCCCCGCGAGGCTCATCCGCGCGGGCTGTTCCCCGATGATCTCCTGCCATCTGGCGTCGAGCGCCATCTGTCACCCCCGTGGTGGCCGGATTGCTTCCGCGAACCTAGCAAGAGAGCGGATGCGGTGCGAAGAAACGTGCGAGGGCCACCCATGCGTCCTCCCCGCGCCCCGCCGTCGCTCGCTAGGCTGGGCGCATGTACGGCTACGACCAGAATCCGGGCGCTCAGCAGCAGTACGCGCCGCCCCAGCAGGGGCAGTACGCCCCGCCGCAGGCGGGTATGCAGGGCGGCATGCAGGCGGGCATGCAGGGCGGCGGGTACGCCCAGCAGCAGCCGCCGCTCTACCCCGAGCCCTCGCCGCCCTCCCTCGCGGACGCCGTACGCGCCTTCACGACCGGCACCCTGGCCCCCGAGGACTTCCAGCAGATCTTCGCGACCTCCAAGGTCTACTGCCCGCGCGGCGACAACCCCGGCTTCCTGGCCCTGCACAACACCCAGCAGCCGGTCATCCCGATGTTCACCTCGCTCAAGGAGCTGCGGCGGTACGCGGGCAAGGAGTCGAAGTACTTCGTGATCACCGGCGCCGAGGTGATCGACCTGCTGCCGACGGGCTACGGCTTCGTCCTCGACATGGAGGGCGACCACCGCATGGTCTTCGACGCGAAGGCCGTGGAGCAGATGGTCGACTACGCGATGCGGCGGATGTACGGCTGACGCACGCTGGACGTACGTGGGAGCGCCCGGGAGGAATTCCTCCCGGGCGTTCCGCGTTCCGGGTGGCAGAAAGTTCAGCGTTCAACTAAAGTGGACGTACAAGGTCGCACCTAGGAGGTCCGGTCATGCCCGCTGTGACTGTCGAGAACCCGCTCACCCTGCCGCGCGTCGCCGCGCCCGCCGACGCCGTCTCCCGCCCCGTGCTCGCCGTCACCACGGCCCCCCAGGGCTTCGAGGGCGAGGGCTTCCCGGTGCGCCGCGCGTTCGCCGGGATCAACTACCAGTACCTCGACCCGTTCATCATGATGGACCAGATGGGTGAGGTGGAGTACGCGCCCGGAGAGCCCAAGGGCACGCCCTGGCACCCCCACCGCGGCTTCGAGACCGTCACCTACATCATCGACGGGATCTTCGACCACCAGGACAGCCAGGGCGGTGGCGGCACCATCACCAACGGTGACACCCAGTGGATGACCGCCGGCTCCGGCCTCCTGCACATCGAGGCCCCGCCGGAGTCCCTCGTCGTCAGCGGCGGCCTCTTCCACGGCCTCCAGCTGTGGGTCAACCTGCCCGCGAGCGACAAGATGATGGCCCCCCGCTACCAGGACATCCGCGGCGGCCAGGTCCAGCTGCTCACCTCCCCCGACGGCGGCGCGCTGCTCCGCGTCATCGCGGGCGAGCTCGACGGGCACGAGGGCCCCGGCATCACCCACACCCCCATCACGATGATCCACGCCACCCTGCGTCCCGGCGCCGAGATCAACCTGCCCTGGCGCGAGGACTTCAACGGCCTCGCGTACGTCCTCGCCGGCCGCGGCACCGTCGGCACGGACCGGCGGCCCGTCCACATGGGCCAGACCGCCGTCTTCGGCAAGGGCGGCGCGCTCACCGTCCGCGCCGACGAGAAGCAGGACGGCAACACCCCGGACCTGGAGGTCGTGCTCCTCGGCGGACAGCCGATCCGCGAGCCCATGGCCCACTACGGCCCGTTCGTCATGAACACCCAGGCCGAACTCCGCCAGGCCTTCGAGGACTTCCAGGCGGGCCGCCTCGGCACGATCCCGGCGGTCCACGGGATGGGCGAGTAACGACACGGACGGTACGGGGCGACCACGCGCGCGTGGCCGCCCCGTACCCGTACCGCGCCCGCTGACGAGGCGTCACCCGTACGGCCCGTCAGCGCGCGACGACACGCCGGCGGGCGTGGTCCGGTGAGGAGGTGCAGACGAGCCGAGCGCCCCTCCTCCCCGAACCCGCACGCCGGTTCGCCGCCTGGTGCGTCGTTCTGCTCCTCGCCGCCGGGGTCGCCGCCGTCTTCATCTGGCTCTGCGTCGTCTTCAAGACGGCCGTCACCCCCGTCCTGCTCGCGATCCTCGGCGCCGCCCTCCTCGGGCCGCTCTACCGCCGCCTGCTGCAGATGAAGGTGCGCAAGGGGCTCGCCGCCGCGCTCACCGTCCTCAGCATCGTCGTGGTCGTCGGCGGCGCCGCGTACATCGTCGCCGTCGCCCTCGTCGAGACCGGCGACCAGATCATCTCCTCGCTCCGGCAGGCCGCCACCGACATCGCGAAGCACCTCGGCGCGGCCGGGACCTCCCTCGACGACCTCGCCAAGAACGCCAAGACGCTCCTGGAGAAGTTCGGCGGCACCGCCGCCTCCGGGGTCATCAGCGGCCTCAGCGTCGTCGGCGAGATGCTCGCCACCGCCGTCCTCGCCCTGCTGCTGATCTTCTTCTTCCTGAAGGACTCCGACCGGGCCGCCGGCGCCCTGCGCTCCCTCGTCCCCCGCTCCACCGGCGACCTCGTCGAGGCGATGGCGCGCCGCGCCTTCGAGGCCGTCGAGGGCTTCATGCGCGGCACCACGTTCGTCGCCTTCGTCGACGCCCTCCTCATCGGCATCGGCCTGGTCATCCTCGACGTGCCCGGCGCGATCGGGCTCGCCGCGCTCGTCTTCGTCACCGCCTACATCCCCTACCTCGGGGCCTTCTTCTCCGGCGCGGTCGCCGTCCTCGTCGCCCTCGCCGACCGGGGCTTCGTCATCGCCCTGTGGGTCTTCGGCATCGTCCTCGCCGTCCAGGCCATCGAGGGCAACGTCCTCCAGCCCCTGGTCCAGAGCCGGACCGTGCAGATGCACCCGGCGGCCGTGATGCTGGCGATCACCGCCGGCGCGTCCGTCGCCGGCGTCCTGGGCATGCTGCTCGCCGTCCCCCTGACGGCCGCGGCGACGGGGATCCTGGGGGTGCTGCGGGCGCGGTACGGGGCACCACCGGAGCCTGCGGACGAGCCCTAGGCCGGCGTCAGCCCACCCGGCTGGAACGAGGCCAGGAGCTGCTCCAGGGCGGCCTGGTCCGGGCCCACGAAGGGGTCGGCGTCCGGGGCGGCCGCGAGCGTGTCGAGCATGCGGCGTGTCATCCGCACGGCCGGAGGCAGATGCGTGCACAGGACGATCTCCGGGTTCGTCTCCGCCAGCGGAGCGAGCGTCGCCCGGTACTTCTCCGCGTCCACCAGGTGCACCCACGGGCTGTCGATCGTCGCCCAGAGCAGCTGCGTCCGCCGCAGCTCCTCCGGCTTCAGGTCGCTCGCGTGCCCGCTCTCGGCGAGCTCGGCGCTCGGCATCGGACCGCCGAAGCAGTCGGAGCTGAAGCAGATCCGGGTCCGGTCGTCGTAGAAGCCGACGGTCGCCGGATTGTCGAAGAGCGGCGGCCGGAAGGCGTGCAACACCCGGTCGCCCACGTCGAGGGACTGGCCCGGGTTCAGGAAGTACACCCGGTCCATCGGCAGCGCCCGCTCGGTCGTCATGATCCCGAAACCGAGGAAGGTCGTGACCACGCGCGCGCGTGGAGCGGCGTCCAGCAGGTCGAAGATCCCGCCGGTGTGGTCCCGGTCGGGGTGCGTGAGCCAGATCCAGCGGACGTCGGCCGGGTCCACGACACCGCCGAGCGCCGCGACGAAATCACGGTCCTCGACCGAGAGCCCGGTGTCGACGACGACGGGCTCGGCGGCGGTGAGGACGTACGCGTTGGCGGGGACGTGCCCGATCCCCGGGACCTCGAGACTGTCGGCGATCACCGTCGTGTCGCTGCCGACCTTGTGGATGTCCATGGCGCGCTCCGTGGTCCCCCACGCACGACCGTACGAGACCAGTCTGCGCCGGGGGAGGGGCACACCGCCCGCCGGAGACCGGGACCTGTCCGCCGGGCAGGCCCCGGCCCCAGCAGTCCCGGGGGCCGGCCGAGCAGCAGCTCCGGGGGCTGGCCGTAGCCGTCCTGGAGGTCGGCAGCAGTCCCGGGGGCCGGCCGAGCAGCAGCTCCGGGGGCCGGCCGTAGCCGCCCTGGAGGCCAGCGGCAGCAGCTCCGGAGGCGGCGCAGCAGCACCGGAGGCTAGCGGCAGCAGCCGCCCTCCGAATCCGGCTCGTTCAGTTCGAACCAGATCGCCTTGCCCTCGCCGCGCGGATCGACGCCCCACGCGTCCGCCAGCATCTCCATCAGGACCAGGCCGCGGCCGCTCGACGCCATCTCGCCCGGGTGCCGCTTGTGCGGCAGCTCGTCGCTGCCGTCGGAGACCTCGACGCGCAGCCGCCGCGACTTCTCGCCGCAGGCCACCTCGGCGACGAGGAGCGCGTCGCCGTCCGTGTGGACGAGGACGTTCGTGACCATCTCGGAGACCATCAGGACCGCCGAGTCGAGCTGGTCCTCGTCCGACCAGTCGTGCAGCAGCTGCCGGACCTGCTCGCGCGCCTCGGCGATCCGCTCCGGTTCGGCCTGGGCGATCGACATGAGGGTGCGGCGCGGGGCCTCGCGCACGGCGCCGGCGGGCCGGCGGGAGAGCAGCAGGACGGCGATGTCGTCCTCGCGGCGGTCGGCGAGCGGGCCCGTCGTGTGGTGCGAGCCGGGCCCGTGGACGGCCTCCACGAGGTCGTCGGCGAGCCGCTCCAGGTCCTCGCCGTCGTGGGACTCCAGGAGCTCCCGTACGCGTTCCCAGCCGGTGTCCAGGTCGTGCCCGCCGGTCTCCAGGAGCCCGTCGGTGCAGATCATCAGCGTCTCGCCGGGGTCCAGGGTGAGCCGGGTGGTGGGGTAGTCGGTGTCGGGGTCGATGCCGAGCGGCAGCCCGCCGGCCGTGGGCCTGAGCAGAACCGTTCCGTCGTTCATCCGTACCGCCGGATCCGGATGCCCCGCCCGCGCGATGTCGACCGTCCCCGTCTCCAGGTCGACCTCCAGGTAGAGACAGGTCGCGAAGCGCGGACCGCCGTTCTCCTCGCCGTCGTCCGCGTCCGTGATCCCGTACAGGAAGCGCGAGGCCCGCGAGAGCACCGCGTCCGGCCGGTGGCCCTCGGAGGCGTACGCGCGCAGGGCGATCCGCAGCTGCCCCATCAGCCCGGCGGCCCGCACGTCGTGCCCCTGGACGTCGCCGATGACGAGGGCGATGCGGCCCGCGCCGCGCCCGCCGGTGCGGGAGGTGCCGCCGGGCAGCCGGATCATGTCGTACCAGTCGCCGCCGACCTGGAGCCCGCCGCCGGTCGGCACGTACCGCGCGGCGACCTGGATGCCGGGGATGCCGGGACCGAGGACCGGCATCATCGTCCGCTGCAGGCCGAGCGACAGCTCGCGCTCGGACTCGGCCACGCCCGCGCGTGCGAGGGCCTGCGCGAGCATCCGCGCCACCGTCGTCAGCACGGACCGCTCGTCGGGCGTGAACACCACCGGGTGCTTGAAGGCCGCCATCCAGGCGCCCATCGTCCGCCCGGCGACGACGAGCGGCACGAAGGCCCACGAGGCGCGCCCGAAGCGCTGCGCGAGCGGCCAGGTCATGGGGAAGCGCCGCAGGTACTCCTCCGGCGTCGGCAGGTAGATCGCCCGCCCGGTCCGTACGACCTCCGCCGCCGGATAGTCCGTGTCCAGCGACATCGACGAGAACGGCCCCTCGTCGCCCTCGCTGTGCCCGTGGTGGCCGATGACCGTCAGCCGGTCGCCCGCCACGCCGAAGACGGCGAGCCCGTCGGGCGAGAAGCCGGGCATCGACAGCGAGGCCGCCACCCGCAGCACCTCGGCCGTCGACCGCGCCTCGGCGAGCGCCCGCCCCGCGTCGAGGAGGAAGGCCTCGCGGGAGCGGCGCCAGTCGCCGGTGATGGGGGTGCGGGCGGCGGTGCCGGGCGGCTGCTCGGCGACCTCCTGGAGGGTCCCGACCAGCTGGTAGTCGTTCCCCTCGATGAGCGGCTTCGACCTGCTCCGTACGGTACGGAGCACCCGCCCGTACTCGTCCATGATCCGCAGCCGGGCCTCGGCGAGGGTGCCCTCGGCGACGGCGAGGTTGATGACCCCGTCGATCTCGTTCCAGTCGACCGGGTGAAAACGCGACCGTACGGCCGCCTCGGTGAGCCGCACGGGCTCGGCGGGCAGCCCGAGCAGCCGGGCGGCCTCGGCGTCGAGCGAGACGATCCCGGACGCGTTGTCCCAGCGCCACAGGCCGGTCGCGATCGCGGCCAGGACGTCCTCGGTGCGCATTGCCCCACTTTATGAAGATCGGACAGCAAGTCGCCACCGACACTATTCGAAATGCGATCTTGGCCCGGCCGGTACTCTGGGTGGGTCTGCCCTCGTGTCCCGTGACATCTGTGACAGTGGTCACGTCCGGCCGGCGCCCCACGACCCAAGATCCCGAAGACTGGATGAACGACGATGCATCGGTACAGGTCCCACACCTGCGGCGAGCTCCGCGCCTCTGACGTCGGCACCGACGTCCGGCTGAGCGGCTGGCTGCACAATCGGCGCGACCTGGGCGGCATCCTCTTCATCGATCTGCGCGACCACTACGGCATCACGCAGCTCGTCGCCCGTCCCGGCACCCCCGCCGCCGAGGTCCTCGACAAGCTGACGAAGGAGACCGTCGTCCGCGTGGACGGCAAGGTCGTCTCCCGTGGCGCGGAGAACGTCAACCCCGAGCTGCCGACCGGCGAGATCGAGATCGAGGCCGCCGAGGTCGAGGTCCTGGGCGCCGCCAAGCAGATCCCCTTCACCATCAACACCGACGACGGTGTGAACGAGGAGCGGCGCCTGGAGTACCGCTTCCTCGACCTGCGCCGCGAGCGCATGCACCGCAACATCATGCTGCGCTCCGCCGTCATCGCCTCCATCCGCTCCAAGATGGTGGCCCTCGGCTTCAACGAGATGGCGACCCCGATCCTCGCCGCGACCTCCCCCGAGGGCGCCCGCGACTTCGTCGTCCCGTCCCGCCTGAACCCGGGCAAGTTCTACGCGCTGCCGCAGGCGCCGCAGCAGTTCAAGCAGCTGCTGATGATCTCCGGCTTCGACCGGTACTTCCAGATCGCGCCCTGCTTCCGCGACGAGGACGCCCGCGCCGACCGCTCGCCGGGCGAGTTCTACCAGCTCGACGTCGAGATGTCGTTCGTCGAGCAGGAGGACGTCTTCCAGCCGATCGAGAAGCTCATGACGGAGCTCTTCGAGGAGTTCGGCGGCGGCCGCCACGTCACGTCCCCCTTCCCGCGGATCCCGTTCCGCGAGTCGATGCTCAAGTACGGCAACGACAAGCCGGACCTGCGCACCGACCTCGAACTCGTCGACATCTCCGACGTCTTCGAGAACTCCGAGTTCAAGGCCTTCGCCGGCAAGCACGTCCGCGCGCTCGCCGTCCCGAACACCGGCGACCAGCCGCGCAAGTTCTTCGACGCCCTCGGCGACTTCGCGGTCTCCCTCGGCGCGAAGGGCCTGGCCTGGGTCCGCGTCGGCGAGGAGAACGCCCTCACCGGCCCCATCGCCAAGTTCCTCACCGAGGAGAACGTCAAGGTCCTCACCGAGCGCCTCGGCCTCCAGCCCGGCCACGCGATCTTCTTCGGCGCCGGCGAGTTCGACGAGGTCTCCAAGATCATGGGCCCCGTCCGCGTCGAGGCCGCCAAGCGCGCCGGCCAGTTCGAGGAGAACGTCTTCCGCTTCGCGTGGATCGTCGACTTCCCGATGTACGAGCGGGACGAGGAGACCGGCAAGATCGACTTCTCGCACAACCCGTTCTCCATGCCGCAGGGCGGCCTCGAGGCCCTGGAGACCCAGGACCCGCTGGACATCCTCGGCTGGCAGTACGACATCGTCTGCAACGGCATCGAGCTCTCCTCCGGCGCCATCCGGAACCACGAGCCCGAGATCATGTTCAAGGCCTTCGAGATCGCCGGCTACTCCCGCGAGACCGTCGAGGCCGAGTTCGCCGGCATGCTCCGCGCCTTCGAGTACGGCGCCCCCCCGCACGGCGGCATCGCCCCCGGCGTCGACCGCATCGTCATGCTCCTCGCCGACGAGCCCAACATCCGCGAGATCATCGCCTTCCCCCTCAACGGCAACGGCCAGGACCTCCTCATGGGCGCCCCGACCGAGCTCGACGAGTCCCGCCTGCGCGAGCTGAACATCCAGCTCCGCAAGCCCGTCGAGAAGAAGACCGTCTCCGAGGACCGCCCGGTCACGGAGTCGGTCCACCCGGAGGCCGGCCGCTAAGCCCCCGGCTGACGCCTGACGAAGGGCCCGGAATCCTCACGGATTCCGGGCCCTTCGCGTCGTTGTGGTTCACCCTTCGACAGTCAGGTCGTGCAGGGCCTGCAATATCGCATCGAGGTCCACCAAAGCCCGTACGCAGAAATCCTGGTCCCGCATCGCCAGATCGACACGCTCATCGAATACGGGCGAGGCTGCGGCGTCCTCGCCCTCTCCCAGAATTCGCGACGGAGCCAGAAGCCGATTCCGCCGCGACGTGTCGATGCGCCATGCCTCTTGGGCCGAAGCCGTGGATACGGCACGCTCGACGAGCCGTAGCTTCTCAGGAAGCGGCTCCTCGGCTCTCCTCGGCTCTCCTCAGCTCTCGTCGGCGAAGTGATGCGCGACGATCCACTGGTCGTACTCCTCGTCGGACACGGCGCACATGGTCCGCCCGTCCACGGAGACGGTCAGGAACTCCGTGTGGCCGGTGCCTGCCAGGATGCGGGAGGGGAGGTTGGCCCCGACGAGGTCCTTGACGCGGAGCCAGCCGATCTCGTGGGTGTCCGGGCCCGGCGCCAGCATGCAGAACTCTCCCTCTTCGTCGACGAGTTGAGCGGACGTCGACAGGGAGTCCCACTGGCGGTCCAGTTCCGCCGCGGCGTCGGGACGCGCGTGGCTGACCGAGACCGTCGGCTTCACCTCGTAGCCCGCGAAGGCGAGGTGGGCCCGCGGGACGTCGGGGAGGTGGGAGGCCTTGTCGAAGTCCAGGACACGGAGGCCGCTCGCTTCGAGCTTCCGGTACCAGTCGGGCGCCGGGTGGGACACGAGGACGTCCCCTTCCTGGAGCCGGTCGAGGGGCCCGCCGGACAGGAGGACCGCGGCGCTGTGCGGGGGGTCGAGGAACTCCAGGGGCTGCCTGTACTTCTCGATGCGGTCGAGGACGAACGTGCTTTCCGGCGCCACCGTGTCCTGGTCCCGCTCCAGGACGAAGACCTGCCCGACGCGGGCGGTGCCCCCGATGCAGCGGATGACGCAGATTCCTCCGTCGGCGGCCTCGCCCGGTCCCACCACCTCGTAGATCTGGAGTCTGCTGAAGGGGGCAGGGGTCTCGGAGGTAGGCACGTCGCTCTCCCGGGTCGATGTCTCGGTTGCGGTCGGGACCAGGCTGATGTCAGGCCGTGCGGGCCCGCAAGGCTGTCTCCCCGGGTGCGTCACGTCCGGCCTCGTGCGCGGCCGGAGAAGTTTTTTCCGACGGCTGTCACACATCCGGTCCGGGGTCCGTCAGTGCAGTGTCCGGCTCGGTCGAGGCGGATACGGAAGGCAGCTGAAGGAGCCCGAGATGTTCGCCGAGATGTCCACCACCGCCATCGTCGTCACCGCCGTCGCCGCGTTCATGGCGGGGTTCTCCGGGGCGTCGGTCTTCGCCAAGGCCAAGTTCGTCGTCGAGCCGCTCGCCGAGTACGGCGTGCCGCGGTCCTGGTGGAACCTGCTCGGGGCCGCCAAGGTCGCCGGGGCGGTCGGGCTCGTCGTCGGGTTCTACGTCCCGGTCATCGGGACCCTCGCCGCCATCGGGCTCATCCTGTACTTCGCCGGGGCCGTGATCACCGTGCTCCGGGCCCGCGCCTACGGGCACGCCCCCTTCCCGCTGATCTACATGGCGCCCGCCGTCGCCGCCCTCGCCCTGACCTGGTGACGTGGGCAGCGAGAAGGCCGCCGGCCCCTGCGAGCAGGGGACGGCGGCCTTCTTCGTACGGTCAGGACGTCAGGACGTCAGTCCTTCTTCGGGTCCTCCAGGCGCGGGAACAGCACCGCGCCCTTCGTCACCGTCGCGCCGGCCGGGAGCAGGCCCCACGTGCCGGAGGACTGGACCGGCTGGTCGGCCAGGGCGCCCAGGGAGGCCTCGGCGCCGAGGGAGTCCCAGAGGGCCTGGGAGGTCTCCGGCATGATCGGGTTCAGCAGGACCGCCACCGCGCGGAGCGACTCCGCGGCCGTGTAGAGGATCGTCGCCAGGCGGGCCTTGCCCTCCGGCGAGTCGTCCTTCGCGACCTTCCACGGCTCCTGCTCCGTGATGTAGCCGTTGACCTGCTTCACGAAGTCGAAGATCGCCAGGATGCCGCCCTGGAAGTCCAGCTCCTCGCCGATCTTCGCGTCGGCCGTCGCGACGGCCTTGGCCAGACCCTCGTGGACCGCCTTCTCCGCGTCGCCGTCGGCCGTCGAGGCCGGCAGCTCGCCGCCGAAGTACTTGCCGACCATGGCCGCCACGCGCGAGGCGAGGTTGCCGTAGTCGTTGGCCAGCTCGCTCGTGTAGCGGGCGGTGAAGTCCTCCCACGAGAAGGAGCCGTCCGAACCGAAGGCGATCGCCCGCAGGAAGTACCAGCGGTACGCGTCCACGCCGAAGTGCGAGGTCAGGTCCTGCGGCTTGATGCCGGTCAGGTTCGACTTCGACATCTTCTCGCCGCCGACCATCAGCCAGCCGTTGGCCGCGACCCGGCCGGGGACCGGCAGGCCCTGCGCCATCAGCATCGCGGGCCAGATCACCGCGTGGAAGCGGAGGATGTCCTTGCCGACGAGGTGCGTGTTCGCCGGGAACGTCTCCTCGAACTTCGCCGGGTTCTCGTTGTAGCCGACCGCCGTCGCGTAGTTCAGGAGCGCGTCGACCCACACGTAGATGACGTGCTTCTCGTCCCACGGGATCGGGATGCCCCAGTCGAACGTCGAGCGCGAGATCGACAGGTCCTGCAGGCCCTGCTTGACGAAGTTCACGACCTCGTTGCGCGCCGACTCGGGCTGGATGAAGCCCGGGTTCGCCTCGTAGAACTCCAGGAGCTTCGGGCCGTACTCGCTGAGCTTGAAGAAGTAGTTCTCCTCCTTGAGGATCTCCACCGGCTTCTTGTGGATCGGGCACAGCTTCGTGCCGTCCTCCGCCTCGATGAGGTCGCCGGGGAGCTTGTACTCCTCGCAGCCCACGCAGTACGGGCCCTCGTACCCGCCCTTGTAGATCTCGCCCTTGTCGTACAGGTCCTGCACGAACTCCTGCACGCGGTCGGTGTGACGCTTCTGCGTGGTGCGGATGAAGTCGTCGTTCGCGATGTTCAGGTGCTCCCAGAGGGGCTTCCAGGCCTCCTCGACGAGCTTGTCGCACCACTCCTGCGGCGTGACGTTGTTCGCCTCCGCGGTGCGCATGATCTTCTGACCGTGCTCGTCCGTGCCGGTGAGGTACCACACCTTCTCGCCGCGCTGACGGT
The DNA here is from genome assembly GCF_042874035.1 of Streptomyces sp. NPDC004284. Lineage (NCBI taxonomy): Bacteria > Bacillati > Actinomycetota > Actinomycetes > Kitasatosporales > Streptomycetaceae > Streptomyces > Streptomyces sp. NPDC004284. Next base: position 116,299 of record NZ_JBIAMJ010000005.1, on the reverse strand, counting down.
GCCAGCGCGTGAGCACGTCGCCTGCGACGGTCGTATAGGCGTGGCCCAGGTGAGGAGCGTCGTTGACGTAGTAAATGGGGGTCGTGACGTAGAACGCCTTCGCCCCCTGCTTCTCGGATCCAGTGGCCGCCATGGTCGAAATCCTAACGGTCGGACGAAGATCCCCTCACCTCGGTAAACCGGGGGCTGTGGATGATGAGCGGCATGCGTGTACTCGTAGCCGAGGACGAACGGGACCTCGCCGCACTCCTCGCCACCGGCCTGCGGCGGGCCGGCTTCGCCGTCGACACCGTCCACGCGGGGGACGACGCCCTGGAGCGGCTCGGTCTGTACGCGTACGACGTGCTCGTCCTCGACCGGGACCTGCCCCGCGTCCACGGTGACGACGTGGCCCGGCGGCTCGTCGCCGCCGGATCGCCCACCCGGATCCTCATGCTCACCGCCTCCGCCGCCGTCGAGGACCGCGTCGAGGGCCTCGACCTGGGGGCCGACGACTACCTCGGCAAGCCCTTCGACTTCCCCGAGCTGGTCTCCCGCGTCCGCGCCCTCCGGCGGCGCTCCGCCCGCCCCGCCCTGCCGCCCCTCCTCGAACGCGACGGCCTGGTCATGGACACCGTCCGGCGGACCGCCGCCCGCGACGGGCGGGACCTCGACCTCTCGCCCAAGGAGTTCACCGTCCTCCAGATCCTCCTGGAGGCCGACGGCGCCGTCGTCTCCGCCGAGGAGCTCCTCGAACGCGCCTGGGACGCCCACGCCGACCCCTTCACCGGGGCCGTACGCGTCTGCATGAGCAAGCTGAGGGGGAAGCTCGGGGAGCCGGGACCCGTCCGGACCGTGCAGGGCGTGGGGTACGCGCTGTGAGCCCGGGGCTCCTCGGCGCCGGGTCCACCATCCGCACCCGCATCGCGCTCGTCTACGGAGGCGTCTTCCTGGTCCTCGGCGCCGTGCTGCTGCTCGTGGTGAACCTGCTGGTCAGGGCCGGTACGGACGCCGACGCGGAGGCGATCGTGGCGGGGGCGGACGACGTCGCCGTCGTCGAGGCGTACCGGATCGGCGACGACGTCAGCCGGGCCGCGGGCGAGCAGATGCTCATGTGGTCCTGCATGGCGTTGCTGGTCATCGCCTGTGGGGCGGTGGTGGTGGGGTGGTGGACCGCCGGGCGGGTCCTGCGGCCCGTGCACGAGATGACCGCGCGGGCCCGGCGGCTCTCCGGGCTCGACGCGGGGGTCCCCCCGGACGGAGCCTGGGGGAGGCTCGCGGTGCGCGGGCCCGACGACGAGCTCAAGGAGCTCGGCGACACGGTCGACGCGCTCCTCGGGCGCCTCGAAGCCGCCTTCGACAGCCGGCGCCGGTTCATCGCCAACGCCTCCCACGAGCTCCGCACCCCGCTCGCCACCCAGCGCGCCGCGATCCAGATCGGCCTCGACGACGACTGCGAGGTCCGGCAGGTCCTCCTCGACGCCAACCGGCGCAGCGAACGCCTCATCGACGGGCTCCTGCTCCTCGCGCGGAGCGAGCGCGGGCTCGCCGAACGGGAGGACGTGCGGCTCGGGGACGTCGTCGAGGAGGAGTACGCGCACGCGTACGTGGTGGGAGACGGCGGCGTCGTACGGGGGAGCCGGGTGCTGCTCGCCCAGCTCGTACGGAACCTCGTCGCGAACGCGGTCGCGTACAACGTGCCGGGGGGCGAGGTCCGCGTACGGGTCGAGGCGCCCGGGGTCCTCACCGTCGTCAACACCGGGCCGGTCGTCCCCGAGGCCGACGTCGACGGACTCTTCGAGCCCTTCCGGCGGGGGGAGGGGCGGGACCGGATGGGGCCCGGCGCGGGGCTCGGGCTCTCCCTCGTGCGGTCCATCGCCCTCGCGCACGGGGGTGCCGTGCGGGCCGTCGCCCGGAGCGCCGGGGACGGCGGGGGGCTGGCGGTGACGGTGACCCTGCCGGTCACCGTCACCGCCTCTTGCTCCTAGAACTCCAGGCCGGAGAGCAGACCCCGGTAGAAGGCCGCGTGCGCCGTCTCCACGGGGGTCACGCCCGCGAAGTACGCCGCCGTACGGGGGGTGCCGTCGAGCTTCCGCAGGTAGTCGAAGGCCTTGTTGTCCTCCTCGCCCCAGACCACGAACCGCCAGTGCAGCGGGCGCTCCGCCGCCTCGGCGAGCGCCTGCGTCGCGGCCGTCTTCGACTCCGGGGCGCCGTCCGTCTGGAACACCACGAGCGCCGGGCGGGCCGGGTCGTTCTTCTCGTGGTGCGCGAGGACCTCTTCGACGGCCCGGTGGTAGTTCGTACGGCCCAGGCGACCGAGAGTGCCGTTGATCTCGTCGACACGGGTGGGCGTGAGGCCGGCCGGGGTCAGGTCGACCGTGCCGTCGATGTCCGTCGAGAAGAACACGGTCGTCACGGTCGCGTCCTCGTCCAGGTGCGCCGCCAGCGCGGTGACCTGCTCGGCGAGCCGCTGCACGGAACCGTCCTTGAAGTACCCGCGCATCGACCCGGACCGGTCGACGACCAGGTACACGGCGGCCCGCGCCCCCGTGAGCCCCTGCTTCTTGAGCTCCGCCCCGGCGGCCTTGTACGCGTCCGCGAGGTGGGGCGCGGCGGCCTTGAGGGCGGCGAGGGGGAGGGCGGGGGTGAGGGTGGAGGTGACCTGGTCGGACTCGTCGTCGGCCGGGGCCTCGTCGGTCTGGGCCTCCGGCTCGGGGGCGGCGTCGGCCGCCGGTTCCGCCGGGGCGGTGTCCTCGGCCTGCGTCTCGTCGGCCTGGGCCTCCGGCTCGGCCGGGGTCGTGTCGGCGGCGACCTCGGCGACCTCGGGCTCCGCCGGAGCGGCGGCCTCGGCCTCCGGCTCCTCCGCGGCGTCCGCCTCCGGCTCGGGGGCGGCTTCGGCGGCGGGCTCGGCCGCCTCCTGTGCCTCCGGGGCGGCCTCGGGCGCGTCCACGGCGACGACCGGCTCGGGCTCCGCCGGAGCGGCGGCCTCGGCCTGCGGCTCCTCCGCGGCGTCCGCCTCCGGCTCGGCGGCCTCGGCGGCGGGCTCCGCCGCCTCCGGCTCCTCCGGAGTGGCCTCGGGCGCGACCACGTCCACGACGGCGACCGTCTCCGGCTCCGCCGCGACGGCAACCTCGGCCTGCGGCTCGTCCGCAGCGTCCGCCTCCGGCTCGGCGGCCACCTCGGCCACCTCGGGCTCCGCCGGAGCGGCGGCCTCGGCCTGCGGCTCCTCCGCGACGCCCGCTTCCGGCTCGGCGGCCTCGGCGGCGGGCTCCGCCGCCTCCTCCCGCTGCTCAACAGCAGCGGGAGCAGCGGCAGCCGTCGGCTCGTCGGCGTCCTGCGTCGCCGCCGCGTCCACCACGGCCTCGGCGGCCACCGGCTCCTCGGCGGGCTCCGCCTCCACCTCGGCCGCGGTCACCGGTTCCTCGGCAGCGGCCACCGGCTCGTCGGCAGCGTCCGCCGCCACCTCGGCCGCGGCCACCGGCTCCTCGGCAGAAGCCGGAGCCGTAGCCGTCACCTCGGCCTCACCCGTGCGGGCCTTCGGGATCTGCGGGTTGTCGAAGGACGCCGCCACCAGGTCGTCCGCCGCCCGGCGGGCAGCCGCTTCCGAGGCGACCGGGACACTCGCGGCCTCCGCGGCACCCGCGGTCTCCACGGCGGCCGGGGCCTTCACAGCCTCCGACGTGTCCACAGCCCCCGACGTGTCCACGGCGGCCGAGGCCTCCACCGCCTCCGCACCCTCCACCGCACCCACAGCCTCCGGCGTAGCCGTTTCCGGGGTTTCACGCGTCTGGGGCGGGACGGAGGTTGCCGGGGATTCCTCGCGGTTCCGGCCGAAGACCTTGCGCAGCATGCTCCGAATACCCATGGGCGAACCCTTTCGCATGAGTGGGGGTGCAGTGTGAATGTCCGTACTGGGTGTTTCGGGATGTTCATCCCTGGCCAGGGCGGACACGTAAGGTTAGCGGCCGCCCCCTCCCCTTCCGGCGCCCCGGTCGGCCACGGTTGTCGTGCATTCATGCGGCGTTCATTCGGGCGCCGTCCCGGTGCAGATCTACGCCCATAGCGTCGCGGCCGAGAGAACCCGACAGCATGGCGGCGCTGTGACGCGCCGGAGGAGGACGAAGTGCGCAAACTGCTGCCGCTGCTGAGCACGAACCCGCACGGGGGCGGACGTTCCGCTCTCACCTGCCGGTTCCGCTGTGGTGACGCCTGCTTCCACGAGGTGCCCAACACCAGCGACAACGAGTACGTCGGCGACGTCATCGCCGGGGTGCTCTCCCGCCGTTCCGCGCTTCGTGCCGCCGCCGTCGTGACGGTCGCCTCCGCCGTCGGCGGGGCCGTCGCCCTCGGGGGCGCCCAGGAGGCCGTGGCCGCGCCGGGGAGGCCGGAGCGCGTCGACGGCGCCCGGGGGCTCCGCTTCGCGCCCGTCGCGCCCAACACCGCCGACCAGGTCACCGTCCCCGCCGGGTACGAGCAGAACGTGGTCATCCGCTGGGGCGAGCCCATCCTCCGGGGCGCGCCGGCCTTCGACTCCGAGAACCAGACCGCCGCCGCGCAGGCCGGTCAGTTCGGCTACAACAACGACTTCCTGTCCCTGCTGCCGCTGCGCCACGAGCCGCACCGACAGGTCCTCGTCGCGAACCACGAGTACACCGACGAGGTGCTGATGTTCCGGGGGTACGACCCCGAGAACCCGACCCGCGAGCAGGTCGAGATCGCCTGGGCCGCGCACGGCCTCGGCGTCGTCGTGGTGCAGGAGGAGCACCGTACGGGCAAGCTGACCGCCGTCACCCGGCACCGGCTGAACCGGCGGCTGACCGCGACGAGCGAGTTCGAGCTCGCCGGGCCCGTCGCCGGCGGCGACCTCGTGAAGACGTCGGCCGACCCGGAGGGCCGTACCGTCCTCGGCACGCTCAACAACTGCTCCGGCGGCACCACCCCGTGGGGCACCACGCTCCACGGCGAGGAGAACTTCAACCAGTACTTCGCGAACGGCTCCTCCGCCACCGACAAGCGGTACGGCATCGGCACCGGCGCCTCCGAGCGCAAGTGGGAGCGGTTCGACAAGCGCTTCGACCTCAAGCAGGAGCCGAACGAGTCGCACCGCTTCGGCTGGGTCGTCGAGCTCGACCCGTACGACCCCGAGTCGACGCCCCGCAAGCGCACCGCGCTCGGCCGCTTCAAGCACGAGGCCGCGCAGCCCCGGCTCACCGAGGACGGCCGTCCCGCCGTCTACATGGGCGACGACGAGCGGTTCGACTACCTCTACAAGTTCGTTTCCTCGAAGCGGATGAAGAAGGGGAACTCGCGGGCCGCCCACGAGCACAACCTCACCCTCCTCGACGAGGGCACCCTCTACGTCGCCAAGCTGACCGGCGACTCGCCCGCCGAGATCGACGGCACTGGCAAGCTCCCGAACGACGGCGAGTTCGACGGGTCCGGCGTGTGGATCCCGCTCGCGACCGCCGGTCCCGACGGTGCCGTCTCGCACGTGCCCGGGATGACCGCCGAGGAGGTGTACGTCTTCACCCGTCTCGCCGGTGACAAGGTCGGGGCGACGAAGATGGACCGGCCCGAGGACGTCGAGCCGTCGCCGCGCACCGGTCGCGTGTACGTGGCGCTCACCAACAACTCCAAGCGCGGCACCGCGGGCAACGCCCCCGCCGACGAGGCGAACCCGCGCAACGTCAACAAGCACGGCCACGTCCTGGAGCTCGCCGAGCACTGGGACGACCCGGCGGGCGACGGCTTCGCGTGGCGGCTGTTCCTGGTCGCGGGCGATCCGGGCGACCCGGCCACCTACTTCGCCGGCTTCCCCAAGGAGAAGGTCTCCCCGATCTCCTGCCCGGACAACGTCGCCTTCGACCCGCACGGCAACCTGTGGATCTCCACCGACGGCAACCAGCTCGGCTCCCACGACGGCCTGTTCGGCGTCGCCACCCGCGGCGAGCGGCGCGGTGAGCTCAAGCAGTTCCTGACCGTGCCGACCGGCGCCGAGACCTGCGGCCCGCTCGTCCAGGACCGCCGCGTCCTGGTCGCCGTGCAGCACCCGGGCGAGGTCGACGGCGCCTCCGTCGAGAAGCCCGCCTCCGTCTGGCCCGACGGACCGGGGAAGATCGTCCGCCCGGCGGTCGTCTCCGTATGGCGCACGGACGGCGGCGACATCGGCCTCTGAGGTCTCTTGGGGTCTCTGAGGCCTCTGATGCACGCAGGGGGGCCGGGAGCGGATCACTCCACTCCCAGGCCCTCCCTGAATCTGACGAACTGCTCCTCCGGGTCGCCCGTGTACGCCCACGGCACCCACGCCGCCCGCGTCCCGAGCAGCCCCATCAGCTCCCGCGCGATCTCCACCTGGCCCGCATAACAGGCCGCGTGGGCAAGGAAGTTGAGGTCACCGATCTCCTCCGGGGGCACCGGGCCGCCGGGGTCCCGCCCGCCGATCCAGCGGGCGTGCGTACGGCGCAGCTCGGTCACCGCCAGTTCGTGCTTCCAGTGCTGGTCGAAGCCGCGCACCGGGCCCCGGCCGAGCGCCCCGTCCGCGATGTACCGGTACTCCTCGACCCGGGCCACCTGCACCAGGACCGGCAGCGGCGAGCCGGGCGGTGCCACGCCCGCCGCGTCGCGGGCGAAGTCGTACATGCTGCCGTGCGTGCCGTGCCACCGCGCGGACCAGTAGCGCAGCACCTGGATGTGGCCCTCGGTGTTGTACGGGTCGCGGCGTCGCAACTCGTCGAACCAGTGGCGGAGTTCGCGGCGCGGCACCCCGCCCTCGTACAGCCTGGCCACCGAGAGGAGCGAGACCCACGGCATCGGGTCCTCCGGTGCCGCCTCGGCCGCGTTCCGGCAGGCGTCGACGGCGGCGTCGATCCGGCCCCGGTCGATGGTGGCGCCCCGGCCGGCGGCGATGGCCGCGTCGAAGACCCGTACCACCTCGGTCGCGGCCCGCAGGACGGCGGCGTCGGGGTTGCCGGGCTCGGCGGCCCGCCAGGTCTCGACGGTGGAGCTGCCGGCGGCGGCGTGCGAGAGGAGCCGCAGCCGGTGGGTGCGGCGCGCCCAGTGCGTACCGGTGGCGGCGAGCAGGTCCCGTACGCCCTGCCAGCGGCCGATGACGATGTCGTGGCGCGCCTCGGTCAGCGCCCGGTCCCCGAAGTCCGGGTCGAAGTCGGGCGCGAAGCGCTCCTGGCGCGCCGCGCGCACGGAACGGCGTCGTACGGCCATCGGGGGCCTCCTTCGGGTTCGGCTGCCGTCAGAAGTCGCTGCGTCGGAAGTCGCCGCGTACGTGAGGGTGTACGTACGGGCGAGGTCAGGAGTCCGTCAGAAGTCCGTCGCGTAGTTCTTGTCGCGGGTTCCCGTACGCGGGCTCGTGGCCGGGGCGGAGCCCTCCGCCGCTTCGAGGGCGCGGACGGCGTCCAGGCGGGCCGGGCGGTAGTAGTCGCTGCCCTTGCGCCAGTACACGAGCAGCGGGACGACGCCGAGGAGCAGTCCGCCGAGGCCGATGGTGACGGCGGTCGTGGAGAGGGTGCTGAGGGATTCGACGAAGGCCCAGAGCATGAACGCGGAGCCGAGCAGGGGCCAGAGGCCGCCGAGGACCAGGTTCCGCACGGAGCGGAACAGGACCGCCTTGTAGGCGACGATGGCGGCGATGCCCGCGAGGCCGTAGTAGAAGGCGATCTGGAGGCCGATCGCGGCGACGGCGTCGCTGAGGATGCGCTGCACGGAGCCGGCGGCCGCGGCCGCGGCGAACATCAGGAGGGCGGCGCCGCCGACGGCGGCGATCGCGACCCACGGGGTGTTCCAGCGGCGGTGCACGAGTCCGAGGGCGGCGGGCAGGGTCCGGTCGCGGCCCATCGCGAAGAGGGAGCGGGTGACCTGGAGGAGGGTGGTCTCCAGGGTGGCGACGGTGGACAGGAGGACGGCCGCGACGAGCAGCTTGCCGCCGACGCCCGGCCAGATCTCCTGGCCGAGGACGGCGAGGACGTTGGGTCCGGCGGCGCGGATCTCGTCGGCGCTCAGCAGGACGTTGACGGCGACGGTGAAGGCCTCGAAGAGGAGGAAGACGAAGCCGACGCCGACGAGCGCGGCGAGTCCGGCGGTGCGGCGGCTGTCGCGGGTCTCCTCGCTGAGGTTGCTGGTGACGTCCCAGCCCCAGTAGTAGAACGCGGCGATCAGCGCCCCGGCGGCGAAGGTGTCGGGCCCGTGGAAGTGGTCGAGGGCGAACCAGGACCAGTCGAAGTCGGTGGCCCGGCCCCGGTGCGCGACGGCGGCCAGGATGAAGCCGAGCAGGATCAGCATCTCGACGCCGGACATCACGAGTTGCGCCCGTACGGTGAGCCGGGCGCCGCCCAGGACGACGAGCAGCATCATCAGGAACCAGCCGGCGCCGACGGCCGCGGCGAGCGGGGTGGAGTCGGCGAGTTCGGGGCTGATCAGGGAGAGCGTGAGGGTGCCGGCGGGCAGCGAACCGGCCACCATGAAGACGATGGCGGCGATGACGAGCGCCCAGCCGGAGAGGAAGCCGAGGAAGGGGTGGAGGGTGCGGCCCACCCAGGAGTAGCCGGCTCCGGCGTTGACGTCGATCCGGCCGAGGCGGGCGTACGCGAGGACGATGCCGAGCATCGGTATCGCGCAGTAGAGCAGGGCGGCGGGTCCGGCGAGGCCGACCGCGCCGAAGAGGACGGCGGTCGTCGCGGCCAGCGAATAGGCGGGGGCGCTGCCGGCGACGGCCATCACGATCGTGTCGAAGGTGCCGAGGACGTTGGGCTGGAGCCCTCTGTTCGTGGTGGTGCGCATGGCGGGTCCTCGGGGAGCGGGGAGGGTGAGGCAGGGCGAGGCGGGGCAGGGCACGGCTGAGTGGCGTGCTCGCCGGGCCGGTTGCCGACGGCGGCGGGCGCGGATCACGGGTGAATCGAGCGCATCGTAGTCGCCCGGGTGGATTCCGGTAACGGCGGTGGGGAAGGTTCCGTTCCGTGACCGCCGGTAAGTCCTCCCGTGCGCCCCCGGAACGGGGTTTACCGCAGGTCGGGACCGGCGATGGCACGGGCCGCGCCGACCTCCCGGCGCAGCGGTGCCAGGACTCCGTTCTCGTCGCCGGGGAGCTCCGCGCGGACCTCCACGAGGGTGTCGGTGCCGCGCAGTCCGTCCGCGAGCTCCCGCAACTCCCGCTCCACGGCGGTGACCTCCGCCGGATCGGGCGCGGGGGCGCCGTGGTCGACGCGGATCCTGGCCGCGGTCGTCGCGTCGACGATCCGTTCCACGGCGACGACGAGCGGCCACCAGGCGGCGGCGCGGGTGCCGGTGGGCGGCGGTTCGGTCAGGGCCCGCTGGAACTCGGAGCGGACGGTGGACAGATCGCGGTAGAGCTTCCGCCGGGCCCGCAGCCGCCCGCCGTGGTCCTCCGTCCCGCCGAAGGCCCGCCCCACGTACGCGGCGGTGTCGGCGACGGCGTCGGCGAGCCGGTCGCCGATCCGGGAGTGCCAGGACTCGGGCCAGAGCAGATAGCCGGCGACCAGGGCGATCGCGCAGCCGATGAGCGAGTCGTACAGGCGGGGCAGGACGAGGTCGAAGCCCTGGTGGTTGAGGACGTCGGAGAGCAGCAGGATGACCGGGGTGATGGCCGCGGTCTGGAAGGCGTACCCCTTCGCGGAGGAGGCGGGGATCAGCGCCGCGAGCACGGCGAGGACCGGCACGTCCCACCAGCCGCGGGGCACTTGGGAGAGGACGAGGGCGGCGAGGACGAGTCCGGCGGCGGTGCCGGCGGCGCGGAGCACGGCCCGGGAGAAGACCGAGCCGAAGTCGGGCTTCATGACGAACGTGACGGTGAGCGCGACCCAGTACGAGCGGGGTACGGGGACCAGCGAGACGAGGGCCTGCGCGAGGCCGACGCAGAGCGCGAGCCGCAGGCCGTACCGCCAGGACGCCTCGGAGAGCAGCACGGCGCGGGCGGCCCGGCGGGCCCGGACCCGGAGGGCGGCGGGCCTTCCCAGCCGGTCGTCGACGTTGAACGGGTCGGGGTCGGCCAAGGGGGTCTCCCCTGCTCGAGCGGAGCCGAGAGCTTGGGGAAGGACGACGGTCGCCGCGTACCGCAGGGCGTGGTCCACGGCCTTCTCGGCGGGCCGCTCGGGCGTCGGCAGATCGAGTGCGGGCGCCCCGGTGCGCCCCTCCTCGACGGCGTCCGCCAGATCCCGTACGGCGGCCGGGATCTCGGGCGGCAGCGGCCCGAGGAGCCGGGCCCGCAGATGGGCGGCGGGCGCGGCCTCGACGAGCGGGATGACGACGTTCAGCTGGGCGAGGATCCGCACCAGGGAACTCGCCCGCCCGTGCTGGCGGGCCCGCCGGGCGAGCACCAGGTCGTACGACTGGTTGAGCGAGGCGGTGACGGCCTGCCGCTTCTCGTCGTACGAAGGGGTGCCGGTGGCCTCGTACAGCTCGGCGACGGCCCGGTAGGTCGCCGCCACCGCCTCCCGTTCGGGCGCGGCCCGCCGCATCGGCCAGCCGAGGAGCGTGAGCACGAGCACGAACAGCCCGCCCAGCGCCAGCAGAACGGGCGCCCTCCACCACGGCTCCGGCATCGGCAGCCCCGCCCCGACGACGGCGTTGAGCAGCAGGAGCAGCCCCGACACGGACGCGACCGCGCCGATCGACGAGATCATCCCGGACACGAGGGCGATGACCGTCACGACGGCCACCGCCACCCACCCCTCCCCGAAGACGAGGGTCCCGAGCGTCACCCCCAGCGCCCCGAACAACTGCGGCACCGCGATGTTGAACACCCGCATCCGGTAGGCGTCGGCCGTGTCCCCGATGACCCCCGACAGCGCCCCCATCGACACCAGCGCCCCGTACGCCGGCTTCCCCGCCGCCATCCCCACGGCCAACGGCACGGACAACGCGACCGCCGCCCTGACGACGGCGGCCCACGGCACCGGCGCGGCCTCCGGCTTGAGCCCGGCGGTCAGCCAGGCGGGCGGTGCGATCCGTGCGGGTCCTGCGCTCCGTGCCATGCGACCAACGTACGACGCCGTCGCCGGAGCCCCCGGGAGGCCTCAGTTGCGGTACGACTCGACCTCGGTGGCCGGGCGGAGGGCGGCCGTGTCGGGGTCCTCGCCGAATTCGGCTTTGGCGCGTCGTTGGCGGAGCAGGTCCCAGCATTGGTCGAGGCGTACTTCGAGGTCGGCGAGGCGGGTGCGTTCCTCGGGGGAGAGGCCGCCGGTGCCGGCCCGTCGGCGGAGGGTGCGTTCCTCCTCGACGAGGGTGCCGATGTCGTCAAGGATCTCCTCGTTGTCCATGCCTTCCAGCGTGGCGGATCAGCGCTCGCCCCGCAGGTCGAGGTCGGCGAGGACGGCGCGGTGGTCGGAGCCGGGGAGGGCGGGGAAGCGGAGGGCGGCGACGGAGAAGTGGTCGCTGACCAGGACGTGGTCGATCTGGACGTACGGCGGCAGGGGGCCTTCGGTGGGCCAGGTGGGGGTGCGGCTGGTGCGGGCCTGCCGGGCGGCGTCCTGGACGTGGCCGGTGCGGAGGATCGCGCGGAAGGCGTGGTGGTCCTGGGAGGCGTTGAAGTCTCCGGCGAGGAGCATCGGTGTGCGGGGCGGGCGTTCGGCGGCCGCCTTCTCGATCCGGCCGAGTTCCCGTTTCCACAGGTCCACCTGGCCCGGCAGCGGCGGCATGGGGTGGGCGAGCTGGACGCGGACGGGCCGGCCGGCGATCTCGGCGGTGGCGCCCGGCATGCCCATGACCGCAGGGATCACCTCCTCGTCGCTCAGCGGATAGGCGCTGAGCAGGACCGAGCCGGCCGAGCCGCCGGAGTCGACGGAGGCGTGGTGGGGGAGCTCGGCGGCGAAGGTGCTGGTGAGGGCGTGTCCGCAGACGTGGTCGCACTCGGAGACGAACACCAGCCGGGGGCGTTCGCGGCGGATCGTGCCGATCAGCGCCTCGGTGGCCTGGCCGAACTCGACGTTGGCGGCGAGGACGCGGACCCGGGTGATCGGCAGGCCGCCGTAGGCGGTGACGGCCTGCGGCAGGTACGGCAGGGTGCTCCAGGCGGTCACGGCGAGGACGACGACGGCCGTGAAGGCGAGGGCGCGGCGGCGGGCGGCGGCGGCGAGCAGCACCCCGAGGGCGGCGGGGACGGTGAGCCAGGGGAGGAAGGAGAGCAGCTGCGGTACGGGCGTGACCGCGTCCGTGTCGAGGAAGCGGCAGGCGGCGGTCACGGCGGGCACGACCAGGAGCAGCCCTGCGGCCCAGGCGGTGAGGGAGTGCCTGGGCCGGAGAGGAGGTGCTTCGGGTGCCGCGGGAGGGGGTGCCATGGGTGCGGGTGCTGCCGGTTCGGGTGCTTCCGGGGCGGGGGGTCGGTCCACGCGGCTCAGTGTCGCAGCGCCTGCGCGATCTCCGCCTTCGGTTGGCCCGAGAGCGTCCGGTTGCTGCGCGCCGTGCCGGTCTTGGACTTCCCGGCTTCGACGCCGTCGATGTTCAGGACGACGGCGTCGAGCATGTTCCCGTCGCCGTCACGGAAGATGACCATGATCGTGTAGTCGGCGGTCTTGTCCTTGGGGTTGGCCGCGGTGATCGTGGCGATCGTGCGGTCCCCGTCGGTGCTGGTCGGGCCGGCGCTGACGTCGCCGGTGGCGTTCACCCCGTCCTTGACCTTGTTCATCTGCTCCTGGGCGGCCGAGGCGACGGCCGCGGTGGCGGAGGAGACGATCTCCCCCGCCTTGTTCTTGGCGGTGTCGCAGCCGGTGAAGGGGATGAGGAGGAGGGCGGCGGTGGTGGCGAGAGCGATTCCGGTCGTACGGCGTCCCATCTGCCGCGCCTCAGAACGCCTTGTCCGAGCCGTACTGGTCGTCCGTGGCCAGTGCCCAGATCACGAAGACCGAGATGGCCATGGAGAAGAGCGCCCACCACGGCTGGTAGGGCAGGAAGAGGAACTGGAAGAGGACGTTGAGGGAGGCGAGGGAGATACCGGCGATCCGGCCCCACTCGGCGCCCCTGAGGATGCCGAAGCCGGCGATGGCGACGATGACGCCGAGGATCAGGTGGATCCAGCCCCAGGTGGTGAGGTTGAACTTGAAGACGTAGTCGCCGATGCGGGTGTAGACGTCGTCCTCGGCGATGCCGGCGATGCCCTGGAAGATGTCCATGAAGCCGGTGACCAGCATGAGGACGCCGGCGAAGAGGGTGCCGCCGGAGGCCCAGGCGGAGGAGCTCGACGGGTGCCCCGCCTGGCGGGGTGAGGTGTTCTGGCTCATGGCCCCATCGTCGGAGCGTTCGTACGATTCCGAACTTTCAACTGGGCCGAACGAGTGAGCGCAGGAAGGCGTCGAGGGCCGCGTCGAACTCCTCGGGCCGCTCCAGGTTGGGCAGGTGCGCGGCCCGCTCGATCACGGTGAGCGTGGAGTGGGGCAGCAGCGCGTGCATCTCCTCCGCGTCCGCGACCGGGGTGTACGTGTCGTCCCGGCCGACGACGACGAGCGCGGGCACGGCGAGGGCGGAGAGGACCGGTTTGTAGTCGGGGCGCTCGGCCCGGCCGCGCAGGGCGGCGGCCGCCGCGACCGGGTCGGTGGCGCACATCATGCGGTGGACGTGCGGCGCGGCATGCGTGTTGTAGGGGGCGACCATCCGGTCCAGGACCTCGTCGGCGTACCCCCGCATGCCCTCCCTCAGGAGCCGGTCGGCCATGGCGTTCCGGGCCTTCTTGCCGTCCTCGGTCTCGGCGGCCGGGAAGGTGTCGGCGAGGACGAGGCCCCGGACCCGCTCGGGGTGGCGGCGGACGAGCTCCATGGCGATCTGGCCGCCCATGGAGAGGCCGGCGACGACGCAGTCGTCGATGCCGAGCGCGTCGAGGAGGTCGGCGAGGTCCTCGGCGAACTCGCCGAGGGTGGTGGATCCGGTCGTCGCGCCGAGGGGCGTGGCGCCGTAGCCCCGCAGGTCGGGGGCGATGACGCGGTGTCCGGCGCGGGAGAAGCGGTCGATCTGCGGCTGCCACATCGTGTGGTCGAAGGGGTGGCCGTGGACGAGGAGGAGGGCGGGGCCGGTGCCCCGGTCCTCGTGGAAGGTGGGCATGACGGCAGGCTAGGCAGCCCCAACTGCTCGGTGCAATAAGATCTTTGCTCTCGGTGCAATGAGGGGGTGGGGCTCGTGGACGAGTACCGGAGGATCGCCGACCGGGTCGAGGCGGCCGTACGGGACGGGCGGCTGCGCCCCGGCGACCGGCTGCCGCCGCAGCGCGTCTTCGCCCGCCGCCACGGCATCGCGAACTCGACGGCGATCCGCGTGTACGGGGAGCTGGCCCGGCGCGGACTGGTCGTCGGCGAGGTCGGACGCGGCACCTTCGTCCGGGCCGCGCCCCCGCTGCCCGGGCCCGCTCTCGCCGAGGCGACCGGTGCCGCGCCCGTCGACCTCCAGCTCAACTACCCGGTCGCCGAAGGACAGTCGGAGCTGATGGCCCGCGCGCTCACGGCGCTCTCCCGGCCCGACGTCCTCGCGGAGGCCGTCTCCCGGCCGGCCGCCGCCACCGGTACGCCCGGGGCCCGGGAGGCGGCGGTGTCCGTCCTCGCCCGGTCCGGCTGGGCGCCCGACCCCGACGGCGTCCTCTTCGCGGGGAACGCCCGCCAGGCCCTCGCCGCCGCGCTCTCCGCGCTCGTGCCGCCCGGCGGCCGCCTCGGCGTCGAAGCGCTCACGTATCCGCTGGTCAAGGCGGTCGCGGAGCGGCTCGGCATCCGGCTGGTCCCGCTCGCCCTCGACGAGGAGGGGGTGCGGCCGGAGGCCCTGGAGACCGCGCACCGGGCCGCGCCCCTCGCCGCCGTCTACCTCCAGCCGACCCTCCACAACCCGCTCTCCACCACCGCGGGGGAGGAGCGCCGGGCCGAACTCGCCGGACTTCTGCGCCGCCTGGACCTCACCGCCGTCGAGGACACCACCTGGGCCTTCCTGCACCCCGACGCGCCCGCGCCGCTCGCCGCGCACGCCCCCGAGCGGGTCCTCCTCGTCGACAGCCTCTCCAAACGGCTCGCCCCCGGACTGACCGTCGGCTACGTCGTGGCGCCGGCGCGTCTCCGCACCGCCGTCGCCGACGCCCTGCGCTCCGGCGCCTGGACCGCCGGCGGGCTCGCCCTCGCCGCCGCCACGCGCTGGGCCGGGGACGGGACGGTCGCCGAGGCGGTCGCGCTCAAGCGGGCGGACACGGAGGCCCGGCACGCCCTGGTCCGGCGCCGGCTCGCCGGGCATGCCCTCCGGTCGTCCCCGCACGCGTACTACTGCTGGTGGGAGCTGCCCGCGCCCTGGCGCGCGGAGACCTTCACCGCGGCCGCCGCCGCACGCGCGGGGGTGGCCGTCACCCCCGGCAGCGCCTTCGCGGTCGGCCGCGGAGCGACCCCCGACGCCGTCAGGCTCGGCCTCGCGTCACCGCCGGTCGCGGTCCTGGACGAGGCCCTGGCCCGGCTGGCCGCGGTGGCCGCCGAAGGCCCGTGATCCACTTGCGGGGTGCGGGGCGGGGGTGTGCTCTGGAGGGTGCGGGAACCGGGGGGCCGAAAGCGAAGGAGCTCCTGCCATGGCCGCACACGCAGCGGTGCCCGTCCGGCGCCAGTTCAGTACGCACGGCTGGGGAGTCCCGGTCACGATCGGCGTCTCGTACGGCCTGTACGCGCCGGTGATCGTCCGAGACGGCGGCGCGCTCAGCTGGGGACAGTTCTGGCTGGGCCTCATCTCCGCCGTCGTCGTCGCCGTCGCGATGTACGCCCTCCGACGCTATGGCCACCACCTGCCCCGCGAGCTGCGGGGCGCCGCCTGGGGCGCCTACGCAGGCATCGCGGTCGGCTTCCTGTACAGCCTCTCCGGCGCGAGCATCTACTCGTCGACGCTGCTCGGGCTGATCGTGGGAGCGGTCTCGGGCGGCGCGGCGTTCTACCTCTTCTACACGCACGAGGACGCGACGGGTCACCCCGCGCCGTACTGACGGCCCTCCCGCGCGGGCAGCGCGCCGGCCCGGTGGTGGTGGTTCAGGACGCCTCGTCCCGCACCACCACCACCGGGCACGGCGCGTGGTGGGTGACGTGGGAGGAGACCGAGCCGAGGACCGCCGCCTTGAAGCCGCTGTACCCGCGGTCGCCGACGACCAGCAGGCTCGCGCCCCGGGCCGCGTCGACGAGGGCCTGGGCGGCGTTGTCGCCGACGATCGTGCGGGTGACGGCGGCGGCCTCCTCCGGGGTGAGGATGGCGTCGAGGGCCGTGTCGAGGATCTGCCGGGCGACCTTCTCGGGGTCGAACTGCAGGGACACGCCCGGCACCACCGTCGCCCAGACCCCGGGGTAGTCCCAGCTGATCACCGCCTGGAGCGAGTCCCCGGTGAGGGCGGCCTGCGCGGCCGCCCACTTCAGCGCCTTCAGGGAGGGCTCCGATCCGTCCACGCCCACCACGATCCTGCCGTCGGCCATCGCCGACCTCCGTTTCGTCGCTGCCAGTGGACCCAACGTAACAAAACCGGTCAGTCCAGGCGCAGGTCCGCCAGCTGCTTCTCGAACGGGACGATCTCCTCGTCGTCGGTGCGCCGGGCCGGACGGGCGGCCACGGTGTCCGCGAACTCGTTGCCCGCGCGGGTGATCCGGGCCGGCAGGCCTTCCGTGTACTCGTCGCCGCCCGAGCCCCAGTCCTCCGAGGCCGCGTAGACGGCGGTGGGGGAGACGGAGGCGCGGAGGTAGGCGAAGAGGGGGCGGAGGGCGTGGTCGAGGACGAGGGAGTGGCGGGCGGTGCCGCCGGTGGCGCCGAGGAGGACCGGCACGCCGGTCAGCGCCGTCGGGTCGATCAGGTCGAAGAAGGACTTGAACAGGCCGCTGTAGGAGGCGGTGAAGACGGGGGTGACGGCGATGACGCCGTCCGCGCCCGTCACCTTGTCGATCGTCTCCTGGAGCTTCTCGGAGGGGAATCCCGTCACGAAGTTCTTCGCGATGTCGACGGCGAGGTCGCGCAGTTCGACGACCTCGACGTCGACGGCGTACTCCTGCTCGGCCAGCCGGTACCGGGCCGCCTGGAGGAGGCGGTCGGCGAGGAGCCGGGTGGAGGACGGGGAGCTCAGGCCGGCCGAGACGGCGACCAGCTTCAGCGTCTGCATGGCGTCAGATCTCCTTCGAGGCGTTCGAGGCGTTCGAGGCGTTCGAGACGACGGCGGGGTGGAGCGGGGCGGTCTCCGGCACGCCGGCCGGCCGCAGGTTCTCGAACTCCTTGCGCAGCACCGGGACGACCTCCTCGCCGAGGATGTCGAGCTGCTCCAGGACCGTCTTCAGCGGCAGTCCCGCGTGGTCGACCAGGAACAGCTGGCGCTGGTAGTCGCCCACGTAGTCGCGGAAGGACAGGGTGCGCTCGATGACCTCCTGCGGGGAGCCGACGGTCAGCGGGGTCTCGCGGCTGAACTCCTCCAGGGAGGGGCCGTGGCCGTAGACCGGCGCGTTGTCGAAGTACGGGCGGAACTCCCGTACCGCGTCCTGCGAGTTCTTCCGCAGGAACACCTGGCCGCCGAGGCCGACGATCGCCTGCTCGGGGGTGCCGTGGCCGTAGTGGGCGTACCGCTGGCGGTAGAGGCGGACCATCTTCTCGGTGTGCTGCTTGGGCCAGAAGATGTGGTTCGCGAAGAACCCGTCGCCGTAGTAGGCCGCCTGCTCGGCGATCTCGGGGGAGCGGATGGAGCCGTGCCAGACGAACGGCGGGACGCCGTCGAGCGGACGCGGGGTGGACGTGAAGCCCTGGAGGGCGCTGCGGAACTTGCCCTCCCAGTCGACGACGTCCTCCCTCCACAGCTTGTGGAGGAGCGCGTAGTTCTCGATGGCGAGCGGGATGCCCTGGCGGATGTCCTGGCCGAACCACGGGTAGACCGGGCCCGTGTTGCCGCGCCCCATCATCAGGTCCACGCGTCCGTCGGCGAGGTGCTGGAGGGTCGCGTAGTCCTCGGCGATCTTCACCGGGTCGTTGGTGGTGATCAGGGTGGTCGAGGTGGAGAGGATCAGGTTCTCCGTGCGGGCGGCTATGTGCCCGAGGAGGGTCGTCGGCGAGGACGGGACGAACGGCGGGTTGTGGTGCTCGCCGGTCGCGAAGACGTCGAGCCCGACCTCCTCGGCCTTGAGCGCGATCGCGACGGTGTCCTTGATGCGCTCGTGCTCGGAGGGGGTGCGGCCGGTGGTGGGGTCGGTCGTCACGTCGCCGACGGTGAAGATCCCGAACTGCATCGTGCTCACCTCTCGCGGTGTCCTGCCTTGCGGCCTGTTGGTTGAAGCTTAAACTATCCGCTCCAACGATGCGACCCCCTCCTCTATTCCGGCGCCTTACCCTGGATCGCATGACCGAGAAGGCGGCCGAGAAGGCGACGGGGAAAGAGACCGGGGAAGCGCACGACAGCGAACGGTGGAAGGAGCGGGGCGTGATGCTCCGCGTCTTCGTGTACGTCTTCGCCACCCACGCCTTCGCCGGCTTCGTCTGGCTGCTCTTCTACGTCGGTCAGAACGCCCAGAAGTGACCGTCCGGTAAGCCCCGACCAGGGCTCACGTAGAGTCCCGGACGTGAACGCTGCGATATCGGTGGTGTCGGTCGTCGGAATCGGCGCGGACGGCTGGGACGGGCTCCCCGAGGGCTCCCGCCGTGTCCTGCGCGCCGCCGAGGTCCTCATCGGCGCCCCCCGCCAGCTGGACCTCCTCCCCGCCGACGCCTGCGCCGGCGAGCGGACCACCTGGCCCTCCCCGCTCCGCCCCGCCGTCCCCGGCCTGCTCGCCGCCCACGAGGGCCGCGCGATCGCCGTCCTCGCCAGCGGCGACCCCAGCTTCTACGGCATCGCCCGCACCCTCGCCGAGACCGTCGGCGCCGACCGCCTGCGCGTCCACCCGCACCCGTCCTCCGCCTCGTACGCCTGCGCCCGCCTCGGCTGGCCCCTGGAGGCCGTCGAGACGGTCTCGCTCGTCGCCCGCCCCCTCGCCGCGCTCTCCGCCGCCCTCCACGACGGCCGCCGCCTCCTCGTCCTCAGCGAAGGCGCCGACACGGCCGCGCGGGTCGCGGACCTGCTCCGCACGAGCGGCTGGGGCGGCACCCGCATCCGCGTCCTCGAACAGCTCGGCGGCCCCGCCGAGCGCCTCCTCGACGGGACCGCCGCCGACTGGCCCCACGAGCGCACCGACGCCCTCAACGTCCTCGCCCTCGACTGCGTGCGCGACCCGGACGCCCTCCGGCTCGGCGCCGTCCCCGGACTCCCGGACGAGGCGTACGAGCACGACGGCCAGCTCACCAAGCGGTACGTGCGCGCCGCCACCCTCGCCGCCCTCGCCCCCGCCCCCGGCGAACTCCTCTGGGACGTCGGCGGCGGCTCCGGCTCCATCGGCGTCGAATGGATGCGGACCCACCGCTCCTGCCGGGCGATCGCCGTCGAGAAGTCCCCCGAACGGGCCGCCCGCATCGCCCGCAACGCCGACGCGCTGGGCGTACCGGGCCTGAAGGTCGTCACCGGCCCGGCGCCGGCGGCGCTGTCCGGTCTGGAGACGCCGTCCGCGGTCTTCGTCGGCGGCGGCCTCACCGCCCCCGGCCTCCTCGACACCTGCTGGGCGGCCCTGCCGCCGGGTGGTCGGCTCGTCGCCAACACGGTGACCCTCGAATCCGAGGCGCTGCTCGCCCGGTGGTACGCCCGCCACGGCGGCGAACTCGTCCGGCTCGCCGTCGCCGCCGCCGTGCCCGTGGGCGGCTTCACCGGCTGGCGCCAGGCCATGCCCGTCACGCAGTGGTCCGTAACGAAGGGTTGTACAGAGGAATGACCGTCTACTTCATCGGCGCGGGCCCCGGCGCGGCCGACCTCATCACCGTGCGCGGCGCGCGGACCCTCGCCAAGTGCGGGGTCTGCCTCTACGCCGGCTCGCTCGTCCCCACGGAACTCCTCGCCGAGTGCCCGCCGGACGCGAAGCTCGTCGACACGGCGAAGATGGACCTCGACCAGATCGTCGCCGAGATCACCGCCGCCCACGCGGCCGGACAGGACGTGGCCCGCCTCCACTCCGGCGACCCGTCCGTCTTCAGCGCGGTCGCCGAGCAGATGCGGCGGCTCGACGCGGCGGGCGTCCCGTACGAGGTCGTGCCCGGCGTCCCCGCCTTCGCGGCGGCCGCCGCCGCGCTCAAGCGGGAGCTGACGGTCCCGACCGTCGGCCAGACGGTCATCCTCACCCGCATCGCCCAGCAGGCCACCCCGATGCCGGAGGGCGAGGACCTCGCCACCCTCGGCCGCAGCGGCGCCCTCCTCGTCCTCCACCTGGGCGCGCGCTACGTCGACCGCATCGTCTCCGAGCTGGTCCCCCACTACGGCGCGGACTGCCCGGCGGCGGTCGTCGCCATGGCCAGCCGCCCGGACGAGGTCGTCCTGCGCGGCACCCTCGACGACATCGCCGAGCAGGTGAAGACGGCGGGCATCACCAAGACGGCCGTCATCATCGTGGGCCGCACGCTCGCCGCCTCGGAGTTCCGCGACAGCCACCTGTACGACCCGGCCCGGGACCGCCACACCTGCTGACGGCCCCGTCCGCGGCCCGGCGCCTCAGGCGTTGGGCCGCTTGCCGTGGTTCGCCTTCTTCTTCTTGCGGGCCCGCTTCTTGTTGCCGCGCTTCGCCATGGGACGGACTCCCTCTCGGTCGGGGATGCTGCCGTGGCCAGCCTAGGTTCGGGGCGGTGGGGCCGCATGTCGGTGCCAGGGGCTTCAATGGACCCGTGACCGTCTACGACGTGGCCCGGGCGCTGCCGGGCATCGAGGAACTGCGCGACCGCTCCCGGGGGCTCGCGATGCTGGACGCCGTCCTGAGCCCGGAGTGGGAGGGCCGGTACTACTCCTTCGACGCGCACTGGTCGGAGACCGAGCAGCTGGCGTCGATGCGGGACGGCTCCGGTGGCGAGTACACGATCGTCCTCTCGCCGGCGGGGGCGTTCGCGCGCGTCTTCGACCACGAGTCGCCGATCAGCCCCTTCGGGCCGCTCGCGGACGGCCAGACCTGGCCCGGGGTGCTCGACGGGCTCCCGGAGGCCTTCCGGGAGTACCTGACGGAGCCCGCGTTCACGGACGAGGACGGGGTGCACGTGACCACCGCCTGCCTGTGGCGCGAGGCCACGGACACGGCCTGGCGGACGGGTCCGGTCGCCTTCCCGGACCTGGACGGCCACGAGGACCCGGACGGCTCCGGCCGCCTCCTCCACCTGCTCGTGGACCGCACGGCGGAGGCGTACGCCGCATGGGCGTCCGACTACTACGAGCGGCCGGTCGACCTGGAAGCCGTACGCCACGTCCTCGCCCTGCGCCCGCTGACCCCGGAGCTCGTGGAGACCCTCAACCCGGAGGTGGCGCTCGCCGACCTCGCCGAGGACGTCGCGGAGATCGGCTACCCGACGGCCTGACGTCCGCCCGCCGCCCACTCCGGCGCGAGGACCGACATCACCGTCGCGTCCACCCGCTCCCCCTCCCACAGCAGCGCGCCCCGCAGGACGCCCTCCGCGCGGAAGCCGGCCTTCTCGTAGGCGCGGCGGGCGCGGGGGTTGAAGGCGTACACCTCCAGCCAGATCCGGTACAGGCCGAGCGCCTCGAAGCCGTGGCCGACGATCAGCCGGGTCGCCTCCGTGCCCAGGCCCCGGCCGATGGCGTCGGGGACGAAGCAGATCCGGAAGGCGCAGCTCTCGTTGTCGGGGTCCCGATCGAGGAGGACGGCCTCGCCGACGACCCGCCCGGTCGCCCGCTCGACCACGGCGAGGTCCAGCCGGTCGTCCTGCGCGCCCCGCGAGCCGTACCACTTCAGGAGCGCCGCCTCGTCGAAGCGCGTGTGGCCCCCGGTGAGCCGGGTGACCTCCTCGTCCTCGAACAGCGGCAGCAGCGCGGGGACGTCCGCCTCGGTGACGGGACGGAGGGTCACCAGGTCACCGGTGAGGGTGGGCTTGTGGGAGAAGTCGGTCATCCCGGGATTCTCGGCGGTGGCCCGGCCGGCTGTCGCGCGGATTACGCGCCCGCGCCCGCTCCCGGTCCTGTCTCCGGGCCCGCCCCCGCGCCCGGTCCCGGTCCCGCCACCGACGAACGCCCCACCACCGTCCCCGCCCGGTCGATGCAGATCACGTCCACCGCGACCGGCGCCCCGCGCAGCACGGCGAGGGCCTCGTCGCGGGCGCGGGCGGCGACCAGGTCGCCGAGGGGGACGGCGGCGGCCTCGCAGAGGCGGAGGGCGGCGAGACCCGTGTTGGCGGCGGCGATCTCCGAGGCCAGGGACTCCGGGGCGCCGCCCGTGCGGGCCAGGTCGGCGAGGAAGGCCTTGTCGACCTGGGAGCGGGCCGAGTGGAGGTCCAGGTGGCCGGCGGCCAGCTTGGAGAGCTTGGCGAAGCCGCCGCAGATCGTGAGCCGGTCGACGGGGTGGCGGCGGACGTACTTGAGGACGGCGCCCGCGAAGTCGCCCATGTCGAGGAGGGCGATCTCCGGAAGGTCGTACAGCGTCGTCACCGTGCGCTCGGAGGTGGAGCCCGTACAACCGGCCACGTGGGTCAGACCGCCCGCGCGGGCCACGTCGACGCCCCGGCGGATGGAGTCGATCCAGGCGGAGCAGGAGTACGGGACGACGACGCCGGTCGTGCCGAGGATCGACAGGCCGCCCAGGATGCCGATGCGGGGGTTCCAGGTGGAGCGGGCGATCTCGGCGCCGTTGTCGACGGAGACGGTGATCTCGACGTCGCCGGGGGCGCCGTGCGCCGCCGCCACGGCGGCGACGTGCTCGCGCATGAGCTGCCGGGGCACGGGGTTGATGGCGGGTTCGCCGACGTCGAGGGGGAGGCCGGGGAGGGTGACCGTGCCGACGCCCTCGCCCGCGCGGAAGACGACGCCGGAGCCGGGCGGCAGGAGCCGTACCGTCGCGCGGATCACGGCCCCGTGCGTGACGTCCGGGTCGTCGCCCGCGTCCTTGACCACGGCGGCCATGGCCGCACCGGACGTCAGGGACTCGGCGGTCAGCGCGAAGGACGGCGTCTGGCCCTTCGGGAGGGTGATCGTCACCGGGTCGGGGAAGTCGCCGGTGAGGAGCGCGGTGTACGCGGCGGTCGTGGCCGCGGTCGCGCAGGCACCGGTCGTCCAGCCCGGGCGGAGACCGGTGTGCTTGAGTTGGGCCTCACGCCCGCCGCCTGTACTCACGAAGAGGCTCCTGTGCACGTACTCATTCTCGGCGGGACCACCGAGGCCCGCGCCCTCGCCGGACTGCTGCACGACCGGGTCCGGGTCACCAGCTCCCTCGCGGGGCGGGTGGCGAGCCCTCGGCTCCCGGCGGGAGAGGTCCGGATCGGGGGCTTCGGCGGGCCGGAGGGGCTCGCCGCGTGGCTGCGGGAACACGCCGTGGACGCGGTCATCGACGCCACCCATCCCTTCGCCGAGCGGATCAGCTTCAACGCGGCCCGGGCGGCCGCCACCGCCCATGTTCCCCTGCTGGCCCTGCGCCGCCCCGGCTGGGTCCGGACCGAGGGCGACGACTGGCGCGACGCGGGCTCCCTGGAGGAGGCGGCGCGGGCCCTGCACGGGCTCGGCGACCGCGTCTTCCTCACGACCGGCCGCCTGGGCCTCGCCGCCTTCGCCGCCTGCCCCCAGTGGTTCCTGGTCCGCTCGGTCGACGCCCCCGACACCCCCGTGCCCGCCCGCACCGAGATCCTCCTCGACCGCGGCCCCTTCACCCTCGACGGCGAACGCGAACTCCTCGCCCGGCACCGGATCGACGTGGTGGTGACCAAGGACAGCGGTGGCGCGGCGACCGCCCCGAAACTGACGGCGGCCCGCGAGGCGGGCATCCCGGTCGTCGTGGTCCGCCGCCCGCCGGTCCCGGAGGGCGTACCGACGGCGGCGACCCCGGAGGAGGCCGCCGCCTGGGTGCTGCGGTAGCGGCCGGTCAGAGCCAGGAGGCCCAGATGCCGTACGCCTGCGGGCGGACGGACACTTCGGCGCCCGAGGGGTCGGTGAAGACCACGCGGTAGTAGTGGAGGCCCAGCAGGTCCCGGGCCACCGCCTCGTCGAAGTACTCGAAGGCCGAGCCGCCCACGTCGCCCGTGGTGAGGGTGGTGTAGGCGCCTTCGCGGGGGTCCCAGCGCTCCACGCGGTACCGGGTGGCGGTCCCGCAGGGGACGGCGGATCCGTCGGAGCACCGCAGGTAGAGCCGGGGGTACTGGGCCTCGTAGACGTAGGTGCCGGTCCAGCCCGGCGGCCGGGTGTCCGGCAGGGTGACGCGGATCTCCGCCGGGTTGAGGTCACCGATGCCGGGGTCCACGTCGTGGTTGTCCGAGGCGGCGACCCGGTAGACGTGCTCGCGGCCGTCGGGGATCGTCGGGCAGAGGATCTCGGTCGCGGCCAGGGACTGCCCCCGCCAGCAGTTCTTCTCCCAGGAGGTCTCGCCGGTGACGGGGTTGGTGACGCCCTGCCACACCACGTAGCCCTGGACGTCGTCGTCGGCGGGCGGGGTCCAGGTGAGGCGCACACCGAGCGGGATCCGTTCGGCGGCCAGGTCCAGGACCGGGGCCGGGCGCACGGTGTCCGGGGTGGTCTCGGTGGCGGCGGGGCCGGGCTGCGACGCGTGCCCGTACCGGTCGATCGTGACGACCCGGTACTCGTAGGTCGTCTCGGACTTGCCCTGGACGTCCCAGCAGGAGCCGATGACCTCCTTCGGGCCGGCGTACGGGGGAACGGTCCCGGAGACCCACGTCCAGTACACATGGGGGTCCGTCAGCGGCCGGTCGTCCGAGGTGTTCGGCTTGCAGCCGGTGACGGTGCTGGTCTCGCCGGTCGCGGTGTCGGTGCGGACGATCCGGTACGTGGGAAGGGGGTCCTCGTCGACGGTCCACGGATCGACGCCGCGCCACCAGATGCTCACACCGTCGCCGGCCTTGGTCGCCCTCGTCTCGAACGGCGGGATGGACTCGGCCCGTTCGGCCATCGACAGCGTGGTCTCCACGGGCGCGGCGGCGTTGCCCTCCGCGTCGAGGGCCCGCACCGCGTACCGGTAGGTGTCGGCGACCGCGGCCGTCTGGCGCGGCACGACGTCGGTCGCCGTCGTGGTGTCGCCCGTGATCAGGGCGTTCAGCTGGTCGCCGGTCGCGGGGTCGTACTGGAGGACCTGGTACGAGGCGGCCCCGGGCACGGGGGACCACGTCAGGTGCGGGACGCCCGCCCGGTAGTCGACGCGGAGACCGGAGACGGGCGCCGGGGGCGTCAGATCCCAGGGGGCGAGGGCGGTGGCGGGCGAGTACGCGGACCAGTTCCCGGCGGCGTCGCGGGCCCGGCCGCGGTAGGTGACCTTGCGGCCGTCGGCGGGCTGGTCGGTGTCGCAGAAAGCGCGCTCGCTGCCGGAGAAGACCGTGGTCCATGCGCCGGTCACCGGGTTCTGCCGCTGGGCCTCGTACCAGGCGATGTCGGCCGCGTTCGCTGCCGTGGTGGCGAGGTAGACGGCCATGTAGGGCAGGTTGTCCGGGCAGCCGGTCTGATTGACATAGGGGGCGGCGGGCGGGGTCCTGTCGACGGTGGTGACGGCGAGGTCGCTGCTGCCCGAGGACTCGTTGCCCGCCTTGTCGACGGCGCGGACCTCGTAGACGAAGCGCTGGCCGGTGGGCGGCGGGGAGTTCACGTGACTCGTGCCCGTGACGAGGGCGGTGGCGCTGCTGACCTTCGTCCAGGTGGTGGAGGTGCCGAGCCGCCGGTAGACGCGGTAGCCCGCGAGGTCCATCTCCTTGTTGGCGGCCCACTTCAGGGTGACCTTGCCGAGGGCCTTGTCGTACGCGAGGGTGGCGCCCGTCGGCAGGAGCGGTCGCACCTTGTCGACGGTGGCCGAAGTACGGGGCGCGTAGGAGGCCTTCACGTTCGCCGCGCCCGTCCAGGTCGCGTAGTGCACGACGATGGTGTGGCGGCCGGACGGGATCGTGAGGTCGACCGTCTTCTTCCGGGTGGTGGAGACGTTCTTCCAGAGGTCGATCTTGCGGACGCCGTCGAGGCTGACGCGGATGCCGTCCTGGGCTTCGGCGGTGAAGGTGAAGGGGCCGCCGGAGCCGAAGTCCCGCGTCACCGACCAGCGCACGCCGAAGTCGTCCCTGGGCAGGGTGACGCCGGCGGGGTCGCCGTAGCCGTAGTTCTCGGCGATGGCGGAGTCGCAGGTGGTCAGTCTCGGGGTGCCGGTGAGGGTGGTGTTGGCGTAGTACTCGGCCTTCCACAGAGGGGAGGCGCAGGTGACGGCCGCAGCCGCCGGAGTGGCGGTCAGCAGGCCGCCGGTGGCGGCGAGCGCGGCGGTGGTGGCCAGAGCGCTCAGCCGGGTACGAGTCGTCACAGGGGGAGGGCCCTTTCCGGACCTATGGGAAGCACGTGAAACAGGGGAACGCCTGTGTGACTCGTGAGGTGGGGGGAGGGTTGTGCCCTCGCCCCCACCTGCCCTTTCAGTCCCTGTTTCAGCCGTAGCGCCGCGGCGTCCACGCGATCGTGCGGCCGTCGCCCCGTTCGACCGCGCGCGTCTGCGAGGAGCCGATCAGGAGGAGGGTGCGCATGTCGACCTCGGACGGGTCCAGGGTCTTGAGGGTGAGGACGCGGACCGACTGCTCCGGGCCGCCGACGTCGCGGGCGACGACCACCGGGGTCTCGGGGGAGCGGAGTTCGAGGAGGAGGTCGCGGGCCGCGGCGACCTGGTGGGTGCGGGACCTGGAGCCCGGGTTGTAGAGGGCGATGACGAGGTCGGCGCTCGCGGCGGCGCGGAGACGGGTCTCGATGACGTCCCAGGGCTTGAGGCGGTCGGAGAGGGAGATCGTGGCGTAGTCGTGGCCGAGCGGGGCGCCCGCGGCGGCGGCGGCCGCGTTGGCGGCGGTCACCCCCGGGAGGACCCGTACGGGGACGTCCGCGTACTCCGGTTCGCAGGCGACCTCCAGGACCGCCGTCGCCATGGCGAAGACGCCCGGGTCGCCGCCCGAGACGACCGCGACCTTCCGGCCGCGCCGGGCCAGGTCGAGGGCGAACTCGGCGCGCTCGGACTCGACCTTGTTGTCGGAGCCGTGGCGGATCTGGCCGGGGCGGAGGACGGGGACCCGGTCGAGGTAGGTGGTGTAGCCGACGAGGACGTCGGCGTTGACGAGCGCGCCGCGCGACTCGGGGGTCAGCCAGGGTGCCCCGGCGGGGCCGGTGCCGACGACGGTGACCTCGCCCCTCTCCCGTACGGGGGGCTGCTGGTCGATGCGGGAGGGGAGGACGGCGACGGAGAAGTACGGGACGGACTCCGGGTCGACCTCCGTGAGCTTCTCGGTGCGCTCGCCCTTCATGAACGCGCGCTCCACGTACCGGGCGTCGTCCAGGCGGCCCGCCCGCTCCAGGGCCCGCTTGACCGTGGGGAAGGTGCGGCCGAGCTTCATCACGACCGCCGAGTCGGTGCCCGCGAGGCGGGCCGTCAGCTCGTCCTCCGGCAGGGTGCCGGGGATGATCGTGAGGACCTCCTCCGCCTCGCACAGCGGCTCCCCGAGCCGGGCGGCGGCGGCGCTCACCGAGGTGACGCCGGGGATGACGGTGGTGTCGTAGCGGTCGGCGAGCCGCTTGTGCATGTGCTGGTAGGAGCCGTAGAAGAGCGGGTCGCCCTCGGCGAGGACGGCGACGGTGCGCCCGGCGTCGAGGTGCGCGGCGAGGCGGGCCGCGGCCTCCTCGTAGAAGTCGTCCAGGGCACCCCGGTAGCCGCCCGGGTGGTCCGTGGTCTCCACCGTGAGCGGGTACATCAGCCGCTCCTCGACGTGGTCCTCGCGGATGTGCTCGGCGGCGATGGAGCGGGCTATGGAGCGGCCGTGGCGGGCCGAGTGGTAGGCGACGACGTCGGCGGAGGCGATCGCCTTCACGGCGGCGACCGTCATCAGGTTCGGGTCGCCGGGCCCGAGCCCGACGCCGTACAGCTTTCCGGTCACTTCTGGATCTCCGCTTCGTGGGCGAGGGCGTTGAGCGCGGCGGCCGTCATCGCGCTGCCGCCGCGCCGGCCCCGTACGACCAGGTATTCGAGGCCGAGGGCGTTCTCGGCCAGTGCGTCCTTCGACTCGGCGGCGCCGATGAAGCCGACCGGGATGCCGAGGACGGCGGCGGGCTTCCCGGCGCCCTTCGCGATCATCTCCAGGAGGTGGAAGAGCGCGGTCGGCGCGTTGCCGATGGCGACGACGGAGCCTTCGAGGCGGTCCCGCCACAGTTCGAGGGCGGCGGCCGAGCGGGTGGTGCCGAGCTCGGCGGCGAGACCCGGGACGGCCGGGTCGGAGAGGGCGCAGAGCACCTCGTTGTCGGCGGGCAGCCGCTTGCGGGTGACGCCGCTGGCGACCATCTGCGCGTCGCAGAGGATGGGCGCGCCGGCCCGGAGTGCGGCGCGGGCGCTCGCGACGACGCCCGGGGAGTGGGCGATGTCCTGCACGAGGTCGGTCATCCCGCAGGCGTGGATCATCCGGACCGCCACCTGGGCGACGTCGGCGGGCAGGCCCGAGAGGTCCGCCTCGGCGCGGATGGTGGCAAAGGACCGGCGGTAGATCTCCGTCCCGTCCTTCTCGTAGTCGAACATCCTGGTGCTCTCGCTCATCTCGTCGTGCGGGCCGTGGTCACTGCTTCGGGCAGGGAGGTGCGGGGGGTCGGTACGCCGTTCACCAGGTAGGTGTCGTCGCCGGTGGCGAGGACGTCCACCCAGGTGCCGTGCGGGTGGCCGCAGCGGCGCTCGCACCCGGAGTAGTGGACGGGCAGGCCCCCTCGCCGGACGAGGGCGGCGTCCGCCCGTACGTCGGCGAGGGACTTGGCGCAGCCGGGGCGTCCGGTGCAGGCGCTGACCCCGACCGAGGGCAGGTCGGGCCGGGTGATCAGGCCGTGCTCCGCCAGGTCCCGGTCGGCGGCCCCCACGACGACCACCCCCCGCCAGGGCGTGAGCCGGAGCTCCTCGGCCCCGTCGGCCAGGGCCCGCAGCTGGGCGGCCGTCAGCCGGCCGAGCGGGGCGAGGACGTGCAGGGCGCGCTCGCCGAGGGGGCCGGGCGCGGGCGGCGGGGACGCGGGAAGCGGCGGTACGGGTACGGGCTCCGCCGTGATCCCGGCCCGCGCGAGGGCTCCGGCCCAGTCGGGCACGTGCTCCTCGGGCAGCTCGCGCGGGCGCCAGGCCCCGTTCCCGGCGGCCCCGGCGGCGTCGAGGAACACGAGGGCGGCGGTGAGGGCGGCCCGGACGGCGTCGGTCGCGGCCAGCCGGAAGGCCTCCGGGCCCAGCCGCAGCAGGACGGATCCGTCCGGCCCTGCGATCAAGCTCACATCGCCGCCGAGCCCGGCGACGTCCCCGCGCCCGTCGTCCAGGACGAACAGGAACCGTCCCGAGAGCGACGCCGCCCGGGGCTCGGCGCAGAGTGCGGTGTCCAGTGCGCGGGCCCACAACTGCACGTCCGCGGAGCCGAGTCCGTCGAGTCCCGCGCCGGGCGAGGCCACGATGTTGCGGACGCGCTCATGGGTGGGGGAGGGCAGCAGACCCGCCCCGTCCAGGAGGGACGCCAGGTCTGCCCCGCAGCCCTCGCCGAGCCCGCGCAGCTCCGCGTTGCCGCGCGAGGTGATGCTGATCCGTCCGTCGCCGAGCGTCTCCGCCGCGACCGCGAGCGTCTCCGCCTGATGTGTCGTCAGGCGCCCTGCGGGCAGGCGCAGTCGGGCCAGGCGTCCGTCGTCGGCGGGGTGCAGGCGCAGCGCCCCGGGGCAGGCGTCGCCACGGTCCCGTATGCGAGCTTCGCCCGGTTCGGGCGTCGGGGGTGGGGTGGGCGGCATGGCGGCGAGCATACCCACGGGGAACCGCCTGACCACCGGGTGTGATCCGGCCGACTCCTGGCGCTCCGGGCCCTGCCGGTGCCTGCCGGTCCTTGGTGCTCGAGGCCCGCCGGTGCTCGCCCGTGCCGCCGTCGGACGTCCCGGTGTGATCCGGCCGACCCCGACGCTCCCTGGGGCCCGACCCCGGCACGATCTAGGATGCAGATCGGCATGGGGTCCCAGGACCCCGGGGAGGAAGCCCGGTGAGAATCCGGCGCGGTCCCGCCACTGTGAGCCCGTACCCGCGAGGGACGGGTGAGTCAGGAACTCCCGCCGTCCACACGACCACCCGGGGCGCGGACAACCCCGAGGAAGGCCTGAGCTCGCCATGCTCCTGCTGCTGTCGCACTCCGACACCGACCTGCTCAGCGCCCGCGCGGCCGGGGGGCCGGTGGAGTACCGCTTCGCCAACCCCTCCCGCCTCCCCCTCGCGGACCTCCCCGGGCTGCTCGACGGCGCCGACCTGGTCGTCGTCCGGCTCCTCGGCGGCGTCCGCTCCTGGCAGGAGGGCCTCGACGCGATCCGCGCCGCCGGGAAGCCGGTGGTCGTGCTCAGCGGCGAACAGGCTCCCGACGCCCAGCTCATGGAGGCCTCCACCGTCCCCGTCGGCGTCGCCACCGAGGCGCACGCCTATCTGGCGCACGGCGGCCCGGCGAACCTGGAGCAGCTGGCCCGCTTCCTCTCCGACACCGTCCTGCTCACCGGCCACGGCTTCGAGGCCCCGGCCGCCGCCCCCACCTGGGGCCCGCTGGAGCGGACCGTGCGCAACGGGACCGGCCCGACCGTCGCCGTGCTCTACTACCGCGCCCACCACATGAGCGGGAACACCGCCTTCGTCGACGCCCTCTGCGGCGCGATCGAGGACGCCGGCGCCCGCGCCCTCCCGCTGTACGTGGCGTCCCTGCGCGCCCCCGAGGCCGAGCTGATCTCCGTCCTGCGCGGAGCCGACGCCATCGTCACGACCGTCCTCGCGGCGGGCGGTACGAAGCCCGCCGAGGCGCAGGCCGGCGGCGACGAGGAGGCCTGGGACGCGGGCGCGCTCGCCGCGCTCGACGTGCCGATCCTCCAGGCGCTGTGCCTGACCGGGTCCAGGGAGGCCTGGGAGGAGAACGACGAGGGCCTCTCCCCGCTGGACGCCGCCAGCCAGGTCGCCGTGCCCGAGTTCGACGGCCGCCTCATCACCGTCCCGTTCTCCTTCAAGGAGATCGACGAGGACGGCCTGCCCGCGTACGTCGCCGACGCCGAGCGCGCGGCCCGCGTCGCCGGGATCGCCGTCCGGCACGCCCGGCTCCGCCACATCCCGAACGCCGAGAAGAAGCTGGCGCTCGTCCTCTCCGCGTACCCGACGAAGCACTCCCGCATCGGCAACGCGGTCGGCCTCGACACCCCCGCCTCCGCCGTCTCCCTGCTGCGCAGGCTGCGGGAGGAGGGGTACGACTTCGGGCCCGTCGAGGACATCCCCGGCCTCGTCTCCGGCGACGGCGACGAGCTGATCTACGCCCTCATCGAGGCCGGCGGCCACGACCAGGACTGGCTGACCGAGGAGCAGCTCGCGAAGAACCCGGTCCGCATCCCGGCCGCCGACTACAAGCGCTGGTACGCGCAGCTGCCCGCCGAGCTCCGCGAGCAGGTCGAGGAGCACTGGGGCCCGGCGCCCGGCGAGATGTTCCTCGACCGCTCGCAGAACCCGGAGGGCGACATCGTCCTCGCCGCCCTGCGCCGCGGGAACCTCCTCGTCCTCATCCAGCCGCCGCGCGGCTTCGGCGAGAACCCGATCGCGATCTACCACGACCCCGATCTCCCGCCGTCCCACCACTACCTGGCCGCCTACCGCTGGATCGCGGCCCGCGCCGAGGACGGCGGCTTCGGCGCCGACGCCATGGTCCACCTGGGCAAGCACGGCAACCTGGAGTGGCTGCCCGGCAAGAACGCCGGCCTGTCCGCCGCCTGCGGCCCCGACGCGGCCCTCGGCGACATCCCGCTGATCTACCCGTTCCTCGTCAACGACCCGGGCGAGGGCACCCAGGCCAAGCGCCGCGTCCACGCGACCCTCGTCGACCACCTGGTGCCGCCGATGGCCCGCGCCGACTCGTACGGCGACATCGCGCGCCTGGAGCAGCTGCTCGACGAGTACGCGCAGATCAGCTCGATGGACCCGGCGAAGCTCCCGGCCATCCGCGCCCAGATCTGGACCCTGATCCAGGCCGCCAAGCTCGACCACGACCTCGGTCTGGAGGAGCGCCCGGAGGACGACGGCTTCGACGACTTCCTGCTGCACGTCGACGGCTGGCTGTGCGAGGTCAAGGACGCCCAGATCCGCGACGGCCTCCACGTCCTCGGCGGCGCGCCGACCGGTGAGGCCCGGGTCAACCTCGTCCTCTCCATCCTGCGCGCCCGCCAGATCTGGGGCGGCACCCAGGCGCTCCCGGGCCTGCGCGAGGCCCTCGGCCTGGACGAGTCGGCCGCGACCCGCACCACCGCCGACGAGGCGGAGGCGAAGGCCCGCGAGCTGGTCGAGGCGATGGAGGCGCGGGGCTGGGACGTGGCACGGGTCCCGTCGGTCGTGACCGAGGTCCTGGGCTCGGGCGCGGAGGGCGACGAGGCCGCGGACGCGGAGGCCGGCGAGAGCACGGCCGGCGCGGACGGCGTGAAGGCCGCTGCCGCCGGGACCGCTCGCGCCGAGGCCGTCGCGGACGTCCTCCGCTTCGCCTGCGAGCAGGTCGTGCCGCGCCTGGCCGGCACCACCGACGAACTCGCCCACGCCGTGCACGCCCTGAACGGCGGCTTCGTCCCGGCCGGCCCCTCCGGCTCCCCGCTCCGTGGCCTGGTCAACGTCCTGCCGACCGGCCGGAACTTCTACTCGGTCGACCCGAAGGCCGTGCCGTCCCGGCTCGCCTGGGAGACCGGGCAGGCGCTCGCCGACTCCCTCCTCACCCGCTACCGCGACGACAACGGCGCGTGGCCGACCTCCGTCGGCCTGTCCCTGTGGGGGACGAGCGCGATGCGCACCGCCGGCGACGACGTCGCCGAGGCGCTCGCCCTGCTGGGCGTCCGCCCGCTGTGGGACGAGGCCTCGCGCCGGGTGAACGGCCTGGAGCCGATCCCGCTCGCCGAGCTCGGCCGCCCGCGCGTCGACGTCACGCTGCGCATCTCGGGCTTCTTCCGGGACGCGTTCCCGCACGTCATCGGCCTCCTCGACGACGCCGTACGGCTCGTGGCGGGCCTTGAGGGCGAGTCCGCCGAGGACAACTACGTACGGGCGCACGCGCAGGCCGACCTCGCCGAGCACGGCGACGAGCGGCGCGCCACCACCCGCATCTTCGGCTCCCGGCCGGGCACGTACGGCGCGGGCATCCTCCAGTTGATCGACTCGCGCGACTGGCGCACGGACGCCGACCTCGCCGAGGTGTACACGGTGTGGGGCGGGTACGCGTACGGGCGCGGGCTCGAAGGCCGCCCGGCGCGCGCCGAGATGGAGACGGCGTACAAGCGGATCGCGGTGGCCGCGAAGAACACGGACACCCGCGAGCACGACATCGCCGACTCCGACGACTACTTCCAGTACCACGGCGGCATGGTCGCGACCGTCCGCGCGCTCACGGGCACGGCCCCCGAGGCGTACATCGGCGACTCGACCCGCCCGGAGACCGTCCGCACCCGCACCCTCGTCGAGGAGACCTCCCGCGTCTTCCGCGCCCGCGTGGTCAACCCGCGCTGGATCGAGGCGATGCGCCGCCACGGCTACAAGGGCGCGTTCGAGCTGGCGGCGACCGTCGACTACCTCTTCGGGTACGACGCGACCACGGGTGTCGTCGCCGACTGGATGTACGACAAGCTCACCCAGGAGTACGTCCTCGACGAGACGAACCAGGCCTTCCTCAAGGAGGCCAACCCCTGGGCCCTGCACGGCATCGCCGAGCGCCTCCTCGAAGCCGAGTCCCGCGGCATGTGGGAGAAGCCGGACCCGGAGACCCTGGCCGCCCTGCGCCAGGTCTTCCTGGAGACGGAGGGCGACCTTGAGGGCGCTGCGGGCGAGGACTAGGCCCTGACGAGGGCCGGGGCCAGTTCGAGGACGCGGCCCCGGTACCCCTCCCGCAGCCGCCGGTCGTGGCTGACGATCACCAGCGTGCCCGTGTACCGGGCCAGCGCTGCCTCGATCTCCTCCACCAGGCCCGGGGCCAGGTGGTTGGTCGGCTCGTCGAGGAGGAGCAGGTCGGCGGGGGAGGTCACCAGGAGGGCCAGTTCCAGCTTGCGGCGCTGGCCCGTCGAAAGCAGCCGGACCGGGGTCGTCAGATCCCGGGCGGCGAAGAGCCCGAGGGCGAGCAGTTCGTCCTCGCGGCCTTCTCCGAAGGCCTCGCCCACCGTACGGGGGTCGAGGGGTGGGGCCGTGTCCTGGCGGAGCAGCCCGACCCGGGCGGGCACGGTCACCGTGCCCGCGTCCGGGGCGAGTTCGCCCGCCAGGACCCGGAGGAGAGTGGTCTTTCCCGCGCCGTTCGGGCCGGTGAGCAGCAGGCGTTCGCCCGGGTCGAGGTGGAGCGCGTCGAGGTGGAGCCGGCCGTCGACGCGTATCCCCGTGAGGTCGACGGGAGCGCCTTCGCCCGTGATGTCCGCGCGGAACCGGAGCGGTTCCGGCGGCGCGGGCACGGGGTGGGCGGTGAGCCGGGCGAGTCTCTCGCGGGCGGAGCGGATGCGGCTCATCGCGCCGTGCGCCCGTGACCGGGCCCGGAAGGCGCCCGCCCCGCTGAACGCGGCCGGGGCCTTGCGGGGGATCGCGGAGAACCGGTCGACGTTCGTGTCGGCGAGCGCCCGGTGGCGGGCGAGTTCGGCCTTCCACTCCTCGTGCTCCCGCTGTCTGCGGGCCCGTTCGGCGGCGCGGCCGGCGAGGTAGCCGCCGTAGCCGTCGCCGTACCGCCGCACGGTGTGGCGGTCCTCGTCGACCTCCAGGACGGCGGTGGCGACCCGGTCGAGGAAGACCCGGTCGTGGGAGACGGCCACGACCGTGCCCCGGTGGGCGCGCAGCCGCTCCTCCAGCCAGGCGACGGCCTCGTCGTCGAGGTCGTTGGTCGGCTCGTCGAGCAGCAGCAGTTCGGGTTCGGCGGCGAGGACGGCGGCGAGGGCGAGCCGGGAGCGCTGTCCGCCGGAGAGCGTCCCGAGCGGTCGGCCGCGGTCGAGCGGTCCGGGCTCGCCGAGCCGCCGCAGGGTGGTCTCGACGCGCCGGTCGGCCCCGGCGCCGCCCCGGGCCTCGTAGGCGGCGAGCAGTCCGGCGTATCCGGCGAGGTCGCCGGTGGCGGCGAGCTCGGCCTCGGCCGTACGGATCGCGCGCTCCAGCTCCCGCACCTCCGCGAGCGCGTGGTCGACGGCGTCGCCGACGGTCGCGTCCGCGGGGAGGTCGAGGGTCTGGGCGAGGTGCCCGAGGCCGCCGGGGGAGTCGACGGTCACGGTGCCGTTGTCGGGGGTCTCCAGGCCGGCGAGGAGCCGGAGGAGGGTGGACTTCCCGGAGCCGTTGTCGCCGACGACGCCGAGGCGTTCGCCGGGGCGGACGGTGAGGGAGACCCGGTCGAGCACGGTCCGGTTCTGCGCGTACCGGTCGTCGTAGCGCTTGGTGACGTCGGTGAGTAGGGCACGGAACAAGGGCGACCTCCTGCCGTCGGGGACACGGACGCGAGACGCGTCGTCTCGCCTGGGTGACAGTACGACACCCGGAGAGGTCTGACAAGACGATACGTCTCGTCTTGATTCGTGGGCGGTCAGGCGGAGGCTATGCGCAGGACCAGTGCGGCCGCCGCGACCAGGGCGAGCACCGCCGCCGGCGCCAGCTCGAAGTCCTTCACCCGCAGGTGGGAGATGACGGCGCCGACGAAGTAGAGCACCAGGCCCACCGCCGCGGCCTCGCCGAGGAGCGGGACGAAGAGCCCCGCGAGCAGGCCGAGCGCACCGGCGGCCTTCGCGGTCGCGAGCCACGGCAGCGCGCCCTCCGGGACGCCCACCTTGGTCATGCTGCCGGTGACCTGCGGGTTCTTGGTGAACGTCATGAAGGCGGAGCCGAGCGAGGCGAGGGCGAGCAGAACCGCGACGGCGGCATGGGCGATGAACATGGAGGTACTCCAACGGTCGGGGGACGACAACCGTTGAACAGTATCAACGATTTCTCTGGCTCCACAATTGCGTTGTTGTTACGGTGGACGGCATGGCAGCACTCCCGACCGATCGCCTCGGCTTCCTCCTCTCCTTCCGCGGCGAGCTCACCGGTGCGCGCATCCGCGCCGCCCTGGGCGTCGCCGGACTGCACCCGCGCAACGCGATGACGCTGATGCAGCTGGCCCCCGGGGCCACGAGCCAGCGCGAGCTCGCCGTCGCGATGGAGATCGACCCGAGCCAACTCGTCGCGATCCTCAATGAGTTGGAGGCGGACGGGCTCGCCGAGCGCCGCCGCGACCCGGCCGACCGGCGCCGTCACATCGTCGAGATCACCCCGGCCGGCACCGCCGCCCTGGAGCGCGTCGACGCAGCCGTGCGCGAGGCCGAGCGGGAACTCTTCGGCGACCTCACCGAGGCCGAACAGCACCTCCTGCGCGGCCTCTTGGACCGCGTCGTCGTGGACCCGACCGTCCACGAATGTGGCGAGTAGCCGCCAGAGAGGTCTGGGGGAAGGGTCCGAGGGAAGAGTCCGAGGAAAAGAAATCCGAAGAAAGATCGCTCTCGGCGATGACTTCCGGGGGTGCGGGCGGTCTACCCCATGACCGTTCCCCCAGCGAGGAGATCACCATGGCCGAGACCGACACCCGGACCCTGGACACCGTCGGCGCGACCCTGCGCTACGACGTGCGCCCCGGCACCGGGCCCGACGAGCGACCCCTGCTGCTGATCGGCTCGCCCATGGACGCGAGCGGCTTCACCACGCTCGCCTCCCACTTCGCCGACCGGACCGTCGTCACGTACGACCCGCGCGGAGTGGGCCGCAGCGAGCGCACCGACGGCGCCGCGGAGAACCTCCCCGAGGAGCACGCCGACGACCTGGCCCGGCTGATCGAGGCGCTCGGCGCCGGGCCCGTGGACGTCTTCGCGAGCAGCGGCGGCGCGGTCAACGCCCTCGCCCTGGTGGCCCGGCGCGGCGACCTGGTGCACACCCTCGTCGCGCACGAGCCGCCGACGGCCCAGGCCCTCCCGGACCGCGAGGCGGCCCTCGCGGCCTGCGCGGACGTCCGGGCCACCTATCTGCGGGACGGCTGGGGCGCGGGCATGGTGCGGTTCATCGCCCTGACGGGCCACCAGGGCCCGATCCCGGCGGACTGGTCCGAGGGCCCCTTCCCCGGGCCCGAGACCTTCGGGTTCCCGGCCGAGGACGACGGCTCGCGCGGCGACCCGCTGCTCGGGCAGAACATGCGCGGCTGCACCTCGTACCTCCCCGACTTCACCGCCCTGCGCGCCGCGCCGACCCGGATCGTCGTCGCCGCGGGCAAGGAGTCCGAGGGCACGTTCGCCGCGCGGGCGGCGGTCGGCGTCGCCGAGGGCCTCGGCACCCCGGTCGCCGTCTTCCCGAGCCACCACGGCGGCTTCCTGGGCGGCGAGTTCGGCCAGCAGGGCGCCCCTGCGGAGTTCGCCGAGGCGCTGCGGACGGTCCTGACCGAGAGCTGAGGAGCGGGGGGCGGCGCCGGCCGAGAGCCGAGAGCCGAGGCGTTACTTCTTCGCGGCGGCGGCCTTCACGGCCGCCGCCGCGTCGGCGTTCCCGAGGCCGGCTCGAGGAACTTCCCCGGATCGGCGGCCGTGTCGCGGCTCGTCCGCATGATCGCGGCCGGGTCCATGCCCTGGTGGCGCGGGAGCGCGGCGACGGCGGCGAGGGTGGCGGGCCGGTGGCGCATGAAGATCTCCCCGTTCGTCAGCGTTCGACCCGGTGAACGGCCGGTGCGGGCGGCCCGCAACTCGGGAGTTCCCCCTTCCTAGAACTCATTGTTCTAGTAGAGTGCGAACAAGGGAGGATTCCATGAACCGTGCCGCACCCCGTCTCCGCGCGCTCGCCGCGCTCCCCTTCGTCCTCGCGACCGCCGTCCACGTGCCGTTGCTCGTCCTCCGGTACGACCGGCTCCCCGACCCCCTCGCCACCCACTTCGACGGAGGGGGCACCGCCGACGGCTTCACCGGCCGCGCCGCCTTCGCCGTCATCAGTACGGCCCTGCTCCTCAGCCTCGGCGCCGGCTGGACGCTCCTCGTCCGCCGCGCCGCGCTGTGGGGGGCCTGGGCGACCGCCGGCTTCACCGGCGCGCTCCTCGCCCTCCTCGTACGGGACAACGTGGACGCCGTCGACGCGGCCCAGGTCGACGCGCCCCTCGCCGAGATCACCGTCGCGGCCGGCGTCGCGGGCCTCCTCGCGCTCGTCGGCTGGGCCCTGACCCGGTTCGTGCCGCCGGAGGAGGCCGAGACCTCCGCCACGGACGGCCCGCGGCTCGCGCTCGGCGCGCACGAGCTCGCCGGATGGACCCGGGCCACCGGCTCCCGGCCGCTCACCGCCCTCGCGGTGCTCGCCCTCGTCGCGGCCCCGGCC
Source organism: Streptomyces sp. NPDC004284 (assembly GCF_042874035.1). Classification (NCBI taxonomy): domain Bacteria; kingdom Bacillati; phylum Actinomycetota; class Actinomycetes; order Kitasatosporales; family Streptomycetaceae; genus Streptomyces; species Streptomyces sp. NPDC004284. The sequence continues at coordinate 77,969 of NZ_JBIAMJ010000005.1, read as the reverse complement.
GTCCTGCTCCTCGCGCCCTGGCCGGCCGCGCTGCTCGGTCTCCTCGGCCTCGTCATCGGCGTTCCCGGGCTGGTCCTCGCCCGGGTCAGGGTCACCGTCGACCGGCGCGGACTCACCGTCAGCCCCTCGTTCGCCTCCCGGCCCCGCGTCCGCATCCCGCTCGACGAGGTCGCCGGCGCCGATGCCCGGGAGATCTCCGCCCTGGCCGACTTCGGCGGCTGGGGCTACCGGGTCCGGGCCCACCGGACGGGCGTGGTGCTGCGCTCCGGCGAGGCCCTCGTCGTACGGCGGACCGGCGGCCGCGAGTTCGCCGTCACCGTGCCCGACGCGCGGACCGCCGCCGCCCTCCTCAACACCCTCGCCGAACGGCATGGGAAGGTCTGACCGTGCTCTTCCGTGTCGACCCGGCCTCCGCCGTCCCCCTCGGCGACCAGATCGCCGCCTGCGTCCGGGGTGCCCTCGCCGACGGCTCCGCCGCCCCCGGCGAACGCCTCCCGGCCGCCCGCGAACTCGCCGACTCCCTCGGCGTCAACGTCCACACCGTCCTCCGCGGCTACCAGCGGCTCCGCGAGGAGGGCCTCATCGAACTCCGCCGGGGCCGCGGCGCCCTCATCGTCCCCGGTGCCACCGCCCCCGACCGCGCCCGCCTGATCTCCCGGCTCCGGGAGGCGGCGGCGGAGGCCCGCGAACTGGGCCTCACGGAGGCGGAGTTCCTCGACCTGGCGCGTACGAGTCTGGGCTAGCCCCTCCGACCGACAGACCGACAGGCCGTCAGCCCAGCTCCCGCACCGGCGCCCCCGCCAGAAAGGCCTCGATGTCCTCGACCGCCTCGCCGAAGTAGCGCCCGTAGTTCCCCTCCGTCACATAGCCCAGATGGGGGAGGGCCAGGACGTTCGGCAGGGTCCGCAGCGGGTCGTCGGCGGGCAGGGGCTCCGTCTCGTACACGTCGAGGCCCGCCCCCGCGATCCAGCCCTCGCGCAGCGCCCGCAGCAGCGCCCCGCCGTCGACGAGACCCGCCCGGGAGGTGTTGACGAGGTACGCGGACGGGCGCATCGCCCGCAGCTCCGGCTCCCCGACCAGGCCCCGGGTGCGCTCGGAGAGCACCAGGTGCAGCGAGACGAAGTCGCTGGTCGCGAACAGGTCCCGCTTGTCCTTCGCGAGCCGTGCGCCGTGCTCGGCGGCCCGCTCCTCCGTCAGGTTCGGGCTCCACGCGGTGACCTCCATGCCGAAGGCGAGGCCGATCCGGGCCATCTTGGCGCCGATCTTCCCGAGGCCGACGAGGCCGAGCGTCCGGCCTGCCAGGTCGGCGCCGACCGTCGACTGCCACGGCCCGCCCTCCCGCAGGGCCCGCGCCTCCGCCGGTACGTGCCGGGCGAGGCCGAGGAGGAGCGCCCAGGTCAGCTCGGTGGGCGGCGCGGAACTGCTGGCGGTGCCGCAGACGGTGACGCCCCGCTCCTTGCAGGCGGCGAGGTCGATCGAGGCGTTGCGCATGCCGGAGGTGATCAGCAGCCGGAGCCGGGGGAGGCGGGCGAGGAGCTCCGCGTCGACCGGGGTCCGCTCCCGCATGACCACGAGGATCTCGCAGTCCTCGACGGCGGCGACGAGCGCGTCCCGGTCCGTCAGGTGCTCGCGCAGCACGCGGACGTCCACGCGGTCGGCGAGCGGGCCCCAGTCGGCGGAGGCGAGGGCGACGCCCTGGTGGTCGTCGAGTACGGCACAGCGCATGTTCATGACCGCATGATCGCGTACACCCCTGTGCGCCGCCCAGGGCGACAGAACCACCCTCCTTCAAGAGAATTGCTCTGACTTGTCCCGAATGTGAGGAGTGGGTGCCATGAGTGCAGCGGCCGGTGACAGCGGTGACGAACTCGCCGTACTCCGGGCCCGGGTCGCCGCCCTGGAAGCGGAGAAGGCGACCGCCCGACCACCCCACCACCGCGTCCGTTCCTTCTTCTCCGCCCTGCTCATCGTCATCGGCTGCGTCCTCGTCCCGCTCGGCATCGTCGCCACCTGGACCTCTGACCTCGTCGGCGACACCGACCGGTACGTGCAGACGGTCAAGCCGCTCGCCTCGGACCCGGACATCCAGGCGGCCGTCGCGACCCGGGTGACGAACGCCGTCATGGAGCACATCGACCTGCAATCCCTCCTGGAGGGCGTCGCGCCCGACCAGCGGCCCCTGGCGGCCAAGGCCCTCGGCAAGCTGGGCGGCTCCCTGGAGAGCGCGGTCGGCAGCTTCGTCCACGAGCGGACCCAGGACGTCGTCGCCTCCCCGGCGTTCGAGACGATCTGGACCGATGCCAACCGGGCCGTCCACACCTCCCTCGACCGTGCCCTGACCGGCAACGACGAGGGCGCCGTGAAGATCGAGACGAACACGGTCACCATCGACCTGGCGCCCGTGATCGACCGGGTGAAGCAGCGGCTCGTCGAGTCCGGCCTCGACGTCGCGGCCAAGATCCCCGAGATCCACACCGACTTCACCGTGGTCAAGTCCGAGGACATCGGCAAGGTGAAGACCGGCTTCGCGCTGCTCCAGGCCATGGGCATGTGGCTGCCGGTGATCGCGATCCTGCTCGTCGTCGGCGGTGTGCTGCTCGCCGTGAAGCGCCGCCGCACCCTGGTCGCCGCGGCCCTCGGCGTCGCCTTCGCCGCGATCGTCCTCGGCGTGGCCCTCACCGTCTTCCGCACGGTCTACCTGAACGCCCTGCCCGCCAACGTCTCCCCCGGCGCGGCGAGTTCCATCTACGACACGCTGATCCGCTTCCTCCGCACCTCGGTCCGGGCGTACGCGGCCCTCGGCATCCTCATCGCCCTCGCCGCCTGGCTCTCCGGCCCGAGCCGCCCCGCCGTCCTCGTCCGGGGCTTCTGGAACTCCGGGATCGACGCGACCCGGGGCTTCGCCGACCACGCGGGCATGCGCCTCGGCCCGGTGGGCCCGTTCGTCCGGCGCTACCGCACCTGGATCACCTGGATCCTCGTCGCCGCCGCGGCCGCCGGCGTCGTCTTCTGGCCGCACCCCACCGCCTGGGTCATCGTGGGCCTCGCCCTCGCCCTGCTGTTCGTGCTCGCGGTGGTGGCCTTCCTGGCGAAGGAACCCGACGAATCCGGGGCACCCCACGGGACGGAGGGCACCGCTCGGACCTGACGGCCCCGCCCGGGCACGAGCGCCACGACCGCCTGGACGCCGAGCGACAGGTGCACGAGCCCCGTCACCCGGCCCGCGAGCCGCCACGGCACCCCGAAGGCCAGGAACAGGCCCGCCGTGAACACCGCCCAGCTCCCGACCTTCACCCACCGGGACAGGTCCGCGTCCTGCGGGGAGTCGGACAACGCGCCGGTCGGCGTGCCGGCGACGGCCACCCCGACGAGCACGCCCACGGACAACTGGAGGAGCAGCACGAGGGCGTGGACGAGGCGACCGGCGCCGGAAGCATGATCTGTACGGGGCCGCCACGGCTGTGGCCCGGCTGGAGCAGGCCCAGGGTGACCACGGAGACCAGGACGGCGGCGAGCAGCGGCAGCACGCGCGCGAGGCGCGGCCGCCGGTCCGGCAGGACGGTCAGGAGCGCGACCGGGGCGGCGAGGAGGGCGGTGGTGCCGATCTCGTACCGGGTGGGCCGCACGGCGGGCGCGAACCCGACGGAGAACAGCACGATGCCGACGCCCCGGGCCCGGCGCGGCACCGCGCCGGGCAGCGTCCCGACCCGCCGCAGGCCGGCCGCCGCCCCGGGCAGGGCGGCCGGGTGTCCCGTGCCCGCCCGACGAACTCCCTGAGGGCGACCGCCCGGTCGAGCCGGGCCGCATCGGGGAAGGCGGTGACGGTCGAGGTGGGCGTGCGGTCCCCGGCGGTCACGGAGAGCACGGCGCCGTCCGCGACGAGCACCGTCCCGGCCTCCCCGCCGTGGGCGCGGGCGATGCCGCGGACGACCTGATCGACGCCCTCCGCGCCTTCTCCGCCGAACGCCGGCACGAACCGGGCCGGTTCACGGAGAAGCGCGTGGAGTTCTTCGGGGGGCAGGCGTCACCGGCGGACGGTGTCGTCGGTCTTGAGGTCCTTCAGCGCTTCGTCGAACTCGTCGACCTTGTCCGGGCAGTAGACCTGGAGGACGATCCGCTCGGCGCGGACCGCCCTGGTGTCGGAGATGACCGGCCGCATGCCGGGGCCGGTGGCGCCGTTGGCCTGCTGGATCTTCCACAGCGCCGTGTTGAGGGCGCCGCCCGGGTCCTCGCAGACCGGGCCGCCGTCGGTGCCGAGCAGCTGCTGGACGGTGTCGGTGTCGGGGGAGGGGTATCCGGCCTTCACCAGCTCCTCCTGGAGCTGCTCGGCCTTGGAGAGCGTCGCGCTGCTCTTCTTCACGCTCGCGTACCGGATGACTCCGGTGACGGCGAGGCCGACGAGGAGCACGATCGCGCCCCAGTAGATCCACTTGTGCTCGGAGGCGAAACGGGTGGGACTCATGCCCGGTCTCCCTCGCTCGAAGCGCCGGAGGCGGCGGCGGTGGTGCGCCAGTTCGGCTTGCGGAACCTCAGGAAGAGCCACGGGATCAGGAAGCCCAGGACGAGCAGGCCGCAGCCGATGAAGAGGACGTACGACCAGACGCTGCCGCCGCCGAACTGGGAGGGCGGTACGAATCCGATGCCGAGCGCCGCGAGCGAGGCGAGCAGGCCCACGGTGCACACCAGGCCCAGGGCGGGCACCCGGTAGCCGCGGGGGTGGTCGGGCTGGGTCTTCCGCAGCCGCATCGCGGCGGCGAACATCAGCAGGTACACGATGAGGTACACCTGCGTGGTGATCGTGGAGAAGATCCAGTAGACGCTCGACACGTTCGGGATGAGCGCGTACATCAGGGCGATGACCGAGGTCACGACGCCCTGGGTGACCAGGATGTTCTGCTGGATGCCGAACCTGTTGAGCTTCTGCAGGAAGGGCGGCAGGTAGCCCTCCTGGCGCGAGATCTCCAGGAGGCCCTTGGACGGCCCGGCGAGCCAGGTCAGCATGCCGGCCAGGGAGGCGGAGATCAGCATGACGGCGGCGATCGGGGTCATCCAGCCGATGTCGAAGTACGAGAAGAAGGCGTCGAAGGCCTGCATCACGCCGGCGGTGAGGCTGAGCTGATCGGCCGGCACGACCCAGCTGATGGCCAGGGCGGGCAGGATGAAGATCAGCAGGACGAGGCCCATCGCCAGGAACATCGACTTCGGGTACTCCTTCGCCGGGTCCTTCAGCGAGGAGACGTGGACCGCGTTCATCTCCATGCCGGAGTACGACAGGAAGTTGTTGACGATGAGGACCAGGCTGGCGAGTCCGGTCCACTCCGGCAGCAGGTGACCGGCGTCCATCGGGGCGGCGGACGGGTTGCCCTGGCCGAGGAAGACCATGCCGAGGACGACGAGGATCGTTCCCGGCACGAGCGTGCCGATGATGAGGCCCCAACTGGAAAGACCCGCCAGGGCCTTGGTGCCGCGCGAGGAGACCCAGACGCCGGTCCAGTACAGGACCATGATGACGATCGCCGTGTAGACGCCGTTCGAGGCGAGGGCCGGGTCGATGACGTACGCGATGGTCGAGGCGACGAAGGCCAGCAGGCTCGGGTAGTAGAAGATCGTCATCGCGAACTGGCACCAGACCGCGAGGAATCCGAGCGGCTTCGACAGCCCCTCCGCGACCCAGCGGTACACACCGCCGTTCCAGCCGGAGGCGAGCTCCGCCGAGACCAGGGCGGTCGGCAGCAGGAACACGATCGCCGGGACGAGATAGAGGAACACGCAGGCCAGGCCGTAGATGGCCATCGTGGGCGCGGCCCGCAGGCTCGCGACCGACGCGGTCGTCATCAGGGCGAGCGTCACCCAGGTCATGGTGCTGGGCGCGGCGGCCTGCGCCGCTGCCCGCGGTCTGGGGACTTCGGCCGGTGTGTCGATGCTGCTCAAGGGGCCCTCCCGTGCGTAGGACGATCAGTTCACACTTGGACGTCCTGGGAGGCCCGGCAACCGGGATCGGCCGTACGGAGGACGGGATCCGGCCGTCCGTGAGGGCGTACGGGTGGAGAAGCGGCCGACGTCCACCCGTCCGGGCGCACGGCGTCTCCGGTCCGGTCGTACGGCTGAAGGACCGGCGGTACGCGCGCGGGGGCGCGCCCCGGCGGCGGACGAACCGGGCGCGGAGCGCCTCCGCGCTGCCGGGGCCGGCCAGTGGACCGGCCGCGATGCCGAGGGCCACGAACTCGCCCCGCCGCTGCGGCTGATCCGCACCCCCGGCCACGGCGCCGGGGACATCACCCTCCTCGCGGGTACCGGCGAGGGCGTCGTCGCCTTCGGGGGCGACCTCTGGCGGCGGCCGGACGGCCCCGTGGAGGACCCGGTGGCCCCCCGACCACGCGGTCCCGCGGGACTCGCGCCTCCGCCTCCGCGTCCTCGCCGCCGCCGACGTCATCGTCCCCGGCCACGGCCCGGCGTTCCCGGCGGACGACACCGCACCGCTCCAGAGACGACACCGCGCCGCTCCAGAACACCCGTTTCCACCCGGTATGCCTAGACTCGTCTTCCATGTCGATCCCTGACGAGCTGCTCGTCGACGTCGCCGCCACCGTGGAAGCCGGGCGGAGCAACCAGATGTCCCTGACCGTGGTCGCGGGGGGAGTGGTCATCACCGGGCGCCTCGCGCCGGAGGCCCTGTGGAGACAGCGGGTGTCGGAGGTCCTGACGGACTCGGCCCGGCTCGGCGAGTTCTCCGGCGTCTTCACCCCCGTACGGGACGAGCTGAAGACCGTGGAGCCACCCACCCACCTCCACTTCCACCTCGCCCGCATCCTCCAGGGCACGGTGGGCATGCCCGAGACCGGCGGCATGTACCGCGTCGCGATCGCGGACGTCAGCGCCTGGACCGTGGGGGACTTCAGCTACTCGGACAGCTGACGACGACGCCGGTCGTCCGGCCCCGGAGACGCCGGCCACGCCGGTCATCTGACCCCGGAGACCACGAGGAACGGCGGGTGCCCGGCCTCCGCCGGATCGCCGCCGAGCAGCGTCGAGCGGTGGGTGAGGACGGGCTCGTGGACGTCCAGGTCGGTGAACCCGGCCTTGCCGAGGACGTCGAGGTACGTCTGGCACGGCCAGTGGTGGTCGAACGTCTCCAGCGGGGCTTCGCCGCCGGGCAGCTCCCGGCGGGACCGCCGCCGCTCGCCCTTGGTGTAGACCCGGCCGGGCTCGCCGCTGCGGAAGGTGGAGAACCGGATGCCCGCGGTGCGCGGGTCGGCGTCCAGCACGGCGAAACGGCCGCCGGGACGCAGCACGCGGTGCGCCTCCGCGGCGATGTCGTGCAGGTCGGCGATGTCCCCGGTGGTGGTGAAGACGAAGCAGGCCATGGCGGCGTCGACGGAACCGTCGGCGAGGGAGCCGAGACCGCCGTCCTCGGTCGCCCGGTAGTCGATCCGCGGGTGCGGGCGCCGCGTGCGGGCGATCTCCAGCATGCGGGGCGAGCGGTCGACGGCGATCACGCGCGCGTCGGAGGCCTCGACGACACGGGTGGCGACCTTGCCGGGCCCGCAGCCGTAGTCGAGGACCGTACGGACGGCGCAGGAGCCGATGCCGAGGGCGTGGAAGACGGCGGGGTAGCCGATGAGGCGCTCGGGGAGGTCGTCGTAGGACTCGAAGGCGTCGGCGAAGGCGTCGGTGTGCTGGGCGGGAGCGCTGATCGTATGAGAGGTCATGAGGTGGGGGGCCTTCCGATGATGATCCACTTCGTCCGGAACGTACTGGTCGGGGAAGCCGCAGGACAGGGCCTGGGCGTCCCCCTCACTCGGGTGGGCCAACGGTCGCGGCCGCTGCCGGGCGCTCCGCCCGGCCTCGTGGGTTGATGAGAGGACTGTCGACCAGTCCGTTGATCGAAGGGGAAACTGTGGCGCTCCATGAGATGAAGGCACCGAAGAGTGCTGACGCGGCGACCGATGTGTTCGCCTCGGCGCTGAGCGAGCGGGTCCTGCCGAAGCACCGGATGCCGGAGGAGCCGAACCTCCCCTCGGTGGTCTACGCGATGCTCCACAACGAGCTGCTGCTCGACGGCAACGCCGCGCAGAACCTGGCGACGTTCTGCACGACGTGGACGGACGACGAGGTCCGCAAGCTGATGAACGAGTGCCTCGACAAGAACATGATCGACAAGGACGAGTACCCGCAGACCGCCGAGATCGAGGCGCGGTGCGTGAACATCCTGGCCGATCTGTGGAACGCCCCGGGGACCGGCGAGGACACGGCGATCGGCTGCTCGACCACCGGCTCCAGCGAGGCCGCCATGCTCGGCGGACTGGCCCTGAAGTGGCGGTGGCGGGAGCGGCGGCGGGCCGAGGGCAAGCCGGTCGACCGGCCGAACATCGTCACCGGGCCCGTGCAGATCTGCTGGGACAAGTTCGCCCGCTACTTCGACGTGGAGCTGCGCCAGGTCCCGGTGGAGCCGGGCGCCACCGGCCTCCGCCCCCACCAGCTGAAGGAGTACGTCGACGAGAACACCATCGGCGTCGTCGCGATCCTCGGCGTCACCTACACCTGCGACTACGAGCCGGTCGCCGAGCTGGCCGCCGAACTCGACCGGATCCAGCAGGAGTCGGGGCTCGACATCCCGATCCACGTCGACGCGGCGAGCGGCGGTTTCGTCGCGCCCTTCCTCCACCGGGACCTCGTCTGGGACTTCCGGCTGCCGCGGGTCTCCTCCATCAACGCCTCAGGCCACAAGTTCGGCCTCGCGCCCCTCGGCGTGGGCTGGGCGGTCTGGCGCACCGCCGACCTCCTGCCCGAGGACCTCGTCTTCCGGGTGAACTACCTGGGCGGCGACATGCCGACGTTCGCCCTGAACTTCTCCCGCCCCGGCGGCGAGATCGTCGCCCAGTACTACAACTTCCTGCGCCTGGGCCGGGCCGGCTACCGGCGCGTCCAGGAGGCGTGCGCGCTGACCGCCCAGTACCTCGCCCGGAAGATCGAGGCGATGGGCCCGTTCACCCTGCTCTACGACGGGCAGGGCGCGCTGCCCGCCGTCTCGTACACGCTCGCCGACCCCAAGGGCGCGGGCTTCAGCCTGTACGACCTCTCCGACGAGCTCCGGAGGCGCGGCTGGCAGGTCCCCTCCTACCCGCTGCCCCCCGACCGGCAGGAGACCGTCATCCAGCGCGTCATGATCCGCCACGGCATCGGCCGCGACGAGGTCGACCTGCTCGCCCAGGACATGGGCCGCGCCCTGGAGCGCCTGACGAAGGGCGTGCCGTCGGACGCCGAGCGCGCGGGCTTCCACCACTGACCGACACGGATCGGGAGACGGATCAGGACACGGATCGGGAGACGAATCAGGATTCGAGAAGCGCGTCCCCGACCCCCGCAACTAGCGTGAAGTCCATGGACATCACCATTCACACCACGGCCCTCCCGCACGACGACCCGGACGCCTCCCTGGCCTTCTACCGCGACGCCCTCGGCTTCGAGGTCCGCAGCGACGTCGGCCAGGGCAGGATGCGCTGGATCACGGTCGGCCCGGCGGGCCAGCCCGGCACCTCCATCCTCCTCGCCCCGCCCGCCGTCGACCCCGGCATCACCGAGGACGAGCGCCGCACCATCACCGAGATGATGGCCAAGGGCACGTACGGCTGGATCCTCCTCGCCGCCCCCGACCTCGACTCCGTCTTCGCGAAGATCCGGGCGACGGACGCCGAGGTCGTCCAGGAGCCGACCGACCAGCCGTACGGCATCCGCGACTGCGCCTTCCGCGACCCGGCGGGCAACCTCATCCGCATCCAGGAAGTCCGCTAGATGTGCCGCCCGGCATGGGCCCGCGCGCGCACCACCGCGCAACGCCTGGACGACTTCACCCGCATGCGCCGCGTCCGCGACCACCTCGACCGCGACCACGCCCGCCCCCTGGACGTCCTGGCCCTGGCCCGCGCCGCCGGCCTGCCTCCCGGCCTCCTGGTCCGCCAGTTCCGCCTCGCGTACGGAACCTCGCCGTACGACTACCTCCTGTCCCGCCGCGCGGAGCGCGCGAGGACGCTGCTGCTGCACGCCGCCCGGACCTGACCCCGGCCGGGGAGGGCCGCTACGGCGTGACCGTCCTGCCGGCGAAGCCCGCGACGGCCCGGCGCAACGGCTCGGCCGCCTCCTTCGGCGCGGCGCGGGTGTCGAGGCCCAGCACCTCGACGAGCCCGAGACGGCCCCGGGGCCCCTCGATCCGCAGGACGCGCCGGGTGGGCCCGTCGGGCGAGGGGTGGACGACGAGGGCGAGCGGGGCGTCCGGGGAGGTGTACCCCTGGATGTAGGTCAGCAGTTGGTGACGGTCGTCCGCGGAGACGTTCTTCTCCCCGTACTTCTTGTACTTGGCGTCCACGGCCAGGAAGCGCGTCGCCGCGGGCCCCGCGTCCGCCGTCGCCGCGCCCCCGCCGGCCGCCTGCGGGAAGGCCAGCAGCACGTCGGGACGGAACGGCGGGCTCTTCTTCCCGAGCCCGCCGCGGGTCCGGATCGCCCCCTCCGCCGGCCCCGCCTGCCGGCCGCCCAGGGAGACGGCCGCGTCGGCGGCCATGCGGCGGACCACGCGCTCCCACAGGACGTTCAGGTTGAGCAGCAGACTCTTCGCGCCGAAGCCGTACGGATCCAGGAGATCGGTCACGCCACCGCCGCCGAGCACCATCCGGGACCAGGCGTGCGCGGCCCGGTAGTGGCTGTTCAGCCGGTTGTACCCGGCCCGCGCGAGGAGCGGCAGCGCGTCCTGCGGGCGGCGGGGGGAGGGGAAGCGCGCCGCGGCGTCGAGCAGCCACCCGGTCAGCCGGGGGTCGGTGGACCGCCGGGCGGCGACGGTCAGCGCGGCCCCGCAGACGAGGTTCTCCCAGCCGCCGTCCTCGTACTCGAAGGTCTGCAGGTGGAGCCGGTCGACGGCGCCGTAGCACCGGGTGGCCTGGGCCTCGACGTCGAGCCGGCCGCGCAGCGCCGAGTCGACGCGGTGCCGGCGCACGTAGTCCCTGCGCAGGCCGTGCCGCAGCAGCAGACGGCACTCGTGCAGCAGGGCGGCGGGCACGAGACCGGCGTAACCGTCGCTGCCGAGGGGCCAGTTGCGGAGCGTCTCGCTCGGCTCGCGCTGGTTGTCGGCGTAGCAGAGCCAGTCGATCAGGCGCCTGCCCTCGATCGGCATCTTGGGGCGGAGGAGCAGCCGCAGCCGGTCGAGCTGGAGCACTCCGGCGACCGGTCCGGCCGTGAGCACGTACCCGTGCCGGACCTCGGTGACGGTGACGACCCCGGCCGCGCGGAGCCGGTCGAGGTCGTTCCCGTACAGCAGGGAGCGCGGGACGGTCCTGGACCCGTACTCGTCCAGGACCACCTCGTGCCGTGGCGTGATCGCGGGCACGCGCCTACTCCAGGCCCCAGGCGCCCGGATCCTCGCCGCCGGGGAAGTCCTCGCCCGCGGCCGTGGCGGCGACGAACTCCTCGGCCAGGATGCGGGGCAGATCCTGCGGGTTGGTCTGGACGACCCGGCCGGTGCGGTCGTCCACGAGGCCGCCGAGGACGCTCTTCAGCAGGTCGGGCTGTCCGTGGCAGTAGTCGGCGACGAGCGGCACGATCTCGTGGTGGAAGGCGTGGGAGAGCTGTTCGGCGGTGGCGAGCGGCCGGTCCCCGGACAGCAGGTACGCCTGGCCGAGCAGGTGGTCCGGCCCGAAGGCGACGTCGAGTTTGGCGTTCAGTCCTTCGAGGAGGTCGGCCAGGCCGAGCCCCTCCACCTCGCCGTCCAGGACGTCCGGATCCGGCGGCACGTCGAGGAAGGCGAACCTCCGCCGGATCGCCGCGTCGATGTGGCCCACGCTGCGGTCCGCGGAGTTCATGGTGCCGATGATCCGCACGTTCGGCGGGACGGTCTGCCGCCGGCCGCTGGTCGGCAGGGTGACGGACACGGAACCCCGCTTGTCGAGCTCCAGGAGGGTGATCAACTCGCCCAGGATGCGGGGCAGATCGCCGCGGTTGATCTCGTCGACGACGATCACGAACGTGTCCTGGGGGGCCTTCTCGGCCGCCGCGCAGACGCGGCGGAACAGGCCGTCCGTCATCTGGAGGCTGAGCCCCGCCCCGTCCGAGGCCAGATCGGGTTTGAAGCCCTCGACGAAGTCCTCGTACCCGTAGGACGGGTGGAAGGTCACCATGGTGAGAGGGGCCGCCGTCCCGCCCTCCGGCACCTGGGACAACGCGGCGAGCGCGGCGGCGCGCTCCGCGGGCGCGGCCTCGATCCGGTCCCCCCGGCCCGCGAGGAGCAGCGCGACGCTGAGCGCCAGGCGCGTCTTCCCGGTGCCGGGCGGTCCCTGCAGGACGATCTGGCCCTTGTGGTGGAGCAGATCCCTCGCCTTGCGCACGGAATCGGGAAGCTCCGCGTCGCTCGCGGCGTCCGCCTCGGGTCCCGTGTCGCCGCTGTGCCAGGACTCGTTGCGCCTCGCCCGGATGTCCCGCCACAGCGTGGCGGGAACCTTCGCGAGCGTCTGCTGCCAGGCGTGCCGGGGCGAGTCGAAGGTCTGGGCGAAGGAGGTGTCCCAGTCCACCCCCACCACATGGCGGTGGGTCGGCACGTCCGGGGCGTAGGAGTAGCCGTCGGCGACGGTGCCGACCGCCAGCACCTCCGACTTCCCCCGGTTGGCGACGATCCGGTCCCCGGGCTCCAGGTCGCGGAAGGCGAGCAGCTGCCGGGCGAGCCGCAGGCTGCCGCCCGCGCTCCCCGGCCAGTGCTGGTCCAGGACGTCCTTGAGCTCCCGGTCGCTCTCGTACTGGCCGAGGCTGCCCACCTCGTCCCAGCCGATCCGGATGTTGCCGTCCGTACGGCACTCGTCCCAGAGACCGGCACGCTCCCCGGGGGAGATCTTCCAGATCGGCCGGCTGCTCGGCCGCGGATCGTGGAAGGCGTACAGGAAGGACATCACCTCGTGCGGGCTCCACCCCTCGAACTCGGGGGTGCGCCGCACGAGGCCGAGGAGCTCCCGGTTGGCCCGCCAGGTGCGCGCCCCCGAGGACTCCTGGTGCGGCCGGCCCCCCAGGAGCGCGGTGAAGTGGCGGACGTGCGCGGCGGAGAAGATGGGCAGGAACGCGCCGGGGAAGTAGACGGCCAGGGACTTCGTGGTCAGGGCCTGCCCGTACGAGAGCGAGTCCAGCTCGTCGATGCGCCCGTACTCCCCGGCTGCGGCCGCGTCGAAGGCCGTCACGAACTCCGCCCTCACCCGCGCCCAGGCCTCGCGCACGGGGAGCCTGCTCAGGGCGCTGGGGACGATCCGCCACTCGCCCGTCCGGTGCTGGTACACGATGTGCTTCGCCGCGCTGCCGCCGCGGATGCTGCCGAACGCGTTGGTGCCGTACTCCAGGAGCCGGCAGAAGGTGTGCCGCGGGTCCCGGTAGGACGCGGGCCCGAGCGCGTACCGCTCCAGCGGCAGTTCGGCCCAGGCCTCCAGCGGGAACTCCGCGAGGACGCGTCGCCGTTCCTCCTCCGCGGCGTCGGCGGCCCGCCGGGCCGCCTCCCGGTCGAATCGCGCGATGTCGCCCGCGAGCGTGCTCCTGAAGTCCCCACCCTCAGCCATGACGGCGATTCTTCCGTACGCCGCTCCGCCACGGCCCCGGGGGGCGCGTGGGCGGGGCGCGGGATCAGGACGCGTGCGCGACCGGAGCGGCGGCCTCCCAGGCGAACCCGTCGGGGTCGGTGAAGGAACCGCCGTCGAGGCTTTCCCCGCTCACCCCGCTTCCCCCGCTCTCCCCGCGGAGGACGAGCCGGTGCGATCCCGTGCCGTCGACCGGCACGCCGGCGTCCTTGGCCAGGGCCTTGCGCCCGTAGAGGGCCAGGGTGACGGCACCTTCGGGCGCGGCGAACTCCACGTACTTCCGGCCGAAGCTCTTCGCCACGGCGAGGCCCCGCCCGACGTAGAACTGCTTGCTCTCGGTGATGTCCGACGTGCCCAGCAGGAGCACGATCCGGTCGACCCGCCCGGTGGCGGGGCCGGTGTCCTTCTTCTCCGAGGACGCGACCTTCCAGATCGTGCCGTCCGGGGCGCGCACGACACCGCCGTAGCCCCAGAACGACTTCGAGGCGGGCTTCAGGACCGTCGCCCCGGCGTCGACGGCCGCGTCGACCAGACCCCGGACATCGGCCGGCTGCGCCACGGTGAGCGACACCGTGAACCCGCGGAACCCGTCCGTGGGCGCCTCCGAGGCACGCAGGGACACATGGGCGCCGAGCCCGGAGGCGGCGTAGAAACGTTCGGCGGCCGCGAGGTCGGCCACCTCAAGGGTGAGGGAAGCGAGGGAAGTCATGTCCTTCACGCTAGGGCCGGCACCCTCGTCGACGCTTCTCCGATCCTGACCGTTCGGGGGGAGGCGACGGCGCTCCTGCCGTTCGGCACCCGCGGCACGTGACGTAGGAGCCGTGACGCCTCGGCCGCTGTCCGCCGTCCCTGCCGGCCTGTGGCGGCACGTGCCGGGCCCGTGGTCGAGGGCCCTCTACCCGGCTGCGTCCCCCTCGGGGTGTCCCGGGGCGAGGAGCCGCCGCAGTGCCGTCGGTGTGTGACCGAGGGAGTGGCGCATGGTCCGGGTGAGGTGGGCCTGGTCGGAGAAGCCCAGGTCGGCGGCGAGGGCGGCGAGGCTTTCCTCGCCCGCGTCCAGACGGTCGAGGGCGCGGCAGACACGGACCCGGTTGCGGTAGCGGGTCAGGGAGACTCCCAGCTCGCGGGTGAAGGCGCGGCTCAGACGGTAGGGCGAGACGCCGAGGAGCTCCGCGAGCGGCAGCAGTCCCCCGGAGGCGGGGTGGGCCTCGCCGATCGCCTGCCGGGCCGCGGCGACGAGTGGGCCCTCGTCCCGGCCGGGGCGCACGCCGGTCGGGACGGCTCCGTCGACGGCCTGTCCGACGGTGGCGGAGAGCAGCCCGAGGAGCTCCTCGGTCACCGCGTGGTCCACGTCGCCGGTGCGGGCGGACGCGAGGACGCGGCGGTGGGCCAGGTCGAGGCGGGCGTCCACGTACACGCTCTGTCGGGCCGGGCGGGCCTCCTCGCCGGCCACGGCCCGCCACAGCGCGGGCGTCAGGCTGATCGAGGTGCACTCGTCGCCCCCGGCGGCCGGGTGTGCGAAACGCTCTTCCTCACCCGGTACGCCGAGGTAGGCCGTCGTCGGGTCGACCTCGGCCGGGGCGCCCGCCACCTGCCTGCGGAACCGGCCGCGCCGCACGAGCACCACCCGGTAGTCCTCGCGTACCTCCGTCCGCGACCAGCGGGTGTGGTCGTCCCGGCAGCTCACCGCGGTGACGCTGAAGCCGGGCCGGGTGGCGAGGACGGTGGTGGTGAGCACTCTTCGACGCTACGCCGCGGGTCTGACACCGGCCCCGCCGCAAGGATGTTCAAGACCGGCAGGGGGCGCGGCGAGCAGGCTGAGCGGTGTCGCACAGCATCCCGTACCGCGTTCGAGGAGTCGCCGTCATGCCCGTTCTCGCGCAGATCAGCACCATCGTCATCGATTGCGGTGACCCGGTTCGGCTCGCCGGTTTCTACAGCGAGGTCACCGGCTGGGAGATCACCCACAGCGGCGAGGACTACGCCTCCCTGGCCGGCGGGGAGCAGCCCGGCCTGGCATTCGTCCGCATCGAGGGGTACCGGGCCCCGGGCTGGCCCGACGCCGCCCAGCACGCCCACCTCGACCTCACGGTCACCGACCTGGAGGAGGCGGCCGGCCGGATCCTCGCCCTCGGAGCGTCGAGGCCCGAGTTCCAGCCCGGCAAGGACCAGTGGGTCGTCCTCACCGACCCCGAGGGGCATCCGTTCTGCCTCACCACCGGCGCCTGACACATCCCCCGACAGGAGAAGGGCACATGGCTCACATCAACAAGGAATTCCTGATCGACAACTCCCCGGAGAACGTCTGGGAGGCCCTGCGCGAAGTCGGAGCCGTGCACCGGCGCCTGGTGCCGGGCTTCGTCACGGACACCCGCATGGAGGCGGATACCAGGATCGTGACCTTCGCGAACGGCGTGGTCGTCCACGAGCTCATCGTCGACATCGACGATGCGGCCCGCCGGGTGGCCTACGCGGTGGTCGGCGGCTCGATGGCGCCGAAGCACCATCACGCCTCGATGCAGGTCCTCGCCGACACCGCAGGACGCAGCCGTTTCGTCTGGACGATCGACGTCACACCGGACGAACTCGCCCTCCCCATCGACGAGATGGCCGAGCAGGGCGTGCGCATCATGCGGGAGGCGCTGAAGGCCGCCCCGGGCCCGGCGAGCAGGTAGAAACCTCTGGGCAGGTGGTGGCGCAGAGGCGGCACAAGACGCCTGGACAGGTCTGGACGACGACGAAGCCCCGGGCCGCTGACCTGGGGCTTCGCGTGAAGAGCGGATGACGGGGATCGAACCCGCTCCATAAGCCGGGGAACCACCGCCGCCCGGCTCGGGCACCCAACGCCTGACCTGCGAAAACGTCCCCTGATACGGCGCTTCTCGTTGGCGCGGCGACACCCGTCTCGTCCGCTGTCCACCGCCCCCGCCGACACGTTGCGGCACGCCCCTCCGGGCGGCATGCGCGAGCGGGAGGCCGCCCCCCGCCCGCATGTGATCCAGTGCACATCGACGGGACCGATGAGTCTTCTCGTCGCCATCGGTCATATGGGCGACAAGTTCGAAGCGAGGAAGGCCCTGCCATGACCGACATGCTCACCGCGCCCCGCCACGTCCTGTCCACCGTGCCCGCGTCGCGATCCGGGGCGCGGTGGGCGGCGGCCGGTGGCGTGGTGGCGGGCCCGCTGTTCCTCGCGGCCGGACTCGCCCAGGGCTTCGCGCGCGACGGCTTCGACTTCACCCGGAACGCGATCAGCCAGCTCGCCCTCGGCGAGGCGGGCTGGATCCAGACGGCGAGTTTCGTGCTCACCGGCACCCTGCTGCTCGCCGGCGCGGCCGGCCTGCGGCGTGCGCTGCGCGGAGGCCCCGGCGGGACGTGGGGCCCGGCCCTGGTCGGCGTCTTCGGCGCCTCCTTCTGGGCCGCGGCGGCCTTCCCCGCCGATGCCGGAGCGGGCTTCCCCGTCGGGGCGCCCGAGGCGACCGCGATGAGCGGTCACGGCGCCGCCCACATGTTCGGCGGCATGATCGGCTACCTCGCCCTGTGCGCCGCGTTCTTCGTCCTGGCCCGCCCGCTCGCCGCCCGTGGCCTTCGCCACTGGGCGGTCGCATCCCGCATCGTGCCGGCGGTCGTCCTCGCCGGGTTCATGGCCTCGGCCTCCTCGGTCCTGGCGTTCACCGTCGGCGCGGGTCTCGGCCTGCTGTGGCTGAGCGCGGTGACGGCCCGCCTGGCCGCCCGCTAGCCGACCGCCGCTCCCTCCGGCATCATCGACACGACCAAGATCATCACCATCCGAAACGGGGCATCCATGACCGACGCCGTGAAGGGTCCTGCCAGCTACTTCCCCTCCATCGAGAAGAAGTACGGCCGCCCCATCGCCGAATGGAAGGACCTCATCCGCTCCTCCCCGCTCACCAAGCACATGGAGCTGGTCAACTGGCTCAAGTCCGAGCACGGCCTCGGCCACGGCCACGCCAACGCCCTCGTCGCCCACACCCTCGCCGAGGACAGCGGCAAGTGACCAGGCGGGTCAGGCAGGGGCGCGGGGTTCCTCGTGCGACCCAAGCGGACCAGTAGCTGATCTGACGCCGCATCGGGTCCCGTACGGTACGCGAATGGCGCGTGGCACCCGACAGGTTTGGACGACGACGAAGGCCCAGGTCGCTGACCTGGGCCTTCGCGCGAAGAGCGGATGACGGGAATCGAACCCGCGCCATAAGTTGGGGAATCACCGCCGTCCGTCCTCCCTGGCATGCAAATGACCTGCGGAAACGCTCCTCGGGGCCGCTCATTCGGAGATCAGGGCTGTGCGAGGGCGGACACGGTGTCTTCGGGTTGTTGCGGCAGGTCGATGTGGACGGTGATGCCGCCGCCGGGGCGTGGGGCGGCGGTGATCGTGCCGTCGTGGGAGAGCGTGATGGCGCGGACGACGGCGAGCCCGAGTCCGAGGCCGTTCCCCGTGCGGCCTCGGCCACGCCGGAAGGGCTCGAAGAGAGCCGGAATCTCCTGCTGCTCCAGAACGGGCCCGCTGTTGGTGACTTCGATGAACGCGCTGTCTCCCATGGTGCCGGTGGTGATGCGTGCCGTGCCGTCCGGGTGGTTGTGGCGGACCGCGTTGGCGAGCAGGTTCAGAGCGACTTGGGCGAGCAGTGCGGGGTCGCCCGAGACCGGGGCCGGGGCGAGTGCCGCGGTGACGTGGACCCTCGCGACCCGTGCCTCCCCGGCCAAGTCCGCCACGGCGTTCCGGACGGTGTCCGCGAGGTCGACGGGCTGCGGCGCCCGGGTGCGGCTTTCGCCGCGAGCCAGGGTCAGCAGTGAGTCGATCAGATGCTCGGTGCGGGTGTTGGCGTCCAGGGCGCGGCGCAGCGCGGGTTTCAGGTCGTCGGGAACGCGCCCCTGAGCGAGAGGGATCTCCAGCGCGGTGCGCTGAAGAGTGAGGGGGGTGCGCAGTTCGTGCGAGGCGTGGGCGGTGAACTGCCTCTGGGCGTCGAAGCTGCGGTCCAGCCGGTCGAGCATGGCGTCGAACGTGTCGCCGAGTTCGCGGACCTCGTCGTGAGGGCCCGTGAGGTCGAGCCTTTCGTCCAGGCTGCTTCCGGTGCTGATGCGGCGGGCCGCCGCGGTCACCTGGGTGAGGCGGTGCAGCGAGCGGCGGCTCGCCCGCCACGCGAGCAGTGCGGCGAGCGCGGTGAAGACGAGCAGCAGAAGCAGGGACCGGGTCAGGAGCTGTGTCAGGACCCGGTCCTGGAAGTCCTCGAAGCCCTCGGCGGGGGTGAGGGGCGCCGCTTCCGTGGCCGTGTCCGGCGGGGCGGGGACGACCGGCGTGGCGAAGCCCGTGGGCACGCCGGTCGGAGACGCGGAGGGATCGACGGGTTCCACGGGCACGGTCGATACGGCGGGGACGACGAGGGAGCGGTTGTCCTCGATGAGCTGCTGGGCGATGAGCCAGTTGAGGAGGAGCAGTCCGCTGCCGAGGACCAGGAAGACCAGCGTGGTCACCAGGGTCAGGCGCCCGCGCAAAGGCAGGCGGTGCGGAAGGAGACGGCGGGGCGTGTGCCGGAGCCTCGGTCCCCTCACAGCCGGTACCCGTAGCCGGGGGTGTGGCTGATCAGCCGGGGCTCGCCGAGTTTGCGGCGAAGAGCGTGGACCGTGACCCGGATGGCGGTGGTGGCCGGGTCCAGTGCCGCGTCCCACAGCCGGTCCTTGAGCTCCTCGCCGGTGACGGGGGCACCGTCCGCGGCCAGGAGGATCTCCAGTACGCCGAGCTCCCTGGGCGTCAGCTTCAGCGGGCGCCCGTCGCGCTCCGCCACGCGGCGGACGGTGTCCAGGCGCACACCGTCGCGGCTGAGCACCGTCACGGAGGCACCCGCGCCGCCCCGCCGACCCAGTGCGCGGAGCCGGGCGACCAGTTCCAGGTACGAGAAGGGCTTGGACATGTAGTCGTCGGCGCCGTGGCCGAGGCCGTCGACCAGGTCGGTCAGGGCGCCGGCGGCGGTGAGCATCAGGATCCGCGCCGGGTGTCCGGCCGCGTTCAGCGCCCGGCAGACGGCGTCGCCGCCCAGCTGGGGCAGGTCGCGGTCGAGGACCAGTACGTCGTACTCGGCGGCGGCCGTCATCTCCAGCGCCCGAACCCCGTCGTGGGCGACGTCGCAGGCCATCCCCTCGCCGCGCAAGCCTTCCGCGAGCATCGAGGCCAGCTCTTCCTCGTCCTCGACGATGAGCACCCGCATGTCGCCCCTCCCTCTCCTCTCCGGTGACCTGGGTGGCCGGGCCTGTGACCCGACCCGGTCCAGGATGCCGCCGGGCACGTTAGCCAGGGGTTAGGCGGATGATCACGCGTGTCTCACCGGGGGCTCCGTACAACGGTTTCCGACGTCATGGCCGAGGGCGACGTCATCGTCGAGACCAGCGAGGAGCAAGACATGCGCGCACCCATCGGGCGGACGCTCATAGCGGCGGCCGCCGTGGCCGCGGCCCTGGTGATGAGCGGTTGTTCCGCATCCCAGGACGAGGCCCCCAAGGTCGCCGGAGACGACGGGACGGGCGGCGGCAAGCCGCAGGACGACGCCGCGATCAAGCAGTCCTGGGTGAGCTGTATGCACGCTCAGGGGCAGACCCAGGTCCTGATCGACAAGGAGGGCGACATCGCCGTCCCCGCCTCCGGCACCGGCACCGGCTCCGCCCCCGTCGGCGGCTATGACGCGGCGGCCAAGCTCTGCGACGGGAAGAATCCCGGCATCCACCAGGTCCAGGAGAAGAACAACAAGAAGTTCGTCGACATGGCGCGCGCCTTCGTCGCGTGCGGCAGGAAGAACGGCTACCCGGACCTGCCCGATCCCGACCCGAAGGACGGCATCCTCGTCTTCACCGGTCAGTCGTTCGACGCGGCCAAGTGGGACGCCGTCCAGCCCGCCTGCGGCAAGCTGCCCATGCCCGGCTACCGGATCGGCCAGTGACCATGGCCCGGACCACGAACACGCCCGCCGAGGCGCTCGCGGATCCGTCACCCGCCCCACGGGGCGGGCGCCGCGAGCGGCGGAAGCTGGTCGTACCGCTGGTTCTGACCGCGGCGATCACCGGAGCGGCGGTCCTGGGCGTGACCCGCCCGTGGGAGCGCCCGGGACCCGCCGACGGGAAGGCGCCCGTCGAGTACGGCACCGTCGCCGTGCAGAAGGGGTCGCTGTCCAGCGGCATCCAGATCGCCGGGACGCTCGGATACGACGAGCCCGCGCCCGTCGTCGCCGCCGGCCGCGGCACCGTCACCTGGCTCCCCGCCGTGGGCGCCGTCATCAGACCCGGCGGGAAGCTGTACGAGGCCGACGGCCGCGCCGTCGTCCTGATGCGAGGCAGCCGGCCCCTGTGGCGCGACCTGGGCCCGGGCGCCGCCGACGGCCCCGACGTCGAGCAGCTCAAGCGCAACCTGATCGACCTCGGGTACGCCGACGGGCTCGGCCTGGCCGTCGACGAGAAGTTCACCAAGGGCACCGAGACCGCTGTCAAGCGGTGGCAGAAGTCGCTGGGGGTGAAGCAGACCGGAACGGTCACGCTCGGCAGCGTGGTCATGCTGCCGCAGGCGAGCGTGCGTGTGCAGCAGCTCGGCGTCCAGCTCGGCGCGCCGCTGGGATCGGCCTCGGCCATGACCGTGAGCGGCACCGGCCTCGTCGTCAGCGTGCGCCCCGCCGACAACCAGCTGTCCCGGTTCAAGCCCGACGGCAAGGTCGAGGTCAGGCTGTCCGACGGCAGCATGGTCACCGGGCGCGTCCGTTCCCTCGTCCGCGGCGGTTCCGATGGACCCGGCGGCCAGGGCGAAGGGGATGGCGGCGGAGGGGCCGGCGGCGACCAGCAGAAGACCACCGTCACGATCAGGCTGGACGACCAGCAGCAGGCGCGCAGGACCGGGCCGTCCTCCGTGATGGTCACCGTCGTGGGCGACAGCGTCAGCGACGCCCTGATCGTGCCCGTCACCGCGCTGCTCGCCCTGGACGGAGGCGGCTACGGCGTCAAGGTGGTCGACGGCACGGTCACCCGACTGGTCAGGGTGCGGCTGGGGCTGATCGCCGACGCCCAGGCACAGATCTCCGGGGGCCTCAAGCCCGGCACCCAGGTGGTGATCCCCAAGTGACACCCGTACTGGAACTGACCGCCGTCACCAAGGAGTACCCGGGTTCCCCACCACTGCGCGTACTGCACGGCATCGACCTGACCGTCGAGGCCGGAGAACTCCTCGCCGTGGTGGGCCCGTCCGGCTCCGGCAAGTCGACCCTGCTCGCCCTCCTCGGCTCGCTGGACCGGCCGAGCGCCGGGCGGCTGCGCTTCGAAGGGCGCGATCTGTCAGGGCTGTCGGACGCCGAACTCGCCTCGGTCCGCGCCCACCGGATCGGCTTCGTCTTCCAGCAGTTCTTCCTCCTGCCGGGGCTCACGACGGTGGAGAACGTCGCGACCGGCCTCCTCTACAGCGGCGCCCGGGCGGCCAGGCGGCACGCCGCGGCCGTCGAGGCGCTCCACGAGGTGGGCCTCGGACACCGGCTGGGGCATCGTCCCGACCAGCTCTCCGGCGGCGAGAAGCAGCGCGTGGCCATCGCCCGGGCCCTCGTCGGACGCCCCGCACTGCTGCTCGCCGACGAACCCACCGGCGCGCTGGACAGCGTCTCCGGCATGGCCGTCGTCGACCTGCTGAGCGCCCTGAACGCCAACGGCACCACCGTCGTCGTCATCACCCACGACCGCGATCTGGCCGCCTCCCTCCCCCGCCGCATCGGCATCCGGGACGGCCGGATCGACTTCGACGAACGCATCTCCCACCCGGCGGGAGCCGGCCGATGACCGCCCGCCCCCGCCGCACACGGCTGCGCCTGGTGGACCTGCTGCGCCTGGGCACGATCGGTCCCCGCACCCGTAAGACGCGCTCCGCCCTGTCGGCCCTGGGCATCTCGCTCGGCATCGCGGCCGTCGTCGCCGTGACCGGGATCTCGGCCTCGAACCAGGCCCATCTGCTGGCCCGGCTGGACCGACTCGGCTCCAACCTGATCACCGTCGCCGCCGGGAAGGACGCCACGCAGCAGCTCGTGCCCCTGCCCTCCACGGCGGAGAAGATGCTGGGCAACATCGCCCCGGTGCAGCGGGTCACCGCGGTCGGGGCCACCAAGGCGGAGGTCTACCGCAACGACCTCGTGCCCGAGCAGCAGACCGGAAGCATCACCGTGCTGGCGACCCGGTCGAACCTGCTCGACGTCCTGCACGGCTCCCTGCGGAGCGGGAAGTGGCTGGACCGGGCCGGCGAGCGGCTCCCCGTCACCGTGCTCGGCGACCAAGCAGCCCAGCGCCTCGGTGTCACCGCGGCCGGCGAACGGGTCTGGCTGGGTGGCCAGTGGTACGCCGTCGCGGGCATCCTCGCGCCGAACGAACTGGCTCCCGAACTGGACACCGCCGCCCTCGTCGGCTGGCCCCAGGCGACACGTCACCTGGGCGCCGACGGCTCCGCGGCCACGGTCTACCTGCGGGCCCACCCGGAGCGGGTCCCCGACGTGCAGAGGGTGGCGGCGGCCACGGCGAACCCGGCGGGCCCGAGCACCGTCGCCGTCAGCCGCCCCTCCGATCTCCTCCTGGCACGCGACGAGGCCAAGGGCGCGCTCACAGGACTGGTGCTCTCCCTGGCCGGGGTCGCCCTCCTCGTCGGCGGCGTCGGCATCGCCAACACCATGGTCGTCGGCGTCATGGAACGCCGCGGCGAGATCGGACTGAGGCGCGCACTGGGCGCCCGAGGAGGACAGATCGCCGCCCAATTCCTGCTGGAGGCCATCCTCATGGGCTTCATCGGAGGCATCGCCGGCCTCGCCCTGGGCAGCCTCACCGTCTATGGCTACGCCCTGGCTCAAGGCTGGCCGGCCTCGATTCCGTACTACACGGTCAGCGGCGGCCCGGTGGTCTCCGTGCTGGTCGCGGCTGCCGCCGGGATCTACCCGGCCCTGCGCGCGGCCAAGGCATCCCCCACGGACGCCCTGCGGTCGGCCTGACACGACCCGGAGCACCCGGAGCCGCGCGACGAGATCCGACAGGCGGCCGGCCCGGGCGGCATGTCCTCACGGGGCCGGACAACGACGAAGCCCCAGGTCGCTGACCTGGGGCTTCGTGGAAGAGCGGATGACGGGAATCGAACCCGCGCTATAAGCTTGGGAAGCTCATGTTCTACCATTAAACTACATCCGCGAAGCGGCCGGGTGATCCGTGCCGCATCGTTGCACACTGTACCCCATGCGCCACTTGAGGCGAAGTTCACGCGTTCGGCGTGTGCGGAGTGCCGCGTGGAGGGCGCCTTGTTGATCCCCTAATGTGGCTGATCGTCCACCACACGTGTAGGGGAAGGGACTTGATGGGTTCGATGGAGCGCACCGTCGTCCGTTGTGCCGAAGGGCATGTGTTCAGTACCGCCTCGTTCCCGCTTCAGCAGCTCGGTGCCGGGAGGATCGGGCCCGGGCGGCTCATTCGGTGTCCGCGGTGTGCGCGGTTGCGGCATGCGGTGCCGGTGGAGGCCGGGCGACGCTGAGCTGTGAGGGCCGGGGCGCGGGCGCTTGCCGATCGGGGCAGGTCCGCGCCCTTTGCGTATCGTGCGTATCGTGGGGGCGTGCTTCTCTCAGACAAGGACATCCGGGCCGAGATCGATGCCGGACGGGTGCGTATCGACCCGTACGACGAATCCATGGTGCAGCCCTCGAGCATCGACGTGAGGCTTGACCGCTTCTTCCGGGTGTTCGAGAACCACCGCTACCCGCACATCGACCCCGCCGTCGAGCAGCTCGACCTGACGCGTGAGGTCGAGCCGGAGGGCGACGAGGCGTTCATCCTGCATCCGGGCGAGTTCGTGCTGGCCTCGACCTACGAGGTCATCACCCTGCCGGACGACATCGCGTCGAGGCTGGAGGGGAAGAGTTCCCTCGGGCGGCTCGGGCTCGTCACGCACTCGACCGCCGGGTTCATCGACCCCGGTTTCTCGGGGCACGTGACCCTGGAGCTGTCGAACCTCGCGACCCTGCCGATCAAGCTCTGGCCGGGGATGAAGATCGGCCAGCTGTGCATGTTCCGGCTGAGCTCGCCCGCCGAGTTCCCGTACGGGAGCGAGCGGTACGGCTCGCGGTACCAGGGCCAGCGGGGGCCGACGGCCTCCCGCTCCTACATGAACTTCCATCGGACCCAGGTGTGAGGCGGTCGCAGGCATGAGTGAAGTACGCGAGAACCTGACGTACGAGGGCTTCGGCACCGCCGTCCGCGAGCTGGCGCAGACCATCGCCGACGACGGCTACGAGCCCGACATCGTGCTCTCCATCGCCCGCGGCGGCGTCTTCGTCGCCGGCGGTCTGGCCTACGCCCTGGACTGCAAGAACATCCACCTGGTGAACGTGGAGTTCTACACGGGCGTCGGGACCACGCTGGAGATGCCCGTCATGCTCGCGCCCGTGCCGGACGCGATCGACTTCAGCGACAAGAAGGTGCTCATCACCGATGACGTCGCCGACACGGGCAAGACGCTGAAGCTCGTCCACGACTTCTGCGTCGACCACGTCGCCGAGGTCCGCTCCGCCGTCATCTACGAGAAGTCGCATTCCCTCGTGAAGTGCGAGTACGTGTGGAAGAAGACCGACGAGTGGATCAATTTCCCGTGGTCGGTCGAGCCGCCCGTCGTGAAGCGTGAGGGTCAGGTCCTCGACGCCTGAGCACGAAGGCACGGAGAAGGCCCCCGCCGGTTTCGGCGGGGGCCTTCTCCGTCGTCAGAGCGTCAGGACGTCAGGACGTCAGGACGTCAGGACGTCAGAGCGTGCCCAGCTTGATCAGGCTCAGCAGCGCCACCAGCTGGATCGCCGACGCGCCCAGGGCCTTCGGCCACGGGAGGTCGTGCGAGCGGCTCACCATCACCGTGAAGAGCGCGCCCGTCGCCAGCCAGGTCGCCCAGCCGAGGACCTGCACCAGGCCGTTCTCGCCGCCCAGGAAGGCCGCGAAGACCAGGCGCGGCGCGTCCGTGATCGACATGATCAGCATCGACAGGCCGACCGTGGGCTGCCAGGCGCCGTCGCCGCCCAGCTGGCGCGCGAGGGTGTGGGTCACCGTGCCCAGGATCAGGCCGCCGAGCACGAAGGCGAGGGCCGTGATCAGGGCGGCCGAGAACGTGGGGTCGAGCGTCTCCTTGCCGTCCTTCTCGAAGCCGAAGATCGCGAGGAGTCCGTAGAGGAACGTGACGATCAGGGCCGGGCCCCAGACGGCGTGGTCCCGCATCTGCAGGAACGTGTCCGCAGGGCGCAGCACGATGCCGCTCAGGAGCTGCTTCCAGGCGAGGCGGGGGCCGGTGGGGACGGGGGCCGGGGGCGGTCCGGCGTGGGCGTACGGGTCGTCGACGCTGAACATCTGGGTGTGGCCCGGGTTGTTCGCCGCCGCGTGCTGCTGCTGGTGCCCCTGCTGCCCGCCGTAGGGGTCGCCGAAGTACTCCGGCTCCCCGTAGGGCTGCTGTCCCTGCTGCCCGTACTGCTGCTGCCCGTACTGCTGCCGCTGGTGCCCCTGCGGCGGCTGCTGCCACTGCTGCTGCGGGTACGGCGGCGGGGCCGCGTTGTGCCCGTACGGCGCCTGCTGCGGTTGTTGTTGCGGGTGCTGCGGGGGGCGGTTGTCCCGGCCGCGTCCGTTCCTGAATCCAGCCACGTCGTCGAACGTACCCGCTTCCGCCGTCCGGGCGCTCCCCAGGCCCTTCCTTGCCACTGACCTGTGACATCCCCTAGGGGACCCCCGAAGGGAGAAGGGCCGCCCCGCGCACATGGCGCGGGGCGGCCCTTCTCACGTCAGGTCCGGTCTCAGACGGCCGGCTCCGGCTCCTCGGCCGCGGCCTCCGGCTCCGGGTCGACCGGGGTCTTGACCGAGTCGAGGAGCAGCTGGGCCACGTCCACGACGGTGACGGACTCCTTGGCCTTGCCCTCGTTCTTCTTGCCGTTCACGGAGTCCGTGAGCATGACGAGGCAGAACGGGCAGGCGGTGGAGACGATGTCCGGGTTGAGGGACAGGGCCTCGTCGACGCGCTCGTTGTTGATGCGCTTGCCGATCCGCTCCTCCATCCACATCCGGGCACCACCGGCGCCGCAGCAGAAGCCGCGCTCCTTGTGGCGGTGCATCTCCTGCTGGCGCAGGCCCGGGACGGCGGACATGATCTCGCGCGGCGGCGTGTAGACCTTGTTGTGGCGGCCCAGGTAGCAGGGGTCGTGGTAGGTGATGAGGCCCTCGACCGGGGTCACCGGGATCAGCTTGCCCTCGTCGATGAGGTGCTGGAGCAGCTGGGTGTGGTGGATGACCTCGTACTCGCCGCCGAGCTGCGGGTACTCGTTGGCGATGGTGTTGAAGCAGTGCGGGCAGGTCGAGACGATCTTCTTCGCCGACTTCGGCTTCTTCGTCGACTCGTCCTCGTCGTCCTCGCCGAACGCCATGTTCAGCATGGCGACGTTCTCGGAGCCGAGCTGCTGGAACAGCGGCTCGTTGCCGAGGCGGCGGGGGGAGTCACCGGTGCACTTCTCGTCGCCGCCCATGATCGCGAACTTGACGCCCGCGATGTGGAGCAGCTCGGCGAAGGCCTTGGTGGTCTTCTTGGCGCGGTCCTCCAGGGCGCCGGCGCAGCCGACCCAGTAGAGGTAGTCGACCTCGGACAGGTCCTCGATGTCCTTGCCGACGATCGGGACCTCGAAGTCGACCTCCTTGGTCCACTCGACGCGCTGCTTCTTGGCCAGGCCCCAGGGGTTGCCCTTCTTCTCCAGGTTCTTGAGCATCGTGCCGGCCTCCGACGGGAAGGCGGACTCGATCATGACCTGGTAGCGGCGCATGTCGACGATGTGGTCGATGTGCTCGATGTCGACCGGGCACTGCTCGACGCAGGCGCCGCAGGTGGTGCAGGACCACAGGACGTCGGGGTCGATGACGCCGTTCTCCTCGGCGGTGCCGATGAGGGGGCGCTCGGCCTCGGCCAGGGCGGCGGCCGGGACGTCCTTCAGCTGCTCCTCGGTGGCCTTCTCGTCGCCCTCCATGGTCTTGCCGCCGCCCGCGAGCAGGTACGGCGCCTTGGCGTGGGCGTGGTCCCGGAGGGACATGATCAGGAGCTTCGGGGAGAGCGGCTTGCCCGTGTTCCAGGCGGGGCACTGCGACTGGCAGCGGCCGCACTCGGTGCAGGTGGAGAAGTCGAGGATGCCCTTCCAGGAGAACTGCTCGACCTGGGAGACGCCGAAGACGGCGTCCTCGGCCGGGTCCTCCCAGTCGATCTCCTTGCCGGCCGTGGTCATCGGCTGGAGCGCGCCCAGGGCGGTGGAGCCGTCGGCGTTGCGCTTGAACCAGATGTTCGGGAAGCCGAGGAAGCGGTGCCAGGCGACGCCCATGTTGGTGTTGAGCGAGACCGTGATCATCCAGGTGAAGGACGTGACGATCTTGAGGCACGCGAAGAAGTAGGTGAGGTACTGGATCGTGCTGAGGTCCAGGCCGTCGAGGAGCGTGATCAGCGGGTACGAGGCGAAGAAGCCCGGCTCCCAGCTCGTGACGTCGTGCTGGACGCCTTCGAGGGCGCGGAGCGTCATGATGCAGACGCCGACGATCAGGATGACGGCCTCGACGAAGTACGCCTGGCCGGTCTTGGAGCCGGCGAAGCGGGACTTGCGGCCGGCCTTGGTCGGCTTGCTCAGCTGGCGGATGACGATGAGCGTCACGATGCCGAGGACCGTCATCAGGCCGAGGAACTCGGTGAAGATCTCGTACGGCAGCCAGTCGCCGATGATCGGGATGAGCCAGTCGGCCTGGAAGAGCTGGCCGAAGGCGTTCACGATCGTGAGGAGCAGCGAGAAGAAGCCCACCGCGACGAACCAGTGCGCGAAGCCGACGATGCCCCAGCGGTTCATGCGCGTGTGGCCGAGGAATTCCTTGACCAGCGTGATGGTGCGCTGCTTGGGGTCACCGGTGCGCGTGCCGGCGGGGACGGGCTGACCGAGCCGCACGAAGCGGTAGATCTGCACGATGGCGCGGCCGAACAGCGCGACGGCCACCACCGTGATGGCGATCGACACGATGATCGCGGCGAGTTGCATGACGGGCTCCTCGGGCGGGCCTACTAAGCGGTAACTTATGGAGTTCCCGCTGAGATTACCCGGTCACGGCGCCGCACTGTAGCGGCGCTCGCGGTGATATGTGTCGCTCAGGCAAACCTTGCCGTGCGACGCCTGCGGACTGCTGGAAGCGTACGCGCAAGGATCAGCAGATCCATCCCCAGCCAATGGTGGTCCACATAGTGGAGATCGAGCAGCTCGCGCTCCTCCCACGGCAGCTCCGAGCGACCGCTGATCTGCCACGGTCCCGTCATCCCCGGACGTACGGAGAGCCGGCGCCGGCCCTCGCCCGCGCACTCGCGGTGGGTCGGGGTCAGCGGGCACGGGCCGACGAGCGACATCCGGCCCGTGACCACGTGGAGCAGGAGCGGCAGCGCGGCCAGCGGACTCCTCGTGCGGAAGGTCAGCATCGTGAAGGGCCGCCCCGCCAGGCCGGCCACCGTCCGGCGGCGCAGGACCGGGCCGCTCCCGCCGAGGGTGACGGACAGGGCGGTCCAGGCGATCAGGGGCGCGAGCGCGAGGAGCAGGGCGAGCCCGCCCGCCACGTCGAACGCGCGCTTCGCCGTCATGCGCTCACACCCTTCGGCGGGAACCCTGGGGCGGGAACCCTGGGACGGGGATCCCGGGGCTGGTGATCCCGGGACGGGAACCCCGGGACGGGAATCCTCGGACATGTCCTGACTATGTCCGGACCCTCTCATGCGAACCTGGTCAAATGGGGGAACGGCACGCCGGTTGAGCGCCCGGGCCGACGAAGAGTTGAGTCGGCTCGACTCAGGTCTGTTGACGCGGGCGGCCTCCTCGTGCATCCTTGAGTCAGTTCCACTCAAGTCAGTCAGCTGGAGGAATCGAAATGGCACGTGCGGTCGGCATCGACCTGGGCACGACTAACTCCGTCGTCAGCGTTCTCGAAGGCGGCGAGCCCACCGTCATCACCAACGCCGAGGGCGCCAGGACCACGCCGTCCGTCGTCGCCTTCGCGAAGAACGGCGAGGTGCTCGTCGGCGAGGTGGCCAAGCGTCAGGCCGTCACCAACGTCGACAGGACCATCCGGTCGGTCAAGCGCCACATGGGCACCGACTGGAAGATCGACATCGACGGCAAGAGCTTCAACCCGCAGCAGATGAGCGCCTTCATCCTGCAGAAGCTCAAGCGCGACGCCGAGGCGTACCTGGGCGAGAAGGTCGTCGACGCGGTCATCACCGTCCCGGCGTACTTCAACGACTCCGAGCGTCAGGCCACCAAGGAGGCCGGTGAGATCGCGGGCCTCAACGTCCTGCGCATCGTCAACGAGCCGACCGCGGCCGCCCTGGCCTACGGCCTCGACAAGGACGACCAGACGATCCTCGTCTTCGACCTCGGTGGCGGCACCTTCGACGTGTCCCTCCTGGAGATCGGCGACGGCGTCGTCGAGGTGAAGGCCACCAACGGTGACAACCACCTCGGTGGTGACGACTGGGACCAGCGCGTCGTCGACTACCTGGTGACGCAGTTCCAGAACGGCCACGGCGTGGACCTGGCCAAGGACAAGATGGCTCTCCAGCGTCTCCGCGAGGCCGCGGAGAAGGCGAAGATCGAGCTCTCGTCCTCGACCGAGACCACGATCAACCTGCCCTACATCACGGCCTCCGCCGAGGGCCCGCTGCACCTGGACGAGAAGCTCACGCGCGCCCAGTTCCAGCAGCTCACCTCCGACCTGCTCGACCGCTGCAAGGTGCCGTTCCACAACGTCATCAAGGACGCGGGCATCGCCCTCAAGGAGATCGACCACGTCGTTCTCGTCGGTGGCTCGACCCGCATGCCGGCCGTCGCCGAGCTCGTCAAGGAGCTGACCGGCGGTCAGGACGCCAACAAGGGCGTGAACCCGGACGAGGTCGTCGCCATCGGCGCCGCGCTCCAGGCCGGTGTCCTCAAGGGCGAGGTCAAGGACGTCCTGCTCCTCGACGTGACCCCGCTGTCCCTCGGCATCGAGACCAAGGGCGGCATCATGACCAAGCTCATCGAGCGCAACACCACGATCCCGACCAAGCGGTCCGAGATCTTCACGACGGCCGAGGACAACCAGCCGTCCGTGCAGATCCAGGTCTACCAGGGCGAGCGCGAGATCGCGGCGTACAACAAGAAGCTCGGCATGTTCGAGCTGACCGGTCTGCCGCCGGCCCCGCGTGGCGTCCCGCAGATCGAGGTCGCCTTCGACATCGACGCCAACGGCATCATGCACGTGACCGCGAAGGACCTGGGCACGGGCAAGGAGCAGAAGATGACCGTCACCGGCGGCTCCTCGCTGCCGAAGGACGAGGTCGACCGGATGCGCCAGGAGGCCGAGCAGTACGCGGACGAGGACCACCGTCGCCGCGAGGCCGCCGAGACCCGCAACCAGGGTGAGCAGCTCGTCTACCAGACCGAGAAGTTCATCAAGGACAACGAGGACAAGCTCCCCGGTGACGTCAAGAGCGAGGTCGAGGCCGCGCTCGGCGAGCTGAAGGAGAAGCTCAAGGGCGAGGACACCGCCGAGATCCGCACCGCCACCGAGAAGGTCGCGGCCGTCTCGCAGAAGCTCGGCCAGGCGCTGTACGCCGACGCCCCGGGCGCTGCCGGTGCCGCGGGCGCCGAGGCCCCGAAGGCCGACGACGACGTCGTCGACGCCGAGATCGTGGACGACGAGAAGGGCGGCCAGGCGTGACCGAGGAGACCCCGGGCTTCGAGGAGAAGTCCGACGTCCCCTCCGGCGCCACCGCTGACGACGCCGCCGAGACCGTCGAGACCTCCGAGGAGGACTCGACGGCCCCGGCCGGGGACGCTACGGATGTAGCCCTCCTGGCGCAGCTGGACCAGGCCCGCACGGCGCTCACCGAGCGCACGGGCGACCTCCAGCGGCTCCAGGCCGAGTACCAGAACTACCGCCGCCGCGTGGAGCGGGACCGGGTCACGGTCAAGGAGATCGCCGTCGCGAGCCTCCTGTCCGAGCTCCTGCCCGTCCTCGACGACGTCGGCCGGGCCCGGGACCACGGCGAGCTCGTGGGCGGGTTCAAGTCGGTGGCCGAATCGCTGGAGACCGTCGTCGCCAAGATGGGTCTGCAGCAGTTCGGCAAGGAGGGCGAGCCCTTCGACCCGACGATCCACGAGGCCCTGATGCACTCGTACGCGCCGGACGTCACCGAGACGACCTGCGTGGCGATCCTGCAGCCGGGGTACCGGATCGGCGAGCGGACCATCCGGCCCGCCCGCGTGGCCGTCGCCGAGCCCCAGCCCGGGGCGCAGGGCAAGGCCGAGGAGTCGGAAGACCCCGGCAAGTCCGACAAGTCCGAGAAGGACAGCGAGTAACAGCCGTACCCGTGCGCGGGAGGAGGGACGTCGATGAGCACGAAGGACTTCGTCGAGAAGGACTACTACAAGGTTCTCGGCGTCCCCAAGGACGCCACCGAGGCCGAGATCAAGAAGGCGTACCGGAAGCTCGCCCGCGAGAACCATCCGGACGCCAACAAGGGTGACGCGAGCGCCGAGGCGCGCTTCAAGGAGATCTCCGAGGCGAACGACGTCATCGGCGACCCCAAGAAGCGCAAGGAGTACGACGACGCCCGCGCCCTCTTCGGGAACGGCGGCTTCCGTGCCGGCGGCCCCGGAGGCGGCGGATCGTTCAACTTCGACCTGGGCGACCTCTTCGGGGGCGCCCAGGGCGGGGCCGGCGGCTTCGGCGGCGGCGGAGGCATCGGCGACGTCTTCGGCGGCCTGTTCAACCGCGGCGGGGGAGCGGGCACCCGCACCCAGCCGCGGCGAGGCCAGGACATCGAGTCCGAGGTGACGCTCAGCTTCACCGAGGCCATCGAGGGCGCGACCGTACCGCTGCGGATGTCCAGCCAGCAGCCGTGCACGGCGTGCTCCGGGACCGGCGACAAGAACGGCACGCCCCGCGTGTGCCCGACCTGCGTCGGCACCGGGCAGGTCTCGCGCGGCAGCGGCGGCGGCTTCTCGCTCACCGACCCCTGCGTGGACTGCAAGGGCCGCGGCCTCATCGCCGAGAACCCCTGCGAGGTCTGCAAGGGCAGCGGGCGGGCCAAGTCCTCCCGCACCATGCAGGTCCGCATCCCGGCGGGCGTCAGCGACAACCAGAAGATCCGTCTCCGCGGCAAGGGAGCGCCGGGCGAGCGCGGCGGGCAGCACGGCGACCTGTACGTCGTCGTGCACGTCGACGAGCACCCGGTCTTCGGCCGCAAGGACGACAACCTCACCGTCACCGTGCCGGTCTCCTTCTCGGAGGCGGCGCTCGGCGGCGAGATCAAGGTCCCGACCCTCGGTGGCCCCGCGGTCACCCTCAAGCTGCCCCCGGGCACCCCGAACGGCCGGACCATGCGCGCCCGGGGCAAGGGCGCGGTCCGCAAGGACGGCACGCGCGGCGACCTCCTCGTGACGGTCGAGGTGGCGGTGCCGAAGGAACTGGACGACAAGGCGCGCGAGGCCCTGGAGAACTTCCGCGAGGCGACCGCCTCCGAGGACCCGAGGGCCGAGCTGTTCCAGGCGGCGAAGGGAGCGTGACCCGATGAGACGCAATCCGTACGAGCTGACCGACGAGTCGCCGGTGTACGTCATCTCGGTGGCGGCCCAGCTCTCCGGTCTGCATCCGCAGACCCTGCGGCAGTACGACCGGCTCGGTCTGGTCTCCCCGGACCGCACGGCGGGCCGCGGGCGGCGCTACTCGGCCCGTGACATCGAGCTGCTCCGCCAGGTGCAGCAGCTGTCGCAGGACGAGGGCATCAACCTGGCCGGGATCAAGCGGATCATCGAACTGGAGAACCAGGTCGCGGCGCTCCAGGCACGGGTGTCCGAGCTGTCGGCGGCGGTCGAGGGCGCGGCGGCGACGCTGCGCCAGCGCGAGGCCCAGGTGCACGCCTCGTACCGCCGGGACCTGGTGCCGTACACCGATGTGCAGCAGGCGAGCGCCCTCGTGGTGTGGCGCCCGAAGCGCGGCGAGTAGCCCTCCGCCCCTGTCTCCGTCCGGAAGAGGCCCCCTCCACCAGCGGGTGGAGGGGGCCTCTTTCAGTTGTCCCGTTCGAGGATGCCGGACTGGGCGATCAGATAGCCGAGCTGTGCCCGGCTCCCGCTGCCGAGGGCGGCGGCGAGCTTGGCGATGTGCGCCCGGCAGGTCCGTACGTTCATCCCGAGCCGGCGGGCGATGGCCTCGTCGACGTGCCCCTCGACGAGGAGCCTGGCGATGGACCGCTGGACGCCGCCGATGCCGTCGGTCTTGATGTCGTACGGGATCTCCTCCCGGATCGGCACCGCCAGCTGCCAGAACTGGTCGAAGACGCCGCAGAGGTAGGCCACCAGGCCGGGGTGGCGCAGCTCCAGGGCCACCTGGCGGTCGCTGCGGGCCGGGATGAAGGCGACCTCGCGGTCGACGATGATCAGCCGGTCGATGATCTCCTCGAGGGTGCGGACCTGGACCTCGGGGCCGACGTGCTCCAGATAGGTCAGGGTGAGCTCGGTGTGGCGCGCGGTGTGCTGGTAGAGCGTGCGCATGGTGATGCCGCGGCCGAGCAGGGGGGAGACGCGGTCGAGGGCCTCGCTGAGGGCCTGCGCGGGGCGGCCGCCGCCCGGCTGGACGGTGAGGAGCTCGCTGCGGCAGTTGGCCACGACGCGGTCGAGGGTCGAGTTGATGCGGTCGATGCCTTCGAGGACGTTGATGGCGTGTGTGGCGGGGGAGTCGTGGGCGCTGATGGCCATGAACGGCTCGAAGGCGTCGGACAGCGCGACGGTGCGCCGCCGGCGGTCGAGGATCTCCCGTTCGATCGGCTGGAGCAGCTGGGCGAGCGCGGCGGAGGGGGGGACCGGGCGCAGCCACTGCGCGTCGTCCGGGTCGGGGTGGAGCAGCGCGAGGTCGAGGAGGCAGGGTGCCTCGACCGCCTCTGACCGGGCTATTCGCCCGGCGCGCAGAGCGGCCGCGTACAGCTCGGAGCCCGCTTCGCACAGTTCCGCATGCGAATGTGGGTGACCTGTTTCGTCCGCTTGTTTCCGCATATGAACACCCCCAGGCTCCTGCATCTCAGGAACATGATGCCTGGGTTTGGTGGTGCAGGCGCAGAGAGTAAGCCATCGTCTTACCTGCGGGGGTTGGAAACAGACGTTGCCTTCAAGTGAGGTTGCTCGGTGATGATGAAGAAGCTCATACGCGCGGCGGCCGGATTCGCCTTCATCGCGGCCGCCACGGTGGGCGCGGGAGTGGCCCTCGACCCGGGTTGGCACTCGGAGCCGGCGCACGTGCAGGCCGCTCCGCTCGACCCGGGCTGGCACTTCGCGGCCCCCACCGTGGTGGACGACCCGGGCTGGAGCGTGGCTCCCGCACAGGACCCCGGCTGGAGCTAGCCAGGGCCATGAATGTTCCCGATGATCCCAGGTTCCGCCGGGAGATGGCTTCGGCCTACCGCTCCGGCTGGCACTTCGTCGATCTCGCCACGGCAATCCCCCACCGTGGCGACTCGCTGAAGGTCACGCTCTTCGGAGAGCCGATCGTCGTCGCCCGCGGTCAGGACGAAGACGTCCGTGCGTACCGGTGCCTGCGCCGCCCCCGAGGCGCTCCACAGCCCATCCGCTGTGCCATCCGGTACGGCATGATCTTCGTCAATCTCGACCAGCGCGACCACCAGCTGATCGAGCCCGAGACCATCACCGCCACCCCCCGCAGTGCCTGAGCGATTCCCCCGTCGTTGTAGATCGCTCCGGCACTTCCCCCACACAGCGGCGCCATCGCGGACCTGAAACGCGATGGCGCCGCTGTGCTTTTCGCTTTTCCCGTACGGGTCAGGCGCGGCCCATCGCCCGCGTGAGGGCGATCTCGATGACGACCCGGTCCGGGTTCGGGCTCGGCACGCGCCCGTAGCGCTCGGCGTAGCGGCCGACGGCGTCCGCGACCGTCTCGGCCTCCGTGCGGACGTGGGCGACGCCCTCCAGGGTGGCCCAGCGCCCCTTGTCGACCTGGCAGACCGCGACCCGCGCGCCGTCCGCGCCCGCCGCCAGGACGTTGGCGACCTTCCGGCTGTTCTTGTTGGTGATCACGCGCGCGTACCCGCCCTCGGGGTCGTACGTGACGCCGACCGCGACGACGTGCGGCGTGCCGTCGGGGCGCGGGGTGGTCAGGGTGCACATGTGGTACTCGCGCCAGAAGCTCAGGTACGAGTCGGACGGGTTCCTGGGGTCTGTGGCCATGCCCGGAAACTACCCGTGGCGGAGCTCCCGTCAAAACCTTGAGCGGAATAGACTCAACTTTGTGTACGTTGGAAGGGTCATAGAGGGAAGTGGACCCACGACGTTCGAGGAGGAGCACCGCACGTGGACGCCGAACTGACCAACAGGAGCCGGGACGCGATCAACGCGGCGAGCAGCCGTGCCGTGTCCGAAGGACATGCCGACCTGACCCCCGCCCACCTGCTGCTGGCCCTCCTGGCCGGTCAGGACAACGAGAACATCACCGACCTGCTGGCCGCCGTCGGCGCCGACCAGGCCGTCGTGCGGGCCGGCGCGGAGCGGCTGCTCGCCGCCCTGCCGAGCGTCACCGGGTCCACGGTCGCGCCCCCGCAACCGGGCCGCGAGTTCCTCGCGGTCATCGCCGACGCCGACAAGCGCGCCAAGGAGCTCGGCGACGACTACCTCTCCACCGAGCACCTCCTCGTCGGCATCGCCGCCAAGGGGGGCCACGCCGGTGAGATCCTCGACCAGCAGGGCGCGAGCGCGAAGAAGCTGCTCGACGCGTTCGAGAAGAGCAGGGGAGGACGCCGGGTGACCACACCCGACCCGGAGGGGCAGTACAAGGCGCTGGAGAAGTTCGGCACGGACTTCACGGCCGCCGCGCGCGAGGGCAGGCTGGACCCGGTCATCGGCCGCGACCACGAGATCCGGCGCGTCGTCCAGGTGCTGTCCCGCCGCACCAAGAACAACCCGGTCCTCATCGGCGAGCCGGGCGTCGGCAAGACCGCCGTCGTCGAGGGCCTCGCCCAGCGGATCGTGAAGGGCGACGTCCCCGAGTCCCTGAAGAACAAGCGGCTCGTCTCGCTCGACCTCGGCGCGATGGTCGCCGGCGCGAAGTACCGCGGCGAGTTCGAGGAGCGCCTGAAGACCGTCCTCTCCGAGATCAAGGAGAGCGACGGCCAGATCATCACCTTCATCGACGAGCTGCACACGGTCGTCGGCGCGGGCGCCGGCGGCGACTCCGCCATGGACGCCGGCAACATGCTCAAGCCGATGCTGGCCCGCGGCGAGCTCCGCATGGTCGGCGCGACCACCCTCGACGAGTACCGCGAGCGGATCGAGAAGGACCCCGCCCTGGAGCGCCGCTTCCAGCAGGTCCTGGTCGCCGAGCCGACCGTCGAGGACACCATCGCGATCCTCCGCGGCCTCAAGGGCCGGTACGAGGCCCACCACAAGGTGCAGATCAACGACTCCGCCCTGGTGGCCGCCGCGACCCTCTCCGACCGGTACATCACCTCCCGCTTCCTCCCCGACAAGGCCATCGACCTCGTCGACGAGGCCGCCTCCCGGCTCCGCATGGAGATCGACTCCTCGCCCGTCGAGATCGACGAGCTCCAGCGCTCCGTGGACCGGCTCCGCATGGAGGAGCTGGCCCTGAAGAACGAGACGGACGCGGCGAGCAAGCAGCGCCTGGAGAAGCTGCGCCGCGACCTCGCCGACCGCGAGGAGGAGCTGCGCGGCCTCACCGCCCGCTGGGAGAAGGAGAAGCAGTCCCTCAACCGGGTCGGCGAGCTCAAGGAGCGCCTCGACGAGACCCGCGGCCGCGCCGAGCGCGCCCAGCGCGACGGCGACTTCGACACCGCCTCCAAGCTGCTGTACGGGGAGATCCCGGGCCTGGAGCGGGAGCTGGAGGCCGCCACCGAGGCCGAGGCCCAGCAGGAGGCGTCCAAGGACACCATGGTCAAGGAGGAGGTCGGCCCCGACGACATCGCGGACGTGGTCGGCTCCTGGACCGGCATCCCCGCCGGCCGCCTCCTGGAGGGCGAGACGCAGAAGCTGCTCCGCATGGAGGACGAGCTCGGCAGGCGGCTGATCGGCCAGTCCGAGGCCGTCCAGGCGGTCTCCGACGCGGTGCGCCGCACCCGCGCCGGGATCGCCGACCCCGACCGGCCCACCGGCTCCTTCCTCTTCCTCGGCCCGACCGGCGTCGGCAAGACCGAGCTGGCGAAGGCGCTCGCGGACTTCCTCTTCGACGACGAGCGGGCCATGATCCGCATCGACATGTCGGAGTACGGCGAGAAGCACTCCGTCGCCCGGCTCGTCGGCGCGCCTCCCGGCTACGTCGGCTACGAGGAGGGCGGCCAGCTCACGGAGGCGGTCCGCCGCCGCCCGTACAGCGTGGTCCTGCTCGACGAGGTGGAGAAGGCGCACCCGGAGGTCTTCGACGTCCTGCTCCAGGTCCTCGACGACGGCCGTCTGACCGACGGACAGGGCCGGACGGTGGATTTCCGCAACACCATCCTGATCCTCACCTCGAACCTCGGCAGCCAGTTCCTGGTCGAGCCGCTGACCTCGGAGGACGTGAAGAAGCAGCAGGTCCTGGAGGTCGTCCGGGCCAGTTTCAAGCCGGAGTTCCTCAACCGTCTGGACGACCTCGTCGTCTTCTCGGCGCTCGACCGGTCCGAGCTGGGCCGGATCGCGCAGCTCCAGATCGACCGGCTCGCCAAGCGGCTCGCCGACCGGCGCCTCACCCTGGACGTCACCCCGGCGGCCCTGGAGTGGCTCGCCGAGGAGGGCAACGACCCCGCGTACGGCGCCAGGCCGCTGCGCCGCCTGATCCAGACGGCGATCGGCGACCGGCTCGCCAAGGAGATCCTCGCGGGCGAGGTCGTGGACGGCGACACGGTCCGCGTGGACCGCTTCGAGGACGGTCTGATCGTGGGAGCGGCGAGCTAGGGACGGGCCCTGGCGGCCGGGGCGGACCCCATCGCCCGCGGCGGGATCTTGTCAGCCCGCAGCGGATCGCGGGCGGTGGGGCTTGCCACGTACCGCCCGGCATGGGGGAGGATGGCGACATCCGTACGAAGGGAAAAACACGGTGAGCATCGACCCGTCCTCGATTCCGAATTTCGGGGGCCAGCCCCAGCCTCAGGCCGTAGGACCGGCGGGCCCCGTCGTCCCCGACCAGGACCTCGTCAAGCAGCTCCTCGAGCAGATGGAACTCAAGTACGTCGTCGACGACGAGGGTGACCTCGCGGCGCCGTGGGAGGAGTTCCGCACGTACTTCATGTTCCGCGGCGAGGGCGAGCAGCAGGTCTTCTCGGTGCGGACGTTCTACGACCGCCCGCACTCGGCCGACGACCGCGCGAAGATCCTCGACGCGATCGACGACTGGAACCGCCGCACCCTGTGGCCCAAGGTGTACACGCACCTGCACGAGGAGGAGGACGGCTCCGCCACCCTCCGCCTCATCGGCGAGGCGCAGATGCTGATCGGCACCGGCGTCGCCCTGGAGCACTTCGTGTCCTCCACGGTCAGCTGGGTCCGCGCCTCCATCGAGTTCGACAAGTGGATCGTCGAGCAGTTCGGCCTGGAGTCCTCCGAGGAGAAGGGCGACGAGGAGGCCTGAGCCTCCCGCGCCCCCGGCGCTCAGATCGCCATGCGTGCGAGCGTCAGGGCGTAGGCCCCGTAGCAGAACGACAGCCCGGCCAGGGCCGCGACCACCAGGATCGCGGCCCTCGGCCGGGCTTTCGTCAGTGCGGCCGCGAGCGGCAGCAGCAGCGGGAAGGCCGGCAGCAGGAAGCGCGGCTTCGACTCGAAGAAGCCCGAGCCGCCGACGGCGATGAGCACGAGCACCGCCGCGTAGGCGAGCACGGGCGGCGGCGGCCGCTCCCCGCAGACGAGGAGCGCGAAGAGCAGCACCGCGGCGCCGGTGATGAGCAGGGCCATCGCGAAGCCGAACTGCGTGGTGCCGCCCAGCATGTCCCGGACGAAGACGAGGGAGCCCCTGCCGAGGTCGAAGCGGGAGGTCCAGCCGGACTGCACGGCGAAGTAGCCGCCGAGCGGATCGCCCTTCCGGACGCCCACCCAGAGCACGTACGAGAGCCAGCCCGCCGGCGCGAGCAGGCCCGCCGCCCAGACGCGGGGCCCGGACCGGCCCCGGGTCCGCCACAGCTCGCAGCCGGCGGCGGCCAGGACGGCGGCGGCGACCGCCATCCCGTTCGGCCGGGTGAGACCGGCGAGGCCCGCGAGGACGGCCGCGGCCGGCCAGCGGCGGGTGAGCAGCGCGTACAGCGCCCAGGCGGCGAACGCGGTCATCACCGGTTCGGTGTACGCCATGGTCAGCACGACCGAGTGCGGCAGCAGGCCCCACAGCAGGACGAGGACGGTCGCGGTCCTGCGGCCGCGCAGCCGCTC
The DNA here is from genome assembly GCF_042874035.1 of Streptomyces sp. NPDC004284. Classification (NCBI taxonomy): domain Bacteria; kingdom Bacillati; phylum Actinomycetota; class Actinomycetes; order Kitasatosporales; family Streptomycetaceae; genus Streptomyces; species Streptomyces sp. NPDC004284. Next base: position 37,903 of record NZ_JBIAMJ010000005.1, on the reverse strand, counting down.
CCCGACCAGGTAGACGCCCCAGGCGGCGGCCCCGGCCGCGAGCCAGGACAGCAGCAGCCCGGCGGTGCCCCCGGTGACCGGCAGCACGGTGGTCACGGCCCGGACGAGCGCCGGGTAGAGCGGGAAGAACGCCAGGTCGTCCAGGACCATGCCGTGGGCGCCGTGGAGGACGCGCCCGTAGCCGTGCGCGGCGATCTCCGCGTACCACCGGGAGTCCCAGGAGGTCGCGAGGAGCGCCCGGGGCGAGCGGCCGGAGTGCCGGGCCCACAGGGCGAGGACGAGCAGTCCGGTGAGGCGGGCGGCGGCGAAGAGGCCGAGGGCGGGCACCGCCCGGCGCAGCGGGCCCCGGTCCCGGGCGCGGGGCCCGCTGCGGACCACGGCCGGCGGGGCCGCCGGGCGGTCGAGTGTCTCGGCGGACAGGGTGCACCTCCGGGCGCGGGGACCGATCATTACCCGGTCAATCGGTCTACCCGATGATCGTCCCGGTGCCCGGAGGCGCGCACGGGTGCGGGCGTCCACCCCCCGCCCGGCCGAACGGCCTCGTCAGGCGCTGAGGGCCTTGAGGCGGGAGACGGCCTCCTCCAGGACCTCGGTCCGCTTGCAGAAGGCGAAGCGGACGAAGGGGGCGCCGGCCTCGCGGTGGTCGTAGAAGACGGCGTTGGGGATGGCGACGACCCCGGCGCGCTCCGGGAGGGAGCGGCAGAAGGCGAAGCCGTCGGTGGCGCCGAGGGGGCGGATGTCGGTGGTGACGAAGTAGGTGCCGGCCGGCCGGTAGACCTCGAAGCCCGCCTGCGCGAGGCCCTCGCTCAGCAGGTCCCGCTTGGCGCTCAGCTCGGCGCGGAGCCCGTCGAAGTAGGCGGCCGGGAGGCGCAGGGCCTCGGCGACCGCGTACTGGAAGGGGCCCGAGGAGACGTACGTGAGGAACTGCTTGGCCGAGCGGACGGCGGAGGTCAGCTCGGGGCTCGCGGTGACCCAGCCGACCTTCCAGCCGGTGAAGGAGAACGTCTTGCCGGCCGAGCCGATGGTGACCGTGCGCTCGCGCATGCCGGGGAGGCTCGCGATCGGGAGGTGTTCGGCCCCGTCGAAGACCAGGTGCTCGTACACCTCGTCCGTGACGACGAGGAGGTCCCGCTCGATCGCCAGCTCGGCGACGGCGGTGAGTTCGGCGCGGGTGAGGACCGTGCCGGTGGGGTTGTGGGGGGTGTTGAGCAGGATCAGCCGGGTGCGGTCGGTGACGGCGGCGCGCAGCTCGTCGAGGTCGAGGACGTAGGCGCCCTCGTGGGGGCGGAGGGTGACGGGGACGCGGGTGCCGCCGGCCATCGCGACGCAGGCGGCGTACGAGTCGTAGTACGGCTCCAGGGCGATGACCTCGTCGCCGGGCTCGACCAGGGCGAGCAGGGCCGCCGCGATCGCCTCGGTGGCGCCCGCCGTGACGAGGACCTCCGTGTCGGGGTCGTACGCGAGGCCGTACCGCTCGCGCTGGTGGTCGGCGATCGCCGACCGCAGCTCGGGGACGCCGGGGCCGGGCGGGTACTGGTTGCCGCGGCCGTCCCGCAGGGCGCGGACCGCCGCCTCCCGGATCTCCTCCGGGCCGTCGGTGTCGGGGAAGCCCTGACCGAGGTTGATCGACCCGGTCCTGGCGGCGAGCGCGGACATCTCGGCGAAGATCGTCGTCCCGAACTCGGCGAGGCGGCGATTGAGCAGCGGTCGTGTCATGGCGGCCATCCTGGGGCCAAGCTCTGGACTTGCTCAAGTGCGCTTTGACGGGGCGTCGGAGCGGGAATCCCCCTCGCACAGAAGAACGGGGGTAGTACTGATGGGATTCTTCATCTTCATCGTCATCGCGGTGGTGGTCATCGCGCTGGTCGCCGGCGGCCGGAACTCGGGCGGCGGAAGCAAGCGGCGCGGCAAGCGGCGCGGGGGACGGGGGAGCGGCGGGAGCTGGGCCGACGGTGGGGGCGGGGGCGGCTGTGGCAGCAGCTCCTGCGGGTCCGGGGGCTCCTGCGGATCCGGCTGTGGCGGGGGTGGCTGCGGCGGCGGCAGCTGATTGAACAAGTGAACTGTGGGGGCCCCGAAGGGGTTGGAAAACACGGCAAGTTGGGTAAAAACGCTGCGAGTCGCCCGGGGTCCGTGGTTCTCTCGCTCCTGACAGAGACAGCCCTCGGACCGTGTGTGGACCCGAGCCGGCGATTCCCCACTCCCGTAGAACCCTTCTCCGGGGCGCCCCCGGCCCACCCGTCAAACCGTGTTTGCGGAGCCGACCCATGCTCACCACCTTGAAGACCTCCTACACCGATACGCGCGCGGCCGATCTGGCCTGGGCCCTCGGGCGCGAGCCGCTGCCCGCGCTCGCCGTGCTCGACCTCGAACTCGCGGGCGCCAAGCTCCAGTTGAGACTGCTCGGCGCCTCCCACCAGGTCCTCCTGGAGGAGGAGGGGCGCCACTGCTCGGAGACCGTGGCCTGCATGCCCGGCAGCAGCACCCCGCTCCCGCTCGGCGTGTCCAAGCGCGTCGGCGAGTGGGAGTACGAATTCGCGGCGCGCGTCGAGACGCTCTCGGAGGGCTCCTTCGCGGGCCGCGCACAGGAGTTGCTCGCGCTCGTCGCCGACCACCCCAACGGGCTCGCGGGGACCTTTCCCGGCTCCCCGCACGCCTTCACGGCGATGCTCGCGCAGCGTCACGAGGGCCAGGTGCGGTGGCGCACCTGGCACGCCTACCCGCAGGAGGGGCAGTTGGTGGTGACCAGGACCCGTATCGGCGCACGTATGCCCGCAACGCTCTGATGCGCCCTCCCGGAGCCCCATGTGCACTCGTGTGGGTGACAAGGAGTGCGACAGTCGTGACGTAGCGTTACGGTCATGATCGAGCCGACCGTGACCATGCCACCCAAGAGGGTGCGCCGGCCGCCCCCGCTGCGGTCCGTGCGGCCGCCGCGCGACGCGGTGCGGTTCCCGGTCCTCGCGGTCGTCTTCGTCTGCGCCGCCTGCGGCCTGGTCTACGAGCTCGAACTGGTCGCCCTCGCGTCCTACTTGATCGGCGACTCGGTCACCCAGGCCTCCGTCGTGCTCTCCGTGATGGTCTTCGCGATGGGCGTGGGCTCGCTCCTCGCCAAGCGGTTGCGCTGCCGTGCCGCCGTCGGCTTCGGCCTGGTCGAGGCCGGGCTCGCGCTGATCGGCGGCTGCTCGGCGATGGTGCTGTACGCGGCCTTCGCCTGGCTCGGCGAATCGCGGTACGTCCTGGTGGCGTTCTCGCTCGCGATCGGCGTGCTCATCGGCGCCGAGATCCCGCTCCTGATGTCGCTCATACAGCGGGGACGGGCGGCGGGGGCCACGCGCTCCGGGCGGGCCGGGCGGCAGGCCTCGCTCGGGGAGGAGGACGACGCCGCCGGGACGGTCGCCGACCTCTTCGCCGCCGACTACGTCGGGGCGCTCGTCGGCGGCCTCGCCTTCCCCTTCCTGCTGCTGCCCTGGCTCGGCCAGCTCACCGGCGCGCTCGTCACCGGCGCGGTCAACGCGGTCGCGGGCGGCGGCCTGGTCCTCTGGGTGTTCCGCCGCGACCTGACCCGTCATTCCCGTTCGCTGCTCGTGGCCGTGAACGTGGGCGTCCTCGCCGTCCTCGCCACCGCGACCGTCCTCGTCGACGACTTCGAACAGGCCGCGCGCCGGGCCGTCTACGGGGAGCGGGTGCGGGTCGCCGTCCACACCGAGCTCCAGGAGGTCGTGGTGACCGGGGGCCGGGGGGAGCCGCCCGACCTGTTCCTCGACGGACGCCTCCGGGTCTCCGGCCGGGACGAGTACCGCTACCACGAGGCCCTCGTCCACCCCGCGATGAACGGCCCGCACGCGCGCGTGCTGATCGTCGGCGGCGGCGACGGCCTGGCCGCCCGCGAGGTCCTGCGCTACGCCGGGGTCCGCTCCGTCACCGTCGTCGAACTCGACCCGGGCGTCGTCCGCCTCGCCCGCACGGACCCGGCGCTCGCCGCGCTCAACGCCCAGGCCTTCCGCGACCCGCGCGTCCACGTCGTCTACGCGGACGCCTTCCGCTGGCTGAGGGGCGCCGCCGATCATCCGCAGGAACGGTACGACGTGGTGATCTCCGACCTGCCCGACCCGGGGATCACCCCCAGCACCAAGCTCTACTCGGAGGAGTTCTACGGCCTGGTGGCCCGGGTGCTCGACGACTCCGGACGGTTCGCCGTGCACGCCGGATCGGTCACCGACCGGCCCCGCACCTACTGGACCGTCGACGCCACCCTGCGCGCCGCCGGCTTCGCGACCCGCCCGTACAGCGCGAGCGGCCGCACCCCGGGCTTCGCCGCCGGACCCGACCGCGCCGACCGCACCAGCGGCACGGAGCGGGGGCCGGAGGACTGGGGCTTCCTCCTGGCCGTACGGGGCGACCGGCCGCCCGCCCTCGGCCTCGCCCCCGACGCGCCCCGGCTGCGCTCGCTCGGCCCCGGGACCCTGGAGAGCGCGGCCCGCCGCGCCGAACGCACCCGCGGCGCCGAACCGCCGCCCTCGACCCTGGTGCACCCCCGCTACGGGGCCTGAACCGGCACCGGGCAGGGGTCTGAACCGGCACCGGGCGGGGGTCTGAACCGGCACCGGGCGGGGGCTCGGTCCGCCACCGGGTGCAAACAGGCGACGCCGCGCCCCGCCCTGAGTAGGCTCGGCTTCCATGGACCATGAGGTGTTCGTTCCCGTCCCGGCCGAGGCCCTGCGCGTGACGCTCACGGACCCGGCCCGCGTGGTGCGCTGCGTGCCCGGTCTCCAGCGGGACGCCGACGCGGAGGCGGGCCCCCTCGCGGGCCGCCTCAAGGTGCGGGTCGGCGGCAACACCATCACCTACCGGGGCGCCCTGCGGGTCGTCGAGCGGGACGGTGCCATCACCTACGAGGGCGAGGGCACCGAGGCCCGGGGCAAGGGCTCGGCCGAGCTGTCCCTCACCGTCGTCCTCACCCCGGTGGCCGAGGGGACCAGCCTCAGCTTCACCGGCGCCCTCACGGCGGCCGGCCGGCTCGCCGAGGCCACGGAGGAGGCGCGCTCGATCGCGGGCGCCAGGCTCCTCGACAAGTTCGTGGAGGCGGTGGCCGCGCTCGCGGAGGAGCACTCCGAGGACACCGACGACACCGACGACGACGGGGTCGACGACGGCGTCGAGGAGCCGTCGGGGCGGGACTCCGCCTTCGACGTGCCCGCGTCGCCGTCCTCCCTCGACCCGCTCCTCGACGAGGACTTCGCCGAGAGCCTGGGCGAGGGGCCGGCCGACACCCCGATCGACTTCCCCGCCCCGCAGCCCGCCGCCGAGGCCGCCCACGCCCGCCGGACCATGATCGGGCGGAGCGCCGAGGAGGTCGACCACGCCCCGCCGCGCGGCCGGTACGCCCCCGTCCCCGCCCCCGAGACGACGAGCGCCGGCGCCACCCTGCGCTGGATCGCCCCGGCCGCGGCCCTCGCGCTGGCCTCCGCCGTCGTCGTCGGCCGGGCCCTGCGCCGACGTCGTTGAAACGGTCCCGGCACGGCTAGGGTCGGGGCGTGACCACGCAGACGCGACTGACGGCGGGCGACGCCGAGTTGACCATCAACCCCGACCACGGCTGCCGGATCGAGAGCCTGCGCATCGGCGGCACCGAGGTGCTGCGCCAGGGCGAGCGGTACGGAAGCTTCCCGATGGTGCCCTGGTGCGGGCGGACCGCGCTCGGCCGCTTCCGCAACGGCGCCACCACCCACCAGCTTCCGGTCACCGCGCCCCCGCACGCCATCCACGGCACCGTCCGCGACATCCCGTGGAAGACCGCCCGGACCTCCGCCACCGAGGCCGTCTTCACCTGCGAGCTCGACGACCCCTGGCCGTACAAGGGCCGGGTCACCCAGATCTTCGAGCTGTCCGAGGACGCCCTCACCCTCCGCTTCGGCGTCGAGACCTACGACGACTCCTTCCCGGCGCAGGCCGGCTGGCACCCCTGGTTCCTGCGCAACCTGGGGAAGGGCGGTCAGGACGTACGGATCGACTTCGCGCCCGCCTGGCAGGAGGAGCGCGGGGACGACCACCTGCCCACCGGCCACCGCGTCGACCCCCTCCCGGGCCCCTGGGACGACTGCTTCGGCATGCCCGACGGCGTCGACGTCACCCTCGTCTGGCCGGAGGAGCTGGAGCTGAAGGTCGCCAGCCGCGCCGAGTGGGTCGTGATCTACGACGAGCCCGAAGAGGCGGTCTGCGTCGAGCCGCAGTCCGGCCCGCCGAACGGCCTCAACACCCACCCGCGCCTGGTCACCCCGATCGACCCCCTGGAGGTCGAGAGCGTCTGGAGCTGGCGACGGCTTTAAGCTGCTGAGCATGACTGACGTACGCGCTGAGCTGCTCCAGCAGATCAAGGACAAGGCCGTGGTGCACGGCAAGGTGACCCTCTCCTCGGGTCTGGAAGCCGACTACTACGTGGACCTGCGCCGGATCACGCTGGACGGCGCTGCTTCGCCGCTGGTCGGCCAGGTCATGCTCGAACTGACCAAGGACCTCGACTTCGACGCGGTCGGCGGCCTGACGCTGGGCGCCGACCCGGTCGCGACGTCGATGCTGCACGCCGCCGCCGCGCGGGGCGAGCGGCTCGACGCCTTCGTCGTCCGCAAGGCCGCCAAGGCCCACGGGATGCAGCGCCAGGTCGAGGGCCCGGACATCAAGGGCCGTCGCGTCCTGATCGTCGAGGACACCTCCACCACCGGCGGCTCGCCGCTGACCGCCGTCGAGGCGGCGCGCGCGGCCGGCGCCGAGGTCGTCGCCGTCGCCACGATCGTGGACCGGGCCACCGGAGCCGGCGAGAAGATCAGCGGCACGGCGGGCGTTCCGTACCTCTACGCGTACGCGCTGGACGAGCTCGGCCTGGCGTAACCGCCGCGAAGTCGTGACTTAGGTCCGGGACCCCGGCCAGAACGGTCCTGACCTGCGTTTTTCCCCAGGGGCGGGGTGTTTCACGTGAAACACCCCGCCCTTCGGCATGCCGCGCCCGTGGGAGCCCGTACAAGAGTCTGGAAAGATGGGCCGCGACGATGACGTCGCCCCTAGGTCAGGGACAGCAACGCACACACCCCGCACATCACAAGGAGCGGACGAATGCCCATCGCAACCCCCGAGGTCTACAACGAGATGCTCGACCGGGCGAAGGCAGGCAAGTTCGCCTACCCGGCCATCAACGTGACCTCGTCCCAGACCCTGCACGCTGCGCTGCGCGGCTTCGCGGAGGCCGAGAGCGACGGCATCATCCAGATCTCGACCGGCGGTGCCGAGTTCCTGGGCGGTCAGTACAACAAGGACATGGTCACGGGCGCCGTTGCCCTGGCCGAGTTCGCGCACATCGTCGCCGCGAAGTACGACATCACGGTCGCCCTCCACACCGACCACTGCCCGAAGGACAAGCTGGACGGCTACGTCCGTCCGCTGCTCGACGTCTCCGCCGAGCGCGTCGCCCGTGGCGAGAACCCGCTGTTCCAGTCGCACATGTGGGACGGCTCCGCCGAGACCCTCGCCGACAACCTGGCCATCGGCCAGGAGCTGCTCGCGAAGGCCGCCGCCGCCAAGATCATCCTTGAGGTCGAGATCACCCCGACCGGCGGCGAGGAGGACGGCGTCAGCCACGAGATCAACGACGAGCTGTACACCACCGTCGAGGACGCCATCCGCACCGCCGAGGCCCTCGGCCTGGGCGAGAAGGGCCGCTACCTGCTCGCCGCGTCCTTCGGCAACGTCCACGGCGTCTACAAGCCGGGCAACGTCGTGCTCCGCCCCGAGCTCCTCAAGGACCTCCAGGCCGGCGTCGCCGCCAAGTTCGGCAAGGCCGACCCGTTCGACTTCGTCTTCCACGGCGGCTCGGGCTCGACGGCCGAGGAGATCGCCACCGCCCTCGAGAACGGCGTCGTGAAGATGAACCTCGACACCGACACCCAGTACGCCTTCACCCGCCCGGTCGTGGACCACATGTTCCGCAACTACGACGGTGTCCTGAAGGTCGACGGCGAGGTCGGCAAGAAGTCCACCTACGACCCGCGCACCTGGGGCAAGCTGGCCGAGGCCGGCATGGCCGCCCGCGTCGGCGAGGCCTGTGTCGCGCTGCGCTCGGCCGGCACGAAGCTGAAGTAAGCCTGTGAGCGACGGGCCCGGTCACCTGGTGAGGTGCCGGGCCCTCGCCATGTCTGGAGGGTGATCCATGGCGTACGACTTCGACCGGGAGATAGACCGGCATGGGACCTGGTCGGTCCAGTGGGACGGCATCGCGGACCGCTTCGGCGTCTCCGACCTGCTGCCCTTCACCATCTCCGACATGGACTTCGCCTCCCCGCCGGAGGTCCTCGCGGCCCTGCGCGAGCGCGTCGACCACGGGGTCTTCGGCTACACGGACTGGCGGCTCGGGGAGTTCCGCGAGGCGATCCGCCACTGGTACGCGAGCCGGTACGGCGCCGAGATCGACCCCGGGACGCTGGTGTACGCGCCCTCCGTGCTCTCCCAGCTCTCGCAGCTCCTCCAGATGTGGACCGCGCCCGGCGACGGCGTCGTCGTCCACACCCCCACGTACGACGGCTTCCGCAAGGCCGTCACCGGGCTCGGGCGCGAGCTGCGGGGCGTCCCGGTCGGCGACCTGGAGGCCCTGGAGCGCGAGCTGGCCCGGCCGGACAGCCGGATGCTGCTGCTCTGCTCCCCGCACAACCCGACCGGCCGGGTGTGGACGGAGGAGGAGCTCACCGTCTTCGCCGAGCTGGCCGAGCGGCACGGCGCCGCCGTCGTCAGCGACGAGATCCACGCCGACCTGACGTCCGACGGCCACCGGCACGTCCCCTGGACGCGGATCGCCGAACCGGGCCGGGGCCGCCGTTGGGCCCTGGTCACCTCCGGCACCAAGGCCTTCAACTTTCCCGCCCTCTCCGGTTCGTACGGCATGATCGGCGACCCCGACGAGCGCGAGGCGTTCATCCGGCGCATGGAGACCGGCGAGGGCCTCGCCTCGCCCGCCGTCCTCTCGCTGACCGCGCACATCGCCGCCTACCGGCAGGGCGCGGCCTGGCTGGACGAGCTGCGCGCGTACGTGGCGGGCACCATGGACATGGTCCGCGAACGCCTCGCGGACCTCCCGGGCGTGGTCTGGGACCCGCCGCAGGCCGGCTATCTGGCCTGGATCGACCTGCGGGCGCTCGGCATCGAGGAGGCCCGGCTCCAGGAGGAGCTGGTGGCGGTCGAGAAGGTCGCGATCATGCCGGGCGGGGTCTACGGCACCCCCGGCTTCGTCCGGCTGAACGTCGGCTGCCCCCGCGCCAAGGCCGAGCGGGGCGTGGACGCGCTGGTCCGCGCGGCGAACCGGCTGCGTACGGCCTGAACCCGGCGCGCGGAGGCCCCCGCTTCGCGGGACCATGCAGGCATGGGTGTGGCTGCGGGTGTGCGGGACGTGCGGATGGCCTCCGGGACCGGCCGGTGGATCGTGTTCACCACCGTCCTCGGCTCCGGGATGGCGCTGCTCGACTCGACCGTCGTCAATGTCGCCCTGCCGCACATCGGCGAGGACCTGGGCGCCGACCTGGCCGTCCTCCAGTGGACGGTCAACGCCTACATGCTGACGCTGGCGGGGCTGATCCTGCTCGGGGGCTCGCTCGGCGACCGGTTCGGGCGGCGGAAGGTCTTCGTCGTCGGGGTGGCGTGGTTCGCCCTGGCCTCCCTGCTGTGCGGGCTCGCCCCGAGCGCCGGGGTGCTGATCGCGGCCCGCGCCCTCCAGGGCGTCGGCGGGGCGCTGCTCACGCCCGGCTCCCTCGCGCTGATCCAGGCGAGCTTCCACCCGGACGACCGGGCGCGGGCGGTCGGGCTGTGGTCCGGTTTCGGCGGGGTGGGGGCGGCGATCGGGCCGTTCGTGGGCGGCTGGCTGGTGGACGGTCCCGGCTGGCGGTGGGTGTTCCTGCTGAACGTGCCGCTCGCCGCGATCTGCGTCCCGGTCGCCCTGCGGCACGTCCCGGAGTCCCGGGACGAGGCCGCGCACGGCCGCTTCGACGTGCTCGGCGCGGTCCTGGGCGCGGCGGCGCTGGCGCTCGTCACGTACGCGCTGATCGGCGCGGCCTGGTGGGCCGGGGCCGCCGGGGTGGTGGTCGGGGCCGGGTTCGTGGTGGTGGAGCGGCGGCGCGGGGAGCGGGCGATGGTGCCGCCGTCGATCTTCCGCTCCCGCATGTTCACCGCGGTCAACCTGGTCACCCTCTGCGTGTACGCGGCGTTCGGCGGCTTCTTCTTCCTGGCGGCCCTCCAGCTCCAGGTGGTCTCCGGCTACTCGGCCCTGCAGGCCGGCATGGCCCTGCTGCCGACGACCGTGCTCATGCTGCTGCTCTCCGCGAGGTCCGGGGAGCTGGGGGAGAAGATCGGGCCCCGGATCCCGCTCACCGTGGGGCCGCTGCTGTGCGCCGGCGGGATGCTGCTGATGCTGCGGGTCGGGGAGGACGCCGTGTACGTGACCGACGTGCTGCCGGCGATGCTCGTCCTCGGGCTCGGCATGACGACCCTGGTCGCGCCGCTGACCGCGACCGTCCTCGCCTCGGTGGACGTGTCCCGGGCGGGCCTCGCGAGCGGCATCAACAACGCGGCCGCCCGCGCGGCCGGGCTGATCGCGGTGGCCGCGCTGCCGCTGCTCGCCGGGATGGGCCCGGAGGCGTACCGCTCGGCGGAGGAGTTCGGGGCGACGTTCCGGCGGGCGATGCCGATGTGCGCGGGGATCCTGGTGGTGGGCGCGGTCCTCGCCTGGACGACCCTGCGGACCCCGGCCGCGTCGGCGGAATGCCACCCGGAGTGCAAGGTCCACTGCGGGGTGCAGTCCCCGCCGCTCGACCCGGGGGAGCGGGACGTGGCCACCGGCGAGGGCTCCTGAGGCGGGACGCGGCCCGCCGACGAGGGCCCCTGGGGACAGGACGCGGCCCACCGGCGAGGGCCCCTGGGAGACAGGACGCGGCCCACCGGAAAAGGCTCCTGAGGCGGGACGCGGCGCCAGGCGGAGGCTCCTGAGGCAGACTGGGGCCCATGGCCATCCACGAGAACCTCCTGGGGGGACCGGCCCCCACCCACCTGCCCGACGACCCGGGTCCGCGCGAGCTGCTCGCGAACGGCACGGCGCCGGCGGACGTCGCCGCGAAGTACCCGACCTCCTCGCTCGCCTGGGCCCGGCTCGCCGACGACGCCTACGAGCGCGGCTCGGTCGTCGAGTCGTACGCCTACGCCCGTACCGGCTACCACCGCGGCCTCGACGCGCTGCGCCGCAACGGCTGGAAGGGCCACGGCCCGGTGCCGTGGGAGCACGAGCCGAACCGCGGCTTCCTGCGCGCGCTGCACGCCCTCGCCCGGGCGGCCGGCGACATCGGTGAGAAGGACGAGTACGAGCGCTGCACGACCTTCCTGCGGGACTCCTCGGAGACCGCGGCGGAGACGCTCGGCTGACGTTTCCGGATCCTGCCGGAACTCCTCGCGGAACGCCCTTTCCTCCTGCTGCGGAGGGAAGGGCGTACCTGTTGATCGAACTCCGATTCGTGTCATGATGCGCTTGGGACGTGCGCGAAGGCGCGCGCCTCCCGAGGGGACCGGAGCTCCCGTGGCGCGCCGCAGAGCGCGCGCGGTGGAGCGGACCGCTACCCGGTAGCACGTATCGAGGAGACAGAAATGTCAGCCTTCCCAGGTTCTCCCGATGCCTCCGGAGCCGGATCGGTCGTCGACGCACCGAACCTCGACTTCGCGGGCACGACGCCGTACGAGGACTACGTCCAGGCGGACGTCCTCACCCACCTCCAGCACCTCCGCTCGGACGACCCCGGCGAGATGGTCTTCCTGGTCACCACCCAGGTCATGGAGCTGTGGTTCACGGTGATCGTCCACGAGTGGGAGACCGCGAGCCGCGCCCTGCGCGAGGACCGCATCCCCGTCGCGATGGACGCGCTCAAGCGCTCCGTGCGCGAGCTGGAGGCGCTCAACCACTCCTGGCGCCCGCTCGCGCAGCTCACCCCCGGCCAGTTCAACGCCTACCGGGCGGCGCTCGGCGAGGGCTCCGGCTTCCAGTCGGCGATGTACCGGCGGATGGAGTTCCTGCTCGGCGAGAAGTCCGCGTCCATGCTCGTCCCGCACCGGGGCGCGCCCCGCGTCCACGCCGAGCTGGAGAAGGCGCTGCACGAGCCGAGCCTGTACGACGAGGTCCTCGGGCTCCTCGCCCGCCGCGGCCTGCCCGTCCCGCAGGAGGTCCTCGGCCGCGACCTGGCGCAGCGGTACGAGCCCTCGCCCGAGGTCGAGAAGGTCTGGGCCGGGATCTACGCGGAAGCCGACCAGAACGGCGAGCTCGTCCGCCTCGGCGAGGCCCTCAGCGACGTCGCCGAGCTGATCTGGCGCTGGCGCAACGACCACCTGGTCGCGACCCGGCGCGCGATGGGCGCGAAGACCGGCACCGGCGGCTCCGCCGGCGTGGCCTGGCTGGAGAAGCGGGCCCAGAAGAACGTGTTCCCCGAGCTCTGGACGGCCCGCAGCCATGTCTGACGACCTCTCGCGCCGGGCTCTGGAGCTCGACGCCGCCGACGGACTGGCCGGGCACCGCGCGAAGTTCGCCCTCGACGAGGGGACCGTCTACCTCGACGGCAACTCGCTGGGCGCGCTGCCCGCGCACGTCCCCGCCCGCATGGCCGACGTCATCACCCGCGAGTGGGGCGAGCTGCGCATCCGCTCCTGGGACGAGTCCGGCTGGTGGACCGCGCCGGAGCGGATCGGCGACCGGATCGCCCCGATCGTGGGCGCCGCCCCGGGACAGATCGTGGTCGGCGACTCGACGAGCGTGAACGTCTTCAAGGCGGTCGTCGCCGCGGCCCGGATCAGCGGTGACGGCCGGGACGAGATCCTCGTCGACGCGACGACCTTTCCCACGGACGGGTACATCGCGCAGTCCGCGGCACGGATGACGGGTCACGAGATCGTGCCCTGCGACCCGGCCGACATGGCGGCCGCGGCGAGCGGCCGCACGGCCCTCGCGCTCGTCAACCACGTCGACTACCGCACGGGCCGGCTCCAGGACCTGCCCGGGCTCACCGCCGCGCTCCACGCGGCGGGCGCGCTCGCCGTCTGGGACCTGTGCCACAGCGCGGGCGCGCTGCCCGTCGGCCTGGACGCCCACGGGGTCGACCTGGCCGTCGGCTGCACCTACAAGTACCTGAACGGCGGCCCCGGTTCGCCCGCGTACCTGTACGTCGCCGAGCGCCACCAGGCCGCCTTCGACTCGCCGCTGCCCGGCTGGAACTCGCACGCCGACCCCTTCGGCATGACCCCCGGCTACGAGGCGGCGCCGGGCGCGCTCCGGGGCCGGGTCGGCACCCCGGACATCCTCTCGACGCTGGCCCTCGAAGCGGCGCTCGACGTCTGGGACGGGGTCGCGGTCGAGGACGTGCGGGCCAAGTCCCTCGCCCTGACGGACTTCTTCCTGGAGTGCGTCGAGGCGTACGTCCCCGAGGGCCGCGTCACCTCCGTGACCCCCGGGGCGCACGCCGAGCGCGGCAGCCAGGTGGCGCTGCGCTGCGCGGAGGCGCCCGCCGTCATGACCGAGCTGATCAAGCGCGGGGTCGTCGGGGACCTGCGCCGCCCCGACATCCTGCGGTTCGGCTTCACCCCGCTGTACGTCGGCTTCGCGGACGCGGAGCGGGCGGCGAGGACCTTGGCGGAGGTTCTTCGGCAGGTCTGATCATCGGCCGATCTGCGGGGGTTCCGGTGCTGGTACCGTCCCCGCAGGTCAGGCCAATTCGGCCGCGTATCCGAGAGGTTGGAACAGCATGCCGGACCCCGCCGCGCGCGATGCCGCCGAAGAGGCGTCGGCCTTCTCGCACCCGGCCGTCGCCCCGGACGCCACCGCCGCGTACGGCGACCACCCGGACCAGGTGGTCGACTTCTACGCCCCGCGCGACGGGGGCGTCCGGGCCCCGCTCGTCGTCGCCCTGCACGGGGGTGCCTGGCGGGCACCGTACGACCGGCAGCACCTGACTCCTTTCGTGGACTTCCTGGCCCGCCGGGGCTTCGCCGTGGCGAGCGTCGAGTACCGGCGCGGCCCCGGCCTTCCCCACCAGGGCGGTACGGCCCCGGTCGCCGGGCGCTGGCCGGAGACCTTCGACGACGTGGCCGCCGCCCTGGACGCCGTGCAGGACCTGGCCGCCGCGCACCTCCCGCAGGCCGACCCGCGGCGGACCGTCCTCACCGGCCACTCGGCGGGCGGCCACCTCGCGCTGTGGGCCGCCGCCCGGCACGTCCTGCCGGCCGGCTCCCCCTGGCGCCTGCCCGCCCCGCAGGAGCTGCGCGGGGTCGTCGCCCTCGCCCCGATCTCCCACTTCGGGCGTGCGGTGGAGCTGGGCGTGTGCGGCGGCGCGGTCACGGAACTCCTGGGCGGCGAGGCGGAGTACGCGGCGCGCGCCGCCTCCACGGACCCCTCCGTCCTCCTCCCGACCGGCATCGCGACCACCGTCGTCCAGGGCCGCGAGGACATCGTCGTCCCGTACGCCGTGGCCGAGGCGTACGCGGAGGCGGCGTCGAAGGCGGGCGAGGAGGTCGGCCTGACGCTCCTGGAGGGGGTCGGCCACTTCCCGCTGATCGACCCGTCGGCGGACGCGTGCGCGGTGGTGGCGGAGGAGATCGCCCAACTGGCGTGGTGAGCCCGGATTTCCCCCACAGTCACTCGTACAACCCTTCGAGTCGATCGAGAGTCTGATCGGGCGCGCACCATCGTGTCCGATCTTTCTCGTGGGGGTTTCACCTTGCAGCTCCGCACCACCGGCACCCGTCTCGCCACCGCTGTCACGGCCGTCCTCGCCGTCACGGCCGTCGGCGCCGGCACCCTGGCGACCGCTCCGGCCGCCTTCGCGGCGACGCCGGCCGCGGTCACGGCGACCGAGGCCGCCTCGGCCCTTCCCGTCTTCCCCCAGGGGTCCGACTTCGGCGGTGTGGGCGCCACCGGCTTCCTCAGCTCGACCTACGACATGCTGGCCAACAAGATCCTGCTCTGGACGCCGTACGACGGCGGGGAGTCCACCCCGCTCCGGGTGCCGGAGAACGGCGGCTTCACCACCGACGGCGACGTGGTCGTCCTCGGTGACGCGGGCTGGACCCTCAAGATGCGCCAGATCACCCTGCGGAACATGGCCGACCCGGCCGCTCCCGCCGTGTCCATCGACCTCGGCGCGCTGAACGGCACCTACGTGGCCGTGCTCGGCCCGACGAGCGTCCTCGCGCAGATCACGCACGAGGACGGCACGGCGGAGCTGCAGGTCGTGACCAAGGACGGCGCCACGACGACCACCCGCAAGATCTCGGGCCTGCCGGCGGACGCCGACGAGTTCAGCGCCTCGGCGGTCACGAACGACACCGTCCTCGTCGGGTACGCGACCGGCCCGGCTGCCGCGCGGACCGGCGGCCGTGCCCTGGTCGACCTGAAGACCGGGACGGTGACCGAGACGTACGACTCGGCCGAGTCCGGGCACGGCTTCACCAGCCTGATGTTCTCCGGCTCGCACGTGGCCTGGGTCGACTACGACAACACCAGCGGGCTGTACGTCACGTCCGTCGACCGCAAGACGGGCGAGCGGAAGAAGACCGTCCTGGGTGCCCGCGACGGCGAGTGGTACCACGAGCTCGTGGGCGACCGCCTGGTCTACGGCAACCCGTCGAAGCCCGCCCGGGCCGTCTCCCTGACCGGCGGAGACGCCGTCGACCTCGGCATCACGACCAGGGGCTACTCGTTCGCGTCCGACGGCACCGCGGTGCTGCTCGGCAGCCGGGCCGGGGAAGGCGACGGACTGTTCCGCGTCGCGGCCGGTGCGGACGGCGCCCCGACCGTCACCAAGGTCGCGGAGACGGGCATGGTGCCCGAGAAGCCGCTGGCGATCCAGCAGGTCCACGTCCCCGACGCGGTGAACCTCGACCAGACCGGCGGCAAGGTGACCCTGGGCTGGACGCTGTCGCGTCCCGAGGCCTACGTGGACGTCACGCTCACGCACACCGCCACCGGCAAGGAGTTCAAGAAGCGTCTGACGACCCCCGAGATCGCCACGCGGTTCTCCTTCGTCTGGGACGGCGTCATCGACGGCGTCGACGCGCCGAACGGCACGTACGCGGTGGAGGCGGAGGCGACTCTGGCCGACGGCACCGGCGAGCCCGTCCACCAGGGCTGGCTCATGAACGTCACCCGCACCGCCAACCCGCACGACTTCAACGACAACGGCTCCACCGACGTCCTCGCCCGGGACTCCGCCGGTGTGCTGTGGCGCGACGACCTGCGGGACCGTCCGGTGGACGGCAAGATCAAGACCGCCCAGCGCACCAGGATCGGCGCGGGCTGGAACACGTACAAGCAGATCGAGGCCGTCGGCAACATCGCGGGCTCGTCCGCCGGTGACCTGGTCGCCCTGGACGGCTCCGGCTACCTCTGGCAGTACCAGGGCAGGGGCGACGGCAGCTTCGCCGGCCGTGTGAAGGTCGGCGGCGGCTGGGGCGGCTACACCAAGCTCACCGGCGGCTCCGACCTCAACGGCGACCGCCGGCCCGACCTCCTGGCCGCGGACGCCTCGGGCGTGCTGTGGTTCTACGGCGGCACCGGCTCCGCCACGCGTCCGTTCACGACGCGGGTCAGGGTCGGCGGCGGCTGGGGCGTCTACAACCAGCTGACGGCCGTCGGCAACATCGCCGGCTCGTCCGCCGGCGACCTGGTCGCCCGTGACGCCTCCGGTGTCCTGTGGCTCTACCAGGGCGACAGCGCCAACAACTTCTCCCCCCGGGTGAGGATCGGCTCCGGCTGGGGCGCCTTCTCCCAGCTCGTCGGCGCCGGCGACGTCAACGCCGACGGCCGCCCGGACCTGATCGGGTACGGGGCGGGCGGCACGTACGTCTACAAGTCCACCGGCTCGGCCACGGCGCCGTTCACGCGCCTGACGACGAACCTGTACGCGGGCGAGGGCACCAAGTTCAACAGCGTCGCCTGAGGCCTGCCCTAGTCCTCAAGGGGGACCCGGAAGGATCCGCATCCAGCGGGACGACCGGGTCCCCCACCGCCCGTACGGTGGTTCGCGTGACCAAGACGCAGACCACCGAGACGAGCCGCAGCCCCGAGCTCCGCCTGGCGCAGGACGCGCTCGGTGGGCTGCGCGCGGACCTCTTCCACGACGCCTTCGCCTACCGACCCCTGCCGCGCATGGACGTGGAACGGGGGCCGACCCGGTTCCTGCCGGAGCGGATACGGATCTACGCGGGCCTCCTCCCGCACGCCTTCGTCGCGTTCTGCGCCGTGATCGTCTTCGCCATGGGGTACGACCGGATCTACTACGCCTTCGGCCTGCTGGCGTTCGTGACCAGCGCCGCGCCGGCCGCGATCGTGCTGCTCACCCTGGTCCGGCCGGTCCTCGCCTTCTGGGCCTCGCTCGCGTCGACCCCCTTCGTGGGATACATCGCCGGCTACGAGGCCGGCTGGCCCTGGGCGGCGAACTCGCTCGCCGCCCATCTGGTGGTCCTCGCCGTCGTCGCCGCCCGCACCCGGCCCCGTACGGCCGCGTGGATGTGGGTGGTGACGGCCGCCTACTGCCTCTTCGCCGAGATGTTCCTCGGGATCGGGCGCAGCTCCGACTCGGTCCCGCTGCTGTTCGTCGCGGCCCTCGTCCTCCTCACCGTCACCGTCTTCCAGGTCCGCCGCCAGGCCGACCGCGAGGTCTCCGCCCAGCAGACCGTCACCGCGCGGGAGATCTCCAAGCGGACCGTCCTGGAGGAGCGGACGACCATCGCCCGCGAGCTGCACGACGTCGTCGCCCATCACATGTCGGTGGTCGCCATCCAGGCGGAGGCCGCGCCCTACCGGGTGGAGAACCCGCCGCCGGAGCTGGAGCAGGCCTTCCTCACCATCCGGGAGAACGCCGTCGCCGCGCTGACCGAACTGCGCCGCATCCTCGGGGTCGTACGGGCCGAGGACTACGAGGCCCCCGACGCCCCGCAGCCGACCCTCGGCGACCTGGACGTCCTCGTCGACAACGTCCGCGAGGCCGGGCTCGACGTGACGAAGACGGTGACCGGCGCGGTGCGCGAGCTGCCGCAGGGCGTGGAGCTCTCCGCGTACCGGATCGTCCAGGAGGCCCTGTCGAACGTCCTGCGGCACGCGCCGGGCGCGTCCGCGAAGGTCGAGGTCAGCTATGTCCTCGGGGGGTTGGGGCTGCGCATCGCCAACGGCCCGGCGCGCGGCCTGGTCAAGCCCACCCGTCACCCGGCCAGCACCCCTCAAGGAGGGCTTCGCCCGCCCCATTTGATGGGCGCCGGCCACGGCATCACCGGCATGCGGGAGCGTGTGACGATGCTGGGCGGGGAGATGACGGCGGAGGCGACCGAGGACGGTGGCTACGAGGTGGCGGCCTTCGTCCCCGTGAGCCGTGAGGAGCAGCAGGCATGATCCGTGTACTGATCGTCGACGACCAGATGATGGTCCGCGAGGGCTTCTCGGTGCTGCTCGGCGCCATGCCGGACATCGAGGTCGTCGGCGAGGCGGTCAACGGCCGGGAGGCGATCGCGCAGGTCGCCGCCCTCCGCCCCGACGTGGTCCTCATGGACATCCGGATGCCCGAGCTGAACGGCATCGAGGCCACCCGGGAGATCGTCGCCGCCGACGCGGACGCGAAGGTGCTGGTCCTGACGACCTTCGACCTCGACGAGTACGTGTACCAGGCGCTGCGCGCCGGGGCCTCCGGCTTCCTCCTCAAGGACGCCTCCGCCCGGCAGCTCGCGGAGGGCGTGCGGGTCGTCGCGTCCGGCGAGGCGCTGCTCGCGCCGACCGTCACGAAGCGGCTCATCACCGAGTTCGCGAAGGCGCCGGGAGCGTCTCCGCGCCCGCCGGCGATGGCCCAGATCGGGGAACTGACCGAGCGGGAGACGGAGGTCCTCGTCCTCATCGCCCAGGGCCTGTCGAACGCCGAGATCGCCGACCACCTCGTCGTCGCCGAGTCGACGATCAAGACCCACGTCAGCCGCATCCTGGTGAAACTGGGCCTGCGCGACCGCACCCAGGCGGCGGTCTTCGCGTACGAGGCGGGATTGGTACGGGTCGGCGGCTGAGCCCGGCGCGCGGCGGGGCTGGTGCGAGTGGGGGCTGAGCCGGCTGCGGGGTGGAGTCGGTGTGAGTGGGTGGTCGAGCCCGGCGCGTGGCTGAGGCGGCTGCGCGGTGGAGTCGGTGCGGGTGGGTGGCTGAGGCGGCTGCGGGGTGGGGGCGGTGCGGGTGGCTGAGGCGGCTGCGGGGTGGGGGCGGTTCGCGTTCGTGGTGGAGGCGGTCCGGGGCGGGGCGTGGGGGTGGGGGGTAGCGTCCGGGCATGGACGCTGTTGACGCTGTGTACGACCCCTGGTCGGCGGAGTTCGTCGCCGATCCCTATCCCGCCTACGCCCGGCTGCGCGCCACCGGCCGGGCCCACTGGCACGGGCCCACCCGGCAGTGGCTGATCCCGCACTACGAGGACGTGTCCGCGCTGCTGAGGGACCGGCGCCTGGGCCGGACGTACACCCATCGCTTCACGCACGAGGAGTTCGGGCGGACGCCTCCGGACACCGCGTACGAGCCCTTCCACACGCTCAACGACCACGGGTTGCTGGATCTGGAGGCGGCCGACCACACCCGGATCCGGCGGCTCGTGTCGAAGGCGTTCACGCCGAGGACCGTGGAGAACCTGGCGCCGACCGTACGGCGCCTGGCCGCCGGGCTCGTCGGTGACCTGGTGGCGGCGGGCGGCGGCGATCTGCTGTCCGCCGTCGCCGAGCCGCTGCCGGTCGCGGTGATCGCCGAGATGCTCGGCATTCCGGAGGAGGACGAGGAGCGGGGGATGCTGCGGCCCTGGTCGGCGGCGATCTGCGGGATGTTCGAGCTGAACCCCTCGGAGGAGACGGCCCGAAGGGCGGTCCGGGCCTCCGTCGAGTTCTCGGACTATCTGCGGGAGCTGATCGCGCGGCGGCGGAAGGACCCGGGGGAGGACCTGATCTCGTCCCTGATCGCGGTGGAGGAGCTGACGGAACAGGAGATGATCTCCACCTGCGTCCTGCTTCTCAACGCGGGCCACGAGGCCACCGTGAACACCACGGTCAACGGCTGGTGGACCCTCCTCAAGCAGGACGTCCGTCCGGAGCCCGAAAAGTTGTCCACAGCTGTGGAAGAACTTCTGCGCTACGACACCCCGCTCCAGATGTTCGAGCGCTGGGTCCTCGACGACATCGAGCTCGGCGACGTCACCCTCCCGCGCGGCTCCGAGGTCGCCCTCCTCTTCGGCTCCGCCAACCGCGACCCCGCCCGCTTCGGCCCCACCGCCGACGTCCTCGACCTCGAACGGGCCGACAACCCGCACATCACCTTCGGCGCCGGCATCCACTACTGCCTCGGCGCCCCGCTCGCCCGCCTCGAACTGACCTCCGTGTTCGGCGAGTTGCTCCGGCAGGCGCCGGGCCTCCGGCTCGCGGCCGACCCGGTGTGGAAGCCGGGGTACGTCATCCGGGGCTTCGAGGAGCTGCTCGTGGAGGTGTGAGCCGCGCGGTCCGCAGTGGCTCAGCATGTCCCCTCCAGGACCTGGCGGAGGCGGGCCGCGTAGGCCTCCGGGTGGCTGGTGTTGCCGTTGTGGCCGCCCGGGAACTCCACCAGTTCGTGGCCGACGAGCTCGGCCAGGGAGGTCGCGCAGGCGTGGTCGAAGACCGCGCGCGGGGTCGTGCGGCCGGCGGCGGGGACTATGCGGGTGCCGGTGTCCGTCAGTGCGGCGGTGTCGAGCGTGTCGTGGACGACCGCGGTGAAGTCGTGGCGGATGAAGTGGTCGAAGTTGGCGATCCGCCGGGCGTTCATCGGCTGGGGCGTCAGGTTCGGCTCGGCGTCGGCGCCGGTGGGGTCGATGCCCAGGGTCCGGGCGATCTCCGGCAGCACGGCGCCGAGACCTCCCCGGCCGTACAGGTCCTGGAGGGCGATGAGCTCCCGCTCGTGCCGGGCGCGCTCCTGGTCGGGCAGCAGGCGCGGGGCGACGGGCTCGTGGGCGACGAGCGTGTGGATGAGCCCGGGGTGGCGCACGGCCGCGTGCAGCCCGATGACGGCTCCCAGGCTGCAGCCGAGCACGAGGGCGGGCGCGTCGGCGAGTGCGGCGAGGAGGCGCTGGACGTCGTCGGCGTGCTCGACCAGCGTCG
Organism: Streptomyces sp. NPDC004284; assembly: GCF_042874035.1. Lineage (NCBI taxonomy): Bacteria > Bacillati > Actinomycetota > Actinomycetes > Kitasatosporales > Streptomycetaceae > Streptomyces > Streptomyces sp. NPDC004284. The sequence continues at coordinate 16,714 of NZ_JBIAMJ010000005.1, read as the reverse complement.
CTCCCCGCTCCGGGGCGTCGAGCCGGCTGCGGGAGAGGCCGCGGCGGTCGTAGGTGATCACGCGGTAGGAGTCGGCGAGCCGGTCGACGAGGTCGGTGCTGCGGTCGGCGTCGCCCTCCCCGCTCTGCGAGATCAGCAGCGTCGGGCCGGTGCCCCGCACCTGGTAGTGCAGGACCGCCCCGGGGGCGTCGAGCGTGCCGACGGTCTCGGGCGTGGTCGTGGTCATGGCCTCGGTCATGGTTCTCCCCCTTTGTGTGCGGAGGGCTTCGTGCCCTCCGGCCTCCTCATCGACGTTATTCCATCGAACTCGATACATCAATCCCGATACATCAGATCGGATGAATCCATTTCGATGTATGTTGACGGGGTGAATGGAGCCGAACTGTTCCTGCTGGGCCGCCTCCTGATGAAGATCGGCGAGGACGCGCTGCCCGAGCCTCCCGGTGGCGAGGGCCGGTACGCCGGCAGCGCCCGGCTGGTGCTGATCGTCGCCGGCGACATCGCCGCCCACCCCGACAGCGCCGTCGGCGAGATCGCCGCCCGGACCGGTCTGCCGCAGAGTCAGGTGTCCACCGCCGTGGCCCGGCTGAAGGAGGCCGGATCGGTGCGGGCGGTGCCGGACCCCGCCGACCGGCGCCGCGTGCTCGTGCGCCCGGCCGCGGAGGCGTCCGCACGCGTGGCGGAGGTGCGGGCCACCCGGATCGAAGGCGCGCTCGCCGCGGCGCTGGGGTCCGACGACCCGCAGCGCCTGGGCGAGGTCACCCAGGCGCTGGAGGTGCTGGCCCGTACGCTCATGCCGGAGTCCCCGGCCCGCTCCTGAGCCGCACGGGCCGGTACGAGCCCGCACGAGCCGGGTGCAGGGCCGCACGAGCCCGCACGAGCCGGGTACGGGCCGCACGCGGGTGCAGCCCGCACGAGCCGGGTACGGGCCGCACGCGGGTGCAGCCCGCACGAGCCGGTGCGGGCTCGTACAACGGCCCCGCGCGAGGCCCGCACGAGCCCGTACGGGCCCCCGTACGCAGGAGGCGCCTCAGCCCGCCTCCACGTCCCGTCGCCGCAGCCCCGCCAGGCCCGCCGCCGTCAGGGCCGCCGCCAGGGCCGTCAGGACCAGGACCGGGGTCCAGGTGATCTCCGGGCCCGGGAGCTTCGGCAGGTGGCCGAAGGGGGAGAGGTTCAGGACGGCCTGGGGCAGGCCGAGGGCCGGGCCGATCCAGCCGAGGGCCAGGCAGAGGCCGGCCGCGCCCCAGGCGGCGGTCGCGGCCTTCGGGGTGGCGCCCCAGAGCAGGACGGCGAGCCCGGCGAGCGTCCAGACGGCGGGGAGCTGGACGAGCGCGGCGCCCAGGATCGGGCCGAGCTCGTGCCCGTACGAGAGGGCCAGGGCGAGTCCGGCGAGGAGGAGGATCAGGGCCGAGCCGGCGAAGGCGATCACCAGGTGCCCGGCGGCCCAGCGGAGCCGGCCGAGCGCGCCCGCGAGGAGCGGTTCGGCGCGGCCCGAGGTCTCCTCGCCGTGGGGGCGCAGGACGGATCCGACCGCGTACAGCGCCGCGAGCATCCCGAAGAGGGAGATCATCGTGGCGAGGAAGGCGTCGGTCAGGGCGCTCTGGCCGCCCATCCGCTCGAAGATCTCGCGGGCCCGTTCGTTGTCGCCGACGATGTCGGCCGCGCCTTCGACCATCCCGCCGAAGACGAACCCGCCGAGCAGGAAGCCCAGAGACCAGCCCAGGAGCGTCCCGCGCTGGAGCCGCCAGGCGAGCGCCCCGGCGGTCGCGAGACGGCCCTCGGCGGGGCCCGGGCGGGTCGCGAGGAAGCTCGCGCCGACGTCGCGGCGGGCGGTCAGCGCGTACGCCGCCACCGTCTGCGCCAGGACGGCCGCGAGGATCAGCAGCAGCACCCACCAGCGCTCGCCGGCGAAGGCCCGGACGTGTTCGGCCCAGCCGATCGGCGAGAGCCAGGTGAGGACCGACGAACCGTCCGACGTCCCCGCGTCGCCCGCCGCCCGCAGGGCGAACGCCAGGCCCAGGACGCCCGCCGTCAGGCCCTTGGCGAGCCTCGCGCTCTCCGTGAACTGGGCGGCGAGCGCGGCCACCGTCGCGAAGACCATGCCGGTGCCGCCGATCGCCAGACCGAGCGCGAGCGCCCCGGCCGCGCCCTGTCCGGCGAGGCCGGCGGTGACGAGGAGGGCGATGGCGGTGTCGAGGACGAGCGCGGTGAGGAGCGCCGACGTCAGCGGGGCCCTGCGGCCCACCGCTCCGGCGGACAGCATCTCCTGACGGCCGGTCTCCTCCTCCTCGCGGGTGTGCCGGACCACCACGATCAGGCTCGCGACGGCGGCGAGGACCGCGCCGAAGGTGCCGAAGCGCCAGGCGACGAGCCCGCCGAGGGAGTCGTCGAGGACCGGTCCGTACAGTGCGCGCATCGAGCTGTTGGCGGTCATCGAGGCGGCGAGCTGGGCCCGTTCGGCGGCCGTGCCGTACAGCCCCTCCAGGGAGCCCGCGCCGCTCGCGACCAGGCCGCCGGTGACGAGCGCCCAGACGGGGAGCATCAGCCGGTCGCGGCGCAGTGCGAGGCGGGTGAGGGCGCCGGTGCCGGCGAAGTTCCCGGCGAAGTGCCCGACAGGGCTCCCGGTCTCGGTGAGGACGCCGGTGCCGGTCATCGGGAGGCCGCCTCGTCCGTGTAGTGCCGGAGGAACAGCTCCTCCAGGGTCGGCGGGGTGGAGGTCAGGCTCCGCACGCCCGACGCGGTCAGGGAGCACAGGACGGCGTCGAGCTTGTCGGTGTCGACCTGGAGCTTCACCCGGTTTCCCTGGGTGTCGAAGTCATGGACGCCCGGCAGGCGGGCGAGGCCGTCGGGCGGTCCGGCGAGTTCGGCGGTGATGCTGGTACGGGTCAGGTGCCGCAGCTCCGCGAGCGAACCCGACTCGACGGTGCGGCCCTTGCGGACGATGCTGACCCGGTCGCAGAGCGCCTCGACCTCGCTGAGGATGTGGCTCGACAGCAGGACGGTCCGGCCCTGGGCGCGGGCCTCCTCCACACAGCTCTGGAAGACCTCCTCCATCAGCGGGTCGAGTCCGCTGGTCGGCTCGTCGAGGACGAGCAGGTCGACGTCGGCGGCGAAGGCGGCGACCAGGGCGACCTTCTGCCGGTTGCCCTTGGAGTAGGTGCGGCCCTTCTTGGTGGGGTCGAGCTCGAAGCGCTCGATCAGCTCGGCGCGCCGGGCCTTGTCGAGGCCGCCGTTCCCGCGCAGCCGCCCGTACAGGTCGATGACCTCGCCGCCGGACAGATTGCGCCAGAGGGTGACGTCGCCGGGGACGTACGCGATGCGGCGGTGCAGCTCGACGGCGTCCTTCCAGGGGTCGCGGCCGAGGAGCCGGACGTCGCCGGAGTCGGCGCGGAGGAGGCCCAGGAGGACCCGGATGGTGGTGGACTTCCCGGAGCCGTTGGGGCCGAGGAAACCGTGGACCTCGCCGGTCTCGACGCTGAGGTCGAGGCCGTCGAGCGCGTGGGTGCGCCCGAAGGACTTGTGGAGTCCGACGACGCTGATGGCCTTCGTCATGGTTCAGAACGTACGCTCATTTCACAAACTTGTGAAGTTAAGGAACTGCGTGAATCCACGCTTAGAGTGGGGAACATGACGACGTCCAAGGAAACGGCCGGGGAAGAGGCGGTCTCCCGCTTCGTCGAGCGCTTCGCCGCCGAGATGACCGCCGCCGGCATGCAGCGCATGGCGAGCCGCGTCTTCGCCGCGCTCCTGGCCTCCGAGACGGCCTCCATGACCTCGGCCGAGCTCGCCGAGCAGCTGCGGATCAGCCCGGCCGCCGTCTCCGGCGCGATCCGCTACCTCTCCCAGGTCAGCATGGTCAGCCGCGAGCGCGACCCCGGCACGCGCCGCGAGCGGTACGTCCTCCACAACGAGCTCTGGTACGAGACCTTCACCCGCCGCGACCAGACCCTCACCCGCTGGGAGAAGGTCCTCGACGAGGGCGCCGCGACCCTCGGGACGGACAGCGCGGCGGGCCGCAGGGTCGCGGAGACGGCGGAGTTCTTCGCCTTCCTGCACGGCGAGATGGCCGGAATCATGGACCGCTGGCGCGCCCACAAGGACGCGGCGGCGACCGAGGCTCAGGAGTCCTGAGCCCCCGCCCGGGTCTCCAGCGGCGGGGCGAGCCGCTCCAGGAGCGCGGTGAACTCCGGCCGCCCGTCGTCCTCCCAGTACAGTCCCGCCGGCCACAGGGGGCGCCCCCCGATCCAGGGCACGACGAACGCCTTGCGGCCGTCCGGGGTGAAGTCCGGCCAGTGCCAGCCGTGCAGGCGGATCATGCCGACGGGCAGGGCCGGAAGCCCGCGGCGCGGCTCCTTCCGCGGGCCGGGCGGAATCAGCGGGATCACCCCGTCGGGCCGGGCGTGCAGGCCGCCGGCCCCCGGGAACGTCACCAGGACGGGCGCGCCGCCCTGGGGGTCGTACAGCAGGACGTACCGGCGGAGGCGGGGCGGGTAGGAGGTCGCGGCCCGGACCATCGTCCGCACGGTGGGGCGGCCGACGGTCAGCAGCTGGTGGCAGGCGTACACGAGCGCGCCGAGGGCCAGCACGCCCGCGACGCCCAGCTTCAGCAGGTCCTCCTTCGGCGGCCCGGTCAGCGCGGCCGCGCCCAGCGCCGCGCAGAACGCGAGCGCGACAAGCACCCGGTGCACCCCGGCGATCCGCCGCAGACTCCGCACCCGCCACCACGGCACCACGCTCACGTCCGCCTCCGGGCGGAGCGCCTTGCCCTGGGGGACGGCCTGCCGCCGGGCGTGCGCGGCGAGCACGGCGTAGGTCGGCCCGGTGGCGGGGGGCGGCGAGTCGAGGGGCACGGGAGGGCGGTCCATGAGGACGCCGTCCACGATGACGGGAGGCCGGTCCATGGCGGCGTAGGGGGTGTCGTCGGGGGCGGCGTCGGGGTTGTCGTGGTCGGGGAGGTCGTAGGGGGCGGCGTAGATGCGGTCGTAGGGGTCGCGGAGGTCGTGGAGGTCGGAGGGGCCGTGGGGGCCGTCCGCCGTGACGGGCGCGGCCTGCGGTTCCTGCGGCTGCCGTGGCGCCGCCCGGAGCATCAGCCCCTCCGCCTCCGCCCGAGCGACGATCCGCCGCCGCACGCGCCCGCCGCGCATCGGTTTCGCCCAGATCAGGACTCCGCCGCCGCCGGGCGGCGCGAGGACTCCGCCCACGCGCGGGTCGCCGCACCACCACAGCGTGCCGTCCGGGCCCGGCCGCAGCAGCTCGTACCGCTGCCGCGTGGCGACCACGGTCAGCGGCCACGCCTCGGCGCCGCCGGGGGAGCGCAGGACGACGCTCGTCGCGTACCGGCTGCTGCCGATCGCCACGGCGGGGTGCGCCGACCAGGTGCCCGCGCCGAGGGTCCGCCGCATCCGCCGCGCGTTGCCCCATGAGCCGATCCCGAAGCACAGCGCCAGGAACCCGGGCGCGAAGAGCCAGTAGGTCGCGTCGGAGGCCCACGTGTCCGCGACCAGCAGCTCGACGGCGACGGCCAGGACGAGGGCCACGATCCCCGCGACGACCAGCAGGGCGGCTCCGCGCCGGTAGCGCTCCAGCCCCGCCGCCGTCTCCTCGACGTCCAGCGCACACGTCATCGCATGTTCCCCCGCCCCTGAGTGATCGTCCCCGCCCGTGACGTTATGCGACCTCCACGGGCAGTGTCAGCCCCCAGGCCCCCGCCCGTACCGTCCACGTCCTCCGCCGCACCGGCCCCGTCAGGTGCCCGTCCGCGCGGTAGCGGAAGTCCGGGCCCGAGACCGTCACCGTACGGGCGGTCGCGTGCCGGGCGGGGGAGGCGAGCGGGTGGACGGTCACCTCGGCGGTGCCGCCGGCGGGCCGGACCGTCAGGCCCTCCACCGGGGCGTCGACGTCGGCGAGCAGCACCCCGTCCGCCTCGACCCGGAGCCGGGCCGTGGCCACGGCCACGGGGGCCGGGCGGACCAGCGTGCGGACGAGGGAGCGGCAGGTGCCCCAGACGGTCGGCGCCACGGGGGCGACGGCGGGTGCGCCCGGGACCAGGAGGTCGCCGAGGACGACGCCGTCGCTGTCGTCGACGAGCAGGTCGAGGCGGCGTACGGTCCCGTGCAGGACGGCCCGGGCCGCCGCCGGGGTGGAGCGCGGCACGCCGAGCGCGTGGGCGACTTCCAGGGCGTCCGGCGCGCCGATGGGGACGAGCGAGAGGGCCCCGCCGGCGAGCTCCCGCTCGCGGTGCAGCAGGGTCACCGTGCGCAGCAGCGCGCGGTCGTCGCCGAGTACGACGGGACGCCGGGAGCCGCGCCGGGCCAGGGCCCGGGAGAATTCCTCGGGGCCGTCCGGCAGGCAGATCTTCGCCTCCGCGCCCGCGGACAGCACATCCTTCGCGATCCGCACGGACTCGCCGTCCATTCGGCGGGCGACCGGGTCGACGATGACCAGCAGCTGGTCGTGATCCGACACCTCGGTCCTTCCTCGGGTAGCATCTTTGTGCAAGAGCCCCTTGCGCTATTGCGCCAGGGGCTTCGTCTATTCCGGGGCACACCGGTGAGGCGGCGTACGCCCCCTGACCTTGGACATGCCCCACCCGGAAGGGGTGTACGCCTGTGCCCGCACTTGTGCTGCTCGGTGCTCAGTGGGGTGACGAGGGCAAGGGAAAGGCCACCGACCTGCTCGGTGGATCCGTGGACTACGTGGTGCGTTACCAGGGCGGCAACAATGCCGGCCACACGGTCGTCGTCGGCGACCAGAAGTACGCGCTGCACCTCCTCCCTTCCGGAATCCTCTCCCCGGGGTGCACCCCGGTGATCGGAAACGGTGTCGTCGTCGACCCGGCGGTCCTGCTCTCCGAGCTGAGCGGGCTGAACGAGCGCGGCGTCGACACGTCGAAGCTCCTGATCAGCGGTAACGCCCACCTGATCACCCCGTACAACGTCACCCTCGACAAGGTGACGGAACGGTTCCTCGGCAAGCGCAAGATCGGCACCACGGGCCGCGGCATCGGCCCGACCTACGCGGACAAGATCAACCGCGTCGGCATCCGGGTCCAGGACCTGTACGACGAGTCGATCCTCACCCAGAAGGTCGAGGCGGCGCTGGAGGGCAAGAACCAGCTCCTCGCCAAGCTGTACAACCGCCGCGCGATCGAGGCGGAGCAGATCGTCGAGGAGATGCTCCAGTACGCGGAGCAGATCAAGCCGTTCGTCGCGGACACCACGCTGATCCTCAACAAGGCGCTCGACGAGGACAAGGTCGTGCTCTTCGAGGGCGGCCAGGGCACCCTGCTCGACGTCGACCACGGCACGTACCCCTTCGTCACCTCCTCGAACCCGACCGCCGGCGGTGCCTGCACGGGTGCGGGCGTCGGCCCGACGAAGATCTCCCGCGTCATCGGCATCCTCAAGGCCTACACGACCCGCGTCGGCGCCGGCCCGTTCCCGACGGAGCTCTTCGACGCGGACGGCGAGGCCCTGCGCCGCATCGGCGGCGAGCGCGGCGTCACCACCGGCCGCGACCGCCGCTGCGGCTGGTTCGACGCCGTCATCGCCCGCTACGCGACCCGCGTCAACGGCCTGACGGACTTCTTCCTCACCAAGCTCGACGTCCTCACCGGCTGGGAGCAGATCCCCGTCTGCGTCGCCTACGAGATCGACGGCAAGCGCGTCGAGGAGCTCCCCTACTCGCAGACCGACTTCCACCACGCGAAGCCGATCTACGAGATGCTCCCGGGCTGGTCCGAGGACATCACCAAGGCCAAGACCTTCTCCGACCTTCCGAAGAACGCCCAGGCGTACGTGAAGGCCCTCGAGGAGATGTCGGGCGCCCCGATCTCCGCGATCGGCGTCGGCCCCGGCCGCACGGAGACGATCGAGATCAACTCCTTCCTGTAAGCAGGCGTGCCGAGAAGGCCCGCACCTCCGGGTGCGGGCCTTCTCGCATGTCCGGCTACGCGTCGAACCTCGTGTCCCGCCCGACCTTGTCCCACGCGTTCAGGTCCGCCCGGACCTGCTCCAGGTGGGCGTGGATGGCGTCGATGGAGTCGTCGCCGAGGGCCAGCCGCAGCGGCGTCTCGTCGGCGTTCAGGGCGGCGAGGACGGCTGCCGCGGCCTTGGCGGGGTCGCCGGCCTGGCCGCCGTCTCCGCCCTCGACGAAGGCGCGGGTGGCGCCGACGGTGTCGGCGTAGTCGGGGATGGTGTCGCCGCTGAGGCTGCCGTTGCCGAAGAGGCTGGTGCGGAAGGCGCCGGGCTCGACGACGAGGACCTTGATGCCGAGGGGGGCGACTTCGGCGGCGAGGGCTTCGGACATGCCCTCCAGGGCGAACTTGGTGGCGCTGTAGGCCCCGAAGCCGGCCATCGACATCTGGCCGCCGACGCTGCTGAGCTGCACGATCGCGCCGGAGCGGCGGGCCCGCATGTGGGGCAGGACGGCGCGGGTGAGGGCGGCGGGGCCGAAGACGTGGACGTCGAAGAGGGAGCGCAGTTCGGCGTCGGAGGTCTCCTCGACCGAGCCGACGTGGGTGCGGCCCGCGTTGTTGACGAGGACGTCGACGCGGCCGTGGCGCTCGATCAGCGCGGCGACCACCCGGTCGACCGCCTCCGCGTCCGTCACGTCCAGGGCGACCGGGTCGACCTGGTCGGGGTGGGCGGCGACCAGGTCGTCCAGGGTCTCGGTGCGGCGGGCCGCGGCGACGACGACGTCACCGGCGGCGATCGCGGCCTCGGTGAAGGCGCGCCCGAACCCGCTGTTGGCTCCCGTGATCAGCCAGACCTTGCTCATGTTCCTGATTCCCCTCGTTCGTTGTCCAACAAGCGTGCACGCGAAGGCAGTTGTCCGTCCAAGATCTCGCGTGATAACCCATGGCTATGGACGTGCACGGGCGGGACCTGCGGTACTTCCTCGCGGTCGCCGAGGAGCTCCACTTCACGCGGGCGGCCGAGCGTCTGTACGTCTCGCAGCCCGCGCTCAGCAAGCAGATCCGCGCCCTGGAGCGGCAGCTCGGCGCGCCCCTCTTCGACCGCGACCGGCAGGGCGTCCGCCTCACCGAGGTCGGTACGGCCCTGCTGCCGCACGCGCGCGCGGTGCTCGCCGCGTGGGCGGAGGGGGAGGGCGCGGTGCGCGCCGCCCGGGCCGCGCGGGAGGCCACCCTCGTCATCGGCATGTCGACCAGCCCCGGCCGGGGCGGCCTGCTGCCCGCGATCCGCTCCCGCTTCACCGGGAAGCACCCCGGGGCGCGGCTCCGGCTGCGCCAGATCGGCTGGGACGATCCGACGGCCGGGCTCGCCGACGGCACCAGCGACCTGGCGTTCGTCTGGCTCCCGCTGGTCGGCGCCGAGCGCTACCGCTGGGTCGTCGTCGCCACCGAGCCGCGCCTGATCGCCCTGTCCGAGCGGCACCCGCTGGCCGCCCGCGAGCGGATCGACTTCGCCGACCTCCTCGACGAACCCTTCCTCGCGCTGCCCGGCGCCGTCGCCCCCGAACTCCGCGACCACTGGCTGGTCCTGGACGCGCGGGACGGCCGTCCGGCCCGGATCGGCGCCGAGATCAGCTCCACCGACGAGACGTACGAAGCCCTCGTCGACGGCCTCGGCATCTGCCTGGTCGCCGAGGGCAACGCCCCGCTGCTCACCCGTGGCGGCGTCGTCGTCCGCCCCGTCGACGGCGTCTCTCCGACCCGCTTCGCCCTCGCCTGGCGCGCCGACGACCCCCGCCCCCTGGTCCACGACTACGCGCGCGCGGCGGCCGAAGTCGTACCCCGGGAGGCTTGAACTCGGCTTGTGGGGCTGGTGGTTCGGCTGCGTAATGAGGGGCACGTCGTAGCCGTTCCGTCTCGGGGGGGATGCATGGGAACGAACGAAACGCCGCCGCCGAAGCCGACACAGCCACCGGTACAGACACCGAAGAAGCCGGTCGATCCGCCGTCGAGGCCGTGGACCGAGCCGGGCAGAGCGCTCGCCACCCCGCTCGGCCCGTCGCTGCCCGGGGGGCCCGCGCTGGTCATCAGCAAGCGGCTGCTCTGGGTGCACGGAGGCGTCTATCCGCTGGAGAACATCGTCCGCGTCCACACCTTCGTGCTCCGGCCCCGGCGCTGGGAGGCCGTCGTCCGGTTCCTGAAGCGCGGCGGGATCACGCTCGCCGTCCTCCTGACCCTCCTGTACTTCGCGGACCAGTCGTCGCCGAGTTCGTACGATTCGAGCAGCAGTGACCTCGGCAACGTCTTCGGCGGCGCCGCGGGCCTCGCCTTGTTCCTGCTGGTCTACTTCTTCGGCGACATGGCCTCCGTGGCCTTCGCCTCGACCCACGACGTCCTCGCCATCGAGACCAACGGACGTTCCACGGCCCTGGTGACCGGGGAGCGCGCGTACCTGAACCGGCTCGTCCGCTCGATCGCCGAGGCGATCGACAAGCCGGACGCGGAGTTCCGCGCCTCCGTGGGGACGCTGGAGATCACCAACTACGACAACTACTTCTTCGGGGACTCCGTGAACATGTACGGCGGCAGCGGCAACACGGGAGTGATGAAGTGATGGCCGGGGACAACTACTACGGCGACGTCGTCAACATGCACGGCGGCAGCGGCAACCAGGGCATCGTGCACCACCACGCCTCGCCGGACCTGGAGCGCGCGCTGGCGGACGTGCTGGCGCGCATCGAGGAACTGCGCGGTCAGGTGGAGCCCGAGGTGGCCGAGCGGCTCGACGGGGCATCGGCAGGCCTCGCGGTGCCGCAGGCGCGGCGGGGCGGGCTCGTACTGCTGCGGGACCTCGCCGTGACCGTCGGCGCGATCGGCCAGCCCCTCCTGGACGCCGTCGGGGCCGCGCTGCAGCTCCTCGGGCCGTAGCGGGCGCTAGTCCCGTACGAACTCGGCCGGTTCCCCGTCCGCGCTCATCCCGTAGACCTGGAGCCGTTCCTCGCCCTTGTACCGGACGATGCGGAGGTTGCCGGAGCCGTTCTCGGCGCAGTCCGGGTCCCAGGTGTCCGGGTCGCGGGTCTCCGGTCCGATGACGAGGAGGGTGCCCGCCCCGCCGAGGACGGCGGTGGAGGCGCAGTCGACGTCGTCGGAGAGGTAGTTGCCCTCGGCGTCCGCGCGCGGGTACGACTGCTCGTAGCGGACGAGGGGGGCGCCGGCCGGGCCCTGGGTGATGGTGACGCGGTAGGACCAGCGGTCGGGGTCGGGCTGGGTGAGGGTGTCCGGGGCCTGCTTCCAGGTGCCGAGGTATGCGGCGGGGACGATGTTCGTGCCGGCCTCGACCCGCTGGAAGGGGGCTCTGGCGACGCCGGAGCTCCATTCGACGACGTCGGCCGAGCGGAGCTTGAGCGTCTGGCGGGCGGCCGGGGTGCAGCGGCGGGCGGGGACGCTTTCGGTGATCTCGGCTTCGCCGAGGACGAGTTCGTCGTCGGTGGCGGAGATCAGCGCGGCCCGGCCCATGCAGAGCTGTTCGCCGGTGACGTGGGTGTAGACGGCGGCCTTGGCGCCTGCCGGGCCCTGGGCGATCTCGATCCGGCTGGTCTCGTACGGGGCGTTCGCCGAGCCCTTGAGGACGCCTTCCCAGGCACCGAGGAAGGCGGCCGGGACGATCCCGGCGGGGCGGGCGTCTCCGCCCTTGCCGCCGCCCGTGGTGTCGCCGTTCCCGGGCCGGTACGTGTACGCGACGCCGGCCGCCGCCGCGACGACGAGGGCCGTGACGGCGGCGAGCAGCGCGGTGCGGCCCCGGCGCCGGGGCGCGGCGGGCGCGGGAGCCGTGCTTTCCGTCTCCGGCGGCGGAGGAGCGTCATCGGCGGGGGACGTGCCGTCCGCTTCGAGGAGCTGCGCCGCGTGCCGTCCGAGGCGGGCCAGGACGTCCGCCGGGAGCCAGGGGTCGGCCACCGGGAGGGTCTCGACGATCTCGGTGGCGGTGGGCCGGGCCGCCGGGTCCTTGGCGAGGCAGGCGCGGATGAGTCCGGAGAGCTCGGGCGGGAGGCCGGTGAGGTCGGGCTCGTCGTGGGCGATGCGGAACATCGTGGCGTGGACGCCGCTGTCCGCCGTGCCGAAGGGGGCGCGGCCGGTCGCCGCGTACGCGAGGACGGAGCCGAGGCAGAAGACGTCGGACGCGGGCGAGACCTGGTCGCCGCGGACCTGCTCGGGCGACATGAAGCCGGGGGAGCCGACGACGGCCCCGGTGGTGGTGAGGTTGCCACCGGCGTCGACGTGGTCGACGGCGCGGGCGATGCCGAAGTCGATGATCCGCGGCCCGTCGACGGCGAGCAGCACGTTCGACGGCTTGAGGTCGCGGTGGACGAGCCCGGCGCCGTGGATGTGGTCGAGGGCGCGGGCGAGCCCGGAGGCCAGGGCCCGTACGGTCGCGGGCGGCAGCGGCCCGAACTCGTCGCCGACCACGGTCCGCAGGGACGGCCCGGGTACGTAACCGATGGCGACCCACGGGGAGTCGGCGGTGGTGTCCGAGCCGAGGACGGGCGCGGTGCCGGCGCCGCCGACCCGTTCGAGCGCGGCGACCTCGCGGGCGAACCGGCGCCGGAACTCGTCCTGGGCGGCCAGCTCCGCGTGCACGACCTTGACCGCGACGGTCCGCCCGCCGGCCGAACGCGCCAGGAACACCCGGCCCATCCCGCCGACCCCGAGGCGGCCGATCAGACGGAACGGGCCGACGCCGACCGGGTCTTCCGCGTGCAATGACTCCACGTCGCCAGAGCATGCCAGACCCGCAATCGCCCCATCAGCCGTCCCCGCAGACCTTCAGCCCCTTCGGGGTGGCGCAGGGCAGGTGGCCGTGGGCGCTGATGACGTCCTGGCCGCGCCCCGACCGGAGGTACGTGAGGAAGCTGGAGGTCAGGGAGTCGGTCCGGGGCAGGCCCCAGGTGTAGGCGTACTCGATCTCCCGGTACGGGTAGCCGGACCCGCCCAGCTCCTCCACGACGGGCCGCCGCCCGTCGACGGCCACCCGGTGCAGGCCCTTCCGTCCTTCGGTGGCGCGGAGTTCGGCGTAGCCGACGGCGCCGGGGAGCTTGGCGACGGTGTCCAGGACCTGGCCGGTGGAGTCGAGTTCGCAGCGGATCACCTTGGAGGCGGGGTCGTCGAGCGTCAGGCAGTCCTGGGAGGAGTTGGCGGGCTCGTTGAAGTCGAGGACCCGGCGCTGGAAGACCTGCCGGGTGCCGGAGTTGGCGTCCCGGCTGACCAGGAGCACCGGCCGGTCGAGGCTCGGGACGATCTGCTTCCAGTCGGTGATCTCGCCCCGGTAGATCCGGCGGACCTGGTCCAGGGTGAGGTCGTCGACGGGGATGCCGTCGTTGAGGACGAGGGTGAAGAGGGAGACGGCGACCCTGTTCTCCCGCAGCTCGGGGAAGCCGTTCGGCTTGTGCCCGTCGGAGAAGGCGATGATCGAGCCCCTCTCCTTCCCGGCCTGGGCCAGCTCCCGGATCCCGGCGGTCGAGCCGTGCACGTCGACGGTCACGGTGGAGCCCTCGCAGTCCTCCTCGTACTGCTTGGCGACCTCCCGCAGCGCGGGCGCGAAGGCCGTGGAGCCGGTGAGGGTGAGGGTGCCCCGGGCGCAGCCGATGGGCGGCGGGGTCTGCTCGCGGACGATGATCGCGGCGAGGGTCATGACGCAGACGGTGAGGACGACGACGACGTTCCGGGCGGTCGGGCTGAACCTGGCCGGCTTCTCGTCGGGGGTGGTGCTCCTGTTGCGCCGGATGGAGCCGCCCTGGAGGCTTCCGGCGATCTTGACGTCGCGGTCGGCGACGCCGCCGGAGAGCTGGACGAGCAGTTTGAAGTACTGGCCGCGCTCCAGGGCCACCTTGGGGACGAGGACCGCGTTGCCGTCGCGGCCCAGCGCGGGGGCGCGCTCCAGGTCGTCCCGGACCGAGACCCAGCCGGCGGGGACGGTGGCGACGACGCCCTGGACGGTCCGCTCGCCGAAGGTGATCCTCAGCCCGTGGGGTTCGGTGGAGGCGCCGTAGTCCTCGGAGCCGATGTCGAGCTCGCGGTCGTTCTCGATGCGGAGGAGGACGAGCGTGGAGCCGTCGGCGGGCGCGGCCATCCCCACGACCTGGCCCTCCCGGACGGTCATGACCTCGCTGTCCTGGTTGTCCTCGCGGTGGAGCGGGGTGTTGAGCTGCACGCGGTAGCCGAGCCGCTTGCGCTGCGGCGAGAACCGGTCGATCCAGACGACGGCGAAGGTGACCAGGACACCGATGAGGGCCGTCCCCACGGCGATGAGGTTCTCCGGTGTTATCCACTCCATGGCCGGGACGGTACGGACGTCCGTACGAGACCGGGAGGGGTGTAGCGGGCGGCCACCTGGACTTCGCCGTTCGTTCAGAGACGGCCACTCGGGTGGGCGGGCAGAGGTTGCTGGCGGGTCTGGAGCGTGGGTGTAATGGCCACGAGGGGGCCTTCCGTCTGAGGAGTACCCCATGCGTGTCGTCGAAGTGACCGCCTACGGCGGACCCGAGGTCCTCCGCATGGCCCGCCGGCCGAAGCCGGAGGCCGGGGCCGTGCCGGGCAAGGTGCGGGTGGCCCTGAAGGCGGCCGGAGTGAACCAGGCGGACCTGCGGATCCGCGCGGGCCGGTACGCCGACGCGGTCGGCGACCTCAGGCCCCCGTTCGTCCTGGGGACGGACTTCGCGGGCAAGCTGCTCGATCCCGTGCCCGGAGAGCCGGGGATGACGGTCGGCGCCCGCGTGGCCGGTTTCGTGCCCTGGTTCGAGATGCTGACGGGCGACGGCACGTACGCCGAGATCATCTGGGCCGCCCCGGAGTGGCTGGCCCCGGTCCCGGACGACGTGGAGTTCACCGTGGCCGCGTCCCTGCCGCTGGCCTCGGCCACCGCCCAGCAGGCCCTCGACCGGCTGGGCCTCCCGGCGGGGGCGGCGCTGCTCGTGACCGGCGCGAGCGCCGTGGTGGGCCGCCTGGCGGTCCAGTACGCCCATGCCGCCGGACTGCGCGTGGTGGCCGTCGCCCACGAGGGCGACGAGCCCGAACTGCGCGTCCTCGGCGCGGACCACGTCGTCACGCGCGGCCTCCCGGAGGACGTCGTCGCGAAGGTCCTCGCGGGCGACCCGGACGGGGTGGACGCGGTCTTCGACGGGGCGCTCGTCGGCCCCGCGCTCCTCCCGGTCCTCAAGGGCGGCGGCGCGTTCGCCGCGCTGGCCCCCGACCGGGTGCCGGTCGCCGAGCGTGACATCCGCGTCGAGACCGTACGGGCCGTCCCCGACGCCCCCCGGCTCGCGGAGAGCCTGCGGAAGGTGGCGAACCGCGAGCTGATCACCCGGGTGGCCGACGTGATGCCGCTGGAGGAGGTCGCGGAGGCGCACCGCCGGGCGGAGGCGGGGCACCGGCCGGGCCGGATCATCCTGATGATCTGAGGGTGATCCGGGTCACAGGGGCTGGACCTCAAGTTTGGTTGAGGAAGAAAGATCCTTCTCACCAGCCCCTGTGAAACCCAGGAGACGATCCCCATGGCCACACTGCTGCACATCGACACCTCCTTCGGCGGCGAGAACTCCCACTCCCGCGCCGTCACCGCCGCCTTCCGCAGGTCCTGGGAGGCGGAGAACCCCGGGGGAACGGTGATCTACCGGGATCTCGCGGCGGACCCGGTCCCCCACCTGGAGGCCGCCGCCTACTACGCCGGCAACACCGACCCCGCCGACCACTCCCCGGAGCAGCGGGCCGCGTTCGCCCTCCGGGGGAGGCTGATCGAGGAGGCCGAGCAGGCGGACGTGATCCTCCTCGGCGCCCCGATGTACAACTACGCGATCCCCTCCACCCTGAAGGCCTGGATCGACCACGTCATCGCCGGCGGCCGCACGTCGAGGACCGAGCACCGCTCCCTCGCCGGCAAGCGGACCGTCGTCGTGACCAGCCGGGGCGGCTCCTACCGCGAGGGCACCCCGATGTACGGCCGCGACTTCGTCGAGGGCTACCTGCGGCAGGCCCTCGGCAGCGACCTCGGCCTGGACGTCACCTTCATCACCCCCGAGCTGACCCTCGCCCCGGTCGTCCCCGCGATGGCCGACCTCGTCCCGCTCTTCGAGGCCTCCCGCACGGAGTCCCTCGCGACGGCCGAGTCCCTGGCGAAGGAACTGACGGTGCAGCTGGCCGCGTAAGCCCGTAAGGCCGCGAACCCGTAAGACCGTAAGACCGGAGAGCGACCCCCGCGACCCCACGACGCCGGGGGTCGTTTTCTGGTCTAGACCTTGACAGGTTCAGACCAATCACGCTTCGCTGTGGCTTCCCACCCGGACCCCACCCGGAAGGAAGTACGCACCATGCTGCGTAAGTTGGTCACCCTGCTGGCCGCTCTCTGTACGGCCCTCGGCCTCGCCGTCCTCCTCCCCACGGCCTCGGCGGGCGCCGCCCCCGCGTGCGTCGCCGCCTGGAACTCGGGCAGCGTCTACACGGGCGGCATGACCGCCTCGTACAACGGCCACAACTGGTACGCCAAGTGGTGGACCCAGAACGAACGCCCCGGCTCCTCCGACGTCTGGCGCGACGAGGGCGCCTGCGGCACCGGCGGGGGCGGCACGGACCCGGACCCCTCCGGATTCGTCGTCTCCGAGGCCCAGTTCAACCAGATGTTCCCGAGCCGGAACCCCTTCTACACGTACGCGGGCCTCGTGGCCGCCCTCAAGGCCTACCCCGGCTTCGCCACCACCGGCACCGACACGGTGAAGAAGCAGGAGGCCGCCGCCTTCCTCGCCAACGTCTCCCACG
>NZ_JBIAMJ010000004.1:419628-523455 GCF_042874035.1 Streptomyces sp. NPDC004284 | reverse complement strand
GGCGCGCTCGGCCTCGCCGCGAAGGCCGCGGTCGACGAGGGCCACGCCGACGCCGTCACCGGCTTCCGCACCGAGGCGATCGAACGCGACGGCGACCGGCTGGTCCTGGTGGCCGAGGACGGCCGGCGCCTCGACCCGGTCGACGAGGTCGTCGTCCTGACCGGCCTCCGCCCCGACCTGACCTTCCTCGACGAACTCCGCCTGGCCCTCGACGAGCGCCTCCAGGACCCCGCCGCCCTGGCCCCGCTCATCGACCCCAACCAGCACTCCTGCGGCACGGTCCAGCCGCACGGCGTGAAGGAGCTCTCCCACCCGGAACAGGGCCTCTACCTCGTCGGCATGAAGTCCTACGGCCGCGCCCCGACCTTCCTCGCCCCCACCGGCCACGAGCAGGTCCGCTCCGTCGCCGCCGCCATCGCCGGCGACCACGAGTCCGCCGAACGCGTCGAACTCGCCCTGCCCGAGACCGGCGCCTGCGGCGGCACCGGCCTCTACGACCAGCCGGGAGCCGAGCCGGGAGCCGACACCACGGCCGACAGCGACTGCTGCGCCCCCGCCCCCACGCTCATCCAGCTCGGCACCAGGGGCGGCCCGGCTCCCTCCTGCGGCGCCTGAGCGACCGCCGTCCCCGTGCGGGGTGCCGTCCGGCCGCGCATGCTCGAAGCATGTCCTGCAAGCGTGTCGATCGGCCCCCGCCGCCGGGCGCGGGACGGGCGGTGCCGGAATGAGGTGGCTGTCCGTCCTCGCGGGAGCGGCGCTGATCCTGTTCATCCTGCGGGACGTCTTCCACACCATCTGGCACCCCACCCGGCACGGCGGGCTGAGCAGGCTGGTGATGCGGAGCATGTGGCGCCTCTCGGCCCATCACGGGGCACGGTGGCGGCCCGTGGGTCTCGCGGGGCCGGTGGGCATGATGACGGTCGTCATCGTCTGGGCGTTCGGCGTCTCCGTCGGGTGGGCGCTCATCTACTGGCCCTACATGCCGGGCGACTTCTCGTACGCCACGGGGCTCGTCCCCTCCGAGCACGCGAGCCCGGTCGACGCGCTGTACGTCTCGCTGGTCACCCTGGCCACGCTCGGTCTCGGAGACATCGCGCCGGCCTCGGGGTGGCTGCGCATGCTCGCGCCGGTCGAGGCGCTGGTGGGCTTCGCCCTGCTGTCGGCGACCGTCGCCTGGATCCTCGGCGTCTATCCCGCCCTCGCCCGCCGCAGGGCACTCGCCCTGCACCTGTCCCACCTGCACCGCAGCCGCGTCACGGCCGCCGCCCTCGACTCCGCCGGGAGCGCCGCGCTGCTCGACGGGCTCGCCTCGGCGCTCTCGACCGTGACCGTCGACTTCCTCCAGTACGCCGAGTCGTACTACTTCCACGACGGGGACGAGAGCATCGCCCTGGCCGGCCAGCTCTTTCACGCCGTCGACCTGGCGGACCGGGCGGAGCGGGCCCGGCATCCGGACCTGCGGCTCTCCGCCACGGTCCTGCGCACGGCCCTCGACGACCTGGCCGTCGTGCTCGACGAACGCTTCCTGCGCGGGGGCGGGCCTCCGGAGAAGGTGTTCAGGGCGTACGCGGCGGACCACGGACGTCCCTGGAACGGTGCGGGCGGTGGAGGCGACGGCGATATCCCCTCGACATGATCGCTCCGGGCGCCACATCCTGGGCACCATGGAATTCCTCTGCTACCACCGTGACCGAACCGGATCCATGCCCCTGCGGCAGGCCCTCCTCGAAGCCCACTGGGCGTACATGGACGGCTTCGAGAAGCAGCTGATCGCGCGCGGACCGACCTTCGACACGGTGGGCGAGGTCTGCACCGGGAGCGTGCACATCGTCGACCTCCCCGACACCGCGGCCGCCCGGGCGTTCGCCTTCGACGAGCCCAACTACCAGGCCGGGGTGTACCGGGACGTCCTGCTGCGGCGGTGGCACAACACGCTGGGCCGGACGATGTGGGAGTTCCCCGGCGGCCGCGAGGGCGGCGACCGCTACCTGGTCCTGGGTCTCGGCGAGGGCGAGCCCGTCGACCTGACCCCGCCGGCCGGCCCGGAGGACCGGGGCGACCTGATCGCCTACGGCCCCCTCCTCGCCGACGACGGCACCACCTGGGTGGGCACGGCGGCCCTGGTCCGCGCCCCGGACGCGGCGACGGCCGCGGCCGTCCTGCGGACGCCCGACCGGTACGCCGACATCGAGGTCCACGACTGGGCCTTCGGCGGCCGCCCGACGACCTGACCGTCCAGCACGTGAGACCGGCCGAGGGGGCCGCACCCACGCCGTTAAGGTGCCCCTGTCCGTGGCCGGTACTCGATGACCGGGCCACCCCTTTTCCGCCCGAATCCCCCCGAGGACGCCCATGTTTACGGTCAACGAGTACTTCGACGGCACGGTCAAGTCGATCGCGTTCACCCAGGAGGAGGGCCCGGCGACCATCGGCGTCATGGCTCCCGGGGAGTACGAGTTCGGCACGGCCGCTCCGGAGGTCATGCACGTGGTCAGCGGCGCCCTGACGGTCCTGCTGCCGGGCGCCGCCGAGTGGGAGGCCTTCGCCGCCGGGGACCGCTTCGAGGTCCCCGGCGACAGCAGGTTCCAGCTCAAGGTGGCGGTGGAGACCGCCTACCTGTGCGAGTACCGCTGATCCCTCGGAACAACACGAGTACCGCTGACTCCTTGGATGACTCCTTGGATGACTCCTTGGAACAACGCGAGTACCGCTGCTCTCTTGGTGCGACGGGGGCGCCGACTCCCTGTGATACTGCTCCGATGATCGAACTGCCCGCCGCCGCGCTGGACTCGTTGTCCGGGCTCGCCTTCGGCGACGCCTTCGGTGACCGCTGGTTCGCCATCCTGCGCCGGGAAGGACCGGCGGCCCTGGAGGCGCGGATCCCGCCTCCGGAGCCGCTGTGGCAGTGGAGCGACGACACCGCCCAGGCGGTCGTGCTCGTCCGGGAACTCGCCGAGAGCGGCGGCGCCGTCGACCAGGACCGTCTCGCCCTGCGCCTCGCCGAGGCCTACGCCGAGGACACGCACCGCGGCTACGGCGCCTCGATGCACGACGTGCTCCGCCGGATCGGCGCGGGCGAGCCCTGGCGGGACGTGGTCGCCGGACAGTTCGGCGGCCAGGGCTCCTGGGGCAACGGCGCGGCCATGCGCGTGGCCCCGCTCGGCGCCTGGCTCGCCGACGACCTCGACGCCGTGGCCGAGCGGGCCGCCGCGCAGAGCGTGGTCTCGCACCACCACCCGGAGGCGGTCGCCGGGGCGGTGGCGGTGGCCCTCGCCGCGGCCCTTGCGACGCGCAGCCGGGGCGGGGACGCCCCGGCGCGGCCGGACTTCCTCCGGGCGGTCGCCGCACGGCTCCCCGACGGCGACGTCCGGTCCGGGGTGCGGACCGCGGCCCGGATGCCGGAGCACACCTCGGTGCGGCACGCCGCGGAGGTCCTGGGCTCCGGCTATCGGATGTCCGGACCCGACACCGTCCCCTACGCCCTGTGGTGCGCGGCCGGGCACCTCGACGACCTCCACGAGGGCCTCTGGACCACCGTCGCCGGACGCGGCGACATCGACACCACGTGCGCCATCGCGGGCGGGGTGATCGCCGCCCGCACGGGCGTCACCGCCCTCCCGCCCGCCTGGCACGCGGCCCGTGAACCGCTGCCGCCGGAGCACGGGCCCTACTCCGCCGTACGCACGGCGTAATCGGCGAGGGACGGCTCCAGGAGGGCGAAGACCTCGTCGGCCGCCTTCGTCAGGGCGTCGGCGATCTCCCCGTGCGTGCGGCCCGCGAGGGTGAGGTCCACGGCGTACTGGAAGAGGGTGCGGTGGGCCGCCGCGAGCAGCGCGGCGACGGCCCGGGGGGCGAGGGCGCCGGCGGGCACTCCGGTCTCGGCGGCGAGGGCCTCGGCGAGGGCGTCCTCACGCTGCTCGTGGAGCTCGCGCAGGCGGGCGGCGAGAGTGGGGCTGCTGATGATCATCCGCGCGAACGCCGGCCCGGAGAAGCCGGCGAGGGCGCCCTCCTGGGCGACGGCCTCGAGATAGGCGCGGCGCAGCCCGGCCAACGCGGACTCGCCCTCGCGGCGGGACTCCAGCGCGGCGGCGAGGCTGTCGCGGAAGGTCTCGTGGAAGTCGAGGGCGAGGTCCTCCTTGCGCGGGAAGTAGTTGGTGACGGTCATCTTCGCCACCTGCGCGGCGACGGCGATCTCGGCGATGGTCACCGCCTCGAAGCCGCGCTCCAGGAACAGCCGCGTCGCGGTGTCGGAGATGGCCTGGCGGGTCTGCCGCTTCTTCAGTTCGCGCAGTCCGGTGCTCATGGCATCCATCTTACCTGGGTCCGACCTAAAATAATGCTTGCCAAGCTTCTATGTTCGACCTAAGTTTATGTCCATCCGATCCACGCATGGGAAGGACGCCACGTGAACCCGCGCATCACCCCGGAACAGTCCGCCGCCGTCCACGAGCACCTCGCCCGACTCGCCGACGGCGTCCCCGCACCGCCCGCCGGCACCGACCTCACGCCCGCGCTCCCCTCCACCGGCACGGCGCCCGGCCGCTGGACCAACGCCTCCGGCCGGACGCCCGCCGAGGCCGGCGTCGTCCTCTACGTCCATGGCGGCGGCTTCTCCCACAGCCACCCGGCCGCGGAGCGGGCCCTCGCCCACCACCTCTCCCTGGCCACCCGTCGCCCCGTCCTCGGCGTCGACTACCGGCTCGCTCCCGAGCACCCCTATCCGGCGGCCCTGGACGACGTCCTCGCCGCCCACCGGGCGCTGATCGACCAGGGGGTGCCCGCCCGGCGCATCGTCCACTTCGGCGAGTCGGCCGGCGGCACCCTGGTGCTCTCCGCCCTGCTCTCCCTCAGAGAGGCCGGGGAGCCGCCGCCCGGCGCGGCCGTGGTGGCCTCCCCGCTCGCGGATCTCACCCTGTCCTCCTCTTCCCTGGCCGCCGACGCGGACCGGGACACCGTCACCAGGGCGGTGCTGGAGCGGGTCTGCGCCCAGTACCTCGCCGGGGCGCGGCCCGACGCGGCCCCCCAGTCCCCCCTGCACGGCGACCTGTCCGGTCTGCCCGCCCTCCTGGTCGTCGCGGGCGGCGCGGAAGTCCTGGCCGACGACGCCCGCCGGCTCGCCGCGGCCGCCGAAGCGGCCGGGACGGTCACCGAGCTCGACCTCTACGAAGGCCTGCCGCACGTCTTCCACCTGGCGCTGCTGGCCGAACCGACCGCCATCACCGACTTCTTCCTCCGCCGGCTGACGGAGTGGACCGAGAGGAACGCGGCATGAACCTGCGCGCCACCCGAGGAGAACCGCTCCGTCTGATGAGCGTCCACGCCCACCCCGACGACGAATCCAGCAAGGGCGCGGCGACGCTCGCCAAGTACGCCGCCGAGGGCGTCGACGTCCTGGTGGTCACCTGCACCGGCGGCGAGCGCGGCACCGTCCTCAACCCCGCCCTCGACCGCCCCGAGGTCCGGGCCGACCTGGCCCGGATCCGCCGCGAGGAGATGGCCGCCGCCCGCGACATCCTCGGGGTCCGCCAGCGGTTCCTGGGCTTCGTCGACTCCGGCCTGCCCGCCGACGGCGAGCCGCTGCCCGAGGACTGCTTCGCGGCGGCGCCGCTGGAGGAGGCGACGGCAGCACTGGTGGCACTGGTCCGCGACTTCCGTCCCCATGTGCTGATCACCTACGACGAGACCGGGGGCTATCCGCATCCCGACCACATCCGCACCCATCAGATCGCCGCGGCGGCCTTCGGTGCGGCAGGGGACGCCGACCGCTTCCCCGAGGCGGGGCCGGCCTGGCAGCCCCTCAAGCTCTACTACCACGGGGCGCTGTCCCGGGCCTGGTTCCGGACCCTGCACGAGGGCATGACCGCGCGCGGGATCCCGTCCGGAATGGCGGAGGTGCTCGCCGAGTTCGGCGACGAAGGCACAGGCGCGGCGCCGGAGTTCACCACCCGGGTGCCGTGCGCGGAGTACTTCCCCACCCGCGACCGGGCACTCCTCGCCCACGCCACCCAGATCGACCCGAACGCCGGCTTCATGCTCCACGACCGCGCGGTGGAGCGGGAGTTGTGGCCCACCGAGGACTACCACCTGGCAGACTCCCGCGTCCCGGTCACCCTCCCGGAGGACGACCTGTTCGCGGGGATCCGGCCCGAGCCGCCCAAGGTGCTGGTCTCCGGAGGCGGGGTGGCCGGCTCCGCGGTGGCGTACTGGCTCAGGCGGCACGGGTACGCGCCGACGGTCGTCGAGCGCTCCCCCGCGCTGCGGCAGGGCGGCCAGGCGGTCGACTTCCGCGGCCCGGCCCTGACCGTACTCGACCGCATGGGCGTCCTCGACCGGGTCCGGGAGCGGGACACCGGCATCGGCGACTGCACCGTCGTGGACGCCACCGGCGAGCCGTACGCCGTCATTCCGTCCGCGCTGTACGCGGGCGAACTCTAAGTTCTCATCGACGAGTTGATCGAGATCCTGCACGACCGGGCCGCCGCGACGGGCGTCGAGTACCGCTTCGGCGACTCGATCACCGCGCTGGCGCCGGACGACGACGGCGTCGACGTCCGCTTCGAGCACGCCCCGCCGGAGCGCTTCGACCTGGTGATCGGCGCCGACGGGGCGCACTCGGCGGTCCGCCGCCTGGCCTTCGGCCCCGAAGCCGACTTCGCGCACTACCTGGGCTGCTACTACGCCTACTGGGAGACCGACAACCATCTGGGGCTCGACCACGAGGGGATGGCGACCGGCGACGGCGAGACGGCGGCGCTGAGCGTGTTCTCCGTCAAACACAACCAGCGCGCACGGGTGGGCCTCCTCTTCAAGGAGGACCGGCCACTGCCCGTCGACCGGCACGACCGGCAGGCCCAGGCAGCGGTCCTCAAAGCCCGCTCCGCACACCTGGACTGACATGCCCCCGCCCTGCTGGAGAAGCTGGACGGCGCCGTCGACCTCTACTTCGACGCCATGACCCAGATCCGGATGGACACCTGGTCCGCCGGCCGCGTCGCCCTCGTGGGCGACGCCGCACACTGCGCCGCCCCCACCTCCGGACGCGGCACTTCCCAAGCCCTCATCGGCGCCTACGTCCTGGCCGCCGAACTCGCCGCGTCCGACGGCGACCACTCCGCCGCCTTCGCCGCCTACGACGAGGCACTGCGCCCCTTCGTCGAACACAACCAGGCCCTCGGCGTCCAAGGCAGCCAGTACGCCTTCGCCCGCCCGACCCAGGAGATGTTCGACGCCCTGGCGGCCCAGGCCCACGACCCCGAGGCCGACCCGGGCCCGGAACCGTCCCTGCGGGACTGCTGACGGAACCGCCGACAGCGACCGGGCGCGTGTGACCGGGCTCGCTAGTTGGCACCAGGCCACGTTCATGACCTGCACTGATGCCGAGTAGCTTCAGTAGTCGGAGCCGCAGAATCAGCGAAATAGCTGGCACTTTGGTACAGCGCAGGTCATGAGACGTGTGTCGCCATAGCGGGGCCAGAAATCTTCGACGGAGACAGCCTTGATAGGAACGCGGCAGCCACATCGCCGTGTTCCTACAAGGCGAGAAGTTGTGCTGACGGCAAGCCGCACCGCTCGCGCCAGTGGTCGGGTCGCCCGGGGGTGAGACTCCCTCGGGCGACCCGACCACTACCTTTCGTCGCCGGAGTCCTCGGCGAGATGTCCGTGGTGCCGGTACACCATTTCGTCGGGGTGGCGGGTCACCCGGGCCAGCCGCCAGGACGTGTCGTAGGACATACGGCCGCTTTCTTGAGCACGAAGCCGCAGGGCCAGAAGGCTGGTTGCCGGGTCGAACAGCCAGCGCAGGGCGGATAGCCTCATCGGGCCGTGCCCGCCTCGGCGACAGGGTGCGGCTCTGCGCCATCATCGCGGACGCTCTCGGTCGAATCAGCCGCTGACGGCTCGCCCAGTGCCGGCCAGGCAAGCGCGTCGTTCCATCCCATCTGGTCCAGGACGGTGCGGACGGTGGTGGTGAAGCGGGCGTGCTGTCCTGGGTCATTGCCCAGTTTCTCCCAGACGTACAGGAGGGTGTGGGCGATGCGTTCGGCATTGGACTGGATGTCGTCGGCCGCGCCAACGAGGGGGAGGATCTTCTCCTTGAAGAGGTCCCAGTCGAGGGATCCCAGAGCGTCCAGGTGACGGTCGAGCCACCAGATGCGCGTGGCGTCCGGGCTGTTGAACACCGCTTGCCTGAACCGTTCTCGGCGTTCGTGTTCCTGCGCGAGCTGGAGTGTCACCTCGCGTATGGCGTCTTGGTATCTCTGGGCCCGGTTGGCGTCTTGCTCGGTGAGCAGCAGGGTGATGTGTGCCTTCAGCCAGAGGCCTGGTGCGTCCTTGGAGGTGTGCCAGTGCGCCGCGGCGAGTGTGAGGCTTTCTTGTGCGGTGGTGAGCTGTTCGGGCATGTGGTTCTGGGTGATGCTGCGGCCGAGTTCGTCCAGGGCGAGTCGTGCGGCGGCTCGGGCGGTGGCTGTGCCGCCAGCCTTGATGTTGGCGTGTGCCTGGTAGGTGAGGGTGCCACGGGCGCAGAAGCGGATGCCGGGCAGGCGTGTGGGCCACTGGGCCCGGATCCGACTGCGCCGGCGGTTCCACCACGGGCGGGGTCCGTCGGTCGTCAAGGGGTCGATGCCTCCTTGGAGGCCTGGTAACGGTTGGCAGCCAGCACCAGGACCTCTCGCCAGAAGGGGAGGATGGCCGCTTCTTCCGTCACCATGAGCCGGTCGAGACCGGGGCGGAGACTGGGTGGGGCGAAGATGTCGGCGAGGACGTCCACCACGGCTTCCCGGCGGTCGGGGTTCTCTTGGAATCGCTCATGCCATCGCGACAGTTGCCTGACGACCGCGTCCACGGCGTCGTCAGTGCACAGCAGTTTCTGCCATGCGTGGATAATGCGCAGCCGGGCTTCGGTGTCGCGTGTGTTGTTCAGGATCAGGTCTGTTCCCTCGTCGCTGGAGACGAGGGCGAGGAAGGATCCGAGAGTCTGGCGGCGCAGGGGCTCGTCGGCGGGCCGGCTTTCAAGGTCGGTGAGCCATTGGTCGACGGCCTTGCGCACATCGTCTGGTCGTTGCAGCGCGAGTTGCTGGAAGGCATTGACGACGGTTGCGGAGCCGAACGTCTTGTGGCCTGCAGCTTTGCCCAGCCGTGTCAGGGCGAGGGTCGGCTGATGGATTCCCCAGGTGCCTGCGCAGATCTCGATGACGAGGTCGACTTTGTCGTCCGAAGGGTTCTTGGCGTCCATCCACTGGCGCAGACGGTCCCTGACGTAGCGGCCGAACTCGGCGTCCCCGGCTGCTTTGGTAAGGGCTTCGACGGCCAGGACCCTCCGGGGGCCCTTGAGGTCGCTCGCCAGTCCGTCGAGGATGGCCCGGTCGTGGCGGTGCGCCGCCAGTTTCCACAGCGCGGTGGTGATCAACCGGGCGTCCTCTTCCGGGACGGTCCGGTCTGCGGCGATGCCGATGGCCCACCTGCGCAGGAGTTCGTGCTGGGTGGGGAACTCGTCCCAAAGGTGCCGCAGGATGGCGGCGGGCAGACCTTCTTTCTGCGTGTCGTGGAAGGCCCGATCTCCGTCGCGAGTAATCTCCGCGGCGTCCAAGCGGCTCGATGTGGTGGCGTCGGCCAGAACGTTGACAGGGTGGCGTTC
The DNA here is from genome assembly GCF_042874035.1 of Streptomyces sp. NPDC004284. NCBI lineage: Bacteria > Bacillati > Actinomycetota > Actinomycetes > Kitasatosporales > Streptomycetaceae > Streptomyces > Streptomyces sp. NPDC004284. Next base: position 513,824 of record NZ_JBIAMJ010000004.1, on the reverse strand, counting down.
GAGCCCGAGCCGGGTCAGGAGGTCATCGGCTGCCTTGATGACGGACCTGCGCTGTCCTCCGTGCAGCAGGGCGCCGGCCCAGACCGTGACCCGGGTGGACAGCAGCTGCGCGTCGCCTCCCGTCGCCCGATTCCTGCTGAGGAGTTTCTCGACTTCCCTGTGCCAGTCGCCGAACTCATCGACGATCGTCTGGATCTGCTCCGGGCCGGACGCCCGGAGCAGACGGTCGGCCAGGCGCCACGCGGCGCGCGCGGACGGGTTGGCCTTCCAGATGCCAGCGAACTCCGTCCTGTCCAACCAGGTCACACGATCGCCGTGGTAGCTCGCCCGGAATTCCGCTGTGACGAGGGCGCGCGCGTCGGGAGACTCCAGCCGGGCGGTAAAGGGCAGCGTTGGTTCGGCCCAGTGGCCGTACCAGTCGGCGGGCGTGGCCAGGATGACGAGGAAGGAGTTGTTCTTGCGCAGCTCCGCCCCGTAGCTGACCAGGTCGGTGCCCAGCCGCTCGCCAGGTTGCTCCGCAAGGTCGGAGAGATCGAGGATGCATCCCATCCCCGCCTCTTTCGGCAGCGGGCGGACCGAGGGCTTGGACCATTCCGGGTCGAGGTCGAAGAGGGCCGGCGGAGGGCTGGTCACGGTACTCAGCAGGCGTATGGCAGCCGTGCGCCGGCCGTTGCCCTGGGCTGCGCAGAGCACGATGACTCCGTATTCGTCCAGCAGTTTGGAAGCGGCCTCCCACTGGTCTGTGTTGCGCGGCGGGACGAACCGGCCATCCTGGCTCGCCTTGTAGTCGGCGTCGCTCTCGGTGATGGGGACGGGGATCGCCTGATCACCGTTCAGGTGCAGGTTGTAGGCCTGGATGCCGTGCTCACCCGTGTGACTGAAGCTGACCGTGCCCGGGGCCGTGGAAGCCAGCTGAGGGGATGCTCCGGGCGCAGGTGCCGGCTGCTCAGTGGCCGCATCCGTGGTGTCGAGGGGTTCGAAGATGTCCGGGTCCGCGAGCCGCCAGTCGAAGCCGGGAATGTGGACATAGGCCGGCTGCTGGAACTTCTTCACCTTCACCAGGTGCCGCATGAACTGGTCGGGCAGAACGTCGCCGTTGACGCAGCCGCTTTCGAAAACGTCCTCGTAGACGCGTTGCGAGATGATCACCGCGGTGTTGGTGATCTCCGGGTTCGCGCGGTTCAGCAGGGTGCGCAGTGCGTCGTCGTCCAGGAGCCGGTGGGTGTGCACCATCGGTACGCCCAGCCCTGTGTGTGGCAGGGGGCCAACGTGGATGCTGACCCTGAGCTGCAGGGGCGTACTGGCGGGGCTATCCGCGCGTCGACGCCCCAGAGCCTGCCTCAGGGCACCGGGGAAGCAGCCCACCAGCGCGGGCAACACCTCTGGGTCCATGCCGGCGACGTAGCTGTCTCCGGCATACTGGCCGAACACCCGCAGCTGCCACTGAGCGCTCACGTTGCTGGCGCTGAGCGCCTCGGACAGCAACGGCAGGATGTCGGCGTTCACTTGCTGCATGCCCTTGCTGTCCAGCGCACTGAAATTGCGGGCGTCCACCGCCAGTACGGCCCGGTAGGGCCACAACGGCTCCCAAGACGGCAACATGTGCCGCTCCTCTCGTCGGGTGTCCGCCGCGAAATCGCGGCTGACACGACCTTCGTGGAGCAGCAGGGACGAGATGGTCCAGGACTGGACGGTACGGGCGTGCGCTGAGTCACATGCCAGGTGCGTCGCCCTGGCAGCCGATGCCGCCCGGAAGCTGCTTCTCGTCCCGGGCGGCTGCCCTGAGGTGGGCGACATCGTTGATGACCAGGTTCCGGCGGCCGAGTGTGAGGACACCGGCCGCCTGCAGCCGGCTGAGAGCGTCAAGTGCTGATGAGCGGCTCATGGCCGCCATGGTGGCCAGCTCTGTGCGGACCATGCCCAACTCGACGACCAGGCCGTCCTCGCCGTGCGGGTGGCCGATTTCGTCTGCGAGGTGACTGACGACTCGAGCCATGCGCGCCACGCGTGGCAGGTGCGCGAGGTCCGCTCGCAGGCGTTCGTGGCTGTTGAGCCGCTCTACGGTCAGCTGGTACACCACCGCCTCCAGGCGATGGCGCTCTATGTAGCCGCGGAAGGCGTGGGCCGGCAGAACATAGCCTGTACACGGACGGACTGCGGTGACGGTGGCCGAGCGTGGTCGCCCGAGTAAGGCGCCCATTTCCCCGAGCACTTCGCCTGGTCCTCGCAGCGTCAGCGTCAGTTCGTCCCCGCACTCATTGATCTGCGTCACCTTCACCAGGCCGTCGACCAGTGCGATCACGGAGTCCGGCGACTCCCCTTCTCGCAGCAGCACGGATCCACGCCGGAACGTTCGCCGGCGCCCGCGTTCCACAAGGTCGCGCCATACGTCGGCGGATACCAGGGAGCAGAAGTTCATCAGCGTCCTGCCTTCCTGGTGTGTCATCCGACCACGGTCGCGAGAGCGAAGGCGGTGCAGCCCGCGACTGCCAACGCGAGCGACCACTGCACGCGGCGGTGCTTGGTCCAGGCGATCTCGCTCATCACCACCAGTTGCCGGGACAGCGGTGGCAGCGGATCTTTGTTCCGGAGGACTTCTTCGAGCTCCGCCGGATCCAAGTGCCGAACATGCCCGAAGTACAGGAAGTCGTCGTCACGTTCCGGCCCCCGCTGCTCCTTTCGGAGGTTCGGCGAGATAGCCCAGGCAGCGCAGCTGGCTCCACCCACCATGAGTAAGACGCCGCACCACAGCAACAGCCGTGATGCGCCCGAGTCGAGGTCACCCGCCGCTCGTTGGGAACTCGCAAGCAGTCCTAAGACAGCCAAGGCCGTGGATTGCATGGTCAGCGCAAACGAGGCCTTCGAATCAGCCTTGGCTGTCAAATCCGCAACAGCCGCCTGAATCCGCCACGCAGTCTCCGTCGACTCGACCGCCACCAGCCGTCCCCCTTTGTGTCAGACAGGTCATCCACCTGCCAGCCCGGGCAGAAGCATGGACAGCGCAGGTGTCCCGAAAACCTCACTTGGGACAGTTTGGCCAAGAAAGGACTCCCCGGTGCTGCAGCAGGAAGCGACCCGCCTGACGACAGGGCTCCTCCCCACGTACTGGAAACACGCCATCGACGAAAGCGTCTGGATTCCGCAAGAGCCATCGCCAGAACCGAGCGTGAACGGGCTTGTCGAGGGATTGCGGAAGCTGCCGCAGTGAAAGCACCGGTGCTGCACGAACCAGAACTGGAGTTCCGTGCCGGAAACCTCCACATCGATCCCCATACGGCATCAACATGTTCGGCCCGGCCGACGCCCACTCCCCTACCGGACCCCGTCAGATCCCCATCGACCTGTTCAGCCCCCTCCCGTGCCGTACGGCGATGAAGGACAGCAGGATCGCGATCTCGCCCGGGCCAAACAGTGTCTGCGGCCCGGCGAGCAGCAGGGACCACAACGCCAGTACGGAGTGCACAATTGGGGGTTGAGCCAGGGCGGGGTGCCGCTCGACCAGCCACAGGACTGCGACGAGTCCGTCCAGGTGCAGTACAACCGTCGTCCGTGCGTTCTCGTCGGCGTTGGCCACGTACACGACGTCGGCCACCGCCACCTGACACAGATGGGCGGCGAGGGCGCCCGGGGGATCGGGCTGGCGCAGTTCAACATCCAGGACGCCGGCGACCTCAGTATCGGCCGCCGCCCCAGCCCCGTACGGCCCAGTTACGCTGGCCCTGAGGAATTAGCAGGTCAGCGGGCGCGGGACGCCAACAAGCCAAGCGCACCGCTCAGTGCCAACTATCCCGCTTTATGCCAACTAAGACCGTGTCCTATGTGGCGCGAAGGACATGGCTCGGATACGGGAAAGGTTCTGGCCAACCTTCGATGTTCCTGAACAAGGTTGGGTTCGCATGCCTCAGAATGCGGCACGCATCACACCTGCCTCTGGGGGGAGAGCCATGACCGCCACGCCCGAACCGCCTGCTGACTCGCCAGCGCCCCAGTCTGATCCAGCCAGCGAGGTACCCCGACGTGGGCGCTTCGCAGACGCGCCCGCATGGATCTCGGCTGTCACCGCCGTGGCAGGACTGCTCCTCGGGTTCCTTGGCCTCCCCGTGTTTCTACACTCGCCTACAGCCAGCGCTCCGGTGCCTCCGGCGACCACGCCCTCCCCGGCGACGGAATCGCCGACACCGAGTCCCACCGCGGAGACGTCAACGACGCCGCCTCCTGTGGCAACCGGACAGCCTTCCGACGTCTACAAAGTCCAGACCGTGGAGCTGACGCCGGACTACGGTTTCGCCCTCGACAACCTGCGCCCCGTCAGCCGCGATGATCAGAAGGAGATCTACTGGTACTCGGGCCATCTGCGCACCGACACGGCACAGTTTGTCTACCTGGACCGGAAGGAACCCGGCTCCTACGACACGTGCAGTACGGTCACTCGATTCACGAACGACATCGACGCCTACTCGATACCAGCCGGCGACCGCTTCTGCGTCCTCGCCCCGACCGGACTCATCGCACTTGCCCAGGTGACTGAGGGCGGGGGAAAGGCGGGATACATCGCCCTGAAGTTGACCATCTGGCGCGGTACCTACTGACCTCTCCATCTGCGCGCCTCTACCCTCGCCACATAGAACACGGTCTAAGACCGTGACCTATGTGGTGAGGCGGAGGAGTCGCTTGTAGCAGCAGACGGCTGCGGCCAGGCCGAGAAAGGCCAGGTAGTTCCGGGGGTGACGTTCGTAGCGGTGGTTGAGCCGGCGGTAGCCAGTCAGCCAGGACATCGTCCGCTCGATCACCCACCTGCGGCGCCCAAGTCGTTCACTGGACTCGATGCCCTTGCGGGCGATACGGACGCCGATGCGTTTCCCGCGGAGCCATTTCCGCAGCTCAGGGATATCGTAGGCCTTGTCCGCATGCAGCCGCTGGGGTTTGAAGTTCCGGCCGCGGTGAGGGTCGTGTCTCGTTTGGTGACCGAGCACCATGGGCTTCAGGGCCTGGCTGTCGTGGGTATTGGCGGCCGAGATGCCGACGAGGAGGGGCAGTCCGTTCGCGTCCGACAGGACGTGCATCTTGGAACCCGCTTTGCCCCGGTCCACGGGGCTCGGACCGGTGAGTTCGCCCCCTTTTTCGCCCTCACGTGGGCGGAGTCGAGAACCGCCCGGGACAGGTCGAGCAGGCCGGCGTCGTCGAGACGGTGCAGGATCTCCTCGTGCAGCCGACCCCAGACACCGGCTCTGGACCAGATCAGGAACCGGCGGTGGGCTGTCGACTTCGATATGCCGAAGCACGGCGGCAAGGCCCGCCAGGCGCAACCACTGACCAGGACGTAGATAATCGCGGCGAACAGCGTCTCATCAGGCGTGTCCTGCGTCCCGCCGCCCTGCGGTCGCACCCGAGAGGGCGGGATCAGCGGCTTCGCGATCTCCCACAGCCCGTCCGGAACAATCCAACTCCACGTACCCCGCCCCATGACGGCCTCAACGACCGCCTCACCACATAGGACACGGTCTAAAGAGCCTCGTCACAAACAGCCCTAACGGCGGACGCGGGGCATGCCCAGGCCGATCCAGGAGATGATCTCGCGCTGGATCTCGTTGTTGCCGCCGCCGAAGGTGAAGATGACGGCCGAGCGGTAGCCGCGTTCGAGTTCGCCGTGGAGGACGGCGCCCGCCGAGCCCTCCTTGAGGGCGCCGGCAGAGCCGACGACCTCCATGAGGGCGGCGTAGGCGTCGCGGCGGGCCTCGGAGCCGTAGACCTTGACGGCGGAGGCGTCCTGGGGGGTGAGGGTGCCGTGCTGGACGGCGTTCACCATCTGCCAGTTGAGGAGCTTCATCGCGTCGAGACGGGCGTGGGTGCGGGCCAGGGTGCGGCGGACCCAGGGGAGGTCGATGACGCGGCGGCCGTCGGAGAGCGGGGTGTCGGCGGCCCAGCGCTGGACGTCGTGGAGGGCGCGGATCGCCATCGTGCCGTGGGCGGCGAGGGTGACGCGCTCGTGGTTGAGCTGGTTGGTGATGAGCCGCCAGCCCTTGTTCTCCTCGCCGACGCGGCGGGAGACCGGGACGCGGACGTCGTCGTAGTAGCTCGCGGTGGTGTCGTGGGAGGCGAGGGTGTTGATGATCGTGCAGGAGTAGCCGGGGTCGCTCGTCGGCACGAGGAGCATGGTGATGCCCTTGTGCGGCGGGGCGTCGGGGTCGGTGCGGACGGCGAGCCACACCCAGTCGGCGGTGTCGCCGTTCGTCGTCCAGATCTTCTGGCCGTTGACGACGTACGTGTCCCCCTCGCGGACCGCGCGGGTCTTCAGGGCGGCCAGGTCGGTGCCCGCGTCGGGTTCGCTGTAGCCGATGGCGAAGTCGATCTCGCCGGAGAGGATCCGGGGCAGGAACCACGCCTTCTGCTCGTCCGTGCCGTACTGCATGATCGTCGGGCCGACGGTGTTCAGGGCCATGAGGGGCAGCGGTACGCCCGCCTGCGCGGCCTCGTCGAAGAAGATGAACTGCTCCATGGGGGTCAGTCCGCGCCCCCCGTACTCGGTGGGCCAGCCCACCCCGAGCCAGCCGTCGGCGCCGAGGCGCCGCACGGTCTCGCGGTAGAAGCGCTTCTGGGCGGCCGGGTCCGCGTAGCGGGTGTGGACGTCGTCCGGGACCAGCTCGGCGAAGTACGCCCGCAGCTCGGCGCGCAGGCTGTTCTGTGCGGGCGTGTATTCGAGGTGCATGGCGTCCCGTCCTCCCGTGGCGGCGTCCTGCGGCGTCGGCGACGCCCCTGGGCGCGACGCGCGACGGCGGACACGGTAGAACGTGTTCCATAAATGCGGAAGCCTCGGGACTCCGCCGGAATGCCCGCGACCCCGGTTCGGAGCGACCGATCCGGGGCCTGCGGGAGGGTGATGTGCGCCCTACGGCAGAAGCTCGTCCATGGAGGCGCGACCCTTCTCCGCCATGCGGCGTTCCGCCCAGGCGAGGTTCTTCGGATTCACGTCACGGCCGGAGGCGAGGACCAGGTCCTCCGGCGAGAAGTCGCCCTCCGACCCGGTGTGCAGCAGCCGGTCGGGCGTCGGGGTCTCCCCCGGGGACGTCTTGTCGGGCTCAGCGTTCATGCCGCCTCCTACGTGTTCGTCCGGCACTCGCCATTCTCGTGTCCGGCCCCCGGGAGCGCATCCGGGGCCGCGGCCGGCGCGTGTCGACGGGCTGTCGGCGGCGTGTCGACCGGCGCGGGGAGGGTGGGGTCCCAGCCCCGCCCCGCCGTCCCCGAGGAGTCCTCGATGCCCCAGCCCCAGCCCCAGCCCCTGCCCCTGTACCGCCTGCGGGTGACCGCCGTCCGCCCGGTGACCCCGCGCGTGCTCCGGGTCACCCTCGGCGGCCCGGGCCTCGACGGCTTCGTCCTGGCGGGCCCCGACCAGCAGGTGAAGCTGTTCTTCCCCCGGCCGGGTCAGGAGGAGCCGGTCCTGCCGGCGCCCGAGCCCGACGGCGACGTGATGCGCTGGTACGGGGCGTACGCGGCACTCCCCGAGAGGGAACGCCCGTGGATGCGGAGCTACACCCTCCGGGCGCACGACCCGGCGGCCGGGACCGTCGACATCGACTTCTTCCTCCACGGCGACGGCGGGGACGGCCGGGGCGAGGGCCCCGCGACGCGCTGGGCCCGGTCGGCGCGCCCCGGGGACGTGCTGGGCGTGTTCGGTCCTTCGGCGGCGTTCGCGGTCCCCGTCGATCCGGGCGCGGGCGACTGGACGCTCCTGTACGCCGACGCCTGCGCGCTCCCCGCGCTCACCACGGTCGTCGCCGCGCTGCCGCCGGGCCACCGGGCCCTCGCCTACGTCCAGGTCCCCGACGCGGCCGAGGAGCAGCCGCTGCCGACGTCCGGCGACCTGACCGTGCGTCTCCTGCGCGACGGCGACTCGCCAGCCGAGGCCGTACGGGCGGACGCCCTGCCCGCCGGCCGGCCGTACGTCTGGCTGGCGGGCGAGGCCTCCGCGGTGCGCGGGCTGCGGCGGCACCTCCTGGAGGAGCGGGGGGTCGACCGGCGCTCGGTGCACTTCACCGGGTACTGGCGCCGCCGCCTCGCCCAGGACGACGCGCCGACCCCGGAGGACCTGGCCGAGGCCCGCGAGCGCCTGTCGCTCGGCTAGGGCCTGTCTTTCGGATCAGGCCGCACCAGGGCGGCGGCCTCCCTGAGGGAGAGGCCGGCGCCCTCCTCGTACCGGCCGGTGTACGCCTCCGGGGGCAGGGCCGCGCGGAGCACCGCCTCCGCGCGGGAGCGGATCGCGGCCTCGGTCCGCGGGGTGAAGGGGCGGAAGCCGCCGCCGGTGTCGGAGCCCGCGTGGGCGTCGTACGCGCCGAGGAGCCGGGCCCCCGTCTCGGCGTCGCCCGGCGTGCCGCGTCCGCCACGGGCCCAGGCGGCGGTCCCGAACTGGGCGACGACGAGGTGCGGGGCGACGAGGTGGGCGAGGGTCTCCACGTCCACGACGGCCCGGGCGAGCCGCTCCAGGGCCCGGTCATGGGCGCCGTCGAGACAGTCGAGCCACGCCCACGTCCCGCCGACGAGACCCCAGAAGAGCGCGGGGGTGGCCTCCCCGAACTCCTTCTCCAGGAGGGCGAGCTGCGCGCGGGCGAGACCGGTGCGCCCGGTGTGGCCGTAGTGCTGGGCGAGCAGCAGCCGGCCGGCGCCGGCGGCCTCGGCGCCCCACTGCCCGGCCTCGTCGGCGGCCTCGGCCAGGAGCCGTTCGGCCGCCGCGTCCCCCTCCGGGCGGAGCAGGAGCCGTACGGCAGCGAGGCGGGCCGTGAAGACGGGCACCTGGGAGCGGGCGCCGACGCGGACGGCGGCCTCGGTCGCCCGCTCGAAGTCGGCGGCGGCCTCGGCGAGCCGGCCCTCGCGCTCGTACGCCTCGCCCCGGGCCGCGAGGGACTCCGCGATCCCCCAGGAGTCCCCGGCGGCCTCGAAGAGGGCGAGCGCCTCGGCGGCGTCGGCGCCGTGGCCGGCGAGCTTGCCCCGCATGAGGAGGGCGAAGCCCAGGTCCCAGCCGGTGGCGTGGGCGCGGCAGGCGTCGACGATCAGGCTCAGGGTCTCGTCGAGGCCGGTGAGCTCTCCGGTCATGAGCCGGGCGAAGTACCACATCGTGCCCGGCTGCCGGCAGGTCTGCGGGAGGCCGGGGCGGTACGCGGCGGCCAGGGCGCCGAGCCGGGCGCGGGTCTCGGGCCGTCCGATGGCGGTGTCGTCCTCGACGCCCTGGGTCGCGAGGGCGTACATCCGGCCGCCGCGCCGGGCCTCCCACAGGCGCTCGCCGGTCCACGGCGGCGGCACGTCCACGCACCGCCCGTCGAACGGCTCGGCGGGGCGGACGGGCGCCCGGAACGGGTCGGGGCCGAGGCGGCCCGCCTCGACGGCCCAGGTGCGGGCGTCGACCTGGTGGTTGCGGAGCTGCCAGAACCAGCTGAGCGTGTGGACCAGGCAGAGCACCTCCTGCTCGTCGCCGAGCGCCACGGCCGTCCGCAGGGCCCCGCGCAGGTTGTCGTGCTCCCGCTCGAAGCGGGCGATGGCGGCGACCTGGCCCGGACCGCGCAGCTCCGGGTCGGTCCGGCGGGCGAGCTCCCGGTAGTACGTGAGGTGCCGCCGCTCCGCCGCCGCCCGCTCCCCGGCCTCGTCGAGCCGCTCCCCCGCGTACTCGGCCACGGTCTCCAGGAGCCGGTAGCGCATCCCGGCACCGTCGGGCGCGGCCACCACCAGCGACTTGTCGACAAGCGCGCCCAGGACGTCGAGCACATCGGCACGCGGGACGCCGAACAGGTCCGGGGCACCCCTGCCGGGCGCGCCCGGCGCGGCACCACCAGGCGCGCTCCGCACACCCCGCGCGTCCGGCACGTCGGGACCGGGCGCCTCCAGGGCATCGGCACCCGCCCCGCCCCCGCACACCGCCTCCGCCGCCGTCAGGTCGCAGCCGCCCCTGAAGGTCGCGAGCCGCCGCAGGACCGCCCGCTCGGCCTCGTCGAGGAGCTCCCAGGACCAGTCGACCACCGCCCGCAGGGTCTGCTGGCGCGGAAGTACCGTGCGGGCGCCGGAGGTCAGCAGGCGGAAGCGGTCGTCGAGGCGGTCCGCGATCTGGCGTACCGACAGCATCCGCAGCCGCGCCGCGGCCAGTTCGACGGCCAGCGGCAGCCCGTCGAGCCGGCGGCAGATCTCCTCCGCCGCCTCCGGGTCCTCCGCCGTGTCGAACCCGGGGCGCGCGGCCGCGCCCCGCTCTCCGAGGAGCCGGAGCGCCATGTCCACGGGCAGCGGGCCCAGCGGCCGGACCTCCTCGCCCGGCACGCCCAGGGGCTCCCGGCTCGTGGCGAGGACGGTCACGCCCGGGCAGCGGGTGAGGAGCGTCTGCGCGAGCTCCGCCGCCTCGGCGACGACGTGCTCGCAGTTGTCGAGGACCAGCAGCATCCGGCGCCCGGCGCAGTGCTCGACGAGCGCCGCGAACCGGTCCTTCGGGTCGGCGGGGACGACGGCCGGGGTGTGCCAGAGCTGGGTCTCGCGGGCCCCGAGCGCGGTGAGGACGGCGGCTGCGACCGTGGACTCCTCGCGTACGGAGGCGAGTTCGGCGAGGTGGACGGGGCCCTCGTACGTGTCCGCCGCCTCCAGGGCGAGCCGCGTCTTGCCGACACCGCCAGGCCCGGTGAGGGTGACGAGCCGCCGTCCGTCCCAGGCGGCGGCGAGCGAGCCCAGTTCGTCGGCCCGGCCGATGAACGAGGTCAGGCGGGCGGGAAGCACGCCCGCCCGCGCGGCGGGAGCGGGCGGCACCGACCCGTCCTCCGTGAGGAGTTCGGCGTGCAGGGAGCGCAGTTCCGGCCCCGGGTCGGTGCCGAGCCGGTCCGCGAGGGCGGTGCGCACCTCCTCGTACGCCGCGAGGGCCTCGGCGTTCCGTCCGGCCGCGCGCAGGGCGCGGATCCGCAGGGCCTGGAGGGGTTCGTCGAGGGGCTGCCCGGCGGCGAGCGCGGCGAGCGGCGCGAGTACGGCGGTGGCCCGCCCGAGGGCCAGGTCGGCGGCGAGCCGGTCGCGCCGCGCCTGTGTGTGCCGCTGCTCGACCCGTACGACCAGGGGGTCGGCGTCCCGGCCGGGCAGGTCGGCGAGGGCGGGCCCGCGCCAGAGTCCGAGGGCCTCGTCGAGGAGCGCGGCCGCCCGCTCGGCGTGGCCGTCGGCGAGGGCGGCGGCGCCTTCGGCGGCGAGCCGTTCGAAGCGGTGCAGGTCGACGGCGTCCGGGCCGGCGGCGAGGCGGTAACCGCCGCCGGGCGCCGAGACGACGGCCTCGCGGCCCAGGGCCCGGCGCAGGCGGCCGACGAGGGCCTGGAGCGCCGCCGTACGGTCCTGGTCGCCGGCCGGGCCGCCGTCGGCCCAGACCTGGTCGATCAGCGCGCCGGGGCCCACCGCGCGCCCGCCGGCGGCGGCGAGCGCGGTGAGGAGGGCACGGAGCCTGGCACCGCTCAGGGAGGCCTCCGTCCCGTCGTCGGTACGGAAGGCCTGGCAGGGACCGAGGACTCGGTAGGGCGGCTGCACCGGCCCATTCTGCCCCGGCGGGGTGACCTCGTCCCGGACGGCCCCGGGCCCGTCCGGGACGGCGAACTCGCGCCACGCCGTGTCACCGCCATGGCGTCCGCGGGGTGCGGGTTCGACAATGGGGAGGATGACCGATGACGACCGGCGTACGCGCACTGGCGAGATCGGGCCCGCCGAGTGGCTCGCCATGAACCGGACCGGCAGCTTCGACTGGGACATCGACACGGACACCATCGATGTCGACGAGTCCGGGCTGCTGGTCTTCGGGGTGGCCCCGGACGCCTACGACGGCCGCCCGGCGTCCCTGGTGACGCGTCTGGCCCCCGAGGAGCGGACCAAGCTGGAGGACGTCGTACGGAAGGCGATCAAGGGCGGCGCCGTCTCGTACACGGCGCACTTCCCCATCCCGCAGGCCGACGGCTCACCCCACTGGACGCATGTGCAGGCGCGGATCCTGCGCTCCCCCGACGGCCGGGCCCGGCGGATCGTCGGCGTCGTGCGGGACACGACCGCCGAGGTCGCGCACTTCACGTTCGTCCAGGACCTGGAGAAGCGGCGCGAGGTCCAGACGAACATCGTCGAGCGGACGACGAACGCGCTGTCGCGCGCGGTGACCGTGGACGACGTGACGGCCGCCCTGACCGGTCCGGGCGGCCTCGCCCGGCTCGGCGCGGACGGTCTCGCGCTCGGTCTCGTCGAGAACGGCTCGCTCAACATCATCGCGCTCAGCGGCGAATCCCTCGACATCCTCAACGACTTCCGCAGCCGCCGCCTCGACCGGAAACTGCCGCTGGCCGAGACGGTGCTGAGCGGGCGGCCCCGGTTCGTCTCCTCGTTCCCCTCGCTGGGCCGGGACTTCCCCGAACTCGCCCCCTACGTCGCCCGGCTCGAATTCCGGGCCGCCTGCTACCTCCCGCTGGTGGCGCAGGCGCGTTCGCTCGGCGGCATGGCCCTCTTCTACCGGGGCCGCACCTCCTTCAACGCCGACGAGCGCAACCTCGCGCTCGGTCTCGCGGCGATCGTCGCCCAGTCGCTCCAGCGGGCGATCCTCTTCGACGAGGAACGGGAGCTGGCGACCGGGCTCCAGGCGACGATGCTGCCGCGCCGGATCCCGCAGTTCACCGGCGGCGAGATCGCCGTCCGCTACCACGCCGCGTGGAGCGGACGGCAGGTCGGCGGCGACTGGTACGACGTGATCCCGCTGCCCCGCGGCCGGGTGGGGATCGTCGTCGGCGACGTCCAGGGCCACGACACGCACGCCGCCGCCATCATGGGGCAGCTGCGGATCGCGCTGCGCGCGTACGCCGGCGAGGGGCACGCCCCGTCGACCGTCCTCGCCCGGGCCTCCCGCTTCCTCGCCGAGCTGGACACCAACCGCTTCGCCACCTGCACCTACGCCCAGGTGGACCTGGCGAGCGGCACCCTGCGCGCCGTACGGGCCGGGCATCTCGGTCCGCTGATCCGGCACACCGACGGCCGGGTCGGGCAGCCCAAGCTGCGGGGCGGGCTCCCCCTGGGTCTGGCGACCGTGTTCGGGGAGGAGGAGTTCCCCGAGACCCGGCTCGACCTCGTGCCCGGCGAGACGCTGGTGCTGTGCACGGACGGGCTCGTCGAGCAGCCCGGCTCGGACATCGAGTCCGGCCTCGCCGCGCTGTCGGGCGCGATCAGCAGCGGCCCGCCGCAGGCGGAGGCGCTCGCCGACCACCTCTCCGAGAGCCTCTGGGAGCGGTGGGGTTCGGGCGACGACGTGGCGCTCCTCGTGCTGCGGCGCAGCCCGGACCCGGGCACGCCCCGGGCGCCGCGCATCCACCAGTACATCCACCAGGCCGACCCGCAGGGCCTCTCGGACGCCCGCGCGGCCGTCGGGCAGGCGCTCCGCGACTGGGGCATGCCGGAACTCTCCGACGACGCCGAGCTGTTGACGGGCGAGCTCCTGGTGAACGTGCTGCTGCACACCGAGGGCGGAGCGGTGCTCACCCTGGAGGTGCTGCCCGAGCCGGTGCGGCGGGTGCGGCTCTCGGTGCAGGACCGGTCGAGCGCCTGGCCCCGGCGGCGCACCCCCGGCGAGGCCGCGACCTCGGGGCGTGGGCTGCTCCTGCTCGACGCGCTGGCCTCCCGGTGGGGCGTGGAACCGCGCGGCGAGGGCAAGGCGGTGTGGTGCGAGATCGGACCGACGCCGGTGGAGGCCGAGCCCACCCCCTAGGGGGTGGTCGTGGACCCGGTCGCCGCCCTGAACCGCCTCGCGTTCCTCCTGGAACGCGAGGCGCAGGCGCCCGGCTCCGGGTCAGGCCCGCTGCCAGACCGTGGTCGCGTTGCAGAACTCGCGGATGCCGTGGCCGGAGAGCTCGCGGCCGTACCCCGAACGCTTGATCCCGCCGAAGGGGAGCGCCGGGTGCGAGGCGGTCATGCCGTTGACGAAGACGCCGCCCGCCTCCAGGTCGCGGACGAAGAACGCCACGTCCTCCGCGGAGCGCGTCCAGACGTTGGAACTGAGGCCGAACGGGGAGTCGTTGGCGACGGCGACGGCCTCGTCGATGTCGCTGACCGGGTAGACCGTGGCGACCGGTCCGAAGGCCTCGTCGCGGTGGATCCGCATGTCCGGCGTGATGCCGGTGAGGACCGTGGGCCGGTAGTACCAGCCCGTCCGGAGCTCCGGCTCCTCCGGTCGGTGTCCGCCGCACAGGACGGTGGCGCCCCGCGCGACGGCGTCGTCGACGAGCGTCTCCAGGTCGATCCGGCCCTGCTCGGTGGCGAGGGGGCCGACGTCGGTGGACTCGTCGAGGGGGTCGCCGACGGTGAGGGCGTTCATGGCGGCGGTGAAGCGCTCGGAGAAGTCGTCGTACACGTCCTGGTGGACGATGAACCGCTTGGCGGCGATGCAGGACTGCCCGTTGTTCTGCACGCGCGCGGTGACGGCGGTCTTCACGGCCCCGACGATGTCGGCGGAGGGCATGACGATGAACGGGTCGCTGCCGCCGAGCTCCAGGACGGTCTTCTTCACCTCGTCGCCGGCGACGGCGGCGACGGACCGGCCGGCCGGCTCGCTGCCCGTGAGGGTGGCGGCCACGACCCGGGGGTCCCGGAGCACGCCCTCGACCTCGCGGGAGCCGATGAGGAGGGTCTGGAAGCAGCCGTCGGGATATCCGGCGCGGCGGAAGAGGTCGCCCAGGTAGAGGGCGGTCCTCGGCACGTTGGAGGCGTGTTTGAGGAGGCCGGTGTTGCCCGCCATGAGCGCGGGCGCGGCGAAGCGGATCACCTGCCAGAGCGGGAAGTTCCACGGCATGACCGCGAGGATCGGGCCGAGGGGCCGGTAGTGGACCCGGGCCACGTCCGCGCCGGAGTCCTGGACGTCGCTCTCGGCCGGATGCTCGTCGGCGAGCAGCTCCTCGGCGTGCTTGGCGTACCAGCGCATGGCCTTGGCGCACTTGGCGGCCTCCGCGCGGGCGGCCGCGATCGGCTTGCCCATCTCGGTGGTCATGGTGCGGGCGATGTCCTCGGTGTCCTCGTCGAGGAGGGTCGCGGCGGCGCGCATCAGCCGGGCGCGTTCGGCGAAGGAGGTGGTGCGGTACTGGCGGTACGCCTCGTGCGCGGCGGCGACGCGCCGCTCGACCTCCTCGGGCCCGTGGGCCTCGTACGTACGCAGCGTCTCGCCGGTCGCGGGGTTCACGGTGGCGATGCCCATGACGTGCCTCCTCCTGCCATCGGCCCCCATCTGAAACCTTCCGCTCCCTGGGCTCCGGCGCAACAGGGGCGGGGCGGTGGGGTGACCGCCGCGCGCGGCTCAGGCGGTGAGCCAGGCCAGGGCGCCGGAGAGATGGGCGCGGAAGACCGGGTCGCCGTACGCCTCCGGGGCGTGCCCGAGCGCGGTGAAGAGGACGCGCCCCCGGTCGATCTCCCGGCACCAGACGAGCGGGTGGTCGTCGCCGTGGGTGCCGCCCCGGTACGCGGACTCGTCGGCCCGGGCCAGGATCCGGACACCGGTGGCCCGCGGGTGGGACGTGAAGTCGTACCACTCGTCGGTCCAGGCCCAGCGCTCCGGGAGCGGGGCGGTCGCCGGGTGGTCGGGGGCGTCGACGAGGACGCGGCCCGGCTGGAGCTCGGGGTGGCCGTTGAAGCGGGTGCCGAGCAGTTCGCCGTAGAAGGGCCAGTCGGGTTCGGCGTTGGCGGCGGCGTGCACGGCGAGGAGCGCACCGCCGCCCCGGAGGTAGGCGGCGAAGGCCGTGCGCCCCTCGGGCGTCAGGACGTTCCCGGTCGTGGACAGCAGGACCACGACGGCGCACCGGCCGAGCCGCTCGGGGGTGAAGGCGCCCGGCTCCTCGGTGATCTCGGCGGCGAGCCCGAGCTCCCCCGCCAGCTCGGCGAGGGCGGTGGCGCCGGCGGGGATCGAGTCGTGGCGGTATCCCGCCGTGCGGGTGTAGATCAGGGCGTCGGCGGTGGGCACGCGGTGGACTCCAGGGGCGGTACGGGCGGGGCCGGGCAGGTGGGTGAGGGGCGGCGGTCGGCAAGCGCGAGTGACGGGCTCCGGACGCCGGGCTCCGGACGCCGGACGCCGGGTGGCGGGTGGCGGGTGGCGTGCGAAGAGGTGACAGAAAGCGCTTTCCCCCATCGCCCCGACGACCGTAGCCACCGAAAACCCCGGGCCGCAACCCCCGCCGCTCCGGCACACTGCCCCGATGACGCCTCTCCATGATCACGCCCGGCGGGCCCTCGCCCATGTCGCCGACCGGTCCACCGGCACTCCGCTCGACCCGGCCCTGCGGGTCACCCTCAACTTCCATCCGCACTTCCTCCACCGGCTCGCGGACGAGGGTGTCTATCGCTCCCAGTTCGTCACCGGCACCAGCAACGGCGGCCTCACCGCCCGTCCCGGCGGTGACCGCTGGCGCTGGGAGAGCCGCATCTTCGGCGGGGCGTACGACGAGGCCCCGTCCGACACGCGCCCGGTGTACGGCGCCCTCGACTTCCGCCGCCGCTCCTTCGGCGCGGCTCCCCGCTTCGGCTCCGCTCATCTCCGGCTCTCGGCGGCCGCCGTGGACCGGGCGACCTTCTGCTATCCCGACAGCTTCCTGGAGCCCGACGACTTCGGCGTCGCGTCCCGGATGCGCCTGATCGCCCTCGCCGAGGCCGACGAGCAGGATCCGCTCGACGACTACATCGAGGCACAGGTCCACGGCCCCGTCGTGATCGCGCGCGACGTGGAGGCGCTGGTCCTGGACCCGAGCCACCGGGGCACGGAGGTGGAGGAGGCGGCCCGGCGGCTGCCGTGCCCGGTGGAGTGGCACGGGGGCTTCCGCGTCTCCGTCGACGAGCTGCGGCGGCATCCCGCGTTCCGGGGGGCCGAGTACGTGGAGCTCGCGGCCCGGATCGCGGTCGACGGCCTGCTGGACGCCCGGATCGTGCAGGAGGCGGCCGCGTCGGGGCGGTACGACCAGCAGGACGTCAAGAAGGTCTGGCACTACCTGGCCCGCTTCGGCGCCCCCGCCGCCCGCGCTTAGGCCTCCCGGTCCGGGCCGCCTTGTTCGATCTGCTGGATGAGCCGCTTGAGCTGGGTGACCTCGTCCTTGAGGGCGCGGTCGCCGGAGGGCGTGAGGGAGAGCCAGGTGCGGGGCCGTTTTCCCTCGTACCCCTTCTCGATCTCGACGAGGCCGGCCTTCTCCAGGACGGTCAGGTGCTGGCTGAGGTTTCCGGCGGTGAGGCCGAGGGCCGTGCGCAGGAAGCCGAACTCGACGCGGCGGGCCTGGTGGGCGACGGTGAGGATGCCGAGGCGCACGCGCTGGTGGACGACGTCGTCCAGGCCGAGGGCGGGGTGGGGGGCGGCCTGTTCGCCCTGTTCGCTCCGCCCGCTCATGAGCGGGTGCGCCTGTCGGACAGCTCGGCCAGGGCGAATCCGAGGGCGCCGAGCAGAAGGAGCACGCCGGGGACGGCGAAGTGGGGCACGGTGGACCAGGGAGAGGTGGCCGAGATCCCCCACCCGCCGGGCCTGAGCGGCACCAGCTCGATGGCCAGGTACACGGCGGCGAGCAGCAGCAGGGCGCGGCTGCGTTCCACCCGGGCCAGCACCAGCAGGGGCAGTCCGACGGCCGTGGCGTTCCCGGTGAGCCGTTCGAGGAACAGCGTCGTCGCGGAGTTCGCGTCGAGGCGCAGGCCCCAGAAGTCGAGCGGTTCGCCGGGCCCGGGCATCCCGTGGCGGAGGCTCCAGAGCTGGGTGGCGGCCACCAGGCCGACCAGGGCGATCCCGGCGAGGACGTACGGCCGGACGGGGGTGCCGACGCCTCGGTCGCGGGAGCGGCGGATGTAGAAGAACGCCGTCGCGGTATAGGCGAGGGCGAGTCCGAGCGTCCAGTAGACGGGCGAGCCCTGGCTGATCAGGGTGCAGCCGGTGCCCCCGGCGGGGTCGCCCGGCGGGCAGGGAACGGTCTCGACCTCGTACGTGAGGCGGCCGACCAGGATTCCGCCCAGCGTGAGCGCGCCGAGGAGCAGGAGGGGGAACCAGGCGCCGCGCTGAGCGGCCCGGACCCGGCGGGTGAGTTCGCCGAGGCCTGCGAGGACTTCTTGGGGAGTGCCCGGTGAGGGCACCGATGCGTCTGCCATGCACATCAGCTTTGCATCACAAACCAGTTAGGACAAGAGACTCCGCGGAACACTTCGGATCCGTTGTCGCATCGGATGCATCTCTGTATCTTTTGGCGCGCCGAGCCCCACCGCCCCCTCACCGAGGAGCCGTCATGAGCACCGTGCCGCCCGCTCTCGCCGCCGCCGTCGGGCCGCTGCCCGAAGGGGCGATCGTGCCGCTGCCGCCCACCTTCGGGTCCGTCGAGGAGGAGCGCGCGTACCGCAAGGAGCAGCTCGCCGCCGGTTTCCGGATCTTCGGGAGGTTCGGCTTCTCCGAGGGCGTCGCCGGACACATCACCGTCCGCGACCCCGGCGACCCGAACGCCTTCTGGGTCAACCCCTTCGGCATGAGCTTCACCCAGATCAAGGCCTCGGACCTGATCCTGGTGGACCACGAGGGGAACGTCCTCGAAGGGCGCCGGCCCGTGAACCGGGCCGCGTTCGTCATCCACTCGCGGGTCCACGCCGCCCGCCCCGACGCGGTCGCCGCCGCGCACTCGCACTCCCTGCACGGCAAGGCCTTCTCCAGCCTCGGCATCCCGCTCGATCCGATCACCCAGGACGCCTGCGCGTTCTTCGAGGACCACGGGATCTACGACGACTACCGGGGCGTCGTGAACGAGACCGAGGAGGGCGAGCGGGTCGCCAAGGCCCTCGGCGACTTCAAGGCCGTCATCCTCAAGAACCACGGGCTGCTCACGGTCGGCCGCTCCGTCGCCGAGGCCGTGTGGTGGTTCGTCACCATGGAGCGCTCCTGCCAGGCGCAGCTCCTGGCGATGGCGGCGGGCACCCCGCAGCTCATCGACCGCGAGACGGCCCTCCTCACCCGGGGACAGATCGGCGGGCACCTGGCCGGCTGGTTCCAGGCGCGCCCGCTGTGGGATCAGATCACCGCGTCCGACCCTGACCTCTTCGACTGATCCGCGGGCCCCGGGCCGGGGATCGCGCGCGTCGTCGCCTCCAGGAGCGGGGCGAGGAACTGCCGTTCCAGGGTGCCGGGCGGCAGCTCGGCCGGTTCCACGTAGCTCTGCGCGAGACCGCCCTCGCGCAGGGCGATGAGGAGGCGGGCGAACCGGTCGGCCTCCACGGTCAGTTCGCGTCCGGCCCGGCGCAGGACGAGGGTGAGGCCGCGGGCGATCTCGGCCCGCAGCCGCGCGTCGTGGCGCGCGAGCACCCAGGCGGCCTGCCGGTCGCGGATCGCGTGCAGGGTGAACTCGGTGGTGACGAGGTACCAGTCCCGCTCGTCCGGCTCGACGCGGGCGGCGAGCTCCGCGAGCCGGGTCAGGGTGTACTCGTCGGGGGTCAGCGCGTCGATGGACTCGGCGAGGCGCCGTACGGTCCGCTCGCTGTGCTCGTCGAAGAGGGCGAGGAAGAGCTCTTCCTTGCTCGCGAAGTTCGAGTAGTACGCACCCCGCGTGTAGCCGGCGCGCTCGCAGATCTGCTCGATGGTCGTCGCGTGGAAGCCGTGCTCGGCGAAGGTCTCCAGGGCCGCCTTCAGGAGCGCCGCGCGGGTACGGGGCCGCCGCCTGGTGACACCTTTCGGCACGGGTGCGTCCTCCTCGGTCGGGCCGCTCGCGCGGCGGACGCCCACCTTACCGGCGGCTCCTTCCCGGGCGGCGATCAGCAGCGGCGGATAAAATTCGACGCATGGCAGAGCGGCCCGTCGTGCCCGCGGCGCCCGATCTTGTCCTCGAGATCGACGGGGACGCGACACGCATGGACCCGCGTCGCGTCTATCGCATCGGGCGCGACCCCACCAGCGACATCGTGCTCGCGGACGCCCGGGCGTCCTGGCACCACGCGGTGCTCAGCGCCACGGACGGCCACTGGACCCTGGCGGACGAGGGCAGCACGAACGGCACGTTCGCGGACGGCCTGCGCATCGCCCACGCGCGGCCCGTCGGCCCCGGCACGGTCGTACGCTTCGGCCATCCGGCCGACGGTCCCCGCGCGGTCCTCACGACCGGCCCCCCGGCCCGCCCGGCGGAACCGCCGTCGAACGCGGGAGCCGTTCCCGCCGGGCCACCGGTGGACGCGGGGGGCGTCCCCGCCGGACCCCAGCCCGAAGCCCAGGCCGTCCCGACCGCACCACCGCCCGAAGCGCAGGCCGCCCCCGCCTCCGTACACCTGCCGAAGGCGCCCCTGCCCGAGGAGCCCTGGCCCGAGGCACCGGCGCCCGAGACCCCTGCGCCCGAGAGCCCCCAGCCCGAGGAGCCCGCCCCGGAGACTCCGTACCCCGAGGAACCCGCTCCGGGGACCTCGCACCCCGAAGAACCCGTGCCAGGGACCTCGTACCCCGAAGAGCCCACCCCGAGAATCCCGTACTCCGAAGAGCCCACCCCGGGAACCCCGCACCCCGAGGGCCCCTTCCCGGGAACCCCGTACCCCGAGCCCCCTCGCCCCGGGACCCCGGCACCCCAGCCGCTCCGGCCCGAGGTCCCGCCGTCCGAAGCGCCTCGGCCGGAGACGCCCCCGCCTCCGCCCCCCGAACTCCTCCGGCCCCCCTCCGTCTCGCATCCCGGCGCGACCGGCACCTTCCGGCGGCCGACGTCCGTGCGGCCGTTGCCGGCGCACAGCGTCCGGATCGGCCGGGCGCCCGACAACGACGTGGTCGTCTCCGATCTGGTCGTCTCCCGGCGGCATGCCGAGCTCCGGGCCCATCCGGACGGGACCTACTGGATCCATGACCTGGGCAGTCACAACGGCACCTTCCTCAACGGCGCTCCCGTCGTCGACGCGCGGGTGACGGCGGAGGACATCGTCGGCATCGGCCGGGCCGCGTTCTGCCTGATCGGCGGGCAGCTCGTCGAGTTCACCGACACCGGCGAGGTCTCCCTCGACGTCCGGTCGCTCGCGGTGACCGTCGACCACGGGCGCAAGACCCTCCTCGACGAGGTGTCGTTCCCGGTGGGCCAGAAGTGCCTGCTCGCGGTCGTCGGCCCGTCCGGTGCCGGGAAGTCGACGCTCCTGGGCGCGCTCACCGGCCAGCGCCCGGCCGACCGGGGCACGGTGCTCTACGACGGCCGCGACCTCTACCGGGACTACGCCGAGCTGCGCCAGCGCATCGGGCTCGTCCCGCAGGACGACATCCTGCACCTCCAGCTCACCGTCCGCAGGGCCCTCGGGTACGCCGCCGAACTCCGCTTCCCGGAGGACACCGTGGCGGCCGAACGGCGGGCCCGGGTCGACGAGGTGATCCGCGAGCTCGGGCTCGTGGAGCGCGCCGAGCAGCCGATCCACAGCCTCTCCGGCGGTCAGCGCAAGCGCGTGAGCGTGGCGCTCGAACTGCTCACCAAGCCGTCCCTGCTCTTCCTGGACGAACCGACCTCCGGTCTCGACCCGGGCATGGACCGCTCCGTGATGCACATGCTGCGCGGGCTCGCGGACGACGGCCGGACGGTCGTCGTGGTCACGCACAGCGTGCTCAGCCTCGACGTGTGCGACCGGCTGCTCGTGCTCGCGCCGGGCGGCCGGGTCGCGTACTACGGGCCGCCCGCCGACACCCTCGGTTTCTTCGGCTTCGAGCAGTGGCCGGAGGCCTTCGAGGCCTTCGAGAACGACCGGGACCGCGACTGGGCCGGGCAGTACCGTTCCTCCCGCTTCCACCGCCGCTACATCGCGGACGCGACGGCCCGCCCCGACGTCCCCGTGCCCGCACCCGCCGGCGGCCGGGCGGCCGCGGAGCCCGCTCCGCCGCCGAAGGCGCAGAGCTGGGGCTCACAGCTGCGGACGCTCGTACGCCGGTACGCGGCGGCGCTCTCCGCCGACCGGACCTTCCTCGCCATCATGATCGCGCTGCCGTTCGTGATGGGCGCGATGGCCCGGGCCCTGTCCGAGGGCAGCCTCAACCCCGAGTCGACGCTGAACGTGCTGCTCATCCTCTGCGTGGGCGGGGTCCTCACGGGCGCGGCGAACGCCGTGCGCGAGCTGGTCAAGGAGCGGACGATCTACCGGCGGGAGAGAGCCGTCGGCCTGTCCCGCTCCGCCTATCTCGCCTCCAAGGTGGTGGTCCTCGGTCTGATCACGGTCGTGCAGGCGGTGGTGCTGACCCTGGTGGCCCTGATCGGCGTGCCGCTGAACGTGCCCGGCGGCAAGGGCGTCCTGATGCCGCCGCTGGTGGAGATCACGCTCGCGGTCGCGCTCCTCGCCTTCACGGCGATGATGCTCGGTCTGCTGGTGTCGGCGCTCGTCCGCAAGGAGGAGGTGACGATGCCGCTGCTCGTCCTCCTCGCGATCGTGCAGGTGGTGTTCTGCGGGGCGCTGCTGAAGGTGCGGGGCACGCCCGTCCTGGAGCAGCTGGCCTGGCTGGTGCCCTCGCGGTGGGCGTTCGCGGCGATGGGCGCGACGATCGACATCGGGAAGATCGCGCCGAGCGAGAAGACCGCCGATCCGCTGATGCGGCACACGGCGGAGGCCTGGCTGTTCGACATGGGCATGATGGTGGTGCTGTGTCTCGTCCTCGCTCTGGCCGTGTCCCGGCTGCTGCGCCGCCACGAGCCGGTCGTCATGCGGAGGTAGGCCGTGAGCGTCCCCGTACCCGAGTACGTGCCGGACTTCCGGCCCACGCACGTGGTGCCGCGCTCCGGTCTCTCCGCCTGGGAGGCGCCCGATCCGGAGCTGCCCACGACGCCCCTCGACGCCTTCCTGCCGGTGCGGCTCGAAGAGCGGGCGGGTGACTGGGGGCGGGTGCTGTGCTCGAACGGCTGGACCGCGTGGGTCGACGCGCGTCTGCTCGTGAGCGTGCCGGAGGATCCTCCGGCGGCGGGCGGGCCCCTCACCAGGACCGCCGATCCCCGGCCGCTGATCGCCCGCGCCGAGGACGCGCTCGGCCGTTACCGGCGGGCGGCGGAGGAGCTGGGCGCGGGCCGGCTCGACGGCGAGGGCTTCCGGCTGCGGACCCGCGGCCTGCGGGTGGGCATGGTCGTCGACGGGGAGTCGGTGTGGCTGTACGACGCGGAGCACGAGCGCTGGGTGTACTGCGACGGCGTCGGGCTCGGTACGTACGCGGCGTCGGCGGCTCCTTCGGCCGCGGCGCCCTCGCCCGGACCCGTACCGGAGTCCGCGGAGGCGGGACACGAGCCGACGCAGGTGGTGCCCCAGACGGATCCGGCGGCGGTCGCCGGCCCGCCGCCGACGCAGGTCGTGGGGCCTGAGGGACCGGCGGGTGACGGCCGATGACGGGCGGTGTGACGCACGGGGACGCGGAGCTCCCGGCGGGCCGGGCGTCGGGGCTGCTGGGCAAGGAGATCGCGGGCTACCGCGTGGAGGGCGAGATCGGGCGCGGCGGCATGGCGGTCGTGTACCGGGCGCTGGACCTGCGCCTCGACCGTACGGTGGCGCTGAAACTGCTGGCCCCCGAGCTGGCCCGCAACGACACCTTCCGCAGGCGCTTCGCGCACGAGTCGCGGGTCGCCGCCTCGATCGACCACCCGCACATCGTGCCGGTCTTCGAGGCGGGCGAGACGGAGGGCGTGCTGTACATCGCGATGCGGTACGTGGCGGGGCAGGACCTGGCGGCCCTGCTCGACCGCGAGGGGCCCCTGCCGCCGGTGAAGGCGGGCCGGATCGCGGCGCAGGTGGCCTCGGCCCTGGACGCGGCGCACGCGCACGACCTGGTGCACCGGGACGTGAAACCCGGCAACATCCTGGTCGCCGAGGGCACCGACGGCGACCACCCGGAGCACGTCTACCTGACCGACTTCGGCCTGACGAAGAAGTCCCTCTCGCTGACCGGCTTCACGACGGTGGGCGAGTTCGTCGGAACGCTCGACTACGTGGCGCCGGAGCAGATCTCCGGCAAGCCGGTGGACGGCCGGTGCGACGTCTACAGCCTGGCGTGCGTGGTCTTCGAGACCCTGGTGGGGATGCCGCCGTTCCGCCGCGACAGCGACTGGGCGGTGCTGTGGGCCCAGCAGTACGATCCCCCGCCCCCGCTCTCGGAGGTGCGGCCGGGCCTGCCTGCGGCGGCGGACGCGGTCTTCGCCAAGGCCTTGGCGAAGACGCCCGAGGAGCGGTACGGCACGTGCCTGGAGTTCGTCGCCGCACTGCGCACCGCACTGGCCGGCGCGGGCGGAGGCGGCCCGACGACGCCCAGGGAACCGCGTCGGCCCGGCGCCCCGCCGGCCCCGCCCGCGTGGGCGCGACCGGTCTTCCGGGAGCTGGACTAGCTCTTCCGGGAGTCGGGCCGGAGCCCGTCCTCACGCATCCGTACGGTCGCGCCACCGCATGGGTGCACGGGCGGGGGCGTGACGTCCTACTCGACCTCGCCCTTGCGGTGGACTCGGGAGGCGAGGAGGCCGCCGAGGAATCCGAGGGCGAGGCCCCAGAGGAGGGCGAAGCCGACCGTCTTCCAGATGTCCGGGCGGAGCACCACCTCGCCGCCGAGCGAGGCGAGGTCGCCGATGCCGAGGACCGAGAGGCCGAAGCGGGCCTCGACGAGGGTGACCGGTGCGGCGACCAGCATGGCGAGCGCGAAGGCGACGCCCAGGTGGAGGGAGTGCTGCCAGAGCGAGATCCGGGCCGGGGAGCGGACGGCCGCGAGGAAGGCGGCGGCGAGCACCAGGACGGCGGCGACGGGCAGCAGCCACCACGCGCGTGCGTCCTGCGCGGCGAGCGAGGACAGGTCGACGGTCGAGAGGTCCGGGCTGTCGCCCTTGCTCCGCAGGACGGCGTCGAGGATCTGCGGCATGGGCAGGCCGAAGGGCCCTTCCGCCTTGCCCTGCCAGGAGCCGCCGATGCCCACGCCGAGGGCGATCCAGGTGATGTTGGGAAGGCCCAGGAGGAGGACGGCGAGGGTGTCCGCGGCGTGGCCCTTGGTCGCCGCGACGACGATCCCGATGACCAGGCCCACGGCGACGTACGCGAGGAGCAGCAGGAGCATCGCGAAGGCCGCGGGGCGGACGGGTTCGTGGTAGCGGACGAGCCGGGGCGGCAGCGGGGTCCTGCGGGAGACGAGCAGGGCGATGGCGAGCACGCCGAGGATCCACAGGAGGCCGTAGAAGAGCGTGGGTCCGAGGTCGGTGCGGAAGCCGACGGTGGGGTTCGTGGCGTCGAGGAGTTCGCCGAAGAGGTCCATGAGGGACCCCGTGGAGTCTCCCCCGCCGAGGGTGAGGGGGAAGTCGTGCCGGGCGAGGGCCGAGAGGCCCGCGAGGGCGACCAGCCAGAGCACGACGACGCTCGCCGCGCGGAGCAGGAGTGCGCCGGCTCCGGTCACGGCGTGGTGGCGCAGGGGTCGCAGGAAGCAGAAGCCGGTGACCAGTGCGCCCACCAGGGTGACGGTGAGCGGCATGGCGGTCAGTTCGGCCTGGGTGCCGGCGAGGGCGCCGGCGTCTCCGGAGAGTTCGACCTTGCCGCCGGAGGCCATGACGACGACCGCGGCGAGGACCGCGGTGAAGCCGCCGGGCAGGTCGGCGGCGCCCGCGGCCCAGAGGCCGAGCCCGGCGACGACGCCCATCGCGGCGAACCCGGCGACCACGGCGGCCAGGGCCTGGAGGGCGACGCGGCCGGAGAACCCGGTCGGGGGCGCGGCGGGCCGCGCGGAGGTGGGGAGCCGCTTGCTCACCCTGCCCACGCTAGTACCGGCGCCGGGGCTCCGCTTGCGGACGGATGCCATTCGGCGCACACAATGGGCGCGGAACGGAAGAAAGGGAAACAACGTGACTTCCCACCCGCCGTCCGGCCCTCCGTCGGTTCCCCCCACAGGTCCCCCCTCGGGCCCCCTCTCGGGCCCGGGCGCACGCCCGGGAAGCGGCGGCCCCCCACCACCGCCCGGGCCGCCCCACGGCGGTTCGGGGGGCGGTGGTCCGTCCGGCGGCTCCGGCCGCTCCGGTGGCTCAGGTGACGGAGGCTCCGGTGGCGGTTCCAGCGGCGGCGGCTCCGGTCCTGGTGGCGGCGGCAAGGGCGGCGGCGGCCCCTGGTGGCGTTCCGTCCCGAAGGTCGCCTCGCTCACCGCCGTGCTCGTGGCGGCCGCGGCGCTCGCCGTCGTCCTCACCAACCGCCCCGACGGCAAGAGCGACACGGCGGGTTCCGGCGGCGGCGAGGTCTTCCTGCAGAACGCCGCCGCGTCCGGCCCGGACCCCTTCACCCGCTCGACGGCGCGCACCGACGGCGGTTCCGTCCCGCCCCCCTCGCTGCCGCCCCGCACCGCCTCGGCCGTACCCGAGGTGTCGGGGTCGATGCCCGGTCTCTACGGCGGGACGCAGTCGGTCTCCAGCTGCGACGTCGAGCAGCAGGTGCGCTATCTCTCCGGGGAGCCCGCGAAGAACACGGCCTTCGCCTCCGTCGTCGGCATCTCCCCGAACGACGTGCCGGGCTACCTCCGCTCCCTGACCCCGCTTCAGCTCCGGGTCGACACCCGGGTGACGAACCACGGCTTCCGGAACGGCGCGGCCACCACCTACCAGGCGGTGCTCCAGGCCGGCACGGCGGTCATGGTCGACGGCCACGGGGTGCCCCGGGTGCGCTGCGCCTGTGGCAATCCGCTGACCGGCCCGGTGGCGCAGAAGGCGCCGCACACGACGGGCACGCCCTGGCAGGGGTACAGCTCCCAGCAGGTCGTCGTGGTGGCGCCCTCGGTGACGGTCGTGAACGTCTTCGTGGTGTACGACCCCCAGGACGGCGACTGGTTCGCGCGGAAGCACGGCGACACCGGCGAGCACGACAGGCCCGCCCCGCCGCCCACGGTCTCCCCGTCCCCCCTGGTGTCGCCGCCCACGTCCAGCTCGTCCCCGTCGGTCTCCCCGTCGTCGCCGGTGCCGTGCGTGACCGTGACGGGCACGGAGACCCCGACGCCGAACAACGGGATCACCCCGTCGCCGTGCCCCTCGACGCTCTCCCCCTCGACGCCCTCGTCCTCGTCCTCGTCCCCGTCTTCGTCCTCGTCCTCACCGGAGTCGCCGCCCGAATCCTCCGGCCCGACCGACTCGTCGCCGTCGACGGAGTCGTCGGCCCCGGGTTCGGGGCCCGCCTCGGACGGTTCGACGGATCTCACGAGCCAGTCGCCGGACCAGCAGGCTGCCCAGCGGGCGGACGACACGACCTCTCCCCTGGCCCCCGCGCCCGGCCCCGGTCCCACGCCCGTCGCCTGACGGCCTTCCGGAACCAGGCCCCGATCGGCAGGGGGCGGGCCGTCCGCTCCTCCGCGCGCAGCTGCCACATCCGCTCGTCACGGTCGGTGAAGCGTCCGGACATGGGTCCTCCCCTTTCCTCCTGAATACGGCCACCAGGCCACTGAAAGGGAGTCTGTAACCTTATTGGCCCGGGCAGCAGAGCCAATGAGGAGTGATTGGCATGGCAGTGGCACGCGTGGTCCACACCGCGGACCGGACCCTGACCGGTCGCCAGCTCGCGTCGCTCCTCACCCCTCCCGCGGAGGGCCGGTTCGGGTACCGGGAGCTCGCCCGGGCCGTCCGGGAGGCGCTGCTCGACGGCCGGGTGGCACTGCGCCTGCGGCTGCCGGCCGAGCGGGAGCTCGCCTCGGTGCTCATGGTGAGCCGGACCACCGTGACCGGGGCGTACGACCTGCTGCGGGAGAGCGGTTACGCGCACAGCCGGCGCGGCGCCGGCACGTGGACCGCGCTCCCGGACGGGCAGGCGCCCACCGCCCTCGGCGGCTTCCAGGACGACGCCGGCACGACCATCGACCTGGCCCTCGCCGCTCCGCAGGCACCGGAGGCCGAGCTGTCCGCCGCGCTCGCGGCGGCCGCCACCGAGCTGCCCCGGTACACCGGCGCGCAGGGCTACCACCCGTACGGGCTGCCCGCGCTGCGCACCGCGATCGCCGAACGCTACACGGCCCGCGGCCTGCCGACCCTCCCGGACCAGATCCTCGTCACGACCGGCGCGCAGCAGGCCGTCTCTCTGGTGCTGACGCTGCTGGGCCGGCCCGGCGACCGGGTGCTCGCCGAGAACCCCTCGTACACCAACGCCCTCGACGCGATGCGGGGGCGCATGCTCCGCATCACGCCGGTGCCGGTCACCGAGGCCGGCTGGGACACCGGGCTGGTCGACGCGGCGCTCCGGCAGACCGCGCCGCGCCTGGCCTATCTGATCCCGGACTTCCACAACCCGACCGGGCGGCTCATGCCGGCGGAGCAGCGCAAGGAGCTCGCGCGGTCCGCGCGGGCCACCGGAACCTGGCTGGTGGTCGACGAGACGCTGACGGACACGGCCCTGGACGTGCCCGCGCCGCTGCCCTTCGCGGCGGCGGCCGGCGGGGGCGACAGCGGGCAGATCGTCTCCGTCGGCTCGCTGAGCAAGAGCTGCTGGGGCGGGCTGCGGGTCGGCTGGGTGCGGGCCGCGTCGCGTGTCGTGACCGAGCTGGCCCGGGTCCGGATCACCGCCGACCTGTCCGGTTCCGTGCTCGACCAGCTGGTGGCCGTCGCCCTGATGGGCCGCCTCGACGTGATCGTGCCGCGGCGCCAGGAGGAGCTGCGGCTGCGCCGGTCCGCGCTGGCCGACGCCCTCGCCCGCCATGTGCCGGAATGGCGGTGGGCGGTGCCGCCGGGCGGGCTGTGCCTCTGGATCGACCTGGGCCGGCCGGTCGCCTCCTCCCTCGCGGCCCGGGCCCTGCGCCACGGGGTACGGGTGGAGGGCGGCGCCCGGTTCGGGGTGGACCCGGGCACGCACGAGCACCGGCTGCGGATCCCGTTCACCCTGCCCGTGGACGTGTACGAACCGGCGGCGGAGCGGCTCGCGGCGGCCCTGGACGGCGACCCCGGGCACTTCGCCGACCCGGCCCTGCCGGACTGGGTGGCCTGAAGGAGCCGGTGGGACCCATATTCGGATGCCCGGCCCCGGGGGGCCGTGTACGGTCCACCGGGTGGAACCGCTGACCGACAAACAGATCCGCTCGTCCTTCGTGAACTGCACCAAGGGCGA
This sequence comes from Streptomyces sp. NPDC004284, assembly GCF_042874035.1. Taxonomy (NCBI): domain Bacteria; kingdom Bacillati; phylum Actinomycetota; class Actinomycetes; order Kitasatosporales; family Streptomycetaceae; genus Streptomyces; species Streptomyces sp. NPDC004284. Next base: position 484,811 of record NZ_JBIAMJ010000004.1, on the reverse strand, counting down.
GGCGGCGCGACTCAAGCTGCCCCTCGACTTCGCCGAACTCCCCTGGGAGGACCTGGACTTCCTCGGCTGGGTCGACCCGGGCGCGCCCCTGCGGGCGCACCTGGTCGTGCCGCGCGCGGACGGGCCGCTCGGCCTGTCCCTGCGGGTCCCGGCAGCCGGCCGGACCAGCGCCGTGAAGTCGAGCATGTGCCAGGTCTGTCTGACCTCGCACGCGTCCTCGGGCGTCACGCTCCTGGTGGCGCCGCTGGCCGGCAGTCGCGGTCGCGAGGGGAACACGGTCGGGATCTATCTCTGCGCCGACCTCGCCTGCTCCCTCTACGTCCGGGGCCTGCGGCAGCCGAAGCTGCGCCACCGGCGCCACGAGGAGTCCCTCACCCTCGACGAGCAGGTCGCCCGTCTGACGGGCAACCTGGACGCGTTCGTCGAACGGGTGGCGGCGGGTTAGGGTCCGCGCCCCCGCTCAGCGGAAGGCCTGCTCGCCGGTGAGCGCCTTGCCGATGACCAGGGAGTGGACCTCGCTCGTGCCCTCGTAGGTGAGCACCGACTCCAGGTTGTTGGCGTGGCGCAGCACCGGGTACTCCAGGGTGATGCCGTTGGCGCCCAGGATCGTGCGGCACTCGCGGGCGATCGCGATGGCCTCGCGGACGTTGTTCAGCTTGCCCACGCTGACCTGCTCGGGCGTGAGCGCGCCCGCGTCCTTGAGGCGGCCGAGGTGGAGGGCGAGGAGCATGCCCTTGCCGAGCTCGACGGACATGTCGGCGAGCTTCTGCTGCGTGAGCTGGTACGAGGCGAGGGAACGGGCGAAGACGACCCGGTCCTTGGCGTAGGAGATCGCCGTCTCCAGGCAGTCGCGGGCGGCGCCGAGCGCGCCGAAGACGATGCCGAAGCGGGCCTCGTTGAGGCAGCCGAGCGGGCCGGAGAGGCCGCGGGCCTCCGGCAGCATCGCGTCGGCGGGGAGCCGCACGTCCTCGAAGACCAGCTCGCTGGTGACGCTCGCCCGCAGCGACAGCTTCATCTTGATCTCGGGGGCGCTGAAACCGGGGGTTCCGGCCGGCACCAGGAAGCCGCGGACACCGTCCTCGGTGCGCGCCCAGACGACGGCGACGTCGGCCACCGAACCGTTGGTGATCCACATCTTGGTGCCGTTGAGCACCCAGTCCGAGCCGTCCCGCTTGGCGTTGGTCCGCATGGCGCCCGGGTCCGAACCCGCGTCCGGCTCGGTGAGGCCGAAGCAGCCGATGTACTCGCCGGCCGCCATCTTCGGCAGCCAGCGCTGCTTCTGCTCCTCGGAGCCGTACTTCCAGATCGCGTACATGGCGAGCGAGCCCTGCACGGAGACCAGGGAGCGCAGTCCGGAGTCGACGGCCTCCAGTTCCAGACAGGCGAGGCCGTACGCGACGGAGTTGGTGCCCGCGCAGCCGTAGCCCTCCAGGTGCATGCCGAGCACACCGACCCCGCCGAGGGTGCGGGCGAGCTCGCGAGCGGGGATCTCGCCCTTCTCGAACCAGCCGGCCACGTGCGGCCGCAGCTCGCGGTCGGCGACGGCGCGGACGGTGTTCCGGATCTCCCGCTCCTCGTCGGTGAGCAGTCCGTCGAGGGCGAGCAGGTCGAAGGGGTGGACGGGGGTGGACGGCGACTTCACGGACGGCCTCCTGGCGACTGTGGCAACTCGGCGAACCGCAGCGTAGCCCCAGATCGGATATTGGATCCAGTATTGATAATCCAGGATCCAGGCCATACGGTCCGATTGGATCCAATCTCCAATCACGTGGATCCAGTCTCCAGAATCCGGATCCGATCACCAGTCGTCCGGATCCGATCTCCGACCTCCGGTCTCCGGTATCTCCAGCGGGAGCAAGGGAAGCTGAATGCGCGCAGATCAGCCGGACACACCAGAAACGTCACCGACGGGAGGCGCCCTCTCCGGCATCGTCGTCGCCGACTTCGGCCGGGTCCTCGCCGGGCCGTACATGACGATGCTCCTCGCCGACCTGGGCGCGGACGTGATCAAGATCGAACGGCCGGGCTCCGGTGACGACACGCGCGCGTGGGGCCCGCCGTTCGCCGGTGGGGAGGCCACGTACTTCCTCGGCGTGAACCGGAACAAGCGCTCCGTGACGCTCGACCTCACGGACCCCGAGGACCTGGCCACGGCGCGCGCGATCGTGAACCGCGCGGACGTCCTCGTCGAGAACTTCCGCCCCGGCACGATGGAGAAGCTCGGCCTGGGATACGAGGACGTGCGGGTGGACAACCCCGGGCTCGTCTACTGCTCGGTGACCGGCTTCGGCACCGCGGAGGGCGCCCGGCTGCCGGGCTACGACCTGCTCGTCCAGGCCATGGGCGGCCTCATGAGCGTGACCGGCGAACCCGACGGGCAGGGCACGAAGGCGGGGGTCGCCCTGGTCGACGTCATCACCGGCCTCCACGCCGGCCTCGGCGTGCTCGCCGCCCTGCGGCACCGGGAGCGCACCGGCGAGGGCCAGCGGGTCGAGGTCTCCCTGCTCACCTCCCTCCTCTCGGCGCTCACCAACCAGGCCGCCGCCCACCTCGGCGCCGGAGTCGTGCCGCGCGCGATGGGCAACAGACACCCGAGCATCGCCCCGTACGAGGTGTTCGAGGCGCAGGACCGGCCGCTGGTCCTCGCCGTGGGCAACGACCGGCAGTTCGGGGCCCTGTGCGAGCGGCTCGGCCGGCCGGAGCTCGCCGGGGACCCCCGCTTCGCGACGAACACGGCCCGGGTCGCCCACCGGGAGGAGCTGGTCGAGGCCCTCGGCGGGCCGCTGGGCGCCCGTACCGCCGACAGTTGGTTCGAGGAGCTCACCGCCGCCGGCGTGCCCTGCGGGCCGATCAACGACCTGGCGGCCGCGTTCGACCTCGCCGACCGGCTGGGGCTCGCCCCGCGCGTCCCGGAGTCCGAGGCAGGTCCCGGTCAGGTCGCCCACCCGATCCGGCTCGACGCCACCCCGCCCTCCTACCGCACCGCTCCCCCACGTCTCGGCGAGCACACCGACGGCGTGCTGGCGGAGCTGGGACGAGTTGTCCACAGGGCGTCGGCGGCGAACGGCGGCGCGTAGGAAGATGGTCGGCACCGGTCGGCGGATCGACCGGTGGGGGCACGAGGGAACGGAAGGTCACAGGCGATGAGCAGCCCGGTGCAGAAGCGGCGGCCGCAGACCGCCCAGCAGTTCGTCCTGGAGGAGCTGCGGCGCGCCATCACCAGCGGGGAGCTCAGGCCCGGCGGGCCGATCCGCCAGGAGGCCCTGGCGGCGCGGTTCGAGGTCAGCCGGGTGCCGCTCCGGGAGGCCCTGAAGTCCCTGGAGGCCGAGGGCCTGGTGGTCCATCACGTCCACCGGGGCTACTTCGTCGCGGAGCTCTCCCTGAACGACCTGGAGGAGATCTACCGGATCCGGGAGCTCCTGGAGACCGAGGCGGTCCGGATGGCGGTCCGGTGGCTGCCGGACGGCACGATCGCCGCGCTCGAACGGATCCAGCGGGAGGTGGAACGGGCCGCCGACGAAGGGGACGTGGCCGCGATGGCGGCGGCGAACCGGCTCTTCCACTTCACCCTCATCGAGGCGTCCGGGATGCCGCGCCTCGTCCGCCTCATCGCGTCCCTGTGGGACGCCACCGACGCGTACCGCTCGCTCTACTACACCGAGTCCCCGCACCGGAAGCAGGCCATACGGGAGCACCGCGCCGTGATCTCCGCGCTCCGCCACGGCGACGAGGACGCCGCCGTCCGCTGGCTCGACGAGCACCGGGCCCACGCGGTGGCGGCGCTGCGCGAGGTCCTGGAGCTGGAACGGGACTGAGCCCCGGACCGCCGGCGGCGGCGGACTGTTGTTCAGCACGCTCACTCGTTCCGGTCACAGGGCCCGCCTCGCCGTCACGCCTCTCCCGCAGCGCGGTTACCGATACGCACTCATTGAGGCAGGCCCGGGATCGACGGGCCGCGGATGACAGGTGATGGAAATGCGCACTGAGGCCGCCAAGCGGGTCGAGCTGGTCTTCACCCTCTTCGACGCCAACGGCAACGGGGTCATCGACTCCGACGACTTCGACCTCATGACGGACCGTGTCCTGGAGGCGGCGATCGCGTCGGACGCCGGCGCCAAGGCCGCCATCCGGGCCGCGTTCCGCCGTTACTGGACGACGCTGGCCACGGAGCTGGACGCCAACGGCGACGGTGTGATCACCGTCGAGGAGTTCCGTCCGTTCGTGCTCGACCCCGAGCGCTTCGGCCCCACGATCAGCGAGTTCGCCGACGCGCTCTCCGCGCTCGGCGACCCCGACGGGGACGGTCTGATCGAGCGCCCGCTCTTCCTGTCGCTGATGACGGCGATCGGCTTCGAGAAGACGAACATCCACGCGCTCTTCGACGCCTTCGAGCCGGACGCCACGGACCGCATCACCGTCGCCGCGTGGTCCACCGGCATCGTGGACTACTACGCGCCGGACAAGGCCGGGATCCCTGGCGACGAGCTGGTGGGTGCCCAGGCCGGCTGACCCGCCCGCAGGCGGGGCCCGTCACGGGGCCCCGCCCTCGCCCCCGTGCGGGCGTCACGGCCGGGGCTTGTGCGCGAACACCCAGCGGTTCCCCTCCAGCGCGTCGTTCGGCTCGGGGCGGGGGCCGCGTCCGTGCCGGCGGGTGAACTCGAAGGGCGTGTGCATCGAGGTGGACCAGCCCCTGGCCGCCAGGGCACCCGCGGAGTCGGGTCGTGGTCCCAGGTCGAAGAGGTCGAGCAGGTCGATGCCGATCTGCTCCCGCGTCGCCGTGTAGGTCCGGCTGTCGCGGTACACCAGCAGGTCCTTCTCCAGCTTGGCCTCGAAGGCCAGGGCGCTGCCTCCGATGGTGAGCCCGTCCACCGTGTCGAGGAGCCGGGTCTCGACGGGGCCCGGCAGGTAGAAGAGGAGTCCCTCGGCCAGCCAGGCGCTCGGCGCGGCCGGGTCGAAGCCGGCGGTGGTCAGCGCGGTGACCCAGTCCTCGCGCAGGTCGACCGGTACGGGAATGCGTTTCACCCTGGGGGCGGCCGCCAGGTCCGTGAGCACCTGCTGCTTGAAGGCCAGTACGCCCGCCCTGTCGATCTCGAAGACCGCCAGGTCGGACGGCCAGTCCAGCCGGTAGGCGCGCGTGTCCAGGCCCGCGCCGAGCAGGACCACTTGGCGGACGCTCGTGCGGACCGCTCCGAGGAGGAAGTCGTCGAGCACCCTGGTCCGCAGGCCGAAGTAGCGGGCGAACCGCCCCCACAGCGGGTCGTCGTCCCCGTCCGGGACCTGCTCGATGCGCACCGGCCAGTCCGTGCACGCCGGGGCGGCGCGCACGAAGTGCTCCGCGTAGACGTCCTGGGCCAGGCTGTCGTGGCGGTGGGTCTCGATCGCCCGGGCCGCGGCGACCAGGAGGGCGGTCAGGCCCACGCCTCCGTCCACGCCTTCCACGTCTGTCTGCTGCGGCGCCATGCCGGTCATGTCTCCTCCGTCGGCGGGGGGGTGCGGGGTGTCTGCTGGTCGGACCCGGTGGGGCCGCGGGCCGCGCTCATCGGCTTCCGGCCTCCGGGAGCAGGACGGGTTTGACCACGCGGCCCGCGTCGCAGTCGCGTTCGGCCTCGTTGATGTCGGCCAGCGGGTAGGTGCGGATCAGTTGGTCGAAGGGGAAGCGTCCTGCCTGCCACAGCGCGGTCAGCCGGGGTATCAGCAGTCCTGGTACGGCGTCCCCTTCGCAGATGTGGCGGAGGCTGCGGCCCCGGTCGAGCGTGCCCGGTTCGAGCGGCAGCGCGGTGTGGAGGCGTGCCACGAGGCCGAGGCTTCCGGTGGGGCGCAGGGCCCGGAGCGCGTCGTTGATGAGCGGGGCCGAGGCCGTGGTGTCCACGGCGTACTGCGCGCCGCCGTCGGTCAGCCGCCGGATCCGTTCGGGCAGTCCGGCCGTGTCGGCGTGCAGGGGGATCGCGCCGAACCGTTCCGCCAGGGCGAGCCGTTCGGGATGCCGGTCGACGGCCACGGTCGGTACGCCGGCGGCGGTGGCCGCCATCACCGCGGCCAGGCCGACGGATCCGGCGCCGAGGACCGTCAGCGGGTCGCCGGGGCCCGCGCCGAAGGTGTTCAGCACGGCTCCGGCGCCGGTGAGGAAGCCGCAGCCGAGGGGCCCGAGCAGTTCGAGCGGCAGCGCGGGGTCGACCCGGACGGCGTTGCGGGCCGGGACGAGCGCGTACGCGGCGAACGAGGACTGGCCGAACCAGCGGGGGGCCAGCGCCTTCCCCGTCGCGTCGGTGAGCCGCGGCGGTTCCTCCTCGCGTCCCCCGAAGAGATTGAGGGAGGCGAAGGAGTCGCAGTAGGCGGGGGCCGCGCCGAGGCAGTTCCGGCAGTGTCCGCAGGAGTCGAAGCTCAGTACGACGTGGTCGCCCACGCCGATCGTGGTGTCGGGGCCGCCGCCCGCCCGCACCACGACACCGGCGCCCTCGTGGCCGAGGACGGCCGGCAGCGGACTGCGGCCGGCGGAGCGCCGGACGGCGAGATCGGTCCGGCACATCCCGGTGCCCGCGATCTCGACCAGGAGCTCGCCGGCGGCGGGTTCCGTCCGCAGGGCCACCTCCTCGACCGTGAACGGGTCCTCGTACGCGCGCAGTACCGCCGCCTGGAACCTCATCGTCACGCCTCCCGCGGGCGGTGCACGACGAACGGCCGGAGGTTGCCGTAGAGCCCCCACGGTCCGCCCGCGACGCCGACTCCGCTGTCCTTGATGCCCGCGAAGGGCTGGGCGAGGGACAGTTCGGCATGGTGGTTGATCCAGGCCGTGCCGCATTCGAGCCGGTCGGCCACTGCCTCGGCCCGGTCGAGGTCGGTGCCCCATACGGAGCCGCCGAGGCCGAAGCCGGTGCTGTTGGCCGCGTCGACGGCTTCGTCGAGGTTCCGGTACGGCAGTACCGGCAGCACCGGTCCGAACTGTTCCTCGGTCACCACCGCGCTGTCGGGCGGGACGTCGGTGAGGATGGTGGGGGCGAAGAAGTGTCCCGGCCCGTCCAGCCGGTGGCCGCCGGACGCCGCCCGGGCGCCGTCCGCCAGGGCCTGTTCCGTGATCCGTTCGACCCGGGCCAGCTGCGGGGCGTTGTTGACCGGTCCCAGCCGGGTCCCGGGGTCGAGGCCGGGCCCGACGGCGACGCTCTTCGCCCGCTGGGCGAGGGCTTCGACGACCTCGGAGTGGAGCCGGGCCGGCGCGTAGACGCGTTTGACCGCCATGCAGACCTGCCCGCAGTTGCGGAACGCCGCCCAGAACAGCCGGTCCGCGATCCGGTCCACGTCGACGTCGTCCAGCAGGACGGCGGCGTCGTTGCCGCCCAGTTCCAGGGTGACCCGGGCGAGCGAGTCCGCCGCCGCCCCGGCGACGGCCCGCCCGGTGGGCACCGAGCCGGTGAAGGTGACGTGGCGGATGCCCGGGTGGGACGCGAGGCGGGCGCCGAGGGGCTCGCGGCCGGTGACGACGGTCAGGACGTCCTCGGGCAGGACGGCGGCGAGGACGGAGCCGAGCAGCCGGGTGGCGAGGGGCGTGAACGGCGACGGTTTGAGGACCATGGTGTTGCCCGCCGCGAGCGCGGGCGCGAACTTCGCCGCCGCGAGCTGGAGCGGGAAGTTCCACGGCACGATCGCCGCGACGGGTCCGAGGGAGCGCCAGCGGACCTCGCTGTCCACGGGCCGGCCGTCGTCGATCCGGCGGGTCCGGGGGGCCAGGTCGGCGAAGTAGCGCAGGCGGGCCGCCGTACGGGCGACCTCCGCGTACGACTCGGCCAGGGGCTTGCCCTGTTCCCTGGTGAGCAGCCGGGCGAGGTCGTCGCCGGCCGTCTCCACGGCGTCGGCCGCGCCGCGCAGCGCGGCGGTGCGGGCCTCGGGGTCGGCGCGCCACGCGCGCCAGGCCCGCCCGGCGCGCGCGACCGCCTCGTCCAGTTCGCCCGGCTGCTGGTCGGGGGCCTCGTCGAAGGTCTCCCCGGTGGCCGGGTCGACGACGGGGAGACCTGCGGTCCGGTGTCCGGGAGCGCCGCCGGCCCCGGGCGTCGGCGTGCCGGAGGTCAACGCGCCGCCGGGACGCCGACGGCGTGCTCCCTGGCCTGCCGGTCCATCTCCGCCCGGAAGGCGGCCACCAGGTGCGGCTGGATCCGCCCGGCGTTGCGGTCGCCGCCCTCGCAGACGGCTCCCCGTACGCCCACGATGTCCGTGCCCATGCGGGTCAGGGGACCGAGGTCGGCCTGGGTGACGCTGCCCGCGAGGGCCGCGAGCAGACCGGAGGCGTGGGACAGTCGTACGAACTCGGCGCAGACCTCCGGAGGGACGTGGTCGAACAGGCGCGTCCCGTCCTTGACGGCGGTGTCGAGCATGGCCGCGTCGGCGCCGGAGCGGGCGGCGATGTCGGGTACGGCGAGCGGGTTGATACAGCCGACGCGGTGGGCGTCGGCGTAGCCGGAGGCGACGACGAGCGCGTCGGGGCGGTGGTCCTTCACCGCCCGGACGACCGCGCGCATGACCTCGATGCCCTGGTCGGGCGTCGTGCATCCGTAGAGGCCGACCTTGATGTACGTGGCGCCGGAGACGACCGCGCCGAGCGCGGCCTGTGCCACCGTGCCGGGCTTGTACGGGACGTCGCCCACGGTGGCGGACACCGGCTTGTCCGCCGGGACCGCTTCGCGGATCTCCCTGATGACCCAGGGGAAGTTGGCGCCGAGCGAGCCCTCGTCGGGCTTCTTGACGTCGACGATGTCGAGGTGCTCCGCCGCCTTCGCACAGTCGAGGGCTTCCTCGACGCTGTCCGGGGAGATGAGAAGCAGCACCCTGGGTTCCTTCCGTAGCGGGACCACCGTGTGCTCATCCTTTCCGGCGCCCACGGGCACCGGTAGAGCGCGCGGAGTTCCCCCGGCGCTCGCGCCCCGATACGACGCGCCGTGCGTACCGGGGTGAACGAGGCTCCTCGGGCATACCGGGTGATTACGGGTCGGAAGTTCGTCCCGAACGGCGATACGACTCCGTCCGTGTCGCGGACGCGACGCGGAGGAGCCGCCGGCGCCGACCGCGGCGGCGCGGAACCCGGCGGCGGTCCGACGGCCCCGGCCCGCGCCCGGTGGGGCTCGCGCGCCGCGCGGGGGCTGCGGTTACCCTTGCGCCGGACGCGAGGAGGAACCATGGCGCGGATGCCGTCGGCCGAACGACGCAGGCAGCTGGTCGAGGCGGCGATCAGGGCGATGACCAGGGATGGAGTCGCCCGGACCACCACCCGGTCGATCTGCGCCGAGGCGGGGGTCTCGCTGAGCGTCTTCCACTACTGCTTCGACTCCAAGCAGGCGCTCCTCGAGGCGGCGATCGAGACGATCACCGGCAACTACGTGGCGCGTGTGAAGTCGGCGGTCGCGCCGGGCGCGACGCTGCGCGAGACCGTCCGGGGTGCCCTGCAGACGTACTGGGACCACGTCACGGCCCACCCGGGCGAGCACATGCTGACGTACGACCTCACCCAGTACGCCCTGCGGGAGCCCGGGTTCGAGCATCTGGCGCGCGCCCAGTACGACCAGTACGTGGTGTCGGCGGCAGCCCTGATCGAGCAGGTGCGCGGGGAGCGGGGGCTCGAGCCGCGGGTGCCGGTGGAGGTGCTCGCGCGGTATCTGGCGGCGGCGATCGACGGGCTCACCCTCCAGTACCTCGTCCTCGGCGACGGAGCCGCGGCCGCCGAGAACCTCGATCTGACGGCCGATCAACTCGTTTCCCTGATCAAGAGTTGAGACGGGGTCGAGTCTGGAGTCCCGTCAACAGGTCATTTGACCCGGACTATTGACTCACTGTCTCAGGACCGCGATCCTCGGGGCGCCCGGTACTCCCCCACCGCCCGGAGGCATCGCACACATGACCCGATTCTTCTCGCGCAGGAGGGGCGGCAGATCCGCCCTCCTGGCCCTGTTCATAGCCCTCGCCGCGGTGCTGTTCGGCTCCGCTCCGGTCCCCGCCGCCGCGGCCGGCGGCGCGTGGTGGGAACCCACGTCCCGGCCCGCGACCGACTCGCAGATCAACGTCACGGGCGAGCCGTTCAAGGGAACGGACGCGCAGGGGAAGGTGCGCGGGTTCGTCGACGCGCACAACCACCTCATGTCCAACGAGGGCTTCGGCGGCCGGATGATCTGCGGGGCCACGTTCTCGCAGGCCGGTGCCGCCGACGCCCTGAAGGACTGTCCCGAGCACTACCCGGACGGCTCGGGGGCGCTCTTCGAGCACCTCACGGGCGGTGACAACGGGAAGCACGACCCGGTCGGCTGGCCCACCTTCAAGGACTGGCCCGCCCCCGACTCGATGAGCCACCAGCAGAACTACTACGCGTGGGTCGAGCGGGCCTGGCGCGGCGGCCAGCGGGTCCTGGTCAACGACCTGGTGACCAACGGCCTGATCTGCTCGCTGCTGCCGCGCGACCGCGGCTGCGACGAGATGGACGCCATCCGGCTCGAAGCCCGCAAGAGCTACGAGCTGCAGGACTACATCGACCAGATGTACGGCGGCCCGGGCAAGGGCTGGTTCCGCATCGTGACCGACGCCGCGCAGGCCCGCTCGGTGATCCAGCAGGGCAAGCTCGCCGTCGTCCTCGGCGTGGAGACCTCGGAGCCCTTCGGCTGCAAGATGATCCTGGACGTCGCCCAGTGCAGCCAGGCGGACATCGACAAGGGTCTCGACGAGCTGTACGGGCTCGGCGTGCGCAGCATGTTCCTCTGCCACAAGTTCGACAACGCGCTGTGCGGCGTCCGCTTCGACAGCGGGACGACGGGCGTGGCGGTCAACATCGGCCAGTTCCTCTCGACCGGCACCTTCTGGGCCACCGAGAAGTGCGCGGGCCCGCAGCACGACAACCCGATCGGCCTCGCCGCCGCGCCGCCCGCGATGGCCGAGAAGCTGCCGGCCGGGGTGAGCGTCCCCTCGTACGCCTCCGACGCCCAGTGCAACACCCGGGGTCTCACGCGGCTCGGGGAGTACGCCCTGAAGGGCATGATCCAGCGCGGCATGATGCTGGAGCTCGACCACATGAGCGTCAAGGCCGCCGGGCGGGCGCTCGACATGCTGGAGGCCGAGGAGTACCCGGGCGTCATCTCCAGCCACAGCTGGATGGACATGGACTGGACGGACCGGGTCTACCGGCTCGGCGGATTCGTCGCCCAGTACATGGGCAGCGCCCAGGGCTTCGTCGGCGAGGCCGGCCAGAAGGCCGAGCTGCGCAAGAAGTACGGGGTCGGCCTCGGCTACGGCACCGACATGAACGGCGTCGGCGCCCATCCGGGCCCGGTCGGCGCGGACGCTCCGAACGCGGTGAAGTACCCGTTCCGCAGCTTCGACGGCGGCTCGGTCCTCGACCGCCAGGTCACCGGTGAGCGCACTTGGGACCTCAACACGGACGGCGCCGCGCACAACGGCCTCGTGCCGGACTGGGTCGAGCAGATCCGGCTCTCCCCCGGCGGTCAGAGCGTCGTGGACGACCTGTCGCGGGGAGCGGAGTCGTACCTGACGACGTGGAAGAAGACCGAGGACCACGAGCCGGGCGTGAACCTGGCGGCCGGGCGGCCGGCGTGGGCCAGCTCCACGGAGTGGTGGAACCCGTTCGTGAACTTCTCGGCGGGTCTCACCGTCGACGGCGACACGGGGACCCGCTGGGCCAGCGAGTGGTCCGACGACCAGTGGCTCCAGGTGGACCTGGGCTCGGTGCGCCGGGTCGGGCGGGTCACGCTCGACTGGGAGCGGGCCTACGCGCGCGCGTACAGGATCGAGCTGTCCGAGGACGGCACGACCTGGAAGGACGTGTGGTCCACGGACGCGGGTGACGGCGGCTACGACACGGCGACGTTCGACTCGCAGTCGGCCCGTTACGTCCGCGTCCACGGCGTGAAGCGGGCCACGGACTGGGGCTACTCGCTCTACGAGGTGGCCGTCAACAGGTCCTGACCCGCATGCGGGAAGCGCACGAAGAGAGGGGCTGCCGGAGATCCGGCAGCCCCTTGTGCGTACGGCGGGTCAGCCGGCCGCGGGGCCCGTCCAGTCGGCGGGGACGCGGGCGAGCCGGACGCGCTGGGGGTGGTCGCCGACGTCCACGCTCGTCACCCGCTGCCCGGTGGCGAAGTCGATCGCGGTGACCCGGTCGGCGCCGCTCTCGGAGATGACGCAGGACCGGCCGTCGCCACTGACGGTCGCCCAGTACGGCTTGGAGGCCGGGACGAGCGGGCCCTCCTTGAAGGTGTCCCGGTCGACGACGGTCGCGTAGTCGTCCATGGTCCCGGCGACGCAGAGCTTGTCGCCGTCGGGGCTGATCGAAAGCCCGTGGTGGCGCGAGTCGTTGACCCAGGTCGTGCGGTCGGGGTTGGTCGCCGGGTTGCCGGGGAGGTTCTTGAGGCGGGTGATGCGGTCGGAGTCGACGTCGTACTCCAGGAAGCCGTTGAAGAAGGAGACCTGGAAGTAGATCTTCTTCTCGTCCGGGGTGAAGACGAGCGGGCGGACGGCGTCGGAGAGGTCGCCGCGCCCGAAGGCGTCGAGGCGGTCGCGCATGTCGATGACGCGGACGGTCTCGAAGGTGCGGGCGTCGACGACGGTGATCTTCCGGTCGCCCTTGGTCCAGTCGAGCCAGGGGGCGTCGAGCGCGGTGGTGACCTCGCCGATGGACATGTTCCAGAGCAGGCCGTCGGAGGTGAAGACGTTCTCGTGGGGCTTGTCGCCGGTCTTGAAGGAGCCGACCTGCCGTCCCGTGGCGATGTCCAGGACGTGCACGGTGTTCGCGGTGGACGCGGAGACCGCGACGCGGGTGCCGTCGGGCGAGACGGCCATGTGGTCGGCGCGGTAACCGGCCACCGGGAAACGCCAGTTGATCCGTCCGGTCCGCAGGTCGAGGGAGACGACGTCGGCGAAGCTGGGACGGGAGACGACCATGGCGGAGCCGTCGGGGGTCGCGTACATGTCGTCGACGAACTGGTCGTGGCCTTCGCCCGGACCGGTGCGGACGCCGAGGAAGAAGGCCAGCTTGACGGGGTTCAGGTAGATCTCGCGGAGGCGCTCCTCCTTGTCGGGGACCACGTTCACGCGGGCGATGCGGTGGAAGTCTCCGCGGGAGGCGATGACGTCGGCGGTGCCGTCCCAGTTGTTGCCGACGAACATCACCTCACGGAGCCCGGCGGCGGCCGTCGCCCCCGGGGCGGCGGCCGCCGATCCGACGCCCGCGGACGCGGCGGTGAGGGCGAGGGAGGCCGCGACGGCTCCGAGGAGGCGACGGGTCCCGGATGTGCGGGGAGAGGGCATGGGGGGTCCTTCTTCCGTGGCGCGACGATGAGTTACCGGAGGTAACCATGGTCACGTCGAGCCCACAAGCCCCTGGGACGCACCCCGCCGCACCTGTCGTCCCGGTCGGTGCGGGATCATGGGAGGAGGAACGCAGAAGGGACGGAACGGACGATGAGGCACCGCAGTGTCGCGGACCTGATGACGCCCACCGCGGTCGCGGTGCAGCGCGGGACGTCGTTCAAGGAGATCGCGCGGCTCCTCGACGAGTACGGCATCACCGCCGTCCCGGTGGTCGACGAGGAGAACCGGCCGGTGGGCGTCGTCTCCGAGGCGGACCTGCTGCGGCGGCACACGGCGAAGGACGGACCGAGCTCGGCGGAGGCCATGATGTCGAGCCCGGCCGTCACGGCCCGGCCCTCCTGGACGGCGGTCGAGGCGGCCCGCCTGATGGAACGGCACCGGGTGAAGCGGCTCCCGGTCGTGGACGCGGAGGGGCGGCTGATCGGAGTGCTCAGCCGCAGCGATCTGCTCCAGCTGTTCCTGCGGCGGGACCGCTCGATCCAGGAGGAGATCCGCGAGGACGTGGTCGTCCGCATCCTCCGCCTCTCCCCCTCGGCCGTGCACATCGACGTCGACGAGGGCCGGGTGACCCTGAGCGGCACCCTGGAACGCCCGGGCCTCGGCCCGATCCTGGTCCGCCTCTGCGAGACGGTGGACGGGGTCGTGGAGGTCGCGGACCGGCTGGTGCACGAGGAGCCGGCGCACGAGGAGGGGGAGGCGGCGCCGTAGGCCCTGCCCGGGCGGAGTCTGGGGGCCTTGCGGGAGCCGGCCGGTGTCCGGGGGCCTTACGGGAGCCGGCTGGAACCGAGGCCTTGCGGAAGCCGGTCAGAGCCCGGGGGCCTTGCGGAAGCCGGTCGGAACCCCGGGTCTTGCGGAAGCCGGGCGGTGTCCGGGGGCCTTGCGGGAGCCGGTCGGAACCCGGGGCCTTGCGGGAGTCGGGAGCCGGGTGGTGTCCGGAAGCCTTGCGGCAGCCGGTCGGTGTCCGGGAGTCGGCCGGGCGCCCGGGAGCCTTGCGGCACCCGTGAGTCGGCCGGTATCCGGGAGCCCGGCGGGCGTCACCGGCCCGCCGGGCTCCCGGCGCGGGAGGCGGCTCCGTCAGGTGACCGCCTCCGGCCAGCCGTATCCGGGGCCGGTGTGCTGGGGAACGGTCCCCGCGCCCACCGCCTCCATCTCCCGGTTGGCCTCCCGCATGAGCTTGCCGGCCAGGTCCTTCATCGCCCGGCTCGCGGCGAGTTCGTCGCCGATCGTCGGCACGTCCACGTCCGCCGGGTTGCACCGCGCGGAGCCGTGGCCCGTGAGGGTCGAGGTGCCGGTCTTCAGCCGGGCCTCGGCCTTCGTCCTGCCGCTGTCCTCGGTCAGTTCCACACCGACCGTCCATTCCAGCGTGCGGCTCATGGTCCGCCTCCTCGCATCGCCGGGTCGCGCGCAACCGGGGCACGGCCCCTTCCGATACCTCCAGGATCCATCGGCGGAGGCGGGAACGCACAGGGGGACGGGTCAGGGCGCGCGGAAGAGCCGGGGGAAGCGGGGGGCGAGCCAGGGCTTGCGGCCCCAGCCGAGCGCCTTGCCGCGGGCGATCACCGGCCAGGGGTCGACCCGTCCGAGGGCGAGCAGGAGGAAGGCGACCGGCTCGGTGAGGATCGTGCAGTCGGGCCGGGCGGGCGGCCGGCGGTCGGTGCGGACCGCGCCGTCCGTGAGGGTGACGCCGAAGCTCGGTCCGGTCCGGAGCCGTACGGCGAAGCTCGCGGTCAGTCCGGCGACGGCGGCCGGGTCCGCGACCCGCGGCATCGCCTCGATCAGGAACGGCAGGGTGAACTCGACCCGTCGCGCGTCGAGCATGTGGGGGCGGTCCAGGGCGAGGGCGAGGTCGTAGCCGTGGCCGAGCATGTGGGTCAGCAGGTACGAGCCGAGGACGGCGGGGCTCATGCGGCCGAGCGGCGTGGCGAGCCGCTCCTCCGGGTCGCGCTCCCCGACGCCCGCGAGGAACGCGGCGGCCTGGGCCGTGATCATCTCGGCGAGCGGGCCGGGCGCCCGCTCGGCGAACCCGGCGAGGGCGCGTTCGTTGGCCCCGGCCAGGCTGCCGGGGGTGCCGTCGCCGTAGGGGCGCTCGCGGCCGGCGGCCAGGTCGGCCATGAGCTCGTTGGCCTGCGCCAGGTGGGCGGCGGCCTCCCCGACCGTCCAGGTGGAGCGGGGCACGGGCAGCCGGCCGGTGTCCGCCGCCCGTCCGTCCGGCGCCGTCGTGCGCAGGACCGCCGCGATGTCGCCGGCGGTCCCCCGTATCGCCTCGGCAAGCCCTTCGGGAAGCACCCCGCCCGTTCGCCGCGTCATGGTTCCGCCCCTCCCCTCGTCCGGCGGCTCCCCGTGGAGCACCGGTAGGTCAGGGACCGTACCAGCGAGTAGGTCCGCTTGTACCGGTCGCG
Source organism: Streptomyces sp. NPDC004284 (assembly GCF_042874035.1). Lineage (NCBI taxonomy): Bacteria > Bacillati > Actinomycetota > Actinomycetes > Kitasatosporales > Streptomycetaceae > Streptomyces > Streptomyces sp. NPDC004284. The sequence goes on along the minus strand of NZ_JBIAMJ010000004.1, from coordinate 469,059 downwards.
TCGGGGAGGTCTTCGCCGGCGGCCGTGGCGGCGACGGCCTCGCGGAACCGGGGGCAGTCGGCGAGGTCGTCGTGGGCGCAGCCCAGCGCGCGTTCGACCAGGTCGAGGCAGGCCTGCGCCTCCGCCACCCGACGCCGCAGCTCCTCGCGGTGCGCGGCGAGCCGCCGGCGGCGGGCCTCCGGGTCACCGGCCCGCAGCAGCTCGCGGATGTCGTCGAGGGCGAGGCCCGCCCGCTTGGCCCGGAGGACGACCGCGACGCGCGTGAGGTGGGTGTCGTCGTAGCGGCGGCGGCCGTGGGGGGCGCGGGCGGGCTCCAGGAGGCCGGCGGACTCCCAGTGCCGCAGGACGTGGGTGGCCAGACCGAACCGGCCCGCGAGTTCCCCGATGCTCATCGTCGGCGGCATCGAAGGCGCCGAACGCGTCGGAGGCGTACCGCTTGACTTCATGTCGGCATTAACCACGAGCGTGGTCGCCATGTCCATCACTGCTGCGGACCCTTCGGGCCGCGACCACCGCCCTGCCCTGCTCGCCGTCCTCGACGCCGTCGACCGCGCCCCGGGTGCCGCCGCGTCGCGCGCCCGCTCGTACGGACTCCTGGGGGTGGCGGAAGGCACCCGTCTGCTCGACGTGGGCTGCGGCGGGGGTCTCGCCGTCGCGGAGGCCGGGGCGCTGGGGGCCTTCGCCGCCGGTGTCGACCGGGACGAGGGGATGATCGCCGCGGCCCGCCGCCGCCACCCGGGGCACGCGTTCGCCGTCGCCGAGGCGACGGCGCTCCCCTACGCGGACGGCGCGTGGGACGCGTACCGCGCGGACAAGGTGCTGCACGAGCTGCCCGATCCGGGGGCGGCGCTCGCGGAGGCGCGCCGGGTCCTCGCGCCGGGCGGGCGGGCCGTGCTCACCGGACAGGACTGGGACACGTGCGTCCTCGACGCCGAGGACGGCCGCCTGACCCGGACGATCGTGCACGCGCGCGCGGACCGGGTCACCGGGCCGCGCGTGGCGCGCCGCTTCCGCGGTCTCCTCCTGGACCACGGGTTCGGCGAGGTGGGGGTGGAGGTCACCACGGCCGTCCTCACCGACGCCCACTGGCTTCCCCTGGCGACGGGCCTCGCGGAGGCGGCGGTACGGGCCGGGGCCGTCACCTCCGAACAGGCGGCGGCCTGGACGGCGGACCAGGTGGCACGCGCCGCCACGGACCGCTTCTTCCTGGCGATCCCCGTCTTCACGGCGTCCGGCACCCGGGGCCGCTGAACCGCCGGACACACCTCCCCATAGCGGCCTCGATAGGATGTACGGATGAGGCATAGGGATTCCGATGGCGGGGAGGGCGGGGCGGCGCAGCCGGTGGGTGATCTGAATCTGCTGCGGACCTTCCTGGCGGTCCATCGCTCCGGCTCGTTCACCGCCGCTGCCGGGCTGCTCGGTCTGTCCCAGCCGACGGTGACCACTCAGATCCGGGCCCTGGAGCGGCAGACGGGCCGTGAGCTCTTCGAGCGGTTGCCACGCGGGGTCGCCCCGACGCCCGTGGCGCACGAACTCGCGGCGCGGGTCGCGGGGCCGCTCGACGCGCTGGCCGCCGTCGCCGGGCACGGGGCCGCGCTCCGGGAGCGGACCGCGCCGGTCCATCTGGCGGGCCCCGCCGAGCTGCTCTGCGCGCGGGCGCTGCCCGCGCTCGCCCCGCTGGTGGCCGAGGGCGTACGGCTCAGAGTGGGCACCGGTCTGACCGAGCCGCTCCTCGACGGGCTGCGCGCGGGACGGCACGACCTGGTGATCGCCACCTACCGGCCGCGCGGGCGGGCCCTGGCCGCCGTGCCGCTCGCCGACGAGGAGTTCGTCCTGGTCGCCGCCCCCGTATGGGCCGAACGCGTCGGGGAACGCCTTGCCTTGGAGGGACCCGCGGCGCTGCACCCCGTCCCCCTCGTGACGTACGCGGAGGACCTGCCCATCGCCCGCCGCTACTGGCGGCACGTGTTCGGGGCGCGGCTGTCCCGCCCCGCCGCCGTGACCGTCCCCGATCTGCGCGGGGTCCTCGCCGCGGTCGTCGCCGGAGCGGGGTTCAGCGTCCTGCCGCGCTACCTCTGCCAGGCCGAACTGGTCTCCGGCGCCCTCGTGCCCCTGCACGAGCCGGAGGACCCGCCCATCAACACCGGTTACCTCGTCCAGCGCCCCGGGCGCCCCGACAACCCCGATGTCACCCGCGTCCGGGACCTGCTGATCGAGGCCGGGCGCACCTGGTGACCCCGGGGAGCGCCGGCGGCTCCTGCTATAACCGGAGCATGATCTACCACGTGGTGACGCCCGCTGATTGGTCCGCCCGGCCGGAGGAGCCGTACGCCCCCGCCTCCCTCGCGGAGGAAGGTTTCGTCCACTGCTCCCCCGACGAGCCGACCACGCTCGCCGTCGTCAACGCCTTCTACCGCGACGCCGCCGGGCCGCTCCTCGTGCTCCTCCTCGACGAGAGCCGGCTCACGGCCAGGACCGAGTGGGAGGCCGCCGCGCCGACCCCGCCGCCCGGCGTCTCCGAGGAGGTCCTCTTCCCGCACGTGTTCGGGCCGATCGACCGCGCGGCCGTCGACGAGATCCTGGAGGTCACCTGGGACGGGGACGGCCGGGCCACGGGGCTGGCGAAGTCCGCCTGACCGGGCGTCAGTCCTTGTTCAGATAGGCCAGGACGGCGAGGACGCGGCGGTTGTTGGTGCCGTCGTCGACGATGCCGAGCTTGCCGAACAGCGAGGTCGTGTACTTCCCGATGGCGCTCTCGCTGAGGAAGAGGCGCTGGGCGATGACCTGGTTGGACAGTCCTTCGGCCATGAGGCCGAGCACCGAGTGCTCGCGTTCGGTGAGCTTCTCCAGGCGTCGGTTCGAGGGCCCTCCGGCCAGCAGCTTGGCGATGACGGCCGGGTCCATCGCGGTCCCGCCGGCCGCGACGCGTTCCAGGGCGTCGATGAACTGGTCGGCGTCGAACACGCTGTCCTTGAGGAAGTAGCCGATGCCGCCCGAGCCGTCGGCCAGGAGCTCGCGGGCGTAGAGCTGCTCGACGTACTGGGAGAGGATCAGGACCGGCAGTCCGGGCAGTTCGGCGCGGGCGGCGATGGCCGCCCGCAGGCCCTCGTCCGTGTGGGTCGGCGGCATGCGGACGTCGACGACGGCGACGTCGGGCCGCCAGGCGCGCAGCGCCTCCAGCGTCTCGGGGCCGGTGGCCGCCGTGGCGACCACCTCGTGGCCGTAGGCCTCGATGAGCCGGACCATCCCGTCGCGCAACAGGTACAGGTCCTCGGCTACGACGATGCGCATGGCACCTCCAGGGTCACGTGGGTCGGGCCGCCCGCCGGGCTGGTGATCTCCAGGGTGCCGTCGAAGGCGGCGAGCCGGCGGCGCAGCCCGGCGAGGCCGCCGCCGTCCCCGACGCGTGCTCCGCCGCGACCGTCGTCCAGGACCTCGATGACGATGCCCGTGTCGCCCTGGGTGAGGTCGACGCGGACCCGGGTCGCCCCGGCGTGCTTGACCGCGTTGCTCAGCAGTTCGGCGACGGCGAAGTACAGGGCCGATTCGACCGGCGGATCCGGGCGGTGCGGGAGGTCCGCGGCGACCGTCACGTCGAGCGGGCTGTCCAGGGCGAGGGCGCGGACGGCGTCGACGAGCCCCCGGTCGCTCAGGACGGGCGGGTTGATGCCCCGGACGAGTTCCCGGAGTTCGGTCAGGGAGGCGGTGGCGCCCGCGCGCGCCTCCCGCATCAGTGCCTTGGCCCCCTCCGGGTCGGTCTCCATGAGCTTCTCCGCCGTCGCGAGGGACAGCCCGAGGCCGACCAGGCGTGCCTGTGCCCCGTCGTGCAGGTCCCGCTCGATCCGGCGGATCTCGGCGGCCTGGGCGATCGTCGCGTCGGCGCGCTGGGCGGTCAGTTCCTCGACCCGTTCCGCCAGCGCCATCGCGGGCGAGGGGCGCAGGAAGCGCACGGCGACCGGTCCGATTGCCCGCCAGGCGTACGGGGCGACGGCGACGGCCGCCACGAGGCCGAGGAGTCCGGCGAGGCGGCCCGGGGTCCCCCAGCGGCCGAGGCCGAGTCCGAGGACGGCCGTGACCGCGCCGGCCGGCGGGAGGCAGGCGACGAGGCCCGCGGTGAGCGGCACGATCGCCGTGAACCGCAGGTCGCGCCAGTTCGCGGGGTCGTTCCACCGGATGCGCCACTTCTGGTCCATGAGGGCGTCGCGGCGCGTGCGTTCGTACCCGAAGCCGTTCCACCAGTACCCGGTGGACATCCGCGTGACCGGCGGGGCCTCCCGGTAGCCGGCGGGGAGGACGGTGCCCGTCCACCGGGCGACGAGCAGGCGGACGCTCCGGCAGACCGGCCGGGACAGGGCGAGCGTGCCCACGCCCACCAGCACGACCGGCGCGAGCCACGACCACGGGTTGCCCGGTCCCCACCGGACCGCAAGGGCCACGGCGGCGGCCCACACGGCAGGGATCGGCATGCTGACGGCCGCCACGGCGCATGCCCGCAGAAACCCCACAGCGCATGCCCGCGCGAAGCCCGCGGCGTAGGTCCGCAGGAACCCCACGGCGCCGCGCGCCGACCACGTACCCGGCTGTCCCATGCATCCCCGCCTTCGCCTTCGACTTCGTCTTCCGTCCCGGTTCCCGGTGCCTCCACTCTGCACCGGACGCGGCCCCTGGCCGCCCCGGTCGGCCGAGGAGTGTGGCCGGCCCCACCCCCTCGTGCGCCCAGACGGATACCGGCCCCGCCGAGCGCCCGGCAGGCTCGGTGAGCATGGAAACCAACCTGAACTCCCCGTCCACGGCCGCCCCGCTCGACCGCGCCGCCACCCGGCGAGCCTTCGCCACGGCGACGGCGAGCGTCAAGATCTACGGCGCGCTCGGCGTCCTCTCCCTCCTCGCGGTCGCCGGGGTGGCGGCCGGCGGCCACCAGGTGAACACGTTCATGTGGGTACGGGCCGTCCTGCTGCCCCTGGTCGCCGTCCTGGTCCACCGGCTGACCGTGTCCGCCGCCCGGGGATCCCTGCGGGCCTTCGAGCGCGTGCGGGGCGTCGCCGTCGTCCTGCCGGTCGCGATCATCGGCGTCGACCTGATCCCGGGCGTCTGCCCGCTGTGGTACGCCGCGATGCAGACCGTCTGCGTGCTGCCCGTGATCCGCCTCGCGTTCCTCACCCGCGGACCGGCCCTGCGGACCGCCTTCCCCCGGTAAGGCCATCGCCGTGTGCGGTTCGCCCCGCTCTCGGTTAGACCTGGATCACAGGGTGTCGACCGGCCCGCCGGAAGCCACTCGGCCGGCGTCACTCGCCGCCCACCTCACGGGAGGAAGTCGTTGATCAACCGTCGCAGTGTGCTCGGCGGGGCTCTCGCCGCCGCAGGCCTGCCGTTCCTCGCCCCCGGCACCCTCGCCGGGGGCGAGGCACACGCCGCGGAGGCCCTGCCCCCGGCCGGCCCGCACCGTGCGCAAGACCCCGTGCCGCCCGCGTTCACCACGGCCATGCCCGTCCCGCCCGTACTGCGCCCGCTGTCCTCGACCGGCGGCGTGGACTGCTACAAGCTGACCATCCGCAGGGCCACCGCCGAGATCCTCCCCGGCACCGCCACCGATGTCCTCGCCTACGACGGGAACTTCACCGGTCCCGTCATCCACGCCCGCTCCGGGCGCCGGGTCCTGATCCGCCACCACAACGGCCTCGACATGCCCGTCGCCGTCCATCTGCACGGCGCGAGCGTCCCGTCCGCCTACGACGGCAATCCCATGGACGTCTTCGCCCCCGGCACCTCGCGGACCTACGTGTACACCAACCTGCAGCCCCACGCCTCGCTGTGGTTCCACGACCACGCCCACCACATGGAGGCCGAGCACGTCTACCGCGGGCTGAGCGGCCGGTACCTGCTCACCGACGACCTCGAACAGCGCCTTCCGCTGCCCAAGGGGCAGTACGACGTGCCCCTCACCATCCGCGACGCCCGCTTCGACGAGAGCGGGCAGCTGGCGTACACGATGAGCGACCGCAACCGCACCACCATCCTCGCCAACGGCAGGCCCACCCCCTACTTCCAGGTCGCCGCCCGCAAGTACCGCTTCCGTCTGCTCAACGGCTCCAACCTGCGCATCTTCGCGCTGGGCCTGTCCGACGGCACTCCGCTCACCCAGATCGCCTCGGACGGCGGCCTGCTCGAACGCCCCGTCGCCGTGCCCGTCCTCACGCTCTCGCCCGGCGAGCGCGCCGACGTGGTCGTCGACTTCTCCCGCCACCCCGTCGGCACCCGGCTGGTGCTCACGAACAGCGGCCCCGGCCGGCCCGAGCAGATCGGCAAGGTGCTCCGCTTCGACGTCGTCCGCACCGCCGACGACCCCAGCAGCGTCCCCGAGGTCCTGCGCACCCTGCCGCCGGCCGCCGCCCTGCCCAAGGCCGCCGTCACCCGCCACATCGAACTCAGCATGGACGAGGACGGGCGGCCCGACCCCCGGGGATTCATCAACGGGCAGATGTACGACCCCGATCGCATCGACACCACCGTGGCCTTCGGGTCGTCCGAGGTCTGGAACGTCACCAACACCAACAAGCGCGTCGCGCACAACTTCCATCTGCACCTGGTCCAGTTCCGGGTCCTCGAACGCGGCGGGCTGCCCGCGGGCCCGACGGAGGCGGGCCTGAAGGACACGGTCCGGGTGATGCCGGGCGAGACGGTGAAACTGCACGTCACGTTCGACGGCTTCCGGGGCGACTACGTGTACCACTGCCACATGCTCGACCACTCGGCCATGGGCATGATGGCCACCTTCCGGGTCCGGTGAGGGTCCGCTGGGGCCGGTGAGGGCCCGGCGGGGGCCCCCCGCCGGGCTCGCGGGGCCCGTGTGACGGAGGGAGACTGAAGGGGTAGCGCGGCCGATAGACAGGGGTGCCCTGAAGGAGTGGCCATGGGCGGCACGGCGGTGGAGACCCTGCGCGAGCTGCTGCACGGCGAGGTGATCGGCCCGCAGGACCCGGGGTACGACGAGTCCCGGAAGATCTACAACGCGATGATCGACCGCCGGCCGGCCGTCATCGCGCGGTGCGCGGACACCACGGACGTACGGGCGGCGGTGCGGTACGCCCGCGAGAACGGCATGGACCTGGCCGTGCGCGGCGGCGGGCACAGCGGCGGCGGCCTCTGCCTCGTCGACGGCTCGCTGATGATCGACCTGTCGGGCCAGCGGTGGGTGCGGGTGGACCCGGTGGCACGGACCGCCCTCGTGGGCGGCGGCAGTCAGCTCGGCGACCTCGACCACGAGGCGCACGGCTTCGGGCTCGCGACACCCGCCGGCATCATGTCCACGACCGGGGTCGGCGGGCTGACCCTGGGCGGCGGCCACGGCCACCTCACCCGCGCGTACGGCCTGACCATCGACAACCTCCTCGCGGCGGACGTCGTCCTCGCGGACGGCTCGCTCGTCACCGCCTCGGCGGACGAACACCCCGACCTCTTCTGGGCGTTGCGCGGCGGCGGCGGAAACTTCGGCGTGGCGACCTCCTTCACGTACGCCCTGCATCCGGTGGAGAACGTCGGACTCGGCGTCACCCTGTGGGATCCGGAGCACATCGGAGCGGTGCTGCGCTGGTACCGGGAGTTCCTCCCGGCGGCTCCGGACGACCTCAACGGCTTCTTCGCCACGCTGACGGTCGCCCCCGGGCCGCCCTTCCCCGAGGAGATCCACCACAAGAAGATGTGCGGCGTCGTGTGGTGCAGCACGGGCCCGACGGACGAGGAGAGCCTCGCGAAGACGTTCGCCCCCGTCTCCGATCCGGCCCCGCCGGCCTTCCACTTCGCGACGCCGATCCCGTACCCGGCCCTCCAGTCGCTGTTCGACGAGCTGATCCCGAAGGGCCTCCAGTGGTACTGGCGCGGCGACTTCTTCGACCGCATCACGGAGGACGCGATCGACGTCCACCGCACCTTCCTGGAGAACATCCCCACCGAGCTGTCGACGATGCACCTCTACCCCGTCGACGCCGCGGCCCACCGCGTGGGCCCCATGGACACGGCCTGGGCCTATCGCGACGCCATCTGGTCCGGCGTCATCGGCGCCATCAGCACCGAACCGTCCGAGGCGGAGGCGCTCCGCACCTGGGCGGTGGACTACTGGGAGGCCCTCCACCCGCAGTCGATGGGCGCCGGATACGTCAACTTCATCGGCGCCGACGAGGGCGGGGACCGGGTCCGGGCCACGTACCGCGGGCACTACGACCGACTGGCCGATGTGAAGCGGACGTACGACCCGGACAACGTCTTCCACCACAACCAGAACATCACCCCGGCGAAGAGCTAGCGGCGCGACGCCGAGGACGGAGACGCAGAAGCCGATCGCCGCCGCGCGGCGCCCCGGCACCGAGCGCCCCGAAGGGGCCATGCCCCGCTGCCGCCACGAATGGCACCCTCCATAGGGTCGCATTGGCGCCACAGATGCGCCACAATGGCACCATCGACGGCGCACCCTCGACCTCACCGGCCTCGGGTGCGCTTCGTGGCGCGGGCAAGTGGCGCGGGCAAGTGGGCCGGGCAAGCAGAGCGGGCAATCAGCGGGGGGCTGATCATGGACACAGCACAGGGCCGGGGGTGGGCGGCGGGTGGCGCCGTCACCGCCTTCGTCCGTTTCGCGATCTGCGGCGGAGGCGTGGGGCTCGCCTCAGGCTTCGCGGTGGCGGCCCTCGACCGCCGACTCCCCTGGGTTCTGGCCAACGCCCTCGTCACCGTGGTCTCCACGCTCCTCGCCACCGAGCTGCACGCGCGGTTCACCTTCGGCGCGGGCGGACGCGCGACCCGGCGACAGCATGCTCAGTCGGCCGGATCCGCTGCGGCCGGGTACGCGGTGACCTGTCTGGCGGTGCTCGCGCTCCGGTCGCTGGTGGCGGCCCCCGGTGCGGCGCTCGAGCAGGTCGTCTACCTCTCGGCCTCCGCCCTCACCGGTACCGCGCGGTTCGCGGTGCTGCGCCTCGTCGTCTTCGCACGCGGCCGCTCGCGGGCCACGACCACCACCCGCCCCCTTCCCCCGACCGCGACGGCGACGGCGACCCGCACCTCGGCCCCCACCGATCCGGCCGCCCTCTGCCGCGCCGCCTGACGGGGCCTCGGGGGGCGGAGACTCGCCCCGGGGGATCCCCGCGAGCCGCGAGTCCCGCGGCGGCCGGCGGCCGTACCGTCGTCCCCGTGACCGAGGAGGACTTCTGATGCGCAGCGTGACCTACTCCATGGGCGTCTCACTGGACGGCTACATCGTCGGGCCGGACGGCGGCTTCGACTGGACGGCCCCCGACGAGGAGGTCTTCCGGTTCTGGATCGACGAGATCCGGGAGGTCGGCGTCCACCTGCTGGGACGGCGGCTCTACGAGACGATGCTGTACTGGGAGACCGCCGACCAGGACCCCTCGCTCGACGACGCCTCGCGCGAGTGGACGGCGCTCTGGAAGCCGCTCCCCAAGGTCGTCTTCTCCACCACCCTGTCGGCGGTGCAGGGCCACGCCCGCCTGGCCTCCGGCGGCCCGGCGGAGGAGATCGAGCGGCTGCGGGCCGAGCCGGGCGACGGCGACATCGCGATCGGCGGCGCGACGCTCGCCGCCGAGGCCGCCGCGTCGGATCTGATCGACGAGTACCGCACCATGGTCCACCCGGTCCTCGTCGGCGGCGGCATCCCGTTCTTCCCCCGGGCCGAACGCCGGGTCGACCTCGAACTCGTCGAGACCCGCACCTTCGGCTCGGGAGTCGTCTACCTCCGCCACCGCGTGGCGCGCCGGGCAGCACCTTCGAATGATCTTGGGTGATGGTTCACGGCGTCGTGATACGTCGCCGTGAACTGCCCGATGCCGGGTGGGAGTCCGTCCGGCTGTCGCGTGGAGGTTCCGGACCGGGACGGCCCGGCGGGACGTGCCCGGGCCCGACGAGACGGCCGAAGCAGCCGTCACCCTCGCATCACTCCTGATGTGAGGGTGACGTCCGACGACAGAACCTAGCGGCCCTGAAGGGCCTTGACGTTGCCGCCGAAGGTCCAGCCCTTCGAGCCGTCCCAGTTGGCCGACCAGGTCATCAGGCCCTTGAGCGAGCCGCCGTAGTGGTTCCAGGCCTGGGCCACCGCCGACGGCGCCATGTACCCGCCGCCGGCTCCCGGCTGGGCCGGGAGACCGGGGACCTGCTTGTCGTACGGGACCTTGACGGTGGTGCCCTGGACGACCAGTCCGCGGTTCAGGCAGTCGGTCTGGGCGACGAAGCCGGTGACCGTGCCGGCGGAGTAGGAGTCACCGGAGCAGCCGTACATGCTGCCGTTGTAGTACTGCATGTTCAGCCACCACAGCCGCCCGTTGTCCGCGTACTTCTTGACGATCGGCAGGTACGCGCCCCAGATCGACCCGTAGGCCACGCTGCCGCCGGTGACGTAGGCGGTCTCCGGCGCCATCGTCAGTCCGAACCCCGCGGGCATGCGGGCCAGGACTCCGTCGATGATGCGCACCAGGTTGGCCTGCGAGTCCGACAGGGTGCCGATGCTGCCGCTGCCGACGAGGCCGGTCTCGATGTCGATGTCGATCCCGTCGAAGTTGTACGTCTTCAGGATCGGCACGATGGTCTCGACGAACCGGTCGGCGACGGCGCGGGAGCTCAGGTCGATCCCGGCGGCGGCGCCCCCGATCGACATCAGGATCGTCGCCCCGGACGCCTTCGCGCGGCACATCTCCGCCGGGGTGGCGACGCGGACGGTGCTGTCCATGCCGTCCTCCCACAGCACGGTCCCGTCCGAACGGATCACGGGGAAGGCGGCGTTGAGGACGTTGTAGCCGTTGGCCGCGAAACGCGGGTCGTCGATGGGCGCCCAGCCGAACGGCGGGTGGACGCCGTTGGCGGAACCGTCCCAGTTCTCCCAGTACCCCTGGAGCACCTTCCCGGCGGGCTTCGGCTTGAGGGCGCAGGTGTCCGCGGCGGCGGACGAGAGGGACCTGGAAGGGGTGGGCTTCGCGCCTTCGGCGGCGGCGGGGCCCGCGAGGAAGGCTGCGGCGAGCAGGGGGACGAGCCCCGCTCCGAGGACACGGGGGATCCGAAGGTCTGGCATGCGTGTGCTCCTGGGACGTGGGGGATCCTGGGCGTGGAGCGCGCTCCAGCAGACCGTAAGTTGGTCCAGACCTTTAGTCAACCACCCTCGCGCGCACGGGAGTCGCCACGCCAGAGGCGAAGGCTCCGAACGGGCCGCGTGCGACGGCGCCCGGAGCGATTCGCCCGGCCGCACATGTGAGTGCGACCGGTCCGGGGCCCGGCCGCACTCCGCCTCGGGTGGCGCCGAGTTCGGCGGGGATCACGGAGGGGTCGCCCGTGGCCCAGGTGACCCGCTTGCCGTCCACGTGCCAGGCCAGCTCCAGGCCGGACAGGCCGGTCACAGGGGCGAGCCGCACGCCGACCTTCCGGCCCGGGCGGACCGGGGTGCCGGTCGGCACGGTCGAGGTCATGCCGTCCGCGTACGCGCAGAAGCCCTTGATCATCGCCTCGCGTCCGACGTGGTTGAACTCCGTGGAGGACAGGGTGCGCATGAGGGAGGTGCTGCTGGGACGGTAGACGCCGGTCTCGTAGTGGTCGCCGCCCTCGTAGGCGCCGATCACCGAGCCGGTCGGGCCCTGTTCGCCGAGCCAGCGGTACCACTTGCTCGTGCCGAGGTCCGGGGTGACCGAGACGGTGGCGCTGCCGGACGAGGGGCACGGGTAGGCGCCGTAACCCGCGTACGGGTACTCGTCGGCCAGGTTGCCTATGGAGTGGCCGAGTTCATGAGCGCCTGTCAGGTACGACTTCGGGTTGTCGGAGGACATGGTCGCGACGCCGTGGTACGACGCCCCGTCCGGCGGGGTGGGGAAGCCGTGGCCCGCGCCCCCGTACTTGGCGGAGTCGGCGACGACGAAGACGATGTCGGAGGCCGGTGCCTGGTTGGCGTACGCGGTGACCTTCGACGTGTCGAGGCAGAGCAGCCGCTCCGTCTGCTCGCAGAAGAAGTACGAGCTGGGCGCGGTGTCCCTGACGACACCGGCGGTCGGGGCACCGGGGACACCGGACTCGGCCGAGGCGGTGTCCACCAGCCAGATGTCGAACAGGCCGCGGTAGTCGGCGTACGGCTCGATCGCGAAGACGGAGTCGATCGCGGCCTGCGCGTCCGTGCGGGAGTCGGCCTGCTGTGCGGCGGTGCAGCCGTCACCCATGATCACGAGGTCGAGCCGTCCCGAGACCGGTCCGGTCTCCTGGACGGGAGTGACCGCCGCGGCCGGGGTCGCGGCGGCAGACGTCCGGTGGCGGGTGATCTCGGCGGGCGCCTCGGCGGGGACGACCTCGTGGCGGGGCTTGCCACCGGGCCCGTCGAAGCACTCGACCTCGGGCGTCTCCACCGGGCCCGAGACGGTGACGGGAACCGGTGCCGCTCCTGCCGTGTGCGCGCCGGCGAGCAGGGCCGCGGTGGTGACGACGGTTCCGACGACGGTGATCCAGCGTGTGCGGGCTGACCGGTTTCCGGGCACGACGACCTCTATCAAGCAGGAGATTAACTGTGCTTAATCATCCGCTTAAGCCAGGGGTCGAGAGGATCGGGCACAAGCCCTCGGCGGGTGGGGAGACCGAGTGGGCGAGGGAGGCGCTGGCATGATGGGGCGCATGGCACAGAGGGACGACCCGGAGACCATCGGCCGCAGGATCCACCGTCTGCGGCTCCAGCGCGGACTGACCCAGCGCCAGCTCGCCGAGCCCTCGTACACTCCCGCCTACGTCTCCACCCTGGAGGCCGGACGTGTACGCCCTTCCGACGAGGCGCTGCGTCATCTCGCCGACCGGCTCGGCGTCACCTTCGACGAGCTGGCCACCGGACGGCCCGCCCGTCTCGCCACCGATCTACGGCTCCGGCTCACCGGGGCGCAGCGAACCCTCGCCGACGGCGCGGCGGAGGAGGCCGCCGCCCAGTACGCCGGTCTGCTCGACGAGGCCGTGACCCACGGGCTCGTCGAGGAACAGGCCACCGCCCTGCTCGGACTCGGCGAGTGCCGGCTCGACACCGGCGACCTCACGGCCGCCCGCGAGCACTTCGAACACGCCGAGCGGGTCCTCGCCGAGGCCTCTCTGCCCGCCCGCGTCCCGGCCCGGCGGGGCCGCGCCGTCGCCCACTACCTGGCGGGCGAACTCCGTTACGCCGTCTACCTCCTGGAGTCCACGCTCGACGAGCTCAATCTGACCGGTCTGCACGACCCCGACGCGCTGCTCCTCCTCTACACCGCCGTGATCGGCCCCTACATGGACATGGGCGCCCAGGCCCGTGCCGCCCAGGCCGCCGAGCTGGCGCTCGGGCTCGCCTCTCGGGCCGGGGACCCCGCGCTGATCGCCCGGATGCACCGCTCGGTCGCCCGCACCCTCCTCGCCGAGGGCCGGATCGCCGAGGCCGACGCCTCCCTCAGCAGGGCCGCCGAGATGTACCGCCAGCTGGAGATCCGTACGGAACTGGCCAACTGCCACTGGATGCGCGGCTACGTGTACGCGCAGAACGGCGAACTCGCCCGTGCCGAGGACGAGCTGCGCGCCGCCCGTGCCATGCTCACCTCGCACCGGGCCGCCCTCTACAGCAGTCAGGTCGCCGTCGAACTCGCCGACGTGCTGCACCGGCGCGGCAAGTCCGAGGAGGCCGCCGAGCTGCTGCACGGGGTGCTCGGGGGGCTCGGGGGGCTGTCGCCGGAACGCGGCGCCGTCCACGCCGCCGCCGCGCATCGGCTGCTCGGCATCATCGCCGAGGACGCCGGCGACACCGAGGCGGCCGAGGAGCACTACGTCCGTGCCCTGGGCCTCCTGGAGCGGGCGAGCGCGGCGGGCGACCTCGCCGACCTGTGCCGCCTCCTCGGCGACCTGCTGCGCCGCACGGGCCGAGTGGAGGCGGCCCTCGACGCGTACCGCACGGGCCTCGGCCACCGCACGGCCGGCACCACCACGCTCGGCCCCCCGCCCGCGCAGCCTCCCCTCTGAACGGAGCTTCCGTCAGGCCGCGGCCGGTCCGTCGAGGGCGATGCCGCCCGCCGCGTCCGCTTCCGCCCGCTCGGCCCGCGGCATCCGGTCGAACGCCCCGTCCGCCGCCCACCCGTGGACGGTGAAGGTGAACCCCTTGCCCGCGTGCGCGAGGACGACGTCGTATCGGAGGGCGGTGGGCCGACCAGCCGGAGGGCGCCCCGGCTCACCCCTCCTTGCGGCCGACGCCCGCGTACATCGCGACGTCCGGCGCCTGCGTCTCCGGACGCCACGCGGAGCACGACACCACGCCGGGTTCGAGCAGCTCCAGGCCGTCGAAGTAACGCGCGACGGCGGCGGGGGTCCGCTGGGTGAGCTTCGGCGTGCCGTGCTCGTTCCAGAAGGCCACGGCGGCGTCGACGTCCGGCATGTCGGGGTGGGTGACGGTGTGGGACAGGACGAGGTGGCTGCCGGGCGCGAGCGCGTCCATGAGCCGGCGGACGATCCCGTACGACTCCTCGTCGTCCTCGATGAAGATGACGACCCCGAGCAGCATCAGCGCGACCGGCCGCGAGAGGTCCAGCGTCTTCGCCGCGGCGGCCAGGATCGCGTCGACGTCCCGCAGATCGGCGTCCAGGTAGTCCGTCCGTCCCTCCGGCGTCCCGACCAGCAGGGCACGGGCGTGCGCGAGGACGAGCGGGTCGTTGTCCACGTACACGACACGCGTCTCGGGGGCGACGCGCTGGGCGACCTCGTGCGTGTTGTCGGCACTCGGCAGCCCCGTCCCGATGTCCAGGAACTGCCGGATCCCCTCCCGCTCGGCCAGGTACCGCACCGCCCGCCCCAGGAACAGCCGATCCGCCTTCGCGTACTCCCCGATCCCGGGGTGCAACTCCCGGATCTGGTCCCCGGCCGCCCGGTCGACCGGGTAGTTGTCCTTGCCGCCGGTCCAGTAGTTCCATATCCGGGCGGTGTGCGGCCGGGACGTGTCGATACGCGATTCGATGTCGGTCACACCGTCAACGTATCGCAGCACCTCGGCAACTCCCCTATCCAGAAGGCACTTTGACCCCCGTTGTTCACGTCGCCCTCGTGCGGTCGCCACCGCCTGCGGCCGGCGGCCGAAGGCTCACTCGTAGCCGATGGGAGAAGCCTGTTCACGGCCGGAGCGCGCATGAGCGGCCTGGTCGGGGTGGCCCGGCCAGGCCGCCGGACGGAAGTCCGTACCGAAGGAGGCCCAGCCGCCCGCCTGCACGGCGGAGGCGATCGTCCAGACCGCCACGGCCAGGACGACCACGCCCGTGAGGCTCCGCAGATGGGCCGAGACCGATCCGGCGGTACGGCGGAAGAGGTAGCCGAGGGCCGTGAACAGCGGCACGGTGCCGAGTACGAACCCGGCCATCACCACGCCCCCGGTCAGCGGCGATCCGGAGGTGATCGCGAGCAGCTCCATCGACAGCGTCACCCCGCAGGGGACGAGGACGGTGACGAAACCCACGAGCGCGGGAGTGGGCACGGAGGACGTCCTGGCACTGCGCCGCACCCCCCGTCCGAAGGAGGCCGGCGGTCGGGGCACCAGGCGCCCCACCGCCTTCACCCCGAACAGGTCGAGCGCGAACAGCACCATCAGCAGCCCGGCGAGGATCAGCAGGACGGCCTGGGTGCCCGGACTCGGCTGGAGCGCCTTGCCGAAGATTCCGAGAAGGGCGCCGAGGACGGTGTGGGAGGCGAGCTTCCCGGCGAGGAACGCCCCGACCGGGGCGAGGTCACCGGGGGGCGCGGCCTGGAACACTCCCCCGGCGGAGGGCCCGGGGGCCGCGCCGGCGCGCCGGGTGACGGCCCCGGCCAGCAGACCCCCCTGAACGGCGACGCACGAGGCGCCGCCGGCGAGAAGACCGGTACCCGCACCGGTCATGAACAGAGCGATGGACGACGGCATGCGTCGTGACTCCTGATTCTGCGACGGCACGCGGACGTGCCGAAGTGGACGTGAAGGGACCGGCGTCCCGCGAGGCGGGGAACCTCACGGGCCGGGCGGCATCACGTCCGCGACACACACAGGCCGTGCAGATCAGGCGGGGGCACGGGCTTGGGCGGCGCGTGGGGCCGGACCGACCGCACGACGTGCGCACAGGACGCGGTCGTCGACGGGCCGATCGGGGCCGTTGCCGGTGGGACGGCGTCCTGGCCGGGTGTGCTCCGGGGCGTCATGCATGGGGATCCGGCCGTCGGGCACGTCGTATCGGAGGCGCCGGGCTCGGCCTTCGACACCGCTACCGCAGCCACGTCGTTGGCCGTCGGCTCGGTGGCTTCCGTGGATGCCGTGGATGCCGTGGATGCCGTGGATGCCGTGGAAACCATGCGTGCCGTAGGCGCCATGGCCATGCCCTGCACCGCCGGCCGGGTCGGCCCACCCAGACAGAACAGCAGCGCGCACACCGACAGCACTCCGGACCACGTCCGGAGCAGCCTCGGCAGACGGCGTGCCATGGCCGCCATGCTAGGACACCGCCCAGCCTCCTGCGTCGGCTGTCGCTGGGCCCTGATGCTCGTCCTGGTGCCGTCCCCCCGCCTCGCAGGGAGACGGCACCAGGAGCGACGGCTCAGGACTCCCGGGATCCCCGCCGGCGGTTCCACAGCCACGCGCCGGCCACCGCGAGCAGCAGGACCACGGCGCCGCCGATCAGCACGGGGGTGTTCGCCGACGACTTCTTCGACTCGTCCGAGCTCTTGGCGCCGTTCGCCGGCTCCTGGCCCGCCGTGCCGGACGGGGCCGTCGTCGCGGCCGACGCGGTCGTGGTCGGGGCGGTCGTGGTCGGCGCGGCTGTCGTCGGTGCCGTCGTCGGGCTCGGCTTCACCGGGGTGGCGCCGGGAGCTGCGGCCTGAAGTTCCAGGACGGGTGCGGGATTGCCGCTGTGGCCGCCTTCGTGGGACTTGTCCAGCTCGATCCAGCGGTCGACCCGACCGTCGCTGTACGTCTGGAGGGTCTTGAAGGCGAGCGACTCGGCGTCGGGCAGCTGGCGCACGACGACGGAGTACTCGGCGTTCTCGCCGGCGGCCACGGCGGGCCCGGAGACGGTGTAGCCGGGCGCCGTGGCGGCGAGGGTCCAGCCCTTCGGCCCCTCCTTGTAGGTGACGTCCGCCGGAGTGATCCCGGCCGGGAGGACCACCTCCAGCTTGGTGATGCCCTCCGTCGGCGACTCGGACTCGGCGCTGAAGGAGAGCGTGACGTTCTCGGCCAGGGCGCGGGCGCCCTCCGCCTCGACCTCCACGTGGGCGAAGGCGGGGCCGGCGAGGGCCACGGAGGCCGCGACGGCGGCGGCGAGGGCGAGCGGGGCGCGGCGCAGGGCGCCGCGCCTGTCGGTGCGGAACACGGGAACTCCCATGGTGAGAAGGCGTGCGGGCGAGCGTCGGCGCGCCCGAGGTCGGTGGACGGATGCGGGCTCGTCCGGGGGACCTCTGCGCACGACGGCGTGGGCCAGCGCGAGGGAGCTGCGAGGGAGTGGTGGTGTCCCCGGCGGGGCGGGGTGCACGCGTACGACGAGTGGCAGCACCGGGCGGCCGGGCCGGGCCCGTGCGACCAGACGCACGACCGCGGCGCCGACGCCGTCCGCCGCGGCGCGTACGGCGGTGTCCGCGCCGTGCATGAGCCAGGCGACCAGGAGGGCGGCGATCAGGTGAGCGATCGTCATCGAGGTGCCGTGGTGCCCCATGTGGCGGCCGGCATCGCCGCCGGCGGACATGGAGTGCGGTGCGGGGTGGCTGTGCCCACCCGCGAGCCCGAGCCAGAAGTGCAGGAGCCCCTGCACCGCCGTGGTGACCAGGACGACCGTCGGCAACGAGCGGGGTCCCCGTACGAGAGGCAGCGCGAGGACGAAGAGCAGGACCCCGGCCGTCGCCGACATCCGCCACGGCACCGGATGCCCCGAGGCCACGTGGTGCCCCGTCACCGCGAGCACCGTGCTCACACCGCTGAACAGCGCGGCGCGGAGAGCGCAGGAGAGCGCGCCGCTCTCCGGCTCCGAGCCGGGGCGGCGCGCAGGGCGAGGGAGGTCAGTCGACGCCATGGCTGCCTCATCATGAGGCACGGCCCCGGCGTGCCGGTAATGCTTGCCGGTAACGCTTGTTGGTAACGCTTGTCGGTGATGATCCGTCGACCGCGGCGGTCGAACGACGTCAGGCGGCGACCGACGTCCGGGGTGCCGTCGGCCAGTGCCGGTGCAGTTCGTCGATGTGGAAGTCGTGCGAGTGGTGTCCGCCGGTCCCGGTCAGATGGGGGTGGTCGGCGGGCAGTTCGGGGTGGGTGTGCTCCAGCTCGGTCGGGTCCGTACGGGGCCACAGGCGGGCCGCCGCGAGGGCCGCGAGCAGGGCGAGGCCCGTCAGGACGGCCGCCGAGGCCTCGAGGCCGGCCTGGGCGGCGAGCCAGCCGGACAGCGGATAGGTGATCAGCCAGCATCCGTGCGACAGGGAGAACTGGGCGGCGAAAGCCGCCGGCAGGTCGGCGCTCCCGGCCGAGCGGCGCAGCAGCCGGCCGCCCGGGGTGAGGACGGCCGAGGTGGCCGCGCCGATGACCAGCCAGGCGGCGAGCAGCGCGGGCCACGACCAGGCGCCGGGAGCGACCGCGAGGCCGATCGTCAGCAGGCCGAGCACGCCCGGCAGGACGAAGGCGGCGGGCAGCATCAGCCTCCGGTCGTCGACCCGGTCGAGTACGCGGGGCAGGGCCAGCGCCACGATCATCGAGCCGGCGCCGTACGCGCCGAGGGCGACCGACACGGCACCGGTGGAGCGGCCGAGGGTGTCCCGTACGAGGACGACGGTGTTGACGATGACCATCGCGCCGGCGGCGGCCACCACCAGGTCCAGGGCGAGCAGGGCACGCAGGCGCGGGGTCGCCAGGAAGAGCCGGGTGCCGAAGGCGGCCTTCGCGTACACGCCGCCGCCGCGCTCGACGGGCCGCGGCCTGGGCAGGACCACCGAGAGCACCAGCAGGCCGGAGGCCAGGAATCCGGCGGCCGTGCCGGTGAAGAGCCAGTTGTACGAGACGACGGACAGCAGGAGCGCGGCGAGTGCCGGGCTGGCCAGGCTCTCCAGGTCGTACGCGAGGCGCGAGAGCGACAGCGCCTCCGTGTAGTCCCGCTCGTCGGGCAGGACCTCGGGGATCGTCGCCTGGAAGGTCGGTGTGAAGGCGGCGGACGCGGCCTGGAGCAGGAAGACCAGTGCGTAGACCTGCCAGACCTGGGTGACGAACGGCAGGACGAGCGCGACGCCCACGCGGACCAGGTCCATGGTGACGAGCAGCGCCCGTCGGGGTACGCGGTCGGCGACGGCGCTGATCACCGGGGCCATGCCGACGTACGCGACCATCTTGACGGCGAGCGCGGTGCCCAGGACCGCCGAGGCGTTCGCGCCGGCGAGGTCGTACGCGAGGAGGCTCAGTGCCACGGTCGCGAGGCCGGTGCCCGCCAGGGCGACGACCTGGGCCGTGAACAGGTGCCGGTAGGTGCGGTTGCGCAACGCGGACAGCATGAGGCACGTCCTCGGTCGGCTACGGGGATGTTCTTACGGTAACCGACACGTGCACGATTGCGCACATGTTCACGCCATGAAGCGCGATCAGTCGTGCCAGGGCTCCCCGGTCACCTCGTGGTCGGCACGGCTGACCGCCTCGACGACCAGGCGCTTCAGATGTCCGTCCGGCATCGCGTACACGACCCGGCGGCCGTCCTTGCGGGAGGTGACGAGCCCACCGAGGCGCAGCTTGGCGAGGTGCTGACTGACGGCGGGGCGCGCCGCCCCGCACGCCTCGGTGAGCGCGCCGACATCCGCCTCGCCCTTCGTGAGCAGCCAGACCAGATGCAGGCGCGTCGGGTCCGAGAGCAGGGCGAAGACCGTCGCCGCGGCGGAGAGTTCACGGGCTCCGGGAGTACGCACATGCGCACTGCTGGCAACTGAGAATGCTTCGCGTACCGGCATGCGGTCATCGTAGACAGCCCCGGGACGGGCGGCTCCGGGCCGCGACCGACGTTCTCGGCCATCCCGCGCCGATCATGATCCAATCCGCCGCCGAGCCCGTATCCTCTACAGCTGTGTAGAGGAAGTAGGACTCCACCTCCTCGACCGCACCCGAACCACACGTACACGGCATGAAGGAGTGAACGCCACGATGGTGTTCAAGCGACTGCTCGGTTCCCTCGGCATCGGCGGCCCCTCGGTGGACACCGTGCTCGATCCGGGCGCGGTGGCGCCCGGCGGCACCCTCAGCGGGCAGGTCCATCTGAAGGGCGGTGACGCCGACTTCACCATCGAGCACATCACCCTGGAGCTCGTGGCCCGCGTCGAGGCGGAGCACGAGGACGGCGAGTCCGAGGGCGTGGTGGTCTTCCACCAGCACGTCGTCGGCGGGAACTTCCGTCTCGCCGAGGGCGAGCAGCACAGCGTGCCGTTCGCCTTCCCGCTGCCGTGGGAGACGCCGATCACCGAGCTGTACGGCCAGGGGCTCGGCATCACCCTCGGCGTACGGACCGAGCTCGGCGTCGCCGGCGCGAAGGACAAGGGCGACCTCGACCCCCTCGCCGTCCGTCCGCTGCCCGCCCAGGAGGCGATCCTCGAAGCCCTGGGGCAGCTCGGCTTCGGCTTCGAGTCCGCCGACCTGGAGTACGGCCGCATCGGCGGCACCGGCCAGCAGTTGCCCTTCTACCAGGAGATCGAGGTCACCCCGGCGCCTCAGTACGCCCACCGGGTCAACGAGATCGAGGTGACCTTCCTCGCCGGCCCGGCCGGACTCGAAGTCGTCCTGGAGGCGGACAAGCGCGGCGGCTTCCTCTCCGACGGCCACGACGCCCTCACCCGCTTCACCGTCACGCACCACCAGGTCGGACACACCGACTGGAACGCCGAGGTCGACTCCTGGATCAGGCAGCTCGTCGAGAGCCGCGGGAGCCACAGCGAGCACTACGGCCACGACCGTGACCACGACCACGGCCACCGTTCGGGTCCGGGCGCGGGTACGGCGATCGCGGCCGGCGCGGCCGGTCTCGCCGTGGGCGTGGTCGGCGGCATGGTGGCCGCCTAAGTCGTGGACGAGATCGGGGACTTCTTCGAGGGAGACGACGAGGAGGAGGACGAGGGCGACGAGGACTGAGCCGCCGTCCGCCCGCGGGTACGGGCCCATCGGCCCCGTACCCGTCACGGCCTCAGGCGCCGCCCTCCAGGACCCGGACGAGCTGTGCCACCGTGGGTGCGCCCGCGAGGCCGTCCGGAGTGGCGTAGACGCGGCAGGTCAGGCCGTCGGTCCGGGTGGCCGAGGGGAAGGGGTCGTAGCCGTCGAGGAGGATCGTGGGCGAACCGGGGAAGCCGAGCGCGCGGGCTTCCTCGTCGGTCTCGACCACGCGGAGTCTCACGACCGAGTCGCTCCGGCCCACGGCCGCGAGGGCTTCGTCGAGCCGCTTCCGGGCGAGCGCCCAACCGGGGCAGTCGGCGATGTAGAGCAGTTCGATGACCACGCCGTCATGATGCCCCGTACCGGACCGGAACACGAACGCCCGAACACCGGACCGGCACACGGATGCCGAGGAATGCGGACGCCGGGAAATCAGCGGGAACCATCGGCCACGCTGCTACGTTCTACAGGGTCGTAGAAACAATCGACGTCTGGAGTACTCAGTCATGGCCCTGTGGGACCGCATCAAGGAGTCCGCATCGACGATGCAGACCCAGCTGGTGGCGAAGAAGAACGACCTGAAGAGCGGCGCGTTCCGCGACGCGAGCATGGCCATGTGCGCGCTGGTCGCCGCCGCCGACGGCACGATCGACCCTGCCGAGCGCCGCCGGGTCGCCCAGCTCATCTCCACGAACGAGGTGCTGCAGAACTTCGACGCGCTCGACCTCCAGCGCCGCTTCGACGCGAACCTGGACAAGCTCACCGCCGACTTCGACTTCGGCAAGGTGAGCGTGCTCCAGGAGATCGCCAAGGCGAAGAAGAAGCCGGCCGAGGCCCGCGCCGTCATCCAGATCGGCATCGTCATCGGCGGCGCCGACGGCGACTTCGACAAGACCGAGCAGGCCGTGGTCCGCGAGGCGTGCTTCACCCTCGACCTGCCGCCCCACGAGTTCGACCTCTAGTACACGGACCGCACGGGCTACACGGGGGTGGCCGCGTGCAGGATGAGGAAGAGCGTGACGGCGGAGTTCGCGGAGGACAGCGCCGACACGGTCGCCCCCGCCGCGGCACCCCAGGCCGCCATGCCGACGGCCGTGAAGACCGGCGGCCAGGCACGGCCCGCCGGGGCCGGCCGCAGGAGTGCCGCCACCCGGCGGGGCACCGGGCCGGCCGCGGCGAGGGCGGGAAGGGTGACCGCGAGCGGCCCGCGCGACATCAGGGCCGCCTTGCCGATCGCCCGGGCGACCGTACGGCGGCTGCCGACCGCGGCGGCCGCCTCCTCGTCCGCCCACCGCTCGGCGGTGTACGTCACGGTGGTCCGCAGCGGGCGCAGGAACGGGTTGGCCCGGGCGGCGAGGTGCACCGCCAGGAGGTGACGGTGGTGACGGGCGTTCAGATGGGCGCGCTCATGAGCGAAGAGCGCCCTGCGTTCGGCCGGGCTCAGCCCCGCCAGCATCCCCGCGCTGGCGACCACCCGACCGCGGCGGCCGTGCAGTGCGTACGCGTACGGATCGGCGTCGGGGAGCACCGCGACGGACCTCTTCGGCAGTCCGGCGAGCGCCGCCTCCGCGCGCCGGCGCACCCGTACATGGCGCCAGGCCGCCGACCCGCACGAGACGAGCACCGCGAGCAGCGCGGGAATGGCCGCCTTGCCCGCGACCTCGTCGTACGGGACGGCCGCGCGGACCTCGGGGTCGGACCAGCCGTCCGGCAGCGGATTGCCCGGCAGCTGCGCCGTCCCCACGATCATGAGCAGCCCGAGGCACAGCGTGCTGCACAGCGCGAGGATCCCGGCGACGGCGGCGAGCAGCCGGGTCGCGGTGCGCGGATGCAGACGCTGCTCGGCGAGGCGGGCGACCGGCCAGGCGGTGAGCGGAAGGACCAGCGGAAGGAAGACGAAAACCCCCATGACGGTCAGCCTTCCCCCTCCTCGGGGCCTTCCGCGCCTTCCTCCGGGACATCGGCCAGGAGTTCACGCAGCAGTCGCTCGTCGTTCGGCGAGAGCGCGGTGACGAAGCTCGTGAGGACCGCCTGCCGGTCCGACTCCGCGTCGAGGACCTTCCGCATCCGCAGCGCGGCGAGGCCGGCCTCGTCCGCGACGGCCGTCCACACGAAGGACCGCCCGACGCGTTCCCTGGAGACCGCGCCCTTCGCGTGCAGGCGGGTCAGGATCGTGATCACGGTGGTGTAGGCGAGGCCGCCGCCGAGGCGCTCCTGCACCCAGGCCACGGGCACCGGCTCCCCCGCGCCACGCAGCACACCGAGCACCTGGGCCTCCAGGACGCCCTGCCCTCGCCTGCGCGGAGCCGGCTCCACCCCGCCGCCGTGTCGGTCCACCACGCCACTGTCCTCCCGTACGCCCCGTGCGCCGCTCCTGCTCGCCTGCCGCGAGGCGGCGGCTCATCGTACTGACCAGCCCCGGACCTGCCCTACCAGTGCCTTCTACATCACTGTAGATTGGCGGCTCCGGGTACGCGAAGAGGGGAATCGGCATGGGTGTGAGTCTGTCCAAGGGCGGCAACGTCTCCCTGAGCAAGGAGGCCCCGGGCCTCACCGCGGTCCTCGTCGGCCTCGGCTGGGACGTCCGCACGACCACCGGCGCCGACTACGACCTCGACGCCAGCGCCCTGCTCCTCTCCGACACGGGCAAGGTCGCCTCCGACCGGCACTTCGTCTTCTACAACAACCTCTCCAGCCCCGACGGCTCCGTGGAGCACACGGGCGACAACCTCACCGGCGAGGGCGACGGAGACGACGAAAGCCTCAAGGTGAACCTCTCCGCCGTCCCGGCCGAGATCACCCGCATCGTCTTCCCCGTCTCGATCCACGACGCCGACAACCGCGACCAGAGCTTCGGCCAGGTCCGCAACGCCTTCATCCGCGTGGTCAACCAGGCGAACGGCGTCGAACTCGCCCGCTACGACCTGTCCGAGGACGCCGCCACCGAGACCGCGATGATCTTCGGCGAGCTCTACCGGCACGGCACGGACTGGAAGTTCCGCGCCGTCGGCCAGGGCTACGCCTCCGGTCTCGCCGGCATAGCCGCCGACTTCGGCGTCAACGTCTGACGAACGGTCACCACGAACCCCAAGGAGCACAGCCCGTGTTCGGCATCAGCGAGATCGCGATCGTCCTGATCGTCCTCATCCTGGTCCTCGGCGCCAAGAAACTTCCCGAACTCGCCCGCAGCGCGGGCAAGTCGGCCCGCATCCTCAAGAGCGAGGCGAAGGCGATGAAGGCCGACGACACCCCTCACCCCCAAGCCACCTACCAGGTGAAGGAGACACCGGGCACAGAGCGCGGCTGACGCACGAACGGCGCGGTCGGCCGCGGCGCGGTCCCTCGCGCGCGGCCGACGGGCGTCTCCGACGACCACCGACGCCGAACACCGCCGACAAGCACCGCCGACACGAGCCCGCCCGGACGCGACCGCCCGGACAAGCAGCCGTTCGTGAAGCCGGACGTGGGGTCGGCCATGGGGTCGGCCATGGGGGCTGACCGCCCAACTCCCCCACCCGCACTCCAGAATGTGGCATTCACGCTGAGATCCGGGTGCGCTTCGGCCATGATGGTCGAGTCATGCCGACCTTCCGCGCCCTCGATCACCCTCTCCCGGCCGAGCACCCTCCCGCGAGTGGCGCTGCCGTCCGGGCGGTCGTCCTCGCGCTGGCCGGCACCGCACTCGCCGCGGGACTGCGCCATGCGACGACGGGCTCCGCCGCCTCCTGGCCCGCCCTGCTCGTCGCGGCAGCGGTCCTCACCGCGTGCGCCCACCCGGCCATACGCCCCGAAGCATCCCGCGCGAGCACCCTCGCCCTCACCGCCGCACAAGCACTCCTGCCCGGCTGGCTGGAGCCGGCCGGGACGGACACTCCCGCAGCCCGGCTGGACGGCCACCTGCGACTCCCGCCGGCCTGGCACCACCAGCCCGTCGCCATGGCCGCGTTGAACCTCCTCGTCGGGCTCGCCCTGATCCTCCTCCTCCGCGGCACGGCCGATCTGCCCGCCCGCCTGGCGCACGCGGCGGCCGGCACCGCACGCTGCTGCTGGACACGACTGCCGTACGTCATCGGCCTCGTCCGGCGCCGTACGGCCGAGCCCCTGCCGGCTCCCGTACGGACGCCCCGTCCGGCCGTCGCACTGCCGCGACCGCATGCGCTCATGGTCCTGCTGCATCGCGCGCAACCCTGCGCCCCGTAAGCCCCGGCAGCACTCCACGCCATGTCCTGCCACGCCATGCCCTCACGCACGCCCATGACTTCGGCGTGCCCTCACCGACACCGGAGCGTCCGCCGTGACCGCCGTACCAGCCATGCCCGCATCGCAGAAGCACGTGGAACCGAGTCCGGCCCCACCGCCGCGCGATGCGCGCACCCGACCCGCCGATGACGACCGACTCGGCGGCCCTCTCCACACCGCCCGACTCGCCCTCCACCCGCGGCCGGACACCGGAAGCGGAAACAACCTGGGAGGTCACGCCGAATGAGCGCGACAGGAAAAGGAACGGCCGCATTGAAGGCAGGGATCAAGCGGCTCTTGGGGCGTACGGGCTTCGACATCGTGCGCAGCACCAACAACCGTGGCGGAGTGGACGATTTCATCCCGTTCGAGGCGACCATGCGGGCGGCGCGGGCCTCTGGCCTTTCAGCCGGCGACTACATCGACGAGGTCATGAACGGGACGCCTGGCGCCACCCGGTCCACCATCGACGAACTACGCGCCCTCGGTGTCTTCGCCGCCGCCCCGGAGACGGTGCTGGAGATCGGACCCGGCTCCGGCCGGTATCTGGAGAAGACCCTGAAGGAGTGCTCGCCGAGCCGCTACGAGATCTACGAGACGGCAGAGCCCTGGGCCCGCTACCTGGTGGACACGTTCAAGGTGATCGCCCAGCCGACCTCGGAAAGCAGCCTCTCCCCGACCCCTGACGAAAGCATCGACCTCGTCCAGGCCCACAAGGTCTTCAACACGGTGACCTTCCTCTGCGCCTCCCGCTACTTCTTCGAGATGGCACGCGTCACCCGACCCGGCGGCCGGATCGTCTTCGACCTCATGACGGAGACCTGCCTGGACCCCGCCACGATGCGCGCCTGGGCGACCAGAGGCGGCGTGGGCCACGACTCCTACCCGGCCGCGATGCCCCGCCAGGCCTGCGTGGACCTCTTCGCAACCCTCGGCTGCACCCTGGAAGCCAGCTTCCTGGCCCCCATGGGCTTCGCCACCACCGAAGTGCTCGTCTTCGGAAAGGAGGCCTGACGCTCGACGACGCCGACGGGCGGTGGAGCGCTGAACGCCCCGCCCGGCCACGGCCCGGTGCGGCTTGAGCCACACGGCACCTCGCCCTGATGCCGTACGGTTCGGTCCCTTTCGGAGCAGGAGCAGGAGCAGGAGCAGGAGCAGGGGCGGGGGCGGGGGCGGGGCCCGGCTCCACCGGGTCGTCCCGGACGAACCCGGCGCCCGGGGCGAGCCGGACTGGCCCCGCTTCGCCTTCTGCCCGCCATGACCACCGGCCTCAAGCCCGGCGGGCGGTCGGTGGTCGACGCGCTGCACACCGGCTGCCGCGACGGCGGGAGGACCTCCTCGTCGACCACGGCCCCGTCATGGAGACGGTCGGGACGATCGACTCCCCGCAGGCCGACCAGCCGCTGTCGTAGCGGCTGTGGACGGCCACGCCGGGCCGCAGCGCGGGCCCCCTGGCCTGCGCGTGGGCCGCAGTCGACGCCTCCCGACCACCTGCGGGCCGGGCTCGTCGTCTCCACGGGCTCCGCGTGAACGTGCGGGGCGCACCGGCCGATGCTGCAATGGGGACAGGACTGCGTCCGGCTCGTCCGTCGAGACGCGGCACGGACGGGGTGGGGTCGGTCAAGTCCTTCCCAACTGCGTGTGGAGTGGTCATGAGCGATGAATTCGAGGACATGGGGCCGGTGGACTACCTGGTCATCGAGTTTCCCGGCAACCGTATGACGGGCAAGGGACTGCCCCTTCTCCTCGATCTGGTCGACAGAGGCATCATCCGCATTCTCGACCTCTCGTTCGTCCGGAAGGACGTCGACGGCAGTGTCGTCGGCGTGGAGCTACGGGACATCGACGCCGACGGCGAACTGGACCTGACCGTGTTCGAGGGCTCCGCGTCAGGACTCCTCGGTCAGGACGACCTCGACGAGGCGGGGACGGCCCTGGAGGCGGGCAACTCGGCCGGCATCATCGTCTACGAGAACCTCTGGGCCGCGCCCCTCGCGCGGGAACTGCGGCGCGGCGGTGCGCAGCTCGTGGCCGGCGGGCGCATCCCCATGCAGGCCCTGCTGGCCTCGCTGGACGCCATGGAGGAATCGGGCGGCAGCGCCGCCGCCTGACGCCGACGGACGACAGTCAAGGAGGATCGACATGCCAGGACTTCTTCGCGGTGTGGCGCGCACCGCAGTAGTGGCCGGGACGGCGACCGCCGTCTCCAACAGGGTCTCGCGACGCCAGGCGGGCCGCTGGGCCCAGCAGGAACCGGCGCCGGCGCAACAGTACGCACCGCCGCCCCCGCCGCCCCCGCCGCCGGCCGCGGCCCCCGCCCCGGCCGACGACATGAGCAGCAAGATCGCTCAGCTCAAGGAACTCGGCGAGCTGAAGGAACAGGGCGTGCTGACCGAGGCGGAGTTCGCGGCCCAGAAGAGCAAGCTCCTCGGTTCCTGACGCCCGGAGACGAGCTGCCCGCGTGCCTGCGGCTTCCAGCCGCAGGAAGGAGCGCGCCCGCTCTCGTCCCCTACGGCTCCTGAGCCCGCCGGAGCCGGCGCGCCGCCCCTCGTTCCGAACGGCTCATGGCCGCCGGGGCGAGGGACGGCGCGTTCGGCCGCTCGGACGCTCGGCGAAGGCGGGGATGCGCGGGCCCTGGGGCAGAAGCTCGGTGACGACGAAGGACAGGACCGCGGCCAGTACCACGAGGGCCACCGTCTCGACGTTGCCCAGCAGGAGCACGACCAGGATCACGCTGCTCACGGGCAGCCGCAGGGCCGCGGTCACCGAGGCGGCCATGCCGATCGCCATCGCCGGCACGAGACCGAGGCCCGGCAGAGGGGCGAGCAGGACGCCGGTCGCTCCGCCCAGGAACAGGGCGGGAAAGACGGGGCCACCGCGAAGACTTCCCAGACTCAGCGCGTACGCGAGGCCCTTGAAGACGAGGACCGCGACGAGGGCTCCCACCGGCCAGCCGTGGGGGTTCTGCGCCAGGTCGGAAAGCGTGGCCTCGCCGGACAGGGCCGCCTCGGCGGGCGAGCGACCGGTGGTGACGGCGTAGAGCGTGACGCAGACCGCCGCGCCCGTCGCGCAGAGAATGGTGTTCCGTACGATCCGGCTCACCACGAAACGGGCCGCGAACCGGCCGCCCACGAGGGTCCAGTGGACGAGGAACGCGACGGCGGGCGCCACCACGAGCACCCACAGCACGTCCGCGCCGTCGAGCGGCGGCGGCTCGGGCAGTCCGATGTCCAGGCTGCCCGTCTCAAGACCCGTCCAGTGGACGAACCCGGTGAAGATCAACGCTCCGACGCCGCTGGACAGCAGGGCCGGCAGCATCACGGCGAACAGCTGTGGCCCGCCCACCCCGGCCACCTCCATCAGCAGCACGGCGCCGACCACCGGGTTCCCGAAGAGCGCGGAGATGGCCGCCGCCGCCCCGGCAGCGCCGAGCAGCGCCGTGCTCGCTTCGGTCTGCGGGGCGCGGACCAGGCCCGCGAAGAACAGCGCGAGGCCTCCGCCCAGGGCGATCAGCGGCGCCTCGGGGCCCAGTACGGCGCCGAGCGGAAGACCGGCCACCGCGGCGAGGACGACACCGGGCAGGGCCTGCTTCGTGACCCCGCCCGCGTGCAGCCCGCCCGCCGGGATGTGTCCGCCCCGGCCGGGCAGGCGTGCGACCACCAGACCGACGACGAGCCCGGCCACCGGCAGCAGCATGAGCCCCCACCACCAGGGAGCCTGCTTCCAGCCCAGGTCCTTCGGCCAGTCCGTCCAGATGAGGCCCTCCAGCTCGTGGAGCGCCACGAGGAACCAGAAGGCGACGAGCGCCACCGGAACGCCGATCAGCCCGGAGAACACCAGAGCCTTGCGGTACTCGGGCCGCCGCAGCATCGTCCGCAGCAGGTCGGCTTCCTGGGGCTGGCCGCCCTGCGCGTCGGCCGAGAGGCTCTGAGGTGGGGTTCCGGTGATGGGGTCCTCCACGGCTCGACACCACGCCAGGCGCCCGGGTCTCCGGGACACAGGATGGCGCTATGGGTATATATCGGGGCGTATATACCGTGAGAGCAGTGCGGTTATGCGTGTGCGCCGCGGTTCAGCCGTTGAGCGGAGCCGACGAAGGCGACCCGGTGCCGCCCCGTACGTCAGAGCGCGTCCGGGCCGCGCTGCCCCGTGCGGACGCGCACCACCGTCTCCACCGGCACCGCCCACACCTTGCCGTCGCCGATCTTGCCCGTGTGGGCGGCGCGGACGATGGCGTCGATGGCGGGCTCCGTGTCGGCGTCCTCGACGACGACCTCGATCCGGGCCTTGGGGACGAGGTCCACGCGGTACTCGGCGCCCCGGTACACCTCGGTGTGGCCTCGCTGGCGCCCGTAGCCGCTGGCCTCGGTGACCGTCAGCCCGTTGATGCCGAGTTCCTGGAGCGCGTTCTTCACCTCGTCGAGGCGGAACGGCTTGACGATCGCGGTGATCAGCTTCATGCGGAGGGCTTCCTGTCCTTGACGGGCGAGGTGACGGGGGACGCGGCGTGCAGCGGCGCGCCGCCGTGGCCGAGCACGCCGTGATCGTAAGCGGTCTCCGCGTGCACCGTCTGATCGAGTCCCGTCAACTCCTCCTCGGTGGAGGCCCGCAGCCCCACCGCCCGGTCGAGGGCCTTGCCGATCCCGTACGTGACGAGGAAGGTGTACGCCGCCACGATCGCCACGGCGAGGGCCTGCCGGCCCAGCTGGCCGAGCCCGCCGCCGTACAGCAGCCCCTCCTGGCCACCGGTCATCACCGAGGTCGCGAACAGGCCGATCAGCAGCGTGCCGACGACACCGCCGGCGAAGTGCACGCCCACGACGTCCAGCGAGTCGTCGTAGTCGAAGCGGAACTTCCAGGCGACCGCGTACGAGCAGACGACACCCGCGGCGAGACCGACCGCCGCCGCGCCCGGCATGCCGACGACCCCGCACGCCGGAGTGATCGCCACGAGCCCGGCGACCGCGCCGGACGCCGCGCCGAACGTGGTCGGGTGGCCGTCGCGCCGCTGCTCGACGAAGAGCCAGCCGAGGAGACCGGTGCACCCGGCGACGAGGGTGTTGAGGAGGGACGCGGCGGCCAGACCGTTCGCGCCGAGCGCCGAGCCGCCGTTGAAGCCGAGCCAGCCGAACCACAGCAGACCCGCGCCGAGCAGGACCATCGGCAGATTGTGCGGCCGCATCGCGTCCTTCTTGAAGCCGATGCGCGGACCGAGCACCAGGCACATCGCGAGGCCGGACGCGCCCGACGCGATCTCGACGACGAGTCCGCCCGCGAAGTCGAGGGCGCCCAGCGAGTGCGTGATCCAGCCGCCGGGGCCCCACACCCAGTGCGCCACGGGAACGTATACGAGAAGCGTCCATACCGGTACGAAGACGAGCCAGCCCGCGAACTTGGTGCGGTCCGCGACCGCACCGCTGATCAGCGCCGCCGTGATGATCGCGAAGGTCAGCTGGAAGGTGCTGAAGAGGAAGGTGGGAACCGTGCCGGTGAGGGTGTCGGGACCGATGCCGGCCAGGCCGAGGTGTCCGAGGCCGCCGATCAGGCCCGCGAAGGCGTCGTCGTCGAACGCGAGCGAGTAGCCGGCGACCAGCCAGACCACCGTGACCAGGGCGATCGACACGAAGCTCATCATCAGCATGTTGAGGACGCTCTTCGTGCGGACCATGCCGCCGTAGAACAGAGCCAGGCCCGGGGTCATCAGCAGAACCAGCGCGGTGGCGGCGAGCATCCAGGCGGTGTCGCCGGTGTCGAGCCGGGGTGCGGCGGCGAGGGGCATCAGCGGTCTCCTCCTACGGGGTAGGGGGAGAGCCTCGTGGCGGCGCGTTTCGCCATGCGTACACAGGGGTTTCCGCTGTGTTTCGTATGACGCGGGGATTGCCGGAAGCTCACGCCGCACCCGCTCGTGCCGAAGGATCCGCTCTCGGCATCGTCATGCGCGACCGGCCCCGGCGCGACCGACCGGACCACCGAAGGAAACGACGGCTCGGGGGGCGGACCGGCCGGGCGCGAAGCCGAAGGGCGCCCTGGTGGCCCTCGGGGAAGAACCCCGCTCGTATGTTTAGCGGGCGCAGGAAGGGACAGCCGCCGGTTACCGGGAAAGACGCCCGGCGGCGTTGAGCGCCGTGTGACGACTCCGATGACGTGAGGAGCGTGGACCGACATGGGCGGCGACAGGCGGGATGGCGACGGCGCCGTGCGAGGCGAGCGTCAGACGCCGGACAAGGACCGCGCGAAGCGGATCCGCGGGCGTTCGCCGGAGCCCGATCAACTGAGGGCGGGCGGTCAGCCGCTCAGTCCCGATGAGGTTCTGCGTGAGCATGGCCGGGACGCGACGATGTACGACGTGATGCACGACTTGCGCGGCGAGGAGCCGGAGGACAAGCACGAAGATCGCTGAGTCGGCCGACCTCCAGGTCGCCGCGCCGCTGCGGCGCCGGGGTCGCGCCCGTCGGCGGTGGCGGGGGCGTCGGACAGGAGGGATCTCGGCGTGCGCGGCTTGCCCGTGTCCATGACGGCCAGGAGCCCTGTCCCGGGCATCGCGCCGCTCCGTTCTCCGGATCCTTTCAGGCAGGGCCTCCTCATTGCACATTCCGGCGCCGAAATGGGGCAGAAGAGGCTTGCAGGATCGGAGAACATCATGATCATACTCGGAGTCATCCTCTTGGTCGTCGGCTACCTGCTCGGAATTCCCGTCCTGTGGACCCTCGGAATCATCCTGGCCGTCGTCGGCGTCCTCCTGCTCATTCTCGGATCCGCCGGACACACGGTCGGATGGCGGCGCCACTATTGGTAGGCACACCCGATTCGAGCCGACGCGATACCACTGCCCGATGACCGGGCCGTCCGGAACCCGTTCCGGAAAGGCCGTCATTCACGGCCGCGCGCGGCGACCTGTGAGGAGTGCCGGGCGGGGACCCCGCTCGGCACCGGCCCATTCGCCACGCCTGGAAGCCAGTTGAAACGTGCAGAGTTGTTCACCCGGTCCCCCTTTTCGCCCGAAGAAGCGGGGCGGAGAAGGACCGGCTCCGGGGATCCGCCGATCTGCCCCTAGCGCGCCCGCGCCCCCTAAAACACGACCCAGGGGGTAGGTGCAAGACATCCGGACGGAAACCTTGCATGAAGGGGGTGCTTGATGCCGACGGCAGACGACGAACGCTTCACGGTCGATGTACGGCCCGTCGAGGGCGCCACCGTCCTGGCGCTGGCCGGGGAGCTCGACCACGACACCGCCGATTCCTTGAGGGCGGCTCTTGAAGTCGTTCGGGTACGCGGCGGGCAGCGGGTGCTCGTCGATTTCAGCGGGCTCGAGTTCTGCGATTCGACGGGACTGAACGTGTTGCTGCACAACCGGCTGGCGGTCCGGGAATCGGGTGGCAGCCTTGAACTGGTCGGCCTTCACCAGCCGATAGAGCGCATGCTCCACGTCACTGGTGCGGCCGGACTCTTTCCGCTCCACGCTGATGTGGAGGCGGCACTGGCGAGTCACCGGCGCCCGTAGCGAAGCGCGCCTGGCGAAGGAGGATCGATGAGTGAGCGCCGGTCACCGGAATGGACCCGGCGCTTGGTGCTGCACGGCACCACGGATGTCGTCAGCAAGTGCCGTGACTTCACCCGCCTCGCCCTGACCGAGTGGCAGTGGCCGTCGGCGTCGGCGGCCGGGAGCGGGAGTGACCGCGCGGACGAGACGACTGACGACGTTCTGCTGCTGGTGTCCGAGGTGGTGGCCAACGCCTGCATGCACGCGGGCGGCCCGAAATCGCTGCTGCTGCGTTGCACCGCCGAGCGGCTGCGCATCGAGGTCACCGACGGAAGCCCGGTCCCGCCGGTCGTCAGGTCCCCGTCCGACCCGGCCGTGCCCGGTGGCCACGGGTTGCTCATCGTGGAGCGGCTGGCCCGGGAGTGGGGCTCGGAGCAGGTGGACGGCGGAAAGTGCGTGTGGGTGGAGGTCGACGCGCCGTCGGCCCTCAGGCGCGGTGGCGGGACGTTCCCCCGGTGGAGGGGCAGGTCTCCCGGCCTGACCTGACCTCGTCGTCCGTCAGCATTCCGGTCCGCAACGCGGCCATGATCCGGCTCAGCAGTCGTGATACGTGCATCTGGGAGAGGCCGAGCCGTTCGCCTATCTCCGTCTGGGTCAGCTCCTCGCCGAAGCGCAGCGAGAGGATCAACCGGTCACGGTCACTGAGCGTGGCGAGCAGCGGTTTCAGCGTCTCCAGGCATTCGATGCGCTCGTACGCCCCGTCCTCCGTCCCCAGCGTCGGACCCTGGGAGCCGGCCTCCTCCTCCTGTACGGGGGTGTCCAGGGAGCCGGCGGTGTAGCCGTTGGCCGCCCGGCGGCCTTCGGCCAGCGCGGCGGTGCTGATGCCGAGGCCCTGTGCGAGTTCGCCGTCGGTCGGCCGCCGTCCCAGCCGCTGTTCCAGTGCGTCGTGGGTCTTCGCCATGTCGAGCCGGAGCTCCTGGAGGCGGCGCGGAACCTTCACGGACCAGCTGGTGTCCCGGAAGAACCGCTTCATCTCGCCGGTGATCGTGGGAATGGCGAACGTGGTGAACTCGACGCCGCGCTCGACGTCGTACCGGTTGATGGCCTTGATCAGGCCGACCGTGCCGACCTGGACGATGTCCTCCAGCGGCTCGGAGCGGTTGCGGAACCGGCGCGCCACGTACTTCACCAGGCTGAGGTTCAGTTCGACGAGCGTGTTGCGCACGTAGGAGTACTCGGGCGTGCCCTCGCACAGCCCGTTCAGGCGCCGGAAGAGGGCGACGGACAGGGTCCGCGCCTCGGCCGTGCTGACGGCGAGCGGGGCCTCCGGCATTTCGGGGGTGTCGGCGTACGAGCCGGTGGCGTACGGATCTGCGGCGTACGGATCGGCAGGGGGCGGATCCGCGGTGTAGCGGGCAACGGGTGACATGAGTTCCTCCGACGGGTGGCACGAACCGGCCGACCCGCGAGGCGGTGGAAACCGTGCGGTCTCCTCCAAGGGGTATACCCGCGCACAAGGCCGTCAGACCCTTCCTGTGCGACAGTGGATCGCAGCGAGGTCAGACATGAATGGTTCCGACCGGATTCTGAAAAAGCTGCTGGCCGGGCTCACCGCGGTACGGGACGGGGATCTCGGTACCCGGCTCCCCGACGACGCGGTCGGCCTGCCCGGTGAGATCGCGGCTGTCTACAACGGGATGGTCGACCAGCTGTCCCTGGTCACGGCCGAAGTGACCCGGGTGGCCCAGGAGGTCGGGGGCCAGGGCCTGCTCGGCGGCCACGCCCGGGTGCCGCGCACCGGCGGCGTCTGGCGGGATCTGACCACGGGCGTCAACAGCATGGCCGACAACCTCACCTCACAGGTGCGCAACATCGCGCAGGTCGCCACGGCCGTAGCCCGGGGCGACCTCACGCAGAAGATCCGGGTGAACGCGAGCGGTGAGATCCTGGAGCTCAAGGAGACCATCAACACCATGGTCGACCGGCTCTCCTCCTTCGCGGAGGAGGTCAGCCGGGTCGCGTTCGAGGTGGGGACCGAGGGGAATCTCGGCGGTCAGGCGACCGTCCGCGGCGTCTCGGGCACATGGAAGGACCTCACCGACAACGTCAACTCCATGGCCGGCAACCTCACCAACCAGGTGCGCAACATCGCGCAGGTCACCACGGCCGTCGCCCGGGGCGACCTCACGCGCAAGATCGACGTGGACGCCCGCGGCGAGATCCTGGAACTCAAGACGACCATCAACACCATGGTCGACCAGCTCTCGTCCTTCGCCGCCGAGGTCACCCGGGTGGCCCGGGAGGTCGGCAGCGAGGGCCGGCTCGGCGGCCAGGCCGAGGTGGCCGGTGTCTCCGGCACGTGGAGACGCCTCACGGAGAACGTCAACGAACTGGCCGGCAACCTCACTCGGCAGGTACGCGCCATCGCCGAGGTGACCAGCGCGGTCGCCGAGGGCGACCTGACCCGCTCGATCACCGAGGAGGCCCCCGGCGAGGTCGGGGACCTCAGGGACAACATCAACGCCATGGTCGAGTCGCTGCGCGCCACCATCCGGGCCAACCGGGACCAGGAGTGGCTGGCGTCCAGTCTCGCGGGGGTCTCCCGGCGGATCCAGGGAATCCGCGAGCTTCCCGCCGTCGCCCGCCTGTTGATGCGGGAGGTGCCGCCGCTGGTCGACGCCCAGTACGGCAGTTTCTTCCTCGCCCAGGAGCGGCCCGACGGCACCGAACTGGTGGCGATCGCCACGTACGGACTGCCCGACGACCCGGACACGGGCCCCCGCCGGTTCCGGATCGGCCAGTCCCTGGTCGGCGAAGCCGCCGCCGGCCGGCGCACGATCGTGGTGGACGACCTTCCGCCCGGCTACGCGGTCATCGCCTCCGGCACCGGATCCGTCGACGCGACCACCCTGGTCGTCCTGCCCATCGTCGCCGAGGACCAGGTGCTGGGCGCCGTGGAGCTGGCCTCCGTACACCCGCTGAGCCCCCTGCACCGGGACTTCCTGGAGCAGTTCACCGAGATGCTCGGGGTCAACGTCCGATCCCTGATCGCGAACGCCCGCACCGACGAACTACTGGAACGCTCCCAGCAGTTGACCACCGAACTCCGCTCCCGCTCACGAGAACTCCAGGCCGGCCAGCAGGAACTGCAGCATTCCAACGCCGAACTGAAGGAACAGGCGGCCCTGCTGGCGGACCGCAACAGGGACATCGAGCGCAAGAACCTGGAGATCGAGCAGGCGAGCCAGGAACTGGAGGCACGGGCCCAGCAGTTGTCGCGCACCTCGATGTACAAGTCGGAGTTCCTGGCCAACATGAGCCACGAACTGCGCACCCCGCTGAACAGCCTGCTGATCCTCGCCCAGCTGCTCGCGCAGAACCCGGAGGGCAACCTGACGGAGAAGCAGGTCGACTACGCGACCGTCATCCACTCGGCGGGATCCGACCTGCTCCAACTGATCAACGACATCCTCGACCTCTCCAAGGTCGAGGCGGGGAAGATGGACGTGCACCCCGAGCCGGTGTCGCTGCGCCGGCTGCTCGACTACGTCGACGCCGCCTTCCGGCCGGTCGCCGACGAACGCGAGCTGGAATTCACGGTGACCGCCGCCCCGGAGGTGCCCGACGAGCTGACCACCGACGAGGCCCGCCTGCGCCAGGTGCTGCGCAACCTGCTCTCGAACGCCCTGAAGTTCACCGAGACCGGCCAGGTCTCCCTGCGCGTGACGATGGCGGGCGCCGGTGACCTGCCCGCCGCACTGCGGGGAGGCGGCCCCGTGATCGCCTTCCATGTCGTCGACACCGGCATAGGCATCCCCGCCGACCGGCTGGAATCCGTGTTCGGGGCCTTCCGGCAGGGTGACGCCACGACCTCGCGCGCCTACGGCGGCACCGGCCTCGGGCTGTCCATCAGCCGCGAGGTCGCCCGGCTGCTGGGCGGGGTGATCCTCGCGCAGAGCGCGGAAGGCCGGGGCAGCCGGTTCACGCTGTACCTGCCCGTGCAGGGCGTCCGGGCCCCGGCCGGCTCCGCCACCACGGACCGGCCGCGGCCGGGATCGCGCGAGCCGAACGACCCGCTGCCCGATCTGGGCGGGCGGACCGTACTGGTGATCGACGACGACTCCCGCAACGTCTTCGCCCTCACCGCCATGCTCCAGAGCGCGGGCCTGCGCGTCCTGGCCGCCGACAACGGCGAGGCCGGGATCGCGCTGCTGGCCGACCACGGGGACGTGGACCTCGTGATGATGGACCTGATGATGGCCGGGCTCGACGGGTACGCGGCCACCCGCGCCATCCGCCGGATGCCCGGGTACAGCGACCTGCCCGTCATCGTGGTCACGGCGAAGGCCATGCCGGACGACCGGGCCGAGGCCCTGGCCGCGGGAGCGACGGACTACGTGACCAAACCGGTGAACGCGCAGGACCTGATCGCCGCCGTCCGCACCTGCCTGGCCGAGCGCGACGACGCCCCCCTCCCCGGCCGGGAACGCGACGAGGACCGCGACCGCTGAGCGGCGGGCCCGGGCCGGGGGCCGCCCGCGCCACCGGGCCTCACGCCGCTTGTGCGGCGACCCGTACGACCACCAGGCTCGTGTCGTCGTCGGTGTCCCCGCTCACCTCCGCCATCAGCCGGTCGGCCTGCTCCTCCGGCCCGGCGGCCGCCAGCCGCCGCGCGGTCCCCCGCAGCACCGCCAGGCTCTCGTCCAGCCCCGAGTGCCGTCGCTCGATCAGCCCGTCCGTGTAGAGGAGCAGCGTGTCGCCCGGGCGGAGCCGGGTGACGGTCTCGTCGTACGAGGCTCCCGGCAGGGCCCCCAGCAGGATGCCGTGCGCGCCCTCCAGGAACAGGGCCCGCCCCTCCCGCAGGAGCAGCAGCGGCAGGTGCCCGGCACTGGTCCAGCACAGCGTGTGGTCGGCCGGGTCGTACAGGCCGCACAGGGCGGTGGCGGTGGGCTGGCCGGACGTGCTCAGGGCCACCTCGTTGAGCCACTCCATCAGGCGGCCCGGGGTGCACCCCGTGAAGACCAGGCCGCGCAGCGCGCCCCGCAGCGCCACCATGCTGGTCGCGGCGTCGATGCCGTGCCCGGCGATGTCCCCGACGCCCACCAGGACCCGCCCGCTGGGCAGTGGCAGTACGTCGTACCAGTCCCCGCCGACCCGGTACTCCTGGGCCGCCGGCCGGTAGCGGGCCGCGATCTCCAGCCCGGGCGTGACCTCCAGCGCGGGTGCCTCCGGCACGATCGCCCGCTGCAGCTGCCGGACGACCCAGTCGCGCAGCTCCGCCTCCGCGTGCGCCGCGTTGAGCCGGTCGAAGCTGGCGGTCAGCGCCACTTCGGTGCGGTACTGGGCGGAGACGTCCTGGTACACGCCGGCCAGCCCCGTCAGCGCACCGGCCGTGAGGACCGGCTCGGCCGCGATGCGCACATGCCGTACGCCGCCGTCCGCGCGGATGATCCGCACCCGTGCGGACGCCCCCTCGTGCCGCTCCGTCAGGGCGGACATCAGCCCGCGCAGCGCGTCGGCGTCCTCCGGGACAAGCCGTGCGGCGAGCAGGCTCAGGGGGACGGGCTCCTGCGTGCGGTCCATTCCGAAGAGGGAGTAGGCCTGATCGCTCCACAGGGAACGGCCCGTCAGCAGATCGTCGTCGAAGCACGCCAACTGCTCCAGCCGGCCCAGTACGCGGGCCAGGACAGGGCTGTCGTCGGCGCTGTCCCACAGGACGGCGCCGCGGCGACGGCCCAGCGCCAGGACCCGGACGTGGGCCATGGAACCGGGGGCCCACCGCGGCGAGTCCGCTCCGCGCACGGGCAGGCTCTGCGCGTACTGCGGCCCCGCTCCGGTCGCCGCGCGCGCGAGCATGCGGACGAGGTCCTCGTGGGCGTGCGGGAACACCTGCGCCAGCGGGCGCCCGACCGGATCGCGCACCGCGCCGAGAGCCTTGCGGGCCGCGCTGTTCACGTACTCGACGGCCTCCAGCCCCCCGGCCGGCTCCCGCTCCGCGCCCAGGAGGACCGCGGCGGGCTGCTGGAGCAGGTCCAGCAACCCCGCCACGATGCGCGGGGAGCCCGGATCGTCCGCGTCCCAGTCCAGGACGCGGGCCACGGGCTCGCACAGTTCGGTCAGGGCCCCGCGCAGCGGCTCCTCCAGCGGGTCGGGCCCGTCCCAGGAGGCCAGCAGCAGCCCGGCGACCTGCCCCTGCGCCAGTACGGGAATCAGCGCACGGGCGCCGTCCGCGGCGGCCCCGGGGATCGGCGCCCGGTCGGCCGGGGTGCCCGCCGGCAGCCAGACGGGCTCACCGCCGGCCATCGCCTCGTGCAGCGCACCACCGTCCTCCTGCGGGACCCACTGCCAGTGCACGGCCTCCTGCCGGCTGGCCCCCGCCTGCCCGACGAGGGCCAGGCAGTCGCTCTCCGTGCGTCGCCAGAGGAACACCGAGCGCACACCGAGCGGCCGCAGTCCCCCTTCCAGCAGCGTGTCGAGGGCCTCGCCGGCGCTCTCGGCCGTCCGGACGGCCTCGGTGCTACGGCGTGCCCGCCGGGCCTGAGAGCCCTTCGGGGCCTGCCTCTCAGGGGTGTCGACGGCGCTGTCGACGACAACGGCTCCGACGGCGCCGTTGACGATGTCGGCGGCCACATCCGCCGTGTCCAGCCCCGTCGATTCGGCCAGCCTCAGCAGATGGTCCGCCGCTTCGGCGGGCGCGGCGCCCAGCTGGACGGTCAGGACCCCCGTGGCGAGATCGACCAGCCGCCGACGGGCCCGGTCGTCCCGCATGGCGCCGATCTCCGAGGTGAGCGCGGCGACGGCGTCGGCCAGAGTCGTCTCGCCCGGCTCGTGGCCCTGATCGGGTCCGGGTGCACGGCCAGGTGGGAACGTCACGACGATCCCCGTCGGGCAGGGCGGGCGCATATACCCATACAACGGATTCTACGGTTCCCCGCGGCCCGGCGGACGGCAGCGGATCCCGTGCCGGTGAGGGCCCGTGCCCGTGGTGGGGTGCGGGTGCCGATCATGGGGACGGCCTCGGATCAGGCTGCGAACGGGACGGTGGGCATGCGATGTTGGCTCGCCCTCCGGCGGAGAGGGTCACATGTGCGGCATGCCGTAGTGCTGGGCGAACTGCTCGAGGTAGGAGGGGTCGCGGGGCTGCTTCCCCCGCTCGAACTCGGGCGCGTCCTTGATCTGTTCCTTCGTGCGGTCGACATGGACCGTTTCGCCGGCGCGGTCGATGCGCCGGATGGTGCCGGCGGGAAGCAGGACGTGCTTGCCGAAGATCCACGCGCCGGTGTCGACGACGAGGTAGCCCACTCCGGCCTCGTCGGTGTGCTCATCGACCTTTCCGATGCTTCCGTCGGTCGCCTCCACCTTGTAACCGACCAGATCGGTCCCCGTCTCGTGGCCGGAGTCGGAGCGGTAACCCCAGATGTCTTCGTTCGTCATTCGCTCTTCGCTCTCCTTCACACGCCGCCGCCCGGTCGCACGTCATGCGACGTGGTCAGCCCTTCCTGCGGCCCGCCGAACCGCCGCTTTGCGGCACCACCGGATCGCGAGCAGGAGGAGGCGGACCAGGGTGAGGACCCACACGGTGGCGAAGGCCCAGATCAGTACCAGGGACGAGGTGGCCACGGCCCGTACGAAGAGAACCGCGCAGGCGATGCCGAGCAGCACGGTGCGCAGGCCGAGCCCGCGGAGCCGGTGCCGGTCCCCGCGTCGGGACGTCCAGGGGCGGATACCGCGGTGCAGGGTCCGCAGCCTGCGGTCCAGGAGCTGGTCGGCTCGCAGGTCCTGCTCGATGTCGTCGAGTATCTGCCGTTCCCGCTGCGAGAGTTCAGGACCGTCCATCGCGAGGCCTCCTCTCCTGGTGGGGCGCCTTCACGTTCTGCTGTGCGCATACCCGCGCCGTGGCGTCGCAAGCACCGCGGCACCTGGTCAGCGATCGAGGTCGTCGCGGAGGAGGCGGTTCGCCGCCGCCCCGAGGGAGCGGGGGCGTCCGGCGGGGCTCCAGGGGGCGTCCTCGAGGAGCCGGTCGGCGTCGGCGAGGGTCCAGCGCCGCGCGTCGAGGTCCGGATCCTGGAGGTCGTGCCAGGAGATCGGGGCCGCGACGGGTGCGCCCGGCCGGGGTCGTACCGCGTACGGTGCGACAGCGGTCTGGGCGTACGCGTTGCGCTGGATGTCGAGGTACAGCCGCCCGTGGCGCGCCTTCTTGCGGACTTCGGTGGTGAGCCGGTCCGGGTGACGGCCGGCGAGGACGGCGGCGACATCGGCGGCGAAGGCACGTACGTCGTCGAAGGGCGCGCGCCGGTCCAGCGGGACGAGGACGTGCAGGCCCTGTGAGCCGGTGGTCATCAGCA
Organism: Streptomyces sp. NPDC004284; assembly: GCF_042874035.1. Classification (NCBI taxonomy): domain Bacteria; kingdom Bacillati; phylum Actinomycetota; class Actinomycetes; order Kitasatosporales; family Streptomycetaceae; genus Streptomyces; species Streptomyces sp. NPDC004284. The sequence goes on along the minus strand of NZ_JBIAMJ010000004.1, from coordinate 427,865 downwards.
GCGAGGGCAGTTCGAGCTCGTCCAGCAGCTCGTGCAGCCACCCCGCGGCCTCCCGTACGGGCCGGAAGTCGTCGCCCGGGGGGTCGAGGTCGAAGACCAGCCGGTCCGGGTGGTCGGGCCGGTCGGCGCGGGAGAGCCACCGGTGCGGGGTGACGCACCCCTGGTCGGCGAGGAGGACCAGCGTGGCGGCCTCCTCGCACAGGACGTGGGTGACGGTGCCGTCCTCCTTGGGCAGTTCGGCCCGGTGGACCCAGTCCGGGAAGTGTTCGGGTATCTCCTTCTGCTGGAAACCCGGCTCGCCGATGCCGTCCGGGTACCGCTCCAGCATCAGCGGGCGGCCGCGCAGATGCGGCAGCATCCGGCGGGCGACGGTGCGGTAGTACGCGGCGAGGTCGGCCTTGGTGATGCCGTCCTCGGGGAAGAGGACCTTCTCCGGCCGGCTGACCTCGATGACGCGCCGGCCCGCCCGGACCCTCTTCTTCGTCGTACTCATCGGGTCACGTCCTTCCGGCGGCCACGGCCTCAGGGGATCTCCGTGCCGTCGCGGCGGGACGACGGGGCCGTCCGCCGTGGCACGGACGGTGACCGGTCGAGGGTGAACAGGGCCCCGTCCGGGTCGCGCACCGTGACCTGCTGCCCGCTGCTCGGCCAGAGGCCGTCGGTGATCACGGTGCCGCCGTGCTCGACCGCCGCGGCCTCGGCGGCCTCCAGGTCGGGGACTTCGAAGTGGACCAGCCACCGGGGCCGCAGCTGCGGCTTCTCGGTCGCCCGCTCGACGGGTCCGCTGTTCAGACGGGCCACCGCTCGTCCGTCGTGCCGCAGGACGACCCGGTCCTCCTCGTACGCGACCTCACAGCGGCCGGCATCGTCCTCGTTCACCCACTCCAGGACCTCGCCGTAGAAGACGGCCGCGTCGAACGCGTTCCTGGTGTGCAGTTCCAGCCAGGCGGGGGCCGCACCGTCCCCCACCCGCCACCCGTCGAGCACACGCCCCTCCCAGATGCCGAAGACCGCCCCTTCGAGGTCTGCGGCCAGGGCCCCGCGGCCGCGGGGCGGGTACGAGAGGGGTCCGAGGCCGACGGTCCCGCCGCGTTCACGGATCCGGGCAGCGGCCGCGTCCGCGTCGTCCACGGCGAAGTACACGGTCCACGCGGCCGGCGCACCGGGCAGGGAACCGATGCCTGCCACGGGTACGCCCTCCAGTTCGGCCACGGAGATCGTGTTGCCGGGGCCGTCCGGGCGGAAGGTCCATCCGAGGACCGCGCTGTAGAAGCGCCCGGCCGCGAGCAGGTCGCGCGCCGTCAGGCTCAGCCAGCACGGTGCGCCCACGGCACCGGCCGTCACCCGAACCATGACCGGCTCCTCCTTCCGGGAAGTCCATGACGCTCTCCGCTTCCCTCGTCGCACTCGGTGCACGGACCCGTTCGCGGACGCATGACGCGTCCTTCCGCACCCTGGCTCCTGCCCGTCCCCCGTTCCGCCATGCATGCCGGCGCGTAGGGTGCCGGCATGATCGCGCCACCGGAGGAGTTCGCACGGAGCACCGTCGACCGCGAAGGGGCGGCCGGGGCGGCATGGCTCGCCGAACTGCCCGTGATCGTGGAGGAGTTGCTGGAGCACTGGGGGTGCGTGCCGGACGGCGAGGTCATGCACGGGGGCGTCGGCGTCATCGTTCCGGTACGGCGGGCCGGGGAGAGCGCCGTGCTGAAGGTGTCGTTTCCGCACCCCGGAAACGTCCATGAGCCGGATGCGTTCGTCGCGTGGGGCGGCCGCGGCGCCGTCCTGCTGCACGAGCGCGACGACGAGCGGTTCGCGCTGCTGCTGGAGCGGGTTCAGCCGTCGACCCTGGCGGAGGTCCGCGACGGCGACGAGCTGGTGACGGTCGCCGGGCGGCTCAGCCGCCGCCTGGCCGTCCCCGCGCCGCCCGGCCTGCCCCGGCTGCGCGAGCAGGCCGACGCCTGGGCGGAGCAGCTGCGCGAGGACGCCCGGGAACTGCCGCACGCGCTGCCGCGCCGGGTGCTGGACGCCGCCGTGGCGACCGTTCGGGAGCTGGGTCCGGTCCAGCCGGACACCCTCGTCCATGGCGACTTCCACGCCCGGAACATCCTGCGTGCCGACCGAGAGCCGTGGCTGGCCGTCGACCCCAAGGGGTACGCGGGAGATCCCGCCTACGACGGCGGCACACTGCTGAAGTCCCGCGCGCAGGCGCTCCTCGAAGCGGATGACCTGCGCAGGGCCGTCCACCGCGTCCTGGACGTCTTCGCCGAGGCCGCGGAACTCGACCGTGCGCACGTCGTCCGGCGGTGGGCCCAGTTCCATGCCGTCCAGGCCGCGTTCTGGGGCCGCCGCCACGGCTTCCGCATCGCCCGCAGCGGATCCCGGCTGGACCGGCTCACCGAATTCGCCGACCGCCTGGCGGAGTTGCTCACCGAACGGCCGTAGAGCGTGACGGCGCCGACCGGACCCGGTGGACGGACGGGTGCCGCCGCCGTCGGTCGTCGCGGGCCGGGGAAGCCGGCCCGCGGGGTCACGCCCGCTCCTGTGCGGGGGCGGCGGGGAGGACGATTCCCGCGATGACGTCGGGAGGCACCGGGGCGGGCAGGACGCATCGCCGCATGCCGGAGATCCGGCAGGGCAGATCGGTCCGGCCGGTGGAGAGCCGGGACATGATCCGGGTACCGGCGCAGGCTGCCACCAGCAGGGAGGCGAAGGCGGTCCCGCCGGCCAGGAACAGTCCGCGCGCGTCGGCCTCCCGTACCGCCCGGGCCAGGACGTCCGCGGTGCGCCCCAGGTCGTCCGTGCCGTCGACGGCACTGCGGCGGAAGCCCGGAACGAACGCCAGGGCGCGCCCAAGGCCCGGTCCGTGTCCAGAGCCCGGTCCGTTTCCAGGACGCGCCGGGCGCGCAGCGCGTCCCGGCTGCCGGCCGGCGCCGTGGGCACGATGTCGTCGAGGGTGTCGCCCGCGCCCCCGAGCAGCTCCACCCCGTGCGCGGCGCAGTCGTCGCGGAGCCGGTCCACGCACCAGAAGACGCCGTGGTGCTCCGCGCCACTCCGCTCCGGCTTCACGGTCCAGGGGCCGCACCCGCTCGACAACGGGTACGGCCCCCGTGCGTGTGCCCGTCCGGGACTCGGTACGTGAGGACCCCCGGGGCCGACACGTCGGGGGCGCCCTGTGATCGAGATCGTCCGGATCCGATCGGTGGCGCATCGGTGCGCACGCGCACCCATGCGTCGATAATCGCTCCGGGATGCGCATGCGCACAGCCCGCTCTCGTGACTCACATCTGACATCGCGTCGGGAAATCCGGCAGTGGTACCGCACGGACCGCCAAGATCGACACACCAGCACACCTGATCTGACCTGGAGATGTCCATGAGGATGCTGATCAACGTTCCGGAGACCGTCGTCGCCGACGCGCTGCGCGGGATGGCCGCGGCGCATCCCGAGTTGACCGTGGACGTGGAGCGGCGGGTGGTCGTGCGGCGGGACGCGCCCGTGGCGGGGAAGGTGGCGCTGGTGTCCGGCGGCGGATCCGGGCACGAGCCGTTGCACGGGGGGTTCGTGGGGCCGGGGATGCTGGCGGCGGCTTGCCCGGGAGAGGTTTTCACGTCGCCGGTGCCCGATCAGATGGTGCGGGCCGCGGCCGCGGTCGACAGCGGGGCCGGCGTGCTGTTCGTCATCAAGAACTACACCGGTGACGTGCTGAACTTCGAGATGGCGGCGGAGCTCGCGGAGGACGAGGGCGTCCAGGTCGCCAAGGTCCTCGTCGACGACGACGTGGCCGTGACGGACAGTCTGTACACGGCGGGCCGACGCGGCACCGGGGGCACGCTGTTCGTGGAGAAGATCGCGGGCGCGGCCGCCGAGGAGGGCGCCCCGCTGGAGAGGGTGGAGTCGATCGCCCGCCGGGTCGCCGAACGGTCCCGGTCCTTCGGGGTGGCCCTGAGCGCCTGCACCACCCCCGCCAAGGGCAGCCCGACCTTCGATCTCCCGGAGGGAGAGCTGGAGTTGGGGATCGGCATTCACGGCGAGCCGGGCCGGGAGCGGCGGGCCATGATGACCTCGCGGGAGATCGCGGACTTCGCCGTCGACGCCGTCCTGGAGGACCTGCGCCCGTCGGGTCCGGTCATCGCCCTCGTGAACGGGATGGGCGGGACCCCGCTCCTGGAGCTGTACGGCTTCAACGCGGAGGTGCAGCGGGTGCTCACCGAGCGGGGTGTGCCGGTGGCCCGGACACTGGTCGGGAACTATGTGACCTCGCTCGACATGGCGGGCTGCTCCGTGACCCTGTGCGAGGTCGACGAGGAGCTGCTGCGCCTGTGGGACGCTCCGGTGCAGACGCCGGCGCTGCGCTGGGGCCGGTGAGACGGTGACGGGACGGGACATGGAGAGCGACATGACGGAGACCATCGACGCCGGATTCCTCGTGCGCTGGCTCGCCGCGGTGGCCGAGGACGTCGACCGGGAGGCCGACCGGCTCACCGAGCTGGACTCGGCGATCGGCGACGCCGACCACGGCGCGAACCTGAAGCGGGGCTTCGCCGCCGTGACGGAGACCCTCGCCAAGGAGCCGCCGACGAGCCCCGGCGCCGTGCTCATCGACGCCGGACGCCGTCTCATCTCCACCGTGGGCGGTGCTTCGGGACCGCTGTACGGGACGCTGCTGCGGCGCGCCGGGAAGTCCCTGGGCGAGGACGGCGAGGTCACCCGGGAGCGGCTCGCGGAGGCGCTCGGCGCCGGTGTGGCCGCCGTGTCGCAGCTGGGCGGTGCCCAGGTGGGCGACAAGACGATGCTCGACGCGCTCGTACCGGCCGTGGAGGGGCTGCGGAGCTCGTACGAGGCGGCCCGCGCCGCCGCCGAGGAGGGCGCCCTCGCGACCGTACCCCTCCAGGCCCGCAAGGGCAGGGCCAGCTATCTCGGGGAGCGGTCGATCGGCCACCAGGATCCGGGGGCGACGTCGTCGGCACTGCTGTTCGCGGCACTCGCCGCCACCGCGGGCGTGGAGGGGACGCGATGAGCCCCGCGAGCGGTGGGGATGCGGGGGCTTCGGCTCCGGCGGGCTCGCTCCCGGACCCGGCTTCGGCCCCGGACCCGGCTTCGGCTCCGGACCCGGCTTCGGCTCCGGGAGGCTCGGGTCCGGCGGCCCCGGGCCCCGGCGCGGCACCCGTCGGGATCGTGCTCGTCTCGCACAGCGCGGCGGTCGCGGCGGCGGTGGCCGATCTGGCCCGTGGCCTGGCCGGCGGCGGCGGCCTGGCGCCGGTCCTGCCCGCGGGCGGGACGCCGGACGGCGGGCTCGGGACGAGTTCCGAGCTGATCTGCGAGGCCGCGAAGGCGGTGGACCGGGGTGCCGGGGTGGCGCTCCTCGTCGACCTGGGCAGCGCGGTCCTCACCGTGAAGGCGCTGCTCGCCGAGGGCGACGAACTCCCCGAGGGCTCGCGCCTGGTCGACGCGCCGTTCGTCGAGGGCGCGGTCGCCGCGCTGGTGACGGCGAGCGCCGGCGGGGATCTCGACGCGGTGGCGGCCGCGGCCTCGGAGGCGTACGTCTACCGCAAGGAGTAGGCGGGGAGACCGGGCCGGTGGCGGTCCCGGCCCGGAGGTCCGGCCGGAGCCCGTCGGGCGCGGTTCAGGACCGGTGGGCCGGGTGGCCCTTGGTCAGCAGGTCGCCGTATCCGAGGGCCAGGACGGGGAAGCCCAGCCCGGTCAGGGCCAGGCGGGCGGTCTCGGCCGTCGACGGGCGGGCGCCGGTGGCCTCGTCCAGGAGGTCGACGACGTAGTGGAGGCCGGTTCCGACGAGGGCGAACCACACGTGGTGCCTGCTGAACGCCTCGCTGTGGGCGGGGATCATGCGGGAGGCGGCCGCCTGTACCCGCGCGCGGTCGACCGGGACCCTGACGCCGTCCGAGACGTAGGTGACGGTCTCGCCGTCCTCGCTGTCCACCACGGGTGCTCCTCTCGTGCGGAGCCCCCATGCTACCGAGTAGTAGACATCACTCCCGCATTCTTCTGCAACTAGTTGCAGAAGAAGCTCGGGGTCGCCTAGAACTGGGGGCGACGACCCCTGCGCGAGGAGGCGCCCCCATGACCCCGTACCCGCATCTGCTCAGCCCGCTCGACCTCGGGTTCACCACCCTCCCCAACCGGGTGATCATGGGATCGATGCACGTCGGCCTGGAGGAGACCGAGCACGGTTTCGAGCGCATGGCCGCCTTCTACGCGGAGCGTGCCCGGGGCGGCGTCGGCCTCATCGTCACCGGCGGCATCGCGCCCAACGAGGCCGGCCGCCCCTGGGACGGCGGAGCCAAGCTGACCACGGCCGAGGAGGTCGCCGAGCACCGGCTGATCACCGACGCCGTGCACGCCGAGGGCGGCCGGATCGCGATGCAGATCCTGCACTTCGGCCGGTACGCCTATCACCCGGGGCTCGTCGGCCCCAGCCCGCTCAAGGCGCCCATCAGCCCCTTCGTGCCGAACGAGCTGTCCGACGCCGAGGTCGAGCAGACCGTCGAGGACTACGCGCGCTGCGCCGAGCTCGCCAAGGAGGCCGGATACGACGGCGTCGAGGTGATGGGCTCCGAGGGCTACCTCATCAACGAGTTCATCGCCGCCGCCACCAACCAGCGCACCGACCGCTGGGGCGGCTCGTACGAGAACCGGGTCCGCTTCCCGCTGGAGATCGTCCGCCGGATCCGCGAGCGCGTCGGCGAGGACTTCATCCTCGTGTACCGCCTCTCCATGCTCGACCTGGTTCCGGGCGGCTCCACTCTCGACGAGGTCGTCGCGCTCGCCAAGGAGATCGAGGCCGCCGGCGCGACCATCATCAACACCGGCATCGGCTGGCACGAGGCGCGCATCCCCACCATCGCCACCTCCGTGCCGCGCGGCGCCTACACCTGGGTGACGAAGAAGCTGATGGGCGCGGTGTCCGTGCCGCTCGTCACCTCCAACCGCATCAACACCCCCGAGGTCGCCGAGGAGATCCTCGCCGACGGCCGCGCCGACCTGGTGTCGCTGGCCCGCCCGTTCCTCGCCGACCCGGACTTCGTCGCCAAGGCCTCCGCCGACCGCGCCGACACCATCAACACCTGCATCGGCTGCAACCAGGCCTGCCTCGACCACACCTTCAGCCTGAAGATCACGTCCTGCCTGGTCAACCCGCGCGCCTGCCACGAGACCGAGCTGGTCCTCTCCCCCACCCGGCTCGCCAAGCGCGTCGCGGTCGTCGGCGCGGGCCCGGCCGGCCTGGCGTGCGCGGTGTCGGCGGCCGGACGCGGCCACTCCGTCACCCTCTTCGACGCCGCCGCCGAGATCGGCGGCCAGCTGAACATCGCCAAGCGCGTGCCGGGCAAGGAGGAGTTCGACGAGACGCTGCGCTACTTCCGCGTCCAGCTCGCCGAGCGCGGCATCGACGTCCGCCTGAACACGTACGTGTCCGCCGCCGATCTCGCGGAGTACGACGAGGTCGTCGTCGCGACCGGCGTCACCCCCCGCACCCCCGGGATCGCCGGCGAGGACCACCCGAGCGTCCTCAGCTACCTCGACGTGCTCCGGGACGGCGCGCCGGTCGGCGAGCGGGTCGCGATCATCGGCGCGGGCGGGATCGGCTTCGACGTCGCCGAGTTCCTCACGGACGGCGGCGAGGGCGCGAGCCAGGACCCCGAGACGTACTTCCGCCAGTGGGGCGTCGACACCTCGTACGAGAACCGGGGCGGACTGCGCGCGCCCGAGCGGAACGCGCCGCCGCGCCAGGTGCACCTGCTCCAGCGCAAGACCTCCAAGGTCGGCGCGGGCCTCGGCAAGACGACCGGCTGGATCCACCGCACCGAGCTCAAGCACCGGGGCGTCACCATGGTGGCCGGCGTGTCGTACGAGCGGATCGACGACGCGGGCCTGCACGTCACGATCGACGGCGAGCCACAGCTGCTGCCCGTCGACACGGTCGTGCTCTGCGCGGGGCAGGAGCCGCGCCGCGACCTGTACGAGGAGCTGATCGCCGCCGGCCGCTCGGCGCACCTCATCGGCGGGGCCGACGTCGCCGCCGAGCTGGACGCGAAGCGCGCCATCGACCAGGGGACGCGGCTCGCCGCCACGCTGTGACGACCGCGGCGCCCTGACGGTCGCGGGGCCCCCCCGCCCGCGGGCCCGCCCCCCCCCCCCCGGCCCCGCCCCCCCCCCCCCCCCCAAGGGGGCGGGCACGTGCCACCCCCCCCCCCACCACACCCCCCGGCTCGAAAAGACG